>JABURR010000029.1 GCA_014762635.1 Paracoccaceae bacterium
TCGTAGGGGATGTTCACCGGCACCACGCCGAACTGTGCCAGGAAGCGCCCGGCGGTGGGGAAGGTGTAAAGCTTCAGCCCGTCCAGATCGGCGACCGAGGTGATTTCCTTCTTGGTGTTGAAGTTGCACGGGTCCTGACCGGCGGCAGACAGCCATTTAACGCCGACCTTGGCGTATTCTTCTTCCCAGATCTTGGCGAGGCCGTACTGGTTGAACAGCACCGGCACGTCGAGGATGTGCTTGGTCGCGAACGGGAAATAACCGCCGAACACCCGAAGCGGGGTGGGCGAGGCCATGGAGTCATCGTCCGAATGGACGCCGTCGATCGTGCCGCGCTGAAGCGCCTGGAACAGCTCGCCCGTCGGAACGATCTGGTCGGCGTAGAACAGTTCGACCTCGAGCTCGCCGTTGGAGTTGGCATTGATGTAGTCGATGACCGGCTTGGTCACGTGCTCACCGAGCGCGCCGCCTGCATAGGTCTGGAAGCGCCAACGGATGGCATTCTGGGCCTTGACGATCGCGGGACTGGCAAGCGTTGCCGCCCCGGCAAAGCCGGCGGATTTCAGAAATGTACGCCGTGAAGTCATTTTAGTCTCCTCTGTTGGTTCTCGTGGTATTGCCCCATTGTCGGGGTCTCTTTGTGTTTCTGCTCATTTTCCGTAGACGTAATTTGGAAGCCAAAGCGCGATTTCCGGGAATATCATGATGGTCGCCAGCGCCACCACCATCACCAGCACGAAGGGCAGGATGGAGGTGTAGATATCCCGCAGGGTGATTTCCGGCGGTGCCATCGCGCGCATCAGGAACAGGTTGTAGCCGAACGGCGGCGTCATGTAGGCGATCTGGCAGGTGATCGTGTAAAGCACCCCGTACCAGATGAGGTCGAAGCCCAGCTCCCCCACCAGCGGCACGTAGAGCGGGGCCACGATTACCAGCATGGCGGTATCGTCCAGAAACGTTCCCATCAGGATGAAGCTGAGCTGCATAAGGATCAGGATCACCCAGGGATTGAGGCCCAGTTTCTCGGTAAAGAGGCTGTCAATGGCCTTCACCGCGCCCAGCCCGTCGAACACCGCGCCGAAGGCCAGGGCCGCAAGGATGATCCACATGAACATGCACGACACGCCCAGCGTCTGACGTACGCATGTTTCGAAGACCTCGCGCGTCATGCGCCCCTTGAGGACCGCAGCCACAAAGGCCGCGATCGCGCCGATGGCCGAGCTTTCCACCAGCGATGTCCAGCCGTTCACGAAGGGCACCATCATCACGAAGAAGATCACCAGCGGCAGCAGGCCCGCGCGCAGCAGGCGGAACTTCTCGGACCAGCCCACGTCGCGTTCGTTCTTCGGCAGAACCGGTCCAAGTTCCGGGGAAATCTTGCAGCGGACCACGATGTAGATGATGAACATCGAGGCCATCATCAGCCCCGGCAGCACCCCCGCGAGCCAGAGCTGGCCCACCGGTTGCCGCGCGATCATCGCATAAAGAACCAGCACGACCGAGGGCGGGACAAGAATTCCAAGGCTCGATCCGGCCTGGATCACGCCGGTGACCATCCGTTTGTCGTAACCCCGCTTCAGCAGTTCGGGCAGGGCGATGGTCGCGCCGATGGCCATGCCCGCCACCGAAAGCCCGTTCATGGCCGAGATCAGCACCATCAACCCGATGGTGCCCACCGCGAGACCACCCGAAAGCCCACCCATCCAGACGTGGAACATCTTGTAGAGGTCATCGGCGATCCGGCTTTCCGACAGCACGTAGCCCATGAAGATGAACATCGGCAG
>JABURR010000098.1 GCA_014762635.1 Paracoccaceae bacterium
TGAAGGCTTCCTGCGGGATCTCGACCTTGCCGAACTGGCGCATCTTCTTCTTGCCGGCCTTCTGCTTCTCGAGCAGTTTCTTCTTCCGGGTCACGTCGCCGCCGTAGCATTTCGCGGTCACGTCCTTGCGGAGCGCGGCCAGCGTCTCGCGCGCGATGACCTTGCCGCCGATCGCCGCCTGGATCGGGATCTTGAACATGTGGCGGGGGATCAGCTCTTTCAGCTTCTCGCACATGGCGCGGCCACGGCTTTCGGCCCGGTCGCGGTGGACCATGATGGACAGCGCGTCCACGGGTTCGTCATTCACCAGGATCTGCATCTTGACCAGCTTGTCCTCGCGGTAGCCGGTCATCTGGTAGTCGAAGCTGGCATAGCCCTTGGTGACCGATTTCAGCCGGTCGTAGAAGTCGAAGACCACCTCGTTGAGCGGCAGGTCATAGACCACCATGGCGCGGCTGCCCGCGTAGGTCAGGTCAAGCTGGATGCCGCGCCGGTCCTGGCAGAGCTTCAGCACGTCGCCCAGGTATTCGTCGGGCACCAGGATCGTCGCCTTGATGCGCGGCTCCTCGATATGCTGCACATGGGTGAGGTCGGGCATGTCGGCGGGGTTGTGCAACTCTGTCACCGAACCGTCGCGCATGTGGATCTTGTAGATCACCGAGGGCGCGGTGGTGATCAGGTCGATATCGTATTCGCGCTCCAGCCGGTCGCGGATCACCTCGAGGTGCAGCAGGCCCAGGAAGCCGCAGCGAAAGCCGAAGCCAAGTGCTGCGGAGGTTTCCATCTCGAAGGTGAAGGAGGCGTCGTTGAGCGCCAGCTTCTCGATCGCGTCGCGCAGGTCCTCGAAGTCGTTCGCGTCCACCGGGAAAAGGCCGCAGAACACCACCGGGATCGAGGGCTTGAAGCCCGGAAGCGCGGTTTCGCAGCCCTTCTTTTCGTGCGTGATGGTGTCGCCCACGCGGGTGTCGCGCACCTGCTTGATCGAGGCGGTGAAGACGCCGATCTCGCCGGGGCCGAGTTCCTTGATGTCGACCATGGCGGGTTTCAGCACGGCAAGCTTGTCGATGCCGTAGACCGCGCCGGTCTTCATCATCTTGATGCGGTCGCCCTTGCGGATCACCCCGTCCATGACGCGGATCAGGACGACGACGCCAAGGTAGGGGTCGTACCAGCTGTCGACCAGCATCGCCTTGAGCGGCGCGTCGCGGTCGCCTTTGGGGGCAGGCAGGCGCTGGACGATGGCCTCCAGCACGTCGGGGATGCCGAGGCCGGTCTTGGCGCTGATCTCGATGGCGTCCTGGGCGTCGATGCCGATCACGTCCTCGATCTGCTCTTTCACGCGCTCGGTCTCGGCGGCGGGCAGGTCGATCTTGTTGAGGACCGGCACGATCTCGTGATCCGCGTCGATCGCCTGGTAGACGTTGGCGAGCGTCTGCGCCTCGACCCCCTGGGTGGCGTCCACGACCAGCAGCGAGCCTTCGACCGCGCGCATCGACCGGCTGACCTCGTAGGCGAAGTCCACGTGGCCGGGGGTGTCGATCAGGTTCAGGATATAGGTCTCGCCATCCTTGGCGGGGTACTCGATCCGGACCGAGTTGGCCTTGATGGTGATGCCGCGCTCACGCTCGATATCCATCGCGTCCAGAAGCTGTTCCTTCATGTCGCGTTCGGCCACCGTCCCGGTGAGCTGGATCAGCCGGTCGGCAAGCGTGGATTTCCCGTGGTCGATATGCGCCACGATCGAAAAATTGCGGATATGGGCGAGGTCGGTCATGACGGCTCATATGCGGCGGAAACACGTGGTTGGCAAGGGGGCGCGGCGTGTTGAGGGCGCGCGAGGCGTTGTTTGCGGCCCTGTGCTCACACCTTCGTCCGAACGCCGGGCCGGATCACCCTCGCCCTGCCCCGTTTTCCCCGATCTTGCGGCTCACCCCTCTCCGACTCCCATATGTCGTGAATTGAAAAAATCCGGCATCTTGGGCATAGTTTCCGGGGGTAACCGTCGGATCCCACCCGCAGAAAATAGCGGGGGGTCGGCAGTATCGAGGCAGAAAGAATGAAAAAATCCATTTACCTGGCTGCGCTGGTCAGTCTTTGGGGCGGAGTCGCCTCCGCCGATGTGATCGAACGGGCCTGCATGGCGTCCGACCGGGCGGCGGGCAACCGTGCGCTTTGCGGCTGCATCCAGGACGTCGCCAACATCACGCTTTCGCGCAACGACCAGAAGACGGCCGCGCGGCTCTTCCGCGATCCGGATCGGGCGCAGCAGGTGCGCATGTCGAGCCGCAGCAGCGACGAGCGGTTCTGGCAGAGCTACCGCAGCTTCGGGGAAACCGCCGAGGTCTACTGCGCGAGCTGAGCGATCAGCCCGCGCGCGGCCTGTTCGATGAGGTCCAGCGCCTCGTCGAAGTCGCGCGTGTAATAGGGGTCGGGCACATGGGCGCGGCCCGTCTCGGGGGCGTAGTCGAGGAACAGCTTCACCGCGGTGCCATTTCCCGCCGGGCGCAGCCGCTCCAGGTTGGCGAGGTTCTCGTCATCCATCGCCAGGATCAGGTCGAAGTCGTCGAAATCCCCGCGCCGCACCTGCCGGGCCCGCAGGGGGCTCAGGTCATATCCGCGCCGCGCGGCGGCCTCGGTCATGGGGCCATAGGGCGGCTTGCCGGTATGCCAGTCAGCGGTTCCCGCGCTGTCGATCTCGACCGGCAGGCCCTCGGCTCCGGCCATGGTCCGCAGGACCCCCTCGGCCGAGGGCGAGCGGCAGATGTTACCAAGGCAGACGAAAAGAACGCGGGTGGTCATGCCCCTTCGATAGCGCCAATCGCGCCCGTGTTCCAGCGCCCCCTTTCGGTTTCGCCCGCCCGCGCCTAGGATCGGACCCATGCGCAGTATCGTCATTCTCACCGGGGCGGGCATCTCCGCCGAAAGCGGGCTCGGCACCTTCCGCGACAAGGACGGGCTCTGGACGAAATACGATCTGGAGGAGGTGGCCACGCCGCAGGGTTTCGCCGCCAACCCGAGGCTGGTGCATGACTTCTACAACGCCCGACGCGCCAACGCGGCGGGGGCCAGCCCGAACGCCGCGCATGAGGCGCTGGCGCGGCTGGAGGCGGAGTTCCCGGGCGAGGTACTGATCGTCACCCAGAACGTGGACAGCCTGCACGAGCGCGCCGGAAGCCGCGCGATCCTGCACATGCACGGGGCGCTGGACCGGGCGCGTTGCGCCCGCTGCGATCACCGCTGGGAGGCACCGCTGGTGATGCGCCCCGAGGACCCCTGCCCTGCCTGCAGCCAACCCGCGACCCGGCCCGACATCGTCTGGTTCGGAGAGTTTCCGTTCTACATGGAAGAGATCGACACGGCCCTGTCGCAGGCCGATCTTTTCGTGGCGATCGGCACTTCGGGGCAGGTCTACCCCGCCGCCGCCTTTGTGCAGGAGGCCCGGATGGCGGGCGCCGCGACCTTGGAGCTGAACCTGGAGCCGTCCGAGACGGCCCGCGCCTTCGACGAGGCGCGCCACGGCCCCGCCAGCCGCGTGGTGCCTGAGTGGGTCGACAGCCTGCTGGGCTGACCCCTCAGCGCCGCGGCTTGCCGCGCCAGGTATCGAGCCAGCGCCGGAACCGTCCGCGCGCCGCGTCGGCCCTCGCATCGACCCGGTCGATGGTGTCCGAGACGTCCTCGACCAGCGGGTCGATCATCCGCTCGCGGAACTGCATCCACATCCGCCAGGCCAGCACCAGAAGCCCGGCCAGGATCGTCAGGATGACCGTATTGGCCCAGGGGAAAAACGTCACGTCCGGCCCCTCGACAGGGCGGATCGACACGGCATTGGGGAAAATGCTGATCAGTTCATTGCGCCATCCGTAGTGAGTTATCGCCACCCATTCCGGGTTGTCTCGGTTCGAGATGGAATCCGCAGCCTCGGTTTGCAAATTGGCAGTGTCGAATTTGAAATAGGGCGGCCAACCCCAACCCGTATCCTCGTTGCGATAAACCATCGGCTTGCCGTTGGCGCGTATGGTCTGAATGAACAGTACATCCCGGTTGGGCAAGCCGGTGGTTCCCGAACTGGGTTCCGCCCAGAAGATCCCGTTCCAGCCGAAGTCCTGACGCTCTTCGTAGGTGTTGACGATGCGCACGATATCGCGCTGCGGCAGCGTGTAGTGGAAGAAGGCGAAGACCAGCAGCACCAGCAGCGCAATCAAGGACCATTTTACATAGTGCATCCGCGGACCTCACATGAAATTCGTGACATAGAGCAGGACAAAGAAGCCAACAATTGGCACCACATAGACCAGCAGGAGAAGTTTTCTGCGCAGCGATGTCTCATACTCAGCCATACCCCTGTCCACATATGCATCCCTGTCGCCGGGGCAACCGTCTTCTTCCCACTCCTTTTCCAGTCGCTCACGGGCCAGTGACCGCGAATAGATCGACAGCAGGAAATACAGCACGGTCAGAAACAGCAACCCTAGCACAGCAAGGCGAACGGGGCCGATCATCTTCTCCTCCTTTTCACCGGGCCCCAGGGGCCGACGCGGGCGATCAGGTCATCATCATCATCGTCGGAGTCGTCTTCCGGCTCGGCCATGCCCGGCTCCGGCCCAAAGAGTGCCGCGCGGGCACCGGCCTTGTCGACCATGTATTCCTGCGAAAGGAATTCGGCCACGTAGCCCTTCTTGGCCTCGGACCAGCCCCGGTAGCTGCGATAGAACAGCTCCTTGTGGCAGATGAAAAGCTGCCGCACGTCCAGCGGCGCGATCTCGGCAAGAAGCTGGTTCACCAGGTCGCGGTCGCCGTGGGACCTGCTGCGCAGGGTGTAGAAATAGGCCGGGTGGTCCGAGCGGATCTTGGGCCAGCGCCCGCCCCCCTCGGCCCAGCGCAAAAGCGCGGCAAGCCCGTGGAACGCCTCGGGCAGATCGCCCCCCATCTGCCGGGCAAGGCTGCGCAGGTCGCGCCGGGTGACGCCTTCGAGCAGGTCGCCACGTGCCGCTGCGGCCTCGATCAGGATGAAATCCATCTTCTGACGCAGCACGGCGGCGGCATCCATGCCGCGCGCCTTCACGATCGGCTCCACCAGGTCGTTCCGTTCGAAGAACCGGGCCACGGCGTTGCGATCCTCCAGCCCGATCACCGGGATCGGCATCTTGCCCAGCGCCTCGGGCGGGCCAACCGAAAGGATCGCGGGCTTGTCGAGGTCGCGGAAGATGTAGAGCCCGCCAAAATGCGAGGTCCAGAAATTCCCCTTTTCGTATTGCCGCACCGGCAGGTCCACCGGGTGGCGCGTCACGTCGCCGGTATGGCGGGCCAGGTCGATCATCTCGGCGATGAGCGCGTTGTCCCACCAGGCGTCTTCCTCCTCGCGGAAGCGGTGGATCTTCTCGGCCAGCTTGCGGGCGTTCTTGACGTGGGACTGGGTGGTGTCGGCCTCCACGGTGATCCGCCGGATATCCAGAAGCCGCGCCGGGTCCGAGAGGTCGAAGACCGAGTTTGCCAACTCCCCCGCCACCGCGTCGCGGGCGGTGAGGGCAAAAAGCTCGGCCTCGTTATCCTCGATGAACCGGCGCAGGATCCCGCGCGAGGTCGAGAAGCGCGCGTTCAGCAGCGGCGCCCGTTTCTGCGCGGTGGTCAGAAGTATGAACTGCCGGTTGCAGCCGCCGGGGTTGAGGTAGAGGTGATCGCCCAGCTCGTCCCCCACTTCCGGGGAATAGCCCGAGATATCCACGTGGAAATCCGGCAGGACGGTGGTCCTGCCGATCAGCGTCGAAAGCGCGCGGTTGTAGCGCTCCACCAGCGCGGGGCTGTCCACCGGCACCAGATTGCCGAACATCAGGCCCTTGGAGATGAGGCGTTTCATGTGGCGCCCCTGAACGAAGAGAAAAGGGCCGTGACGAGCCGCGGGGTGGCGCAATCGCGCCCGCCGTCAAACCGCAGGTGTGCCTCCGGCAAAACGGGGGCGGGCCGGCGCGGCCCGGCGGTTCCGCCGGGCGGGCGCTTCGAGCCATGCCGGGCGCTTGTCGCGCCTTCACGGATGTGGTGCGTCGTCCTCACCCCTTCCCCTCCAGATACCGCCGTTTCGCCTCTTCCTGGCGGCCGAAGTCGCGGACCAGCGCGTCGATCGCGGCCTCGTCGGACTTGTCGGCATAGCGGAATTCGCTGTCGGCGTAGCGGTTGATCTCCTGCACGACCATCTCGACGGTGATCGGCTGCATCAGCTCGCGGATCATCGCGGTCTTCTCGTCATAGCTCTTGAACAGGAACAGCTCCGGCTGCTCCATCCATTCATCGGGCAGTTCGAAATCCATCGCGCGGACCTTCACCGCGTCGGTGATGTTCTTGATCGCGCGCCCGGTGAAGCGCGGATCGGCCTGCTGGATCGCTTTCAGATAGCTGCCGAGCTTGGCGATGGTGTCGAGCGTGCCGTTGGCTGCCTCGACCTTCTCCCAGACCTCGACCAACCCGTCCTCCTTGGGCCGCCCGTGGGATTCGAAACTCGCCGCCACGGCGCGCTTGATCTCCTGCGCGGCGTAGAGCTCGTGCTCGCCCAGCGGGATGTCGTGGTTCTTGCCCATCAGCAGGTGCAGGATGTCGATGTAATCCTCGCGCGTCTGCGGCCCGTCCACCAGGAATCGCGCCCCGGCGCGCTGGCGCAGGGCGTCGTCCACGTTCTCGGGGTAGTTCGAGAACATGCCGAAGGTGCAGTTGCCCCGCACCACGGTATTGGCGCCCGCGAAGGCCTCCATGAAGACCGCCGTGACCTCGAGTTGCCCGGCGCTCGACTGCCGGTCGCCGCGCTTGCCGGCGATCTGGTCGATGTCGTCCACCGTGCCGAAGCCAATCACGCCGGGGTCGATCACCGCGTTGATGAAGGACTTGGCGTTCTGGCCAGACTTACCCTGGTAGCTGTCGATCTGGTCGACCGAGAAATTCTGATAGCGGAACGGGTAGCCCGCCACCTGGCAATAGTCGTTGATCAGCCCCGCCATCATCTGGATCAGGGTGGTCTTGCCGGTGCCCGGCGCGCCGTCGCCCATGAAGGTGAAGATGAAGCCGCCCATCTCGGCAAAGGGATTCAGGTGGCGTTCGAAGTCATAGGCCATGAGCATCTTGGCCAGCTTCATCGCCTGATATTTGGCGATGTGGTTGCCGACCACCTCGTGCGGCTTCTTGAAGCTCATGGTGAGCGACTGGCCGCGCCCGCGCCGGGCGGGGGTGAAGCCCTCGATGGTGAAATCGTCCGCCTCGACCTTGAAGCGAGCATCGGCGAAGGGCGCGATGCGCGGGGCGGTCTGGGCGCGCAGGGCGACCTTCTCCATCAGTTGCTCGGCGAAGGCCAGCACCGTGGCCACCAGCCGCGGCTCGTCGCTGGCGAATTGCGCCAGCGTCTGGTCCAGTTCCCACAGCGCCCCGTGCAGCGCCAGTTGCGCGTTGTCGGTCAGCACCTCCTCGACCGCGCCGATCTCGACCGTGACCTCCGAGGCATGCGGGGCCAGCAGGAAGGACGTGGCATTGGCGAAGGTGTAGAGCGTCGCCAGCGCCTCGGCCGCCAGAAGCTCCGAGAATTCGGCGGATTTGTCGCGCGGCAGGCGGTTTTCCAGGTTCTCGCGCTTGAGTGCTGTCAGGCCAGTCTGTTCGGAATACCCCTCGCCCACGGCCAGCGCGATCGCCAGCGCCCGGCGCAGGTCCTGCATCATCGTGGCCTGCAAGGGCGAGATCAGCGCATCGCCGCCGTCGGCACCCTCGATCCGCTCCATCAGGCGCACGCCCTCGGGCCGGGCGGTGCGCCGCGACGACAGCCCCGGCGTGGTGGATCGGAACCGCCGCGCGCCAGTCACCACGCCCGAAGACCGCTCCACCGGCGCGGCGGCGGGCTTGGCGATGCGCGGGGTATGATCCACCCCTTCCAGCATCGAAAGCGCCGCGGCGTAGTGCTTGCGAATCTCTTCCTCGCGCAGTTCCATCTGGTCGGCGGGCATGGTCATGAGGCAGTTCCTGTCATTCGTCTTACCTGTAGCTCAGCACGCGGCCCTGGGCGCTGACCACGAATTTCAGCACCCCGCGAAAGCCGGGCGGGTTCTTCTCGGCCAGCACCTGGTAGGGGCGTTCGGGCAGGATGATGGCGCGGTCCATCCGGGTGGCGCCGGTGTCCACGCCGCGCCCCGAGAACGGGTCGAGCGCGAAGACCTCGCGCTCCACCTCGCCGAACCAGCCTTTCGGCTCGGTCTCAACGCGTTCGCTTTCCAGCGTCTCCACCGTCCAGGCCAGCGCCCAGTCCTGCCCCTCAGGGGCGTGGGCCTCTTCCAGCACCTCGTGCAGGGGGCCCGATTGGGTGGTGTAAGAGGCCGAATACATCGGCCCCACGTGGATCCGCCGCAGCCGCTTGGGGTGCAGGTCGTCGAAATCCCGGTCGAACCCGTGGGCGATGGTCAGAAGCTTCAGCCCGCCCAGCGCCTGCGCCGAAAGGTGCCGCTGCACCTCGGGCCAGCGGCGCTGGTCACGCGCCAAGGGGCTGCGGCCCGTATCCTCCAGCTCCATCAGATAGATCGTGGGCAGGTTCGTCTGGCTGTCATAGCTGGCCCAGTGGACCAGGTACTTGCGCCTGCCCTCGCTGTTATTTCCCAGCCAGGCCAGGTCCGGGTCGTTCTGCGCCCAGAACAGCCCGCCTTTCAGCAGGGACTGATAATAGAGCCGCTGGGACATCGCGAATTGCAGCTTCAGCGGCACCATCAGATCGCCCACGATGGTCTCGATCATCTGGTCCTTCAGCACCTCGGCCGAGGCCATGTTGGCCAGATGCTTCTCGGCCTGCTGGGTGTCATTGGCCATGGTCAGCAATTCGCTGAAGACCGGGAAGCCGCTTTCATGGGCGTCGAAGGTCATCGCCGTCGCCGAGCCCGCGATGCGACCGGTGATGTGGTATTTCATCGCCAGCGCGTCGAAGGTCCGGGCCAGCCCCTGCACGTAGCCCGAGAGCACCTCGAGCTCGAGCCGGGAATAGCTTCCGTTGCGCGTCATCTCGGCAGCCACGCGCCCCAGGTGCCCGGTGATCGCGCGGAACTTCCGGAAATAGCGCCGGGCGGCAAAGCTGTCGTCCAGCGCGACGTGGTCGCGGGTCAGATCCGGCGCGCTCACTTAGCCCCCGTAGAGGTTCTTGTCGTGCTTCTCGACGATCTGGGCAAAGCGGCGGGCGAAGCGCTCGTCGGCCTTGGCCTTCTGCTCCAGCACCTTTCGGGCAAAGACCATCTGGTCCTCGTGCGCTTCCATCATCTCGGTCATGCGCTGGTTGGTGGCGGTGCCGATGGCGGCCATGGCGGCCTGCGCCTCCTGGTCGGTCTTGACGCCGATCTCGTTGATCCGGTGCGCCACGTCCTGCTGCTGCGCGGTCTTCAGCGACTTGGTCAGCGCATCGTAAAGCACCACGCGCTGCCGCGTGTCCGTCTGCAGCTTGTTGATCAGCACCATCTGCGTCGCGGCCTGGTTCTGCAGGCTGTCGACCCAGGTCTTGCCCTTCTCGATATAGCGCTCCAGCGTCTGCGACTTGGCCAGTTTCACCTGCTCCTGCTGGACCTTGGCGTTGTACTCGGCATTGATCGCAGCGAGTTCCGATTCCAGCTTGGTGCGGGCGGCGGCGTCCTGTTCGACGCTGATCTTGTTCTCCAGTTCGATGATCTTCGGGTCCATCGCCTGGATCTCGTCGCGCAGCGATTCCAGTTCGCCCACGGTGGACTCGCGATCCGCCAGCGTTTCCGTCAGGTTCGCCTCGACCTTGTCCTTCTGCTCGTTCAGCAGGGCAAGCTGCCCTTCGAGCAGCTTCACGATCACGTCGGACTTGCCGATAAGGTCCTGCAGCTTGTCGTCGATCGAGGCCGCCCGGATCCGTTCCTGGCGCATGGATTCGGCCTTGCCCCGGGCGAAGATGCCGATGAAGCTTTCCATCCCGGTCTTCGACCGCATCTGGTCGAAGTCCTTGGAAAACGCCGAGGTCACGTCGTCGAGCCCCATGATCAGCTCGGCGATATTGGCGTTCATCAACTCGGTATGGGCATGCACGTCCTCAAGCGAGGCGTTCTCGATATCGATCTCGATATCCGCGCCGGACTCCAGCTTGCTACGCGCCGTGTCAATCCGTGTGGTGACCTCGGAAATCTTTGCCTGCGCCTGTGAGACCTGCTCCTGGCTGGCACGTATCTGGGCGTCGAAATCGGACATGCACTCCCTCCTGCTGGAAAATTCCGCTGAATTCTATTTGGGGAGTGTTACGGGGTTTTACAAAGAGAGCAATTCCGGATTTCGGCAACCGGGGCAGGCGCGCAACACTTGCCGATCAACCGAAGGAAAAGGGGCGCCGATGGCGCCCCCTGCACGTTTTCTAGCCGACCACGTTGAAATCAGGTCCGTAGGGGTAGCCGGTGATGTTCTCGGCGCCGTCCTCGGTGACGATCAGGATGTCATGCTCGCGGTAGCCACCGGCGCCGGGGCGTCCCTCGGGGATGGTGAGCATCGGCTCCATCGAGATCACCATGCCGGGCTCCAGCACGGTGTCGATATCCTCGCGCAGTTCCAGCCCGGCCTCGCGGCCATAGTAATGCGACAGGATGCCGAAGGAGTGACCATAGCCGAAGGTGCGGTATTGCAGCAGGTCGCGCTCTTCGAGGAAGGCGTTGATCTTGTGCGCGACCTCGGAACAACTGGCGCCGGGCTTCAGAAGGCTCATCCCGTATTCATGGGCGGCCACGTTCGCTTGCCAGTAGCCGAGGCTGGCCTCGTCCACGGTCTCGACGAACATCGTGCGTTCCAGCGCGGTGTAATAGCCCGAGATCATCGGGAAGGTGTTGAGGCTGAGGATATCGCCGCGCTGCAATTCCCGCGCGGTGACCGGGTTGTGTGCCCCGTCAGTGTTGAGCCCGGACTGGAACCAGACCCAGGTGTCGCGGTATTCCGCATCCGGAAAGCGCTTCGCGATCTCAAGCTCCATCGCGTCGCGCCCGGCCATGGCCACGTCGATCTCGCGCGTGCCCGCCTTGACCGCCTCCTTGATGGCATAGCCGCCCACGTCGGCCACGGCGGCACCTGCGCGGATCAGTTCGATCTCGGCCGCGGACTTGCGCATCCGCTGCTCCATCGTGGCGGGCGCGATATCGAGGCTGCGGGAGGGTTTGAGGAACGCGTCCAAGCGCGTCTTCTGGGCCAGCGTCAGGTGATCGCCCTCGTAGCCCACGACGCGACCTTCGCCCGCCACATGGGCGACCGCGCGCCAGAAGTTGTCCCGCGTCCAGTCGGAATAGGTGATGTTGTCGCCGTGGCAGCGCCGCCAGGGCTGGCCCGCGTCGATACCCGCGCTGATCGTCACGCTGTCGCTTGCCGTGACCACCAGCCCGTAGGGCCGCCCGAAGCTGCAATAGAGAAAGCCCGAGTAATAGGCGATGTTGTGCATCGAGGTCAGCACCACGGCTTCGGCGCCCTGGGCTGCCATGGCCGCGCGCAGACCGGCGATGCGCGCGTCATATTCCGCCCCGGTGAAGGGCAGCACCGCCTTCTCGGCATTGTGGAACCGGTAGAAATCCTGTCGGGTGTTCGTCATCTCGACCTCCGTTTTTCGGGGTCGAACCTGTGCCAGACCCCGGAAGGTCCCGGCGTTCAGGACAGCCAAGGCGGATATGAGGGGCGACGCCATCGCCCCGGCCTTGAGCGCTTATTGGCCCGAATCGGCCCCTTCGATCAAGAGGCTTGAGCGGGACCTGATTTAACGACAGTTTAACCTCATGAGACTCACAGGAAAAACCGCAATCGTAACCGGCGGAGGCTCGGGCTTCGGTGCCGGGATCGCACGCCGTTTCGCGGCCGAAGGCGCCCGCGTGATGGTCGCCGACATAAACATGGATGCCGCGCAGCTTGTCGCCGAAGAGGTTGACGGCGCGGCCTTCGAAGTGGACGTCTCCCAGAATCCCAGCGTGGCGAACATGTGCCATGTGGCGCTGGAGACATTCGGGGCGATCGACATCCTGGTCAACAACGCCGGGATCACCCACCTGCCGATGCCGATGGAAGAGGTTCCCGAGGACGAGTTCGACCGGGTGCTGGCGGTGAACGCCAAGTCGGTCTACCTGACCGCGCGCCACCTGGTGCCCCAGATGAAGAAGGCGGGCCGCGGCGCGATCCTCAACATCGCCTCGACCGCGGGGCTGTCGCCCCGCCCGAACCTCAACTGGTACAACGCCTCGAAGGGCTGGATGATCACCGCCACCAAGACCATGGCGGTGGAACTGGCGCCCGCGGGGATCCGGGTCAACGCGCTCTGCCCGGTGGCGGGAGAAACGCCGCTTCTGGGCAGTTTCATGGGCGGCGACACGCCCGAGAACCGGGCCCGGTTCCTGGCCACGATCCCGCTGGGGCGGTTCTCGACCCCCGAGGACATGGCCAATGCCGCGCTCTACCTCTGTTCGGACGAGGCGAGCATGGTCACCGGCGTCGCGATGGAGGTGGACGGCGGGCGCTGTATCTGAGGGATTCGCGGGCCGAGAGCGCCGGGGGCTTCGCGCCCCCGAACCCCCGCGGGATATTTGCAAACAGTAGAAGGAGGCGCCGATGCGCCCGGGACCGCGCAACCTGATCACCGATGTGGAAGGGCTGCTGGTCGGCAATGCCGATGATCACGTGGTGAAGACCGGTGTCACGGTCCTGACCGGCGCGCGGCCGTTCACTGCGGCAGTGCATGTGATGGGCGGGGCGCCGGGCACGCGCGAGACCGACCTGCTGGCACCCGAGGCGCTGGTGCAGGAGGTGGATGCGCTGGTGCTGTCGGGGGGCTCGGCCTTCGGGCTGGATGCGGCTTCGGGCGTAGTTGCGGGGTTGCGCCGGGCCGGGCGCGGGTTCGCCGTGGGTGAGGCGCGGGTGCCGATCGTACCAGCAGCGATCCTGTTCGACCTTTTGAATGGCGGAAAGAAGGGCTGGGAGGAAAGCCCCTACCCCGGGATGGGCGCGGCGGCGCTGGAGGCGGCGTCGGCGGAGTTCGCGCTGGGAACCACGGGGGCCGGAACCGGGGCGACCACGGCGACCCTGAAAGGCGGGCTCGGCTCGGCCTCGGCAGTGCTGGAGAGCGGGATCACCGTAGGGGCGCTGGTGGCGGTCAATGCGCTGGGTTCGGCGGTGGTGGGCGATGGGCCGGAATTCTGGGCGGCGCCCTTCGAGATTGGCAAGGAGTTCGGCGGGCGCGGTCTGCCAGGGGAGTTTCGTTCGGGAGAGATGCCGCGCACGAAGCTTTCGGGAGGGGCCACGACCATCGCCATTGTCGCCACCGATGCGGCGCTGACCCAGGCGCAGGCGAAGCGATTGGCGGTGGCGGCCCATGACGGCATGGCCCGGGCACTGGTGCCGAGCCACACGCCGATGGACGGAGATCTTGTCTTTGCCGCAGCCACGGGCGCGCGGGAACTGGATGATCCCGGGGGCGATACCCTGGCCCTTGGGCATGCAGCGTCCTGCTGCCTGGCGCGGGCGATTGCGCGGGCCGTCTACGAGGCGCGCCCGACCGAGGGAGACACCCTGCCCTGCTGGAAGGCCCGGTTTGGCTGATGCGCTGCAAGATTGAAGCGAATCGACGAGGCTCCTAGGCTTCCTGCACAGCAACATCCCCTGGAGGATTTCCATGAAACGTATTCTTGCATGTGTGCTTTTCGTCGCCAGTTTCACGGCGCCCGCTGCCGCCGATGACGTGACAGATACGATCGAGAGCGCGCTTCAGGCCTACAAGGACGGGGATATCCCCTATGCGATGGAAGAACTGCAATTCGCGCAGCAGCTTATGCAGCAGATGCAGGCCGAGGGCCTGGTGGCGTTTCTGCCCGAGGCGCCGGAAGGTTGGACCCGCGAGGTCAACACCGAGATGAACGCGGGCCTCGCCATGATGGGCGGCGGCGCGGGGGCGGAGGCGGTCTATTACTCCGACAACTACAGCTTCACCCTGACCCTGATGGCCGACAACCCGATGGTGAACGCCATGTCGGCCATGTTCGGAAATTCCGCCATGATGGCCTCGATGGGCAAGCTGGTGCGCGTGGGGCGGGAGAAATTTGTCGAGCAAGACGGAGAGTTGACCGCGCTGATCAACAACCGCGTTCTCGTGCAGGCCTCGGGCGACGAGATCGACGCGATGATCCCGATCCTCGAGATGATCGACTTCAAGGAGCTTGGCCAGTTCGGCCTATAACCCGTCAAGAAGCGCGCGGGTCAGGGGGCTACCGGCGTCTTCCATCTCGGCGATGACATCGAAATGATGGCGGCCCGGGGCGATCCGCAGATCGGTCTGCGGCCAGGCCTCGGCCAGCCAGCGTGCCTGGTCGAGGAAGGCGGGGCGTTCCTCGGCCCCGACCCAGACCGCGGTGGGGATATCGCGCAGATCCTTGCGCAGCATCGGGCTTTCTGCCGCCGCTTCCGGTGCATCCAGGCGGAGATCGGCGTTCATAGAGGTTTCCATCAGGGGGCGCAGGTCCGACAGCGGCGAGATCGGCACGATCCGGGCAATGCGCCCAGCCACCGCGTCCGGCAGGGCCACATCGGCACAGCGCATCCGCGCCGACAGATGGCCGCCCGCGGAATGACCGGTCAGGACGATGGGACCGGAGATATCCGCGGCCGCCGCTTCGGTGGCCAAGGCAACCTCGCGGGTCATCTGAGAGATGCGCGCTTCAGGCGCCAGGGTGTAGGACGGCATCGCCACGGCCCAGCCGCGCGCCACGGGCCCTGCAGCCAGGTGCGACCAGAAGGAATTGTCGAAGGCACGCCAGTAGCCGCCGTGGATGAACACCACCAACCCACGCGGCGCGGATTCGGGCAGGAACAGGTCGTAGCGGTTGCGCGCACCCCTCCCGTAGGCAAGGCCAAGCCGCGCCCGGCCCTCGGAAGACAGGCTCTCGCGCCAGACCGAGGCAGCCTGCGCCCAGCGGTCTTTGTAGCTGCTCGCATCGGGAATGTAGCCGCCATTGTCGTATGCCTGATCCGGTGTCACCACATCCCCGCCGATTTCTTCCGCTCGGGGTGGACATTACCCGACCAACCGTGTTTTGCCAGAGGCCTATTCACACATGGGAGGATCCTATGCTCGATTCCCAAACCGACTTGAGAAGCCTTCTCAATGACCCGGATTTGCTGGCCACAAAGGCCTATCTCGCAGGCGAATGGGTGGATGCCGATGATGGCGCGACTTTCGAGGTGAAGAACCCCGCCCGCGGCGACGTTCTTTGCAATGTCGCGGATCTGACGCGCGAAGAAACCCGCCGTGCCATCGAAGCCGCCGAAAAGGCCCAGAAGGAATGGGCGAAGTGGACCGGCAAGGAACGCGCCGCGGTGCTGCGCAAATGGTATGACCTGATGGTCGAGAACGCCGACGACCTGGCCACGATCCTGACCGCCGAGCAGGGCAAGCCCCATGCCGAGGCGAAGGGCGAGATCATGTACGGCGCCTCGTTCATCGAGTGGTTCGCCGAGGAAGCCAAGCGCATCTATGGCGAGACGGTGCCGGGCCACCAGCGCGACAAGCGGATCACGGTGATCCGCCAGCCGATCGGTGTCGCGGCCTCGATCACGCCATGGAACTTCCCCAACGCGATGATCACCCGCAAAGCGGGGCCTGCGCTGGCTGCAGGCTGCGCCTTCGTCGCGCGCCCGGCCGAGGACACGCCGCTGTCGGCGCTGGTGCTGGGCGTGCTGGCCGACCGCGCCGGCATCCCGAAAGGTGTGCTCTCGATCATCCCGTCGACACGCGCCTCGGATATCGGCAAGGAGTTCTGCGAGAACCCGATCGTGCGCAAGCTGACCTTCACCGGTTCGACCGAGGTGGGCCGCATCCTGCTGCGCCAGGCTGCCGACCAGGTGATGAAATGCTCGATGGAACTGGGCGGCAACGCCCCCTTCATCGTGTTCGACGATGCCGACCTGGACGCGGCGGTCGAAGGCGCGATGCTCTGCAAGTTCCGAAACAACGGCCAGACCTGCGTCTGCGCCAACCGGATCTACGTGCAGGAAGGGGTCTATGACGCCTTCGCCGAGAAACTTTCGGCGGCGCTGGCCGCCAAGAAAGTCGGCGACGGGCTGGAGCCCGGCGTGGACTTTGGCCCGCTGATCAACGATGACGCGGTCGCGAAGGTGAAGGAGCACATTGCCGACGCCACATCGAAAGGCGCAAAGATCGCCGTGGGCGGCAACCCGCACGCGCTGGGCGGGACGTTCTTCGAGCCGACAATCGTGACGGGCGTGACCCAGGACATGGCCGTCTCGAAGGAAGAGACCTTCGGCCCGGTGGCACCGCTCTTCAAGTTCTCGGACGAAGACGAAGTGATCGGCATGGCGAATGACACGATCTTCGGTCTGGCAGCTTATTTCTACGCCAAGGACCTGAGCCGGGTCTACAAGGTGGCAGAGGCGCTGGAATACGGCATCGTCGGCATCAACACCGGCATCATCTCGACCGAGGTCGCACCCTTCGGCGGCGTCAAACAGTCGGGCCTGGGTCGCGAAGGCTCCAAGCACGGGATCGAGGACTATCTCGAGATGAAATACATCTGCATGAGCGTCTGAGGCGCCGAAAGACAGCCCCATCAGCCCCCGCGCCTCGGCGCGGGGGTTTTTCTTTGCGCGATCCTCTCGACCGATCCCCGATTTTTCGACGAAAAATCGGAAGCGCGCCGCCAGGCCGCGTGATTTTTCTGCGAAAAATCGAGGTCACACCCAGCAAGGGCGATTTTCTTCACCACAACGCCAAGGATTGACGCGCGGGCGGCGTCTCACTCACTGTGATGCGCATGACAACAGGCGACGAGGGACTGGCGGCGGCAGCCGCGGCGGGGGACCGCGCGGCGTTTTCGACGCTGCTTGAGGTGCATTATGACAGGGTCTTCGCGCTGGCCTTTCGGCTGACCGGCAGCCGGGCCGAGGCCGAGGACCTGACCCAGGACATCTGCCTGGCGCTGCCCGGCAAGCTGGCAGGCTGGCGCGGCGAAGCGCGCTTCACCACCTGGCTCTACCGAGTGGTGGTCAATGCCGCCCATGACCGGCGGCGGCGCAACGCGACCCGGCGCCGACAGACCGATGGTTGGGGCGATTGGGAGGTAAACCGCCGCGCGGCCCAGGCCGAAACCGCCGAGGCGGTGGACTGGCTCACCGGCACCATGCGCGCCCTGCCCACCGATCTGCGCGTGACGCTGGCGCTGATCCTGGATGAAGAGATGACCCACGCCGCCGCCGCCGAGGTGCTGGGCGTGAGCGAAGGCACGATCAGCTGGCGCGTGTCGGAGGCCAAGAAGCACCTCCGCGCGCTGGCCGAGAAAGAGGAACGGATATGAGCGACGACGATCTGGAGCACCTGCGCCGCGCCATGCAGGCCGCCACGCCGCGGCCCGATCCGGCGCGTCGGGCTGCCACGCTGAGGGCGGCGGAAGAAAATTTCGATCGGCGCCAAGGATCGGGCGCCGGGCTGCGTCCCAGTTCCAATGCCGACCCGATCACCGGGTGGCTTTGGACAGGAGTAAAGCAGATGATCCAGACACTCAGCACCCGCGGCGGCCTCGTCGCCACCACCGCCCTCGTCGCCGTCGGCCTCGTGGTTTTCATCCCCACAGGCCGCAACCTGATGAACCCGCCCGAGGTGCTCAGCGAGCCGCGCCTCGTGGACGAGTTGGGCAATGTGACCGGCAGCAGCGCCACGAGCGATACGACCAGCCCGACCCTGCAGCGCGACGCACTGGCTCCGGTTACCCCTCCGGCCCCGCCCGTGGCAAAAGCGGAACGGGAGGAGGCACCGGCCGAGATGTTCGAATCCATGCCCGAGATGGGGATGGCAGAGGATGCCGACATGACCGCGGCCGGGCAGAGCTTTGCAACCTCGGTAGCCAGCGCGCCTATGCCGACCCCGGCGCCCGCCCAGGAAAGCCGCAGCCGCCGGGTGGTCGAGGGCATGATCGCCCCGCCCTCCGACAGCGTGATCCCCACCGAAAGCGACACCGAAGCTTATGCCAACGAGGCGCCCAGCGATGTGAAGGTGGTGAGCACGGATCCCGTCTCGACCTTCTCGGTGGATGTGGACACGGCCTCCTACGCGGTGGTGCGCTCCTCGCTGACGCGCGGGTATCTACCACCCGAGGGTTCCGTGCGGGTGGAAGAGATGATCAACTACTTCCCCTATGACTATGCCGCTCCCGAGGCGGGCGAGGCCCCGTTCCGCCCAACGGTCAGCGTCATGGACACCCCTTGGAACGAGGGAACGCAGCTTGTCCGCGTGGCGCTGCAGGGCCGGATGCCGGCGATTGCCGACCGGCCGCCGCTGAACCTGGTGTTCCTGATCGACACGTCCGGTTCCATGCAGGACGCCAACAAGCTGCCGCTTCTGAAGCAGTCGTTCCGGCTGATGCTTTCCGAGCTGCGGCCCGAGGACCAGGTGGCCATTGTCACCTATGCGGGCAGCGCGGGCCAGGTGCTGGAGGCGACGCCTGCTGCCGAACGTTCCAAGATCCTCGGCGCGCTCGACCAGTTGCAGGCGGGTGGTTCCACTGCCGGGCAGGCCGGACTGCAGCAGGCCTATGCCGTGGCCGCCGATATGTCCGATGAGGGCGAAGTGACCCGCGTGATCCTGGCTACCGACGGGGATTTCAACGTGGGCATCTCGGACCCCAACGCACTGAAAGACTTCATCGCCGACAAGCGCGAGGATGGCACCTACCTTTCCGTGCTGGGCTTCGGGCGCGGAAATCTGGATGATGCGACGATGCAGGCGCTGGCGCAGAACGGCAACGGCCAGGCTGCCTATATCGACACGCTGACCGAGGCGCAGAAGGTGCTGGTGGACCAGCTGTCCGGCGCGCTCTTCCCGATCGCGAATGACGTGAAGATCCAGGTCGAGTGGAACCCCGCCACCGTGGCCGAGTACCGGCTGATCGGCTACGAGACCCGCGCCCTGCGGCGCGAGGATTTCAACAACGACCGCGTGGATGCGGGCGAGATCGGTGCGGGCCATGCGGTGACAGCGATCTACGAGGTCACGCCTGTGGGCTCGCCCGCCGTGCTGAACACGCCGCTGCGCTATGGCGAGGCCGAGACGCCCGAGGGCAGCACCGACGAGTTGGGCTTCCTGCGGCTGCGCTACAAGGAGCCGGGCGAGACGGTCTCGACCCTGATCGAGACGCCGATCCCGGTGAGCGCATCCGAAGCCGGGACCGAGGCACGGTTTGCCGCGGCCATCGCGGGCTTCGGCCAGCTACTGCGCGGCGGCGATTACCTGGGTGACTGGGGCTATGACGATGCCATCGCGCTGGCCAATGGCGCGAAGGGTGCGGACCCCTATGGCTACCGCGCCGAGGCGGTCACCCTGATGCGTCTGGCCGACAGCCTTTCCGCCCGCTGAGCCGATTACGGACATGAAAAAAGGGCGCGCCACGCGGCGCGCCCTTTCCTTTGGGAAATTCACCCGCAAATCAGTTCACGGCCTTCGCCTCTGCCGCCTTGCGATCCTCGTCCGAGCCGCGGGCGATTTCGATCCGGCGGGGTTTCAGCGCTTCGGGTACCTCACGCACCAGGTCGATATGGAGCATGCCGTTCTCATGCACGGCACCGGTCACGCGCACATGATCAGCCAAGGTAAAGCGGCGCTCGAAGGCGCGGGTGGCGATGCCGCGATGCAGGTAGGTGCGCTCGCTGTCGTCCTCGGCCTTGCGGGCCGATACGATCAGGGCGTTTTCACGCAGTTCCACCGAAAGCTCGTCCTCGGTAAAGCCCGCCACGGCGACCGAGATCCGCCACCCGTCATCGGCGGTCTTTTCGATATTGTAGGGCGGGTAGGTCTGCTGTGTACCGACATTATCGGTCAGCAAGCGGTCCATCAGGTCGGCCATCTGGTCGAAGCCGACGGTGGCACGGTAAAGTGGCGCGAGATCAAAGCTACGCATCTGTCATCCTCCTTTGAGCGACAACTCTGTTGAGCCCTCCCATGGCGGAACGGGCAAAGATCGCGGACCCGGCATCGGCGCCCGCTATCCTGAGGTAGGTAGCGATTTTCCGGCTTTCAAGACACTCAGGGACGGATGAATTTTCCCGCCGTGCCGCTGCGCTGGCCGCTGATGATCACCCGGCGTGAATTCACCTGCGGCGGGAACACGTTGCGACCCGACCGCAGGTCGGAGAGCACGTCCGCTAGGGGCTGGCGCACGTCCATCGCATAGGAGACCTTCTGGTCACCCATTTCTCCGATGGCCGAAACCACCGACACAATTCTGGGCGCACCGTTCTGCATCAAGAAGATGGGTGAACCGGACGAACCCGGAACAGCCTCGCAGCTCAGTACGAACAGCCCGTCGAAGGATTCGAGCACACTGCAGCTTTCCTGACGAGAGGGTGCGCCCAGGCGCCCCCGTCCGTAGGAAACGACGCTCACTTCGCTGCCCTGCCCCACGGTTGGGCCTGTGGTGAAGTAATCAGCATGGGTGAAAGAGATCGGCCCGTCGAGTCGCAAAACCGCCACGTCGTAGCGTACGCGTTCGGCGGTCGCCTCGACGCCGAAGTCGTACTTCTCATGGGTGACCATGCGCTGGCCGCGGCGCTCGGCCACAGCCGCTCCGCTCCGCCAGCCCGCCCGAAACTGGATAAGAGTCGGGTCAAGCCGTTCGCCGGTGTCGGTATCGAACATGCAATGGGCCGCGGTCAGAACGATATCCGGCGCGATCAGCGCACCGGTGCAGACACTCGTTCCCGCAAGTTCCAGAAGGCCCACACCTTCCCAGCCCCGGTTCTTGCCCCAGGAGTCCAGCGTCTCAAGTGGGGTGTCCTTCTCTTCCGCCTGTAGCGGCGTGGCCAGGCCAAGGATCAGCACCAGAAGCAATCGGATCATCGGATTATCCCTTTTCATGGGCGCAGGAACCTGGCGCCGCCGGTCGTGGACAGTTCTTCGGGCCGGTTGACCCGCACTGCTGGCCGCCCCTCGGGGATCGGCTCTGCCTCGCGTGCCTGCTCAAGCAGCGCCATCACCTCCCCAAGGGGATTGTCGAGGCTGGCCGCCAGCGCCACGGTGCGGCCTCTCACCTCGGCCATGGCGGAGATCACCGAAACGATCCGCGCCTCACCGTTCTCCATGATGAAGACCGGCGCGCCCGAGGACCCGTGTTCCACCTCGCAATTCAGGACCAGCGTCCCCGCCTGCCGCGCCAGCACCTTGCACACCTCTTGCAAACTGGGACGCTCCGCGCGCCCGCGACCATAGGACACGACGCCGACCTCATCGCCCTTGCGCGGGCGGCGGTGGGTCTCGAACGGAGCGATCGAGGGATTTCGGATCGGTGCCTCAAGCTCCAGTATCGCCACATCCACCTGAACGCGCCCCAACCCCATGGGCCCCAGGTTTTCGAATTTCGGATGCGCGATGGCCCGGCGCACCCCGCGTTCGGCATTGGCATAGCCGTTCCGCCAGCCCGCCTTGAAGACGATGTCCCGCGCGTTGACCGCGTCATCAGTTCCCGGGGAATACAGGCAATGGGCCGCGGTCAGCACGATATCCGGCGCGATCAGCGCCCCGGTGCAGAAACTGCGGCTGCCGATATCGAGCCGCCCGACAGCCTCCCACCCCTTGGTGTCATTCGCGGTGATAAGCGCGCGCAATTCGCCCTCGGCCCGGGCCAGCCCGGCCAGGGTCAGAACGCTCAGAATGATCGCGGCAAAACCTGCCTTGCCCATGAAACTGCCTTGTTCCTGCCCTTTGAGCCTAGCAACGGCTTTGGGCAGGATTAAGACAAATCTTCAGGAAAGCGCCCTCGGTTTCGGCCCGCCCGTGGCCCAGTCCAGCAGTTCCACCGTGTGGACGATCGGAACATCGGTGCCCGAGCCGATCTGCATCATGCAGCCGATATTGCCTGCGGCAATGATCTCGGGTGCCTTGGCTTCAAGCGTCTTGACCTTGCGCGCCTTCAGCTTCTGCGAGATCTCGGGCTGCATCAGGTTGTAAGTCCCTGCCGAGCCGCAGCACAGGTGGCTGTCGGCCGGCTCCACCACCTCGAACCCGGCCTTCTTCAGCAGGTCCTTGGGGTGGGTCTTGATCTTCTGCCCGTGCTGCAGCGAACAGGCCGCTTGATAGGCCACGCGCTTGTTCATCTTGGCTTCCGGCAGGTCGAGCTTCACCAGAAGCTCGCTCACATCCATCGCCAGGTCCGAAACCTTCGCCGCCTCAGCGGCCATCGGATCGTTGCGGAACATGTGGCCATAGTCCTTCACGGTGGTGCCGCAGCCCGAGGTGTTGATGACGATGGCATCCAGCCCCTCGCCCTCCACCTCCGCCATCCAGGCGCGGATGTTGTTCGCCGCCGCCGAATGGCTCTCGTCTTCCTTGCCCATGTGATGCACCAGCGCCCCGCAGCAGCCAATGCCGCGGGCGATCACCACCTCACAGCCATGCCGGCGCAGCAGCCGGATCGTGGCGTCGTTGATATCGGTGTTGAGTGCCTTTTGCGCGCAGCCGGTCATCAGCGCCACGCGCATCTTGCGCTCCCCCTGCGCGGGGAAGACCTGCGGATCGTCGTTGCGGCTGACCGGCGGGATCGTCTTCGGCGCCATTTCCAGCATCGCGCGCAGCCGCGCATCGGGCATCAGCCGCTTGAACGGGCGCCCGATCTTCGCGCCCAGCAGCGCCAGCCGGAACCGCCCCGGATAGGGCAGGATCCGCGCCAGCAGCCAGCGCAGCGCCCGATCGCTGAACGGCCGCTTGTAGGTCTTCTCGATATGGGCCCGGGCATGGTCCACCAGGTGCATGTAATGCACGCCCGAGGGGCAGGTGGTCATGCAGGCCAGGCACGAGAGGCAACGATCCACATGCTTCACGGTCTTCTCGTCCGCGGGCCGGTCATTCTCGAGCATGTCCTTGATCAGGTAGATCCGCCCACGCGGACTGTCGAGTTCATCGCCCAGAACCTGGTAGGTCGGACAGGTCGCCGTGCAGAACCCGCAATGCACGCAGGACCGCAGGATCTCGTTCGCCCGCTGGATGCCCGGGTCTTTCAGCTGCTCTTCGGTGAAATTCGTCTGCATGTCGCTCCTCAGGCCATCAGGCCGGGGTTGAGAATACCGCGCGGATCGAATTTCTCGCGCAGGCCACGGGTCACGGCCGCAATCGGCGCCGGTTCGGGGTGGAAGACGGGCAGCTTCGCCCGGGTCTCCTCGCTGGCACGTATCAGGGTCGCATGGCCGGCAATATTGCCCATTTGGTCACGCAGGTCGGTGCCCTCGGGCGCCAGCGCCCAGACCAGACCGCCGCCCCAGTCGTAGAGCAGCCCCTCGGCCCCAAGCTGCGCCCCAAGCCGTGGCCCGTCCGAGGGCTTGACCGAGAAGCGCCAGACATCGCCCGACACCCCGTGAAACGCCTCCACGTCCCGCACCCAGGCCCAGCCCGCCGCGGTGCGCTCGGGATCGGTCTCGACCTTGATCTCGCCGAACCCCGCCAGAAGATCCTGCAACCGCCCGGCCCGGTAAGCGACCGAGCTTTCGAACCCCTCGATCCGGATCATCGTCACCGGATCACCGTCGATACCCTTGGTGGTATGCGCCGCACCGCTCACCTCGAAGGGTGAGGCCAGCGCCTTCGAAAGCGCCTGCACCGCATCCACGTCCGACAGCCCCTCGATCAGCAGAACCGCCGTCGATTCCGTGCGCGGCAGCACCTTGAAACTTACCTCGGTCATTACGCCGAGCGTCCCGTAGCTGCCCGCCATCAGCTTCACCAGGTCATAGCCGGTGACATTCTTCATCACCCGCCCACCGTTCTTCAGCACCGTCCCGGCCCCATCCACGAAGCGCACACCGATGAGCGAGTCCCGGCAGGCCCCCGCCTGGATCCGGCGCGGCCCCGACACATTCGCGGCCACCACGCCACCAATGGTCGGCTCGCCCTCGGTCCCCAGCAAGCCCCGGTGGTCCATCGGCTCGAAAGGCAGCCGCTGCCCCTCCTGCGCCAGGGCCGCCTCGACCTCGGCCAGCGGCGTACCCGCCTTGGCCACGATGGTCAGCGCCCCGGGCTCGTAAAGGTCGATCCCCGAAAGGGCCGAGGTTGACAGAACCTCCCCCGTAACGGGTTTCCCAATGGGGCGCGTGCCGCCCCCGCGAATGGCCAACGGACCAGAGGCGCCAGCGACGGCCTCGGACAGGTCCTTCTCATCCCTCGGTGTCAGCACCGGCACAGCCTCTTCTTCTGTTTGAAAATATCCTCGGGGGTGAAGCCGCCGCAGGCGGCGAGGGGGCGGACGCCCCCTGCAGCCCAATGTCTCACGCCGCGCTCCGGCGGCTCTCGGTCGCGGCAAGCGGAAAGACCTTCGCCGGGTTCAGAAGCCATTTCGGGTCGAACACATCCTTGACCTTGAGCTGCACCTCCAGGTCCTCGGGGGTGAACTGGCTCACCATGAGGTCACGTTTCTCGACACCCACACCATGCTCCCCGGTCAGGCATCCTCCAACCTCGACGCAAAGCCGCAGGATGTCGGCCCCGAACTGCTCGCACAATTCCAGGTCCCCGGGCTTGTTGGCATCGAACATGATCAGCGGGTGCATGTTGCCGTCGCCCGCGTGGAACACGTTGCCCACGCGCAGCCCGTATTTCCCGGACAGGGTCTCGATCCCCTGCAACACCTGCGGCAAAGCCGAGACCGGGATCGTGCCGTCAAGGCACATGTAATCGGCCACCTGCCCCACTGCGCCAAAGGCCGATTTCCGGCCCAGCCAGATACGGCCGGCTTCCTCGGCATTGGTGGCCTCGCGCAGTTCCACCGGGTCGTGCTTCATGGCGATCTGCTTGATCAGGCCAAGCTGCTCGTCGATCTCGGCCTCGGATCCCTCGACCTCCACGATCAGCAGCGCCTCGCAATCGGGATAGCCCGCGCCCGAGAAATTCTCGGCGATCTCCAGGATCGGGCGGTCCATGAACTCGATCGCCACCGGCAGCACCCCCGCCTTGATGATATCCGAGACGCAGGCCCCGGCCACCTCGTTCGAGGAAAAGCCCATCAGCACGGGCCGCGCACCCTCGGGCTTGTGCAGGATACGCAGGGTGGCTTCCGTCACCACGCCAAGCTGCCCTTCCGAGCCACAGATGACGCCCAGCAGATCCAGCCCGCCCGCGTCCAGATGCGCGCCGCCGATCTCGACCACGGTGCCATCCATCATCACCATGGTGACACCCATCAGGTTGTTGGTGGTCACCCCGTATTTCAGGCAATGCGCCCCGCCCGAGTTCATGCCGATGTTCCCGGCAATGGCGCAGGCCAGTTGCGACGAGGGGTCGGGCGCATAGAAGAACCCATCCTCTTCCACCGCGCCGGTGACGCTCAGGTTCGTGCGTCCGGTCTGGACCCGGATGATGCGGTTCTCATAGTCGGCTTCGAGAACATCGTTCAATCGCGCCACGCCCAGGATCACGCTGTCGGCGGTGGGCAGCGCCCCGCCGGCCAGCGAGGTGCCCGAGCCACGCGGCACCACCGGCACGCCTTCCTCGTGGCAGATCTTCAGCACGGCCGAGACCTCTTCGGTCGAGGCTGGCAGCACCGCGGCCAGCGGTGGACAGCGATAGGCGGTCAGCGCGTCACACTCATAGGCGCGGGTCTCGTGCTCCTCGTGGATCACCGCATCCTCAGGCAATACCGAGAGGAGGCGTTCGACGATGCGGCCCTTCTTGGCGATGACCGCGGCATTCGGTTCTGGCATGTCCATGAGCGCCCCCTTTGCGATTGGTAAGAAAATATAACCAATTTTGAAATTTGGCAACCAGAACCTGCTCAGCCCCTGGCCGCCCCGAAAGCCTACCGCCGTCACCCCGCGCGCCGGGCCAAACCGCGCGCACCTCGCGGGTGCGCGCTTGATCGCGTGGCGCGGCACGCGCCGCAATTGGAAAACCGCTAGCTGCGGCCCTCGCGCAGCCAGGCCACGATGGCCAGGAACGAGGCGACAAGCAGCCAAGCCCAGGCAGGAAGCACCGGGGTCACGCGCACATCCGCCGTCAGGTAGGCCTCGCGCGGGGTGATCCCGATCCAGCCGCGCCCGGCCGCCGGGCGGCCCTCGCGCACGCGCCGCAAATCGGGCATCCCGTCCTCGAGCCGCAGCGCCCCACCACGGGTCGCAGCCAGCGCGGGCTGCAGCTTGTCACCCGTGGCGATGGTTTCCTCGAATTCCCGCGGCGCCGCCGGGCCCAACGCGACCACGGCGCTCTCCTCGCCCACGCGCAGCCGGTACAGCCCGATCTCGGGCCCGGTGAAGGCCGCTCCGAACCGGCCCGGGCTTTGTTCGTCCAGTGGAACCACGCTGACCGTTCCGTCCGGCCCGGTGATCTCCACCTCGCCCGGCGCCTCGCCCAATGTCCGGCGGGTGATCGTCATGGTCTGGCCCTCGGTGGTGGCGGTCAGAGCCTCTTCCTCGAGTTGCGGCTCCTTCATCAGCCAATGCGCCAGCCGCCGCAGCAGTTCCAGTTGCGGCCCGCCGCCCTCGAAGCCCCGGTTCCACAGCCAGGCATGATCCGAGGCCAGCAGCGCGATACGCCCCTCGCCCACCCGGTCCAGCACCAGAAGCGGGCGCTCGCCCTGCCCTTCCAGAACAGTATGTCCGGCGACGGGCTCCACTTCGATCAAACGGAACCAGCGCCCCCAACCCGGCGCCCCGTCCTTGCCCGGTGGGCGCGGTGCAAACTCTGCCAAGCCTTCCGTCACCGGGTGGCGATCGCCCAACTCGGTGACGCGGGGCAAGAATCCCTCCTCCATCACGCGCGAGGTCGGCGCGGCGGGGATGATATCGCCCAGCGGCGAGCGATAGAGGCTGTCGGCCGTGGCGAAATCCGGGCCAGCCGCCACCAGCACCGCGCCGCCGCCCTCCACGTAATTTCGGATATTGTCGAGGTAGAGCGACGGCAGGATCCCCCGCCGCCGGTAGCGGTCGAAGATGATCAGGTCGAACTCGTCGATCTTTTCCAGGAACAGCTCCCGCGTCGGGAAGGCAATAAGCGAAAGCTCGGTCACCGGGATGCCGTCCTGCTTTTCCGGCGGGCGCAGGATGGTGAAGTGCACCAGGTCCACCGAACTGTCCGATTTCAGCAGGTTTCGCCATGTCCGCTCGCCCGGATGCGGCTCGCCCGAGACGAGCAGCACCCGCAGCCGGTCGCGCACGCCGTTGATCTGCACCACGGCGCTGTTGTTGCGGTCGGTCAGCTCATCCGGGTCCGAGGGCAGCGAGAACTGCACCACGTTCATCCCCGCATGGGTCAGCGTCATGGGCATTTCTAGGTCACTGCCCACGGGCACCCGCACCGTCTGTTCGTTCTCACCGTCGATACTGAAAGTCAGCTCCGCCGAAAGGCCGCGACCCTCGGGCACTCGGCCCTGGTCCTCGACCCGCAGGCGCAGGGTGATCGGCTCGCCCACGATGGCGAAGGCGGGCGCGTTGGTGATCACCAGCCGCCGGTCCCAGTCATCCTCGCGCCCTGTCAACAGCGCGTGCAGGGGCGCTGGCAGGTCCGGGGCGCGCTCGATGTCATGCAACTGCCCGTCGGTCAGCAGGATCGCCCCGGCCAGACGGCTGCGCGGTTCCTTCGCCACCGCCTCGGCCAGCCGCGTCATGAGAAGCGTGCCGCCGTCCTCGGGCGCGTCGCCCAGCCGCACCACGCGCATCTCGGTGCCGGGCAGCTTCGCGATCTCGGCCTCCAGCGCAGCCAAGGCCTCTTGGACCTGTTCAGGCCGATCCGCGATCCGCTGGCTGGCGCTTTCATCCACCACCACGACGACGATATCGGTCAGCAAGTCCCGCGCCTCGCGCTGGAACGAGGGGTTGGCCAGCGCGCCCAGCAGCACCGCGGCCGTCAGCCCGCGCAGCCACCAGCCGCTGAGACCGCGCCAAAGCGCAAGCACCACCAGAAGCGCCGCCAGCGCCGCCAGCGTCAGGATCACCGCCCATGGCAGGTGCGGGTCGAATATGATCTCGCGCGCGGTCATTGGCCCAACCTGTCCAGAAGGGCGGGCACATGGACCTGGTCGGATTTGTAGTTCCCGGTCAGCACATGCATCACCAGGTTGACCCCGAAGCGCATCGCGATTTCGCGCTGGCGCTCACCGGTGTAGCCGCGGCCAACGGGGAACATCGCACGGCCCATCTCGTCCACCGCCCAGGCCGCCGCCCAGTCGTTGCCGCCGATCACCACCGGCGTCACCCCGTCATTGAGGTTACGGAAGGGCATCCCCTCGATCCGCTGGGCATCGGCAGGCGCGGCCTCGACCCAGACATCGCGGCTGGCGTGGCGGCCGGGGAAGTCCTGCAACAGGTAGAAGGTCCGCGTCAGGACATGATCCTCGGGGATCGGCTCCAGCGGCGGAATGTCCAACGGCCGCGCCAGCTCCTGCAGCTTGCGACCATTCTCACTGCCCGTGCCAAAGCGCGCGATATCGGCGTCGCGGGTGTCGAAGACGATCATCCCGCCGGTCCGCAAATACCGGTTCAGCTTGGCATAGGCCTCGTCCGAGGGGATCGGCTGCGCGGTGCTGATCGGCCAGTAGAGGATCGGGAAGAACGACAACTCGTCCGTTTCCAGATCGACCGAAATCGGCTCGGCGGGCTCGACCGAGGTGCGCGCATAAAGCGTCTCGGAAAGACCGAGCAACCCGGCGCGCGCTACGCGGTCAAGCCGCGCGTCACCGGTGATGACATGGGCTAGGACGACCTCGCTCGTGGCGCGCAGGGCAAGCTCGTCCTGTGCGTCTCCCGGGGTGGGGATGCCGGTCAAAGCCAGCGCCACCAGGCCTGCTGCAAGGCCCGAACGCGGCCCGGTCAGCCGCCCGGACAGCCAGAGTGAGGCCAGCATATCCAGCATCAGCAGCGCCAGCGCTGCGGACAGGAACATCCATTTCAGATCGGTTTCACGGGCCACGGCCAGCCCTTCGACCGCAATCCGCGCGGGCCAGGACGACGGCTCCAGAACCGTGTCCTCGCGGATCACGTTCACGGCAAAGCTCCGGTCCGCGCCCGCGTAGAGGCCGGGCGGCAGGTCGGGGCCGACCACGCCTTCGGCAATCGCCTCGCCGGGGCGGCCCGGCAGGGTGCCTGCCTCCTCGACCGTGCCGAACCCGTCGAGCACCTTTTCCGGAACCCAGATCGTCCCGGCCAGATCCGCCGCCTCGGGCCGCGCCGGGCGGGTGGAGATCGCCAGCCGTTCGAGGATCTGCACGAACAGCCCCGACAGCGGCAAGGTCGACCATTCGGCATTGGCGGTGACGTGGAACAGGACCACTTGCCCCGCCCCGATCCGCTTGCGCGTGACCAGCGGCGTCCCATCGTCAAGCGCCGCGATCGACCGTTCCGCCAGGGTCGGGTCCGGCTGGGCCATGACCTGGGCCGAGACGGTCACGTCCTCGGGCACCTGCAAACCGTGGAAGGGCGAACCCTCGGGGAACGGGCGTAGCCCCTTCGGCTCACCCCAGCTCATCGCGCCGCCCACAGTTCGCCCGCCCACCCGCAGGCGCACGGGCATCAGCGGGTCCTCGATGTCGCGGCTCACGTCGCTGGCGGCAAGGCGCGGCCCGGCAAAGCGGACCAGCAGACCGCCCTTGTCGATCCACTCGAGGATCTTCTCGCTTTCGCCCGGGGAAACGGTGGCCACATCCGCGAAGACGATCGCATCCGGGTTGGCGAGCAGGATATCGTCAAGCGTCCCTTCGATCAGGTCGGCGGTGGGGGCCAACGCCTGGTGTAGATAGTGCAGCGGCGACAGCAGCTCGAGCCCCTCGCGGTCATCCCGCCCGGCGATCAGGGCCACCTCGCGGCGCTTGAGCGCGTCGTCAGTCAGGCTTACCGCCCCGGCCGAGCGCAGGCCCGCGACCTCGAACCGGGTGACGCGGTTGCGTAGCTCCGGCGGCAAGGACAGCGAAACCTCGGCATCCCCTGCTCCGGCCTCAAGAACAGCCGTGGCGCGGGCCAGTTCCCGCTCGATCCCGGTCGGGTCGAGGCCCCGCGCGGCGATGGCCACCTCATCCGCGTTTTCAGCGCGCGCCCGGATCGCGGTGACAGTCACAAGCCCATCCTCGAACCGCGCCGGACGCAGGGCGATCACCGGCTGCGGGCTTTCGAAGACGCGCACCTTTCCATGGCTTTCCAACATGGCCAGCAGGTCGCCGCGCCAGCCCTGCGCCAGCCCGTCCGACATCCAGAAGCTCTCGAACCTGCCTTCAAGTGCGGCGGCCCATTGCAGAACATCGTCGGCATCGGCCTGCCACGGACGCGGCTCGATCCCCGCCAGCCGCGCCGACCAGGCGTCGGCGGACTGGAACGGAAGCTCTCCGGCGGGCAGGTCGGTCAGCGACACCACCGCCACGGTGCGTCCCTCTTGCGCGGCGTCGTCCAGCGCTGCCTCCACCCGCTCGATCCGACGCGCCCAGTCGCGGGCATCGGCCCAGCTTCCGTCCATCAGGATCAGGAGCGGCCCGCTGCCCGCCACGCGCTCCTCGGGGTTCAGCACCGGACCGGCGAAGCCGATGATCACGGCGGCCACAGCCAGCATCCGGATCAGGAGGAGCCACCACGGCGTCTTGTCGGTCTGCGTCTCGTCATCCGTCAGGCCCAGAAGCAGCGCAACGCCCGGAAACCGCCTGCGGATCGGCGCGGGCGGCACCGCGCGCAGCAGCAACCACAGGATCGGCAGCGCCAGCAGCGCCAGAAGAAGCAGCGGCGCGGTGAAGCCTATGGGGCCCAGCGTGAACATCAGCGCCGCCTCTCCAGCGCGCCGTAGATCCACAGAAGCGCGGCCTGCGGGCTGTCACCGGTGTGATGGCAGGTGTATTGCCAGCCAGTCGCCCGCGCCAGATCGGACAAAGCCGCCTTTCGCGCAGCCAGCCGGTCCAGGTAGCGGCTGCGCAAGTCGCCTGCCTTCAACGTCTCATGCCGCAGGGTGCCGCCCATGCTTTCAAAGATCGTGCGACCTTCGAAGGGGAAGGCCTCTTCCTGCGGGTCGAGCACCTGCACCAATGCACCGCGCACGCCGCGATCCGCCGCCTTGGTCATCTGCGCCTCGACCGGCGCGAGGTCCCCCATGAAATCCGACAGGAACAGCGCGCGCGAATGGGGCAGCATGCCGCGAATTTCCGGCGCGCCGTAATCCTCGGCCCCCGCCCCGGCTCCCAGCGCCGAGGCGATGCGCATCAGTTGCACCTCGCCCGAACGCGGCGGGGTGCCAAGTGCGGCCAACGCCACCCGCTCTCCGCCCCGGATCATCAGGATGGCAGAGGCCATCGCCAGAAGCCGCGCGCGATCTGCCTTACTTGTCAGATCGGGACGCGAGGCGAACTCCATCGACTGCGCCGCGTCCACCCAGAGCAGGATGCTCTGCGCCGCCTGCCATTCCTTTTCCCGCACGAAATGCGCGTCCGACCGGGCCGAGCGGCGCCAGTCGATGCTGCGCGCCTCGTCCCCGGGCATGGCCGCCCGATATTGCCAGAACTCGTCCCCCATGCCCGAGCGGCGGCGCCCATGCGCGCCAAGAAGCACGGTCGAGGCCAGATGCTCGGCCTCGGCCAAAAGCGGCGGCAGCGGCCCCGCAAGCGCCTCGGCGCGGGAACGAAGGTCGGCGGCGGATGTCACGCGGCGGCCTCGATCCGGCTCACGTTCCGGGTCACATCGTCAATCAGCGCGCCCAGGCTTTCGCCCCGCGCCCGCGCCGCGAAGGTCAGCGCCATCCGGTGGCTCAGCACCGGGCGCGCCAGGGCGGCCACGTCCTCGGCCGAGGGGGCAAGCCGCCCCTGCAGAAGCGCCCGCGCACGGACCGTCAGCATCAACGCCTGCGCCGCGCGCGGCCCCGGCCCCCAGCCCACGGACTGGTTGACACCCTCTGCCGCCTCGGCTTCGCCCGGGCGACAGGCGCGGACCAAATCGAGGATCAGTTCCAGCACCGTTTCCCCCACCGGCATCCGGCGCACCAGTTCCTGCGCGGCGATCAGCTCGGCGGCGGTGAAGACCTCGCGCGCGCTTTCCTCCGAAACACCGGTGGTGGCGAGCAGGATGTCCTTCTCGGTCTCGCGATCCGGGTAGTCCACGTCGATCTGCACCAAGAAGCGGTCAAGCTGCGCCTCGGGCAGCGGATAGGTCCCCTCCTGCTCGATCGGGTTCTGGGTCGCCAGAACGTGGAACGGCACGTCCAGCGGATGCGGCTGGCCTGCGATGGTCACGGATTTCTCCTGCATCGCCTGCAAAAGCGCCGACTGGGTCCGCGGGCTGGCGCGGTTGATCTCGTCGGCCATGAGCAACTGGCAGAACACCGGCCCCTCGATGAAGCGGAAACTGCGGCTGCCATCGGCGGCGGTTTCCAGAACCTCGGAGCCAAGGATATCGGCGGGCATCAGGTCGGGCGTGAACTGGATGCGCGCGCCCTTGAGCCCCATGACCGTGGACAGCGTATCCACCAGCCGCGTCTTGCCCAGGCCCGGCAGGCCGATCAACAGCCCATGCCCGCCACAGAGCAGCGCCGACAGCACCAGGTCCACCACCCGGTCCTGTCCGATGAACCGTTTCGTGATGGATGCCTTCGCGTCCGCCAGTTTCTCGCCCAGCGCTTCGATCTCTTGGACGAGGTCCTGCGGGTCGGCCATGACAAATCTCCCTGTCTCAATATATGAGGTATTAAAGGCAGATATTACGTCAGGCACAAATGGCAAAAGCGAATATGGAACAAAACAATGTGACCCCGTCCGCCGATAGCCTTGCCGCGGGCGCGCGGGCAGCTTCGAAAAAGGGTCCCCCGCCGGTGCATCTGTGGAATGCGCCCTTCTGCGGCGATCTGGATATGCGGATCGCGCGGGACGGGACGTGGTTCTACCTCGGCACCCCGATCGGGCGGCGGGAGCTGGTGAAGCTGTTTTCCTCGATCATTCGCAAGGATGGAGAGAACTATTTCCTTGTGACCCCGGTCGAGAAGGTGGGCATCACCGTCGATGACGCGCCCTTCGTCGCCGTGGATTTCGAGGTCGAGGGCGAAGGCCACGAGCAGGTTCTGACCTTTACCACCCATGTGGATGACGTGGTGCGCGCCGGGCCCGAGCATCCGATCCGCGTGACGCGCGACGCGGAAACGGGCGAGCCATCGCCCTATGTGCTGGTGCGCGCCAATCTCGAGGCGCTCATTGACCGCAAGAGCTTCTACCGGCTGGTGGAACTTGGCACCCACGAGGCGCACGAGGGGGCAAGCTGGTTCGGCCTCTGGTCGGGCGGGCAGTTCTTCCCGGTGATCCCCTCGGCCGAGTTGCCCTAGCGGAACTTCGGCGGACGCTTTTCCATGTTGGCCATGACCGCCTCCATCTGGTTCGCGCCGCCGATGATCTGGGCCTGAAGCTCGGCCTCCAGCGCCAGCGCCTCGCGCTCGGGCATGGTCCAGGCCTGATCCACAAGCTGCTTGGCCCGCCGCGTGGCATCGGGCGAGCGTGCGGCCAGCTCTGCCGCCAGGTCCAGCGCCGCCGCCTTCGGGTCCTCGGCGATCCGGGTGATCAGCCCCAGCGCCAGCGCCTCCTCAGCGCCGACGATCCGCGCCGTCATGATCAGCTCTTTCGCCTGGTCGGCGCGCAGCAGTTTCGGCAGGCTGCGGGTGATGCCCATGTCGGGGATCAGGCCCCATTTCGCCTCCATGATCGAGAACCGCGCATCCGGCGCGGCGATCCGGAAATCCGCGGCCAGCGCAAGCTGCATCCCGGCCCCGAAACAGACGCCGGTGACCGCGGCGATCACCGGCACCGGCAAGTCCTGCCAGCAGGTGACCGGCGCCTGGAACTTGTTGGCGGCCGCGCCGCCGGGCGGGTTCAGCATCTCTTCCTTCAGCGCCTCGAGCCGCCGGGCGAATTCGGGGAAGACCGCGATGTCCAGCCCGGCGCAGAAACTTTCGCCCGCCCCTTCCAGAACTGCCGCGCGAAGATCGGGTTGCCCGGCAAGTTCCGCCGCGACCTGCGGCAGGCGGTCGAACATCTCCAGAGAAAAGGCGTTCAGCTTGTCGGGCCGGTTCAGGATCACCCGCGTGACATGCGGCCCCTCGGCCTCGGCCCTGACGATCTCCTGCATCTTTTCCTCCGCGTTTTACTGGCCCGAACCCTAGCCGCGCGCGTTGCCGCCCGGCAATCGTTCCGCTGCGGCAGATATGGGCATCAGCCCTGCCCGTCGGTGCAACCCGAGGCGCGGGTTTCGGGCTCTAGCGTGGCGTGACGGACACCGAAATCGTCAGCCAGCCGCGCCTTGATCCGGGCCGACAGCGCCGGGAAGTCCTGCAGATCACGCACCACCAGATGCGCCTCGACCGAGCTGCGCCCCTCGTCGATCTGCCACAGGTGAAGGTGATGCACCCCCTCGACCCCGGGTTCCGCGGCGATGGCGTCGCGCACCGCGTCCCGCGTCACCCGGTCGGGGCTGCCCAGCATCAGGATACGAATCACAGGGCCGATGTCGCCCGCAACGTGCCACAGGATGTAGGCCGAGATGCCCAGCGTCACGATCGGGTCCACCAGCCACCAGTCGTAAAGCAGGATCAGCGTGCCCGCCACGATCACCGCGACCGAGCCCAGCGCATCGGCCACGTTGTGCAGAAACGCCGCACGGATGTTCAGGCTTTCCTTCGACAGCCGATAGGTCAGCAGCGCCGTTACAACGTCGACCACCAGCGCGACGCCCGCCACGATCACCACAACCCAGCCATCGACACCGGGCGGATCGATCAGGCGGGCGATCCCCTCGTAGACGAGGTAGAGCGCGATGACGATCAGCGTGGTGTAGTTGATCAGCGCCGCTACCACCTCGGCCCGGCCATAGCCGAAGGTCATCACCCCGTCCGCTGGACGGCGCGCGATGCGGCGCGCGGCGAAGGCCACGATGAGCGAGACCGCGTCCGAGAAATTGTGGATCGCATCCGCGATGAGCGCCAGCGAGCCCGAGATCAGCCCACCCAGGATCTGCGCCAGCGTCAGCAGAAGGTTCACCCCGATCGCCCAGGCGACGCGGCGGTCGCCCGCATCCGGGTCAAGGTGGTGATGATGGGCGTGGTCGTTCGGCATGGGCGGACCCTATCAGCCGCCCGGACCCGGTCAAGCGGGCGGCGCCGCGCGCCATTCCCCCGGCGCCAGGCCGTCCAGCGACCAGTCGCCGATGCGCGCGCGGATCAGGCGCAGGGTCGGATGGCCCACCGCCGCCGTCATCCGCCGCACCTGCCGGTTGCGCCCCTCGGCGATGGTGAGTTCCAGCCAACGATCCGGCACCGACTTGCGGAACCGCACCGGCGGCACCCGCGGCCAGAGGCCCTCGGGCTCTTCGATCCGGCGGACCTTGGCGGGCCTTGTGCGCCCGTCCTTGAGGTCCACCCCCCGGCGCAGCGCCTCAAGCGCCGCGTCATCCGGCAGCCCCTCGACCTGCACCCAATAGGTCTTGGGCATCTTGTGTTTGGGGCTGGCGATCCGCGCCTGCAACCGCCCGTCATCGGTCAGCAACAGCAACCCCTCGCTGTCCCGGTCGAGCCTCCCTGCAGGATAAACCCCCGGCACGTCGATGAACTCCGACAGCGTCCGGCGCGGGCTGTCGGCATTGGCCGGGTCGGTGAATTGCGAGAGCACGTCGAAGGGCTTGTTGAACAGGATCAGGGTCATGGCCCGTCATGAAACGGCAAGGAAAATGCTTAGCGCACCCAAGAAAACCGAAATTGCGGCAAGCCATGCCCCCACTCTCACCAACGGGTCGGGAACCGTCAGATACCACCAGAGCGTTCCGAAGAAACCGACTTTTCGAATTTCAAACTCATACTCTTGGTCGACCGAAGCGGCCAGCGCCGTTCTTAGATCGTAGTCTAGACCTATGGTTTTTTCAGAACCATCTCCATCGTTGCCTATGGAAGACGCCAGCACGCACTTGCCGTTGGCCGCATTGGTGATCTTGACCACTTGATGACGACTAGCCCCGTCTCTGAGAGAATAATGCAGCATCACGCGCCCGCGACCAACGTGCGCTGTTGGAAGTTTCTCAACCTTAAGCATCTTCATGCGTTGTCTGTCCAAAACAATTCCACGCGATGATACAGGCTCCAAAACGACAAACAATCAATGCGCCTCTGCCCAATTCGCGCCCTGGCCTGCGTCGACGGTCAGCGGCACGTCGAGTTTCACCACCGGCAGGGCGGCGCTTTCCATCACCTCGCGGACGCGGGCGATGGTGTCGTCCACGGCTCCCTCGTCCACCTCGAACAGAAGTTCGTCGTGGACCTGCAGCAGCATCTTTGCGGGCAGGGCCTCGATCGCGGGTTCCATGCGGATCATCGCGCGGCGGATCACGTCCGCCGCCGTCCCCTGTATCGGCGCGTTGATCGCGGCGCGGCGGGCGAAGCCGGCGGTCGGGCCCTTGGAATTGATCTCGGGCGTGTGGATCTTGCGGCCGAAAAGGGTCTCGACGTGCCCGTGTTCCTTGGCGAAGGCGACGGTGTCGTCCATGTAGGTCTTGATGCCGGGGAAGCGCTCGAAATAGCGGTCGATGAAACCCTGCGCCTCGGACCTCGGGATGCGCAGGTTGCGCGCGAGGCCAAAGCCCGAGATCCCGTAGATCACCCCGAAATTGATCGCCTTGGCCTGGCGGCGGATATCGGGCGTCATCTGGTCCAGCGGCACGTTGAACATCTCGGACGCGGTGGCGGCGTGGATGTCCTGCCCCTCGGCGAAGGCCTGTTTCAGCGCGTCGATGTCTGCAATATGGGCGAGGATGCGCAGCTCGATCTGGCTGTAGTCGAGGCTGAGCAGCACCTTGCCTTGGTCGGCCACGAAGGCCTCGCGGATGCGGCGGCCTTCCTCGGTGCGGACGGGGATGTTCTGCAGGTTCGGGTCGGTCGAGGCGATCCGGCCCGTGTTGGCGCCGGTAATCGCGTAGGAGGTATGCACGCGCCCCGTTTCGGGGTTGATATGGGTCTGCAGCGCGTCGGTATAGGTGGATTTCAGTTTCGACAGCTGCCGCCAGTCCAGCACCCGCGCGGGCAGGTCGTGACCTTCCGAAGCCAGGTCCTCCAGCACATCGGCCCCGGTGGCATAGGCGCCGGTTTTGCCCTTCTTACCGCCTTCGAGGCCCATCTGGTCGAACAGGATCTCCCCAAGCTGCTTGGGGCTGCCCACGTTGAACTTCTGACCCGCGAGTTCGTGGATCTCGGCCTCGAGCCCCGCCATTTTTTGCGAGAACGCGTTCGACATGCGGCTGAGCGTGTCGCGGTCGACCTTGATCCCGGTCATCTCCATCCGCGCCAGCACCGGCACCAGCGGGCGTTCCAGCGTCTCGTAAACGGTGGTCACCTTCGTGCGATGCAGCTGCGGCTTGAACATCCGCCAGAGCCGCAGGGTGATGTCGGCATCCTCGGCGGCGTATTTGACGGCCTCTTCCACGGGCACCCGGTCGAAGGTGATCTGGCTCTTGCCCGAGCCGATCAGCTCCTTGATCGGGATCGGCTTGTGGCTGAGGTAGCGTTCCGAGAGCGCGTCCATCCCATGCCCGTGAAGCCCCGCGTTCATCGCGTAGGACATGAGCATCGTGTCGTCGATGGGCGCGACCTCGATGCCGTAGCGCGAAAAGATCTTCGCGTCGTATTTCATGTTCTGGCCGATCTTGAGGATCGCGTCATCCTCGAGCACCGGCTTCAGCATCGCCAACGCCTCGTCCAGCGGCATCTGTCCCTCGGCCAGATCATCGGAGCCGAACAGATCGTCGCGATCCGCCGAGCGGTGGATGAGCGGGATGTAGCAGGCCTCCCCCGCCTCGACGCAAAGCGAGATGCCGACCAGATCGGCGCGCATCTCGTCCAGGCCTGTCGTCTCGGTATCCACGGCGACCCAGCCACGGTCGGTAATCCGGTCGATCCACGCCTGAAGCGCCCTGGCGTCGCGCACCCATTCATAGGCTTCGGGTTTGATCGGCGGCTGTTCGGGCGTGCCCTCTTCGGGCGGGTTCGCGCCCTCGGGTGTGGCGTCAGGCATTGCCGGGGCCTCGGCGCCCAGCTTCTCGGCCACGCGCTTGGTGATGGTGCGGAATTCCATCTCGGCGAGAAAATTCAGCAGGGTCTCGGGTTCAGCCTCGCGCACCTCAAGCTCATCCAGCGCAACCTCGAGCGGCATGTCGCAATCGAGCTGCACGAGCTGCTTCGACAGGCGGATCTGGTCGGCCTTCTCGATCAGGGTCTGGCGGCGCTTGGGCTGGGGCACCTCCTCGGCGCGGTCCAGCAGGGTATCCAGATCGCCGAATTCGTTGATCAAGAGCGCGGCGGTCTTCACCCCGATCCCGGGCGCGCCGGGGATGTTGTCGACGCTGTCACCGGCCAGCGCCTGCACGTCCACCACCCGGTCGGGGCCGACGCCGAATTTCTCTTCCACTTCCTCGATGCCGATGCGCTTGTTCTTCATGGCGTCGAACATCTCGACCCCGCCGCCCACAAGCTGCATCAGGTCCTTGTCGGAACTGATGATCGTCACCCGACCACCCGCCTCGCGCGCCCTGCAGGCCAGGGTGGCGATGATGTCATCGGCCTCGTAGCCTTCCTGCTCGAGGCAGGCGAGGTTGAAGGCCCGCGTCGCGTCGCGGGTGAGCGGGATCTGCGGGCGCAGGTCCTGGGGCATCTCGTCCCGGTTGGCCTTGTACTGGTCGTAGAGGTCGTTGCGGAACGTGTGGCTGCCCTTGTCGAACACCACCGCCGCATGGGTGGGCGCATCGGGGCCGCGATTGTCCTCGATCATCTTCCAGATCATGTTGACGAAGCCCGACACCGCCCCCACCGGCAGCCCGTCGGACTTGCGCGTCAACGGCGGCAGCGCGTGATAGGCACGGAAGATGAAGGCCGACCCGTCGACCAGATGCAGATGGCAACCCTTGCCGAAACTCATGTCCAGCCCCTTTGACCCGTAAATTCAGCGACGGCGCCGGGACACCGGCCCGATCAGACCGCGCCGGGCGCTGGCCGGTTCAGTCCGCCTTTTCGGCGAAATCCGCGTGCACGAATTTCTTGTCGCAATAGCCGCACTCGACCCAGCCCGTTTCGCGCGGGATCGAGAGCCAGACGCGGGGATGGCCCAGCGCGCCTTCGCCACCGTCGCAGGCGATGCGCCACTGGCTGACCACTTCGGTTTCCGGGGCTTCTGTCGACATCGAGAACTCTCTTCCGGTTGCCGCGGGGTCCGCCCCGCCTTAGATGATGCCGCATGATAGCGAAGCGGAAAGCAGGGACAAGGGCAGCATGGGTGAAAATGCCATCGAGATCGAAGGGCTGAGGAAAGTCTATGCCGCCAGCGGCAACCAGCCCCCGAAAGAGGCGCTGAAAGGTGTCGATCTGACGATTCCCGCAGGGTCCATTTTCGGGCTGCTTGGCCCAAACGGCGCGGGCAAGTCGACCTTGATCAACATCCTGGCCGGGCTGGTGGTGAAAAGCTCGGGCACGGTGCGGATCTGGGGCTTCGACCAGGACCGCAATCCGCGCCAGTCGCGCGCCTCGATCGGGGTGATGCCGCAGGAGCTGAACATGGATCCGTTCTTCACCCCGCGCGGGGCGCTCGAGGTGCAGGCCGGGCTTTACGGCGTGCCGAAATCCCAGCGCCGCACCGACGAGGTGCTGGAACTCATCGGGCTCGAGGACAAGGCGGATGCCTATGCGCGCAACCTTTCCGGCGGGATGCGGCGGCGGCTTCTGCTGGGCAAGGCGCTGGTCCACAACCCGCAGGTTCTGGTGCTGGACGAACCCACGGCGGGCGTGGACATCGAACTGAGGCAGATGCTCTGGCAGAACGTGCGCCGCCTGAACGAGGAACGCGGCCTGACGGTGATCCTGACCACCCATTACCTGGAAGAGGCCGAGGAGATGTGCGACGAGATCGCCATCATCAACCACGGCGAGGTTCTGGTGCGCGACAAGACCTCGGCGCTGGTGGGGCGTATGGATGCCAAGACGCTGGTGATCCACCCCGATGCTCCATTCGAGGGCTCGCTCGACCTGCCCGCGGGCGTGGAGCTGGAGCGCCGCCGGGACGGCGCGCTGGCCCTCTCCTACCGCCAGAGCCAGAGCGGCCCCGAGGCGATACTGGAAGCCGTGCGCAAGGCCGGGATCAACATCCGCGACGTGAAAACCGAAGAGCCGGACCTCGAAGACGTGTTCGTCTCGCTCACCTCGTCGAAACCGGCGGCCTGATCCTCAGACCCACTTGGCCAGCGGCGGCAGGCTCATCAGCACCGCGTTCGCGTCATGCCCGGTGGCAAGGCCGAACTTGGTGCCGCGGTCATAGACCAGGTTGTACTCGGCGTAGAGCCCGCGGTGGACAAGCTGCGCGTCCTTGTCGGCCTCGGTCCACGGTGTGTCGCGGCGCTTCTCGGTCACCGAGACGAAGGCAGGCAGGAAGGCCCGTCCCACGTCCTGGGTGAAGGCGAAATCCGCCTCCCAGTCGCCGGTGTTGTGGTCGTCGTAGAAGATCCCGCCGACGCCCCGCGCACGGCCGCGATGGGGCACGAAGAAATACTCGTCCGCCCAGGCCTTGTAACGGTCGTAATACTCGGCCGAATGCTTGTCGCAATACTCTTTCAGCACCGCGTGGAACTGGGCCGTATCCTCGTCGTATTCGATGCAGGGGTTGAGGTCCGAACCGCCCCCGAACCACCAGGCATGCGGGGTCCAGAACATGCGGGTGTTCATGTGAACCGCCGGGGTATGGGGGTTCTGCATATGGGCCACCAGGCTGATCCCCGAGGCCCAGAAGCTGGGGTCGCTCTCCATCCCCGGCACGCCGCGCGCGGCCATGGCCTTCTGCGCCTGCTCGCCCAGCTTGCCATAGACGGTCGAGACGTTGACGCCGACCTTCTCGAAGACGCGCCCGCCGCGCATCACGCTCATCAGCCCGCCACCGGCATCGCTGCCGTCATCCGACTGGCGCTTGGTCTCGGTCACCTCGAACCGCCCGGCGGGAAGATCGGCGCAGGGCCCCTCGGTCTGGGTATCCTCCAGCCCCTCGAAAGCGGCGACGATATCGTCGCGCAATTGCCGGAACCAGGCCGAGGCCCGGGCCTTACGGTCTTCGAAAATGTCGGTCATGTGGTCTCCGAATGAATTTGGCCGCAGCTAGCAGGTTTCAGGCGCGCCTGCCAAGTACGGGATCAGAAATGCGCCTTGGGCTCGTCCGGCTTGCCTGCGGCAATGGCCAGCACCCCGCCCAGCCCGCAGAAGGCGATCGGGAACATGGTGAAGACGCCGAAGCCGAAGGCGTAATGCATGCCCGCCGCAGAGGCCAGCAGCAGCACCCCGCCCCAGAGCGCGCGCACCTTCGCCATCGCGCCCCCGGCAATCGCCAGGAGCGGCGCCAGAAGGCTCATGGTCCTGATAAGCCCGACGTTTTCCACCTGTTCGGCGATGTCCGGCACTTCGCCGAAACGGTCGACGACCTCGGTATAGCCATAGCTGAAGAAACCCACGATCATCCCGAGTATCCCGCCGATGATCCCCAGCACCAGTGCCGCGTTGCGCATGTCCTGCCTCCGTTTGGTTGGCCCTATGTAACCGCGACCGGCCCGCTATCCAAGATAGTGCGCCTGCGTGGCCTTGTCCCAGCCCAGCGTCAGGGTGCCACCCGCCTCGATCACCGGGCGTTTCATCAAGGTCGGATGGGCGGTCAGAAGCGCCAGCGGGTCAGCCGCGCGCGCCTCCTCCGACAGTCCACGCCAGGTGGTGGAGCGGCGATTCACCAGCGCCTCACCCAACGCGTTGAAAAACCGCTCGAAATCGGAGCGTTCCAGCGGTTCGGCCCGGATATCCACGAAGTTCACGTCCTTTCCGGCGGCGCTCAGCGCCGTCTCGGCCTTGCGGCATGTGTCGCAGGCACGCAGCCCGAAAATCGTGATTTCGTCCATGTTTTCCGCCCCTTACAGACCCGCGACCCAACCGAAACCTTGTTCTTGCTTTTTCCCGGAACAAGGTCAATATGAACAACCGTGACAACAGACTTTCTACCGACGACCGCTCCTCTGGGGCAGCCGGGACTTGGAAGACGCTGGCTGCACAGAATCGCCGCATTCCGCGTGCGAAAACAAGGAGTTGGAATACGATGCCTACTGGAACCGTGAAGTGGTTCAACGCGACCAAAGGATTTGGCTTCATTGCACCTGACACCGGCGGGAAGGACGTCTTCGTCCATATCTCGGCTGTCGAGCGTGCGGGCCTTAAGGGTCTGAACGACAACCAGAAAGTCAGCTACGAGCTGCAGGCGGGCCGTGACGGCCGCGAAAGCGCGGGCGACCTGCAACTGCTCTGAGCGACCCCGATTCCGGGATTTGGAGGCGGCCCCCGGCGGGCCGCCTTTTTCGTGGGCAAAACCCCCGAATCGCGGATCGGAAAACCATCGGACTTTTATCGGACTTCCGTCGGACCTCACCGCGCGCCCGGGCAGGCCGCCGTTAACCCCGCCCCGGCACGATGCCCCGGTCCGACCCAGAGCCCGGAGGCCCGATGACCAAGCCCAAGACCCGCACCCAGATCCTCGCCAGCCGCCGGGTGGGCCGCAGCCTCTTTGAGCTGGACGAGGACGCGCTCTATGCCGAGGGCCGATCGTCCGAGCATGTCCCCGCCGCCTGGGGCCGACTGGAAGAGGACATGGATGTCGAGGAACGCAAGGTGAAGATCACCCTGCTGCTGGACGAGAGCGTGGCGAAATTCTTCCGCGCCCAGGGCCGCGGCTACCAGGCGCGGATCAACCGCGTGCTGCAGACCTATGCGCAACTGCGCATCGCCTACTGGCGCGAGATGGAGGCGCAGGTGGAAGAACACTCGCCCACCGTGCTGGAATACGGCGGCAAGACCGGGCCGAAGGGGCGGCTGTGACGGCTCAGGCGTGGAGGCTGCCGTAGTCGAGCCGCGCGGCGATCACGGCCAGAAGCCCGATCACGAGGGAGACCACCAGAAGGAAGATGCCCTGCACGATCGCCTCGTTGGGCGTGCCGAGCAGGTATTGCTGGGCCTCCCGCGAACTGGGGCCCATGGGCGCCAGCCAGAAGCCCAGCGCGGCATAACCGCCGCCCGCCAGGATGCCGAGGTAGCCGACGAGCCGACCAAGCCAGATGAAAAACATATATCACGTCCCTTGCTGTTCGGCCCCCACGGTGGCCCTAGGCTATGCGGTGTCGGGGGACTGCGCCAGAGGGGACTCCGATTATTCCATGCGCCGGGGTGCCATCAAGGCGCGGTTCACCAGGGACCTGGGTAGGGCGGGCTGAAGCACGGCCTACGGCAAGGGAAACGCGAGGCAGCGATCTGGCAGCGGCTTCGCCGATGGCTCGGGGCGGCGAAGGCGTGTTAACATGACCCAGCCCATCCGTGCCCAAGGGGGCGCGGGAAGCGGACGTCAATCGGAGGAGGATCACGATTTGAAACTGGAACTTGAGGGCGCGCGTGTCATCGTGACTGCCGGGGCGCAAGGCATCGGCCGTGCCATCGTCGAGGCCTACCTGTCGGAGGGCGCGCGGGTGGCGACCTGTGACATCGACGAGGTTGCGCTCGAAACACTCCCCGCCGACGTGTACCGACAGCGCGCCGACATGGGCGACGCGAGCCAGATCGCGGACTTCATGGCGGCGGCACAGGCCCATCTGGGCGGGCTCGATATCCTTGTGAACAACGCGGGCATTGCCGGGCCGACCGGCCCCGTCGAAGATCTGGATCCGGCAGATTGGGACGCCACGCTGGCCATCTGCCTGACCTCGCAATTCCATTGCGTGCGCCATGCGATCCCAGCCCTGAGGCAGAGCGGAAATGCCTCGATCATCAACCTGTCGTCGCTTGCCGGGCGTCTGGGATTTGCCATGCGCACACCCTATGCGGCGGCGAAATGGGGGGTGATCGGTTTCACCAAATCGCTGTCCATCGAACTCGGCGGCGACGGCATTCGCTGCAACGCCATCCTGCCGGGCATCGTGGCGGGTGACCGTCAGCGGCGGGTGCTGGAGGCCAAGGCACAGCGCCTCGGCCGCAGCTTCGAGCAAGTGGAGGCCGAGGCCTTCTCCTATGCGTCGATCAAGGACTACGTGCAGCCCGAGCAGATCGCCGATCAGGTGCTGTTCCTGACAAGCGCGCGCGGCCGGACGATCTCGGGGCAAGCCGTGTCGATCTGCGGGGATGTCAAGATGCTGGCCTGATCCGTGACGCGAAAGATCGCCAGTCGACGGAGAGTCTTCCGATGCGGTCAACTTCAGCCAGATCGAAACCGACCAGCTGGGTCGAGAGCAGATCGAATGGCAGTGTCAGAGATACTTGGTTTGAGGTGGGGTGCCAGGTTCAGGACTCACCGCCCGGGGGCGTGATCGTGTCGACAGGCGTTGCCGGGCTGAAGCCCGGCCTACGGTGGGGCCATCGTCGGTGAGACTTGGGTTCTGGCCCAGAGGAACGCGATCACCCCAGAGGGCAGCACCCGACCGGGGGCGGGGGCTGCCCGGGCCGCAAGCGCCCCGGGTAGGGCAGGCTGCTAGGTAGAGACCTTGAAACGCCGACGGATTGAAAACCCAAAAAGGAAGAGAAGCAGAAAGCACATATAATTATAGACGATCTGGGCAAAAGCGACCCATCCACTTTCTGGAACTATCAACCTTCGGACACTAAAGCTTGAGAAGGGAGAGACAATACCTTCGGCGGCACCAACGAATGCCCGCACCAATTTCACGTTGACGCCCGAAACCATACTAGACTTCCAACCGCCATATACCTCGGAATTCGCGCCCAAATCGGCTCCCGAAAAAAATAACAAATTTACAAACACGGAATAAAATAGAAAAATCCATAGAAGTGGCCTGACGGGGTTCAAGCCGTAATTTCCGAAAATATGCCAGCATGACAAGATAAATTTTTCGAAACCTCTAGATAATTCCCTCTCGATGCTCAGCTCATATCCTCTGGACAAATGGCCGATTCTCGAATTTCCGGCCCTTGCTGCCCATTCATGCAGAAAGGCGAAAGAAGCTCTATCCAATTTGGGCAGGGAGCTCACTACCTGCATCGAAATATTCGGATTTATTCCATTCTGCTTGCGACTTGAGAAGCTCGTGCGGCTCAAGGTAATTTCTCTTATCTTCGATTCCTTTGGGAAATCCAGTTGGGAGACACTACAGCTCTCAAGGTGCAATGATCGTCCCGCCGTTCCCCCATGAACGACCAGAATCCCAATTTGACAGCCTTCCAAAGTAATGTCTTGCTGAACACTTTGGATTTCGAGACGTAAAATCCTACAATTTTTCAGAGTTAAAGAACCGCAACTCGCACGAAAATGAACAACAGATAGACTTTTCCCGAAAACATAATATTCTCCTCCAGCATCAACTCTGAAAAAATCACGCGCCCCGATCTCATTTCCGTCGAGAACTACCGGAACCTTTTTTCCGCTTCTCGTTCCTAATGTGACGATCTCTCCATCAATATCATTTATCGCGGAAAAGAACCTGTCTGAATCTTGAAACCTCTTGTGCTCATTGGTTACGACCGTCTGGTTGGAGGGATCCAAGACGATGGTCATCGTACTCGGCTTCTTACAGGCCAAGTCAACAAAATTGATGGCTTCCCTTGTGAGCATCCTATTTACGCTACTCCCCAAGCACCCCCATAAACTCCCGCCATTCCCCCTTGGACATGCCGGAGGTCTCCTCGGTCACCTCCTCACCCTTGAGCATACGCCGCACGCAGTCAATCGCCTTGGACGAAAGCGTGGCGCCGCCCATGCGGTAATCCTCGAAGGCGGAATAGGCCGCGGGCACCCAGTCGGCGACGATGCGGCAGATCTCGTCTGCGTAGACGCGGATCTCGTACTGGGCGTGGGCGTCGGCGCGCAGGCGCAGGAAGTGGAACAGGTTGTGCAGGTCCACCTTCCAGTACCACTGGGTATAGATATTCGCGGGCAGGTTCATGCGCGCCAGTTCACGCGCGAGGCCCTGCTGCCCGTCCTGGCTGATCATCGCCTCGTAATTGTCATAGGCCCGCGCGCTGTCGGCCTTGAGGATCTCCAGCACGCGCGCGGCCTCGTCCCCCTCCAGCGCGGCGCCCCGGCCCTGGTTGTTGACGGTGGATTGCGCGGCCACGTGTTCGGGCGCGGGGATGTAGAACTCCCGGTCCAGGATCGAGTAGCGGGCCGAGTATTCGTTGACGTTCGCGGTGCGGTGGCGGATCCACTGGCGCGCCACGAAGACCGGCAGTTTGACGTGGAGCTTGATCTCGCACATCTCGAACGGGGTCGAGTGCCAGTGCCGCATCAGGTAGCGGATGAGGCCCGCGTCATTGCTGACCGCCTTGGTGCCCTTGCCGTAGCTGACCCGTGCGGCCTGGCAGATCGCCGCGTCGTCGCCCATGTAGTCGATCACCCGCACGAAACCGTGGTCCAGCACCGGGTAGGCGGTGTAGAGGTGGCGCTCCATCCCGTCCGAGACGGCGCGCAGCGTGGGGCGCGGGCTGGCGCGGAGGGCGTCGATTTCGGCCTGCTGCTCGGGCGAGAGGGGCATGGGCGTCTCCTTCGATACGGGATGCGAGTCGCGGACCACTATATCTAGGCGGCAGGGTCTCGGGAATAACGAGATGGGGGAATTTTCGCAGGGGTCTCGCCCCCGGCGCGCAAGGGCGCTAGGTATGGGGAAACCGACAACGGAGGCCCACATGAAAATCAAGTACCTGCACACCATGGTCCGCGTGAAGGACCTGGACAAATCCATCGCCTTCTTCGAACTGCTGGGGCTGAAGAAGACCCGGCACGACGATTACGAACAGGGCCGCTTCTCGCTGGTCTTCCTCGCCCCCCCGGGGCAGGAGGACTGCCCGGTGGAGCTGACCTACAACTGGGACGGGGACGAGGGGCTGCCCTCGGACAGCCGCCATTTCGGCCACCTCGCCTATGCGGTCGAGGATATCTATGCCATGTGCGAGCACCTTCAGAAGAACGGCGTGACCATCAACCGCCCGCCGCGCGATGGCCGCATGGCCTTCGTCCGCTCGCCCGACAACGTGTCGGTGGAACTCTTGCAGATGGGTGACCCGCTGCCCCCGAAAGAGCCCTGGGCCAGCATGGGCAACACCGGCCATTGGTAAGGCTGGCGGCCCTTCTGATGATGCTCTGGGCGGCGCCGGTTGCCGCCCAGTGTCGGCTGGCGCTGCTGCTGGCGATGGATATCTCCTCCTCGGTGGACGAGGAAGAGGACCGGCTGCAGCGCCAGGGACTTGCCGCCGCGCTGACCGCGCCCGAGGTGCGGCAGGCGCTGCTCTCGGTGCCGGGGGATTACGTGGCGCTGGCGGTCTATGAATGGAGCGGGCGTTACCAGCAGGACATGGTGCTCGACTGGGTCATGCTGGACAGCAACGCGGCGATCGACGCCGCCGCGGCCCGGATCGCCGCCAGCAAACGCAGTTACGCCGAGTTTCCGACCGCGCTTGGCTATGCCATCGGCTACGGCGCCTCGGTCTTTGCCAGGGCGCCGAGGTGCCTCTTTCGCACGCTCGATGTTTCGGGCGACGGGGTCAACAACGACGGCTTCCCGCCCCGGCTGGCCTACACCAACTTCCCGCTGGGAGGCGTCACCGTGAACGGGCTGGCGATCAACGTCGCGAACGAGGACGTGGAGCTTTACTACCTGAACGAGCTGATCCGCGGCCCCGGCGCCTTCGTCGAGGTGGCCGAGGGCTTTGGCGACTTCGAACGCGCCATGCGCCGGAAGCTGCTGCGCGAGACGCAGGCAAGGGTGATCGGACGGTTGGAGGATGCGGGCAGGCCAGGGTAGGCTCCTCACAACCAAAGCACGAGCGGGGCGATTCCCCCTTTCTGCCAGAGTTGGAGACAGGACAATGCCGGACCCGGACCCCGGACCGCTGGTTTGGATCACGATCGACCCAGATACGCCAGACGACCGCGAGAAACTCACGGACGGCCTGCGGAGCCTGAGCGCCGAAGACCCGACCTTCCGCGCCGACACGAAACCCGAGACGGGCCAGATCGTCCTGACCGGCATGGATGAACTTCACCTCTATGGCCTCATCCACCACCTCTTGCAGGAGTTTGGCGTCAAGGCGCGCATCGGGACCCCCACCGTGCGGTGTTTCGAGGGGACCCGTCACGCGGTCACGCATACCTCCAAATTCAAAATGGCCATTGACCCGACATTCGTTCCAAGCGCAGTCGCCATCCCGGATGCCGAGGTCACCTTGAGCATCTGGCCGACCGAACCCGGTGAGGGGGGGAACTTCGTGTCCCGCGTCGCAGGGGATACAATTTCCGAAGAATTCGTGGCCGCAATCGAAAAGGGCGTGCGGATCGCCCTGTCCCGTGGGCCACGGTGCGGTTTTCCAATCGCCGACGTGGATGTGGCCCTTCTTGACGCCAGCAGTTCGGCCGAAGACCCGTCCGCACTGGGTTTCGAAAAGGCCGCCAGGAAATGCATGCGCCAAGGCCTTAAGAAGGCGGGCTTGATCATGTTCGAACCTGTCATGAAGGTCGAGATCGTGACGCCGGAGGAGAAAGCGGATAGCATCACCGGTGACGTCGTCAACCGACGCGGGCGAGTGCTGGGCCGGGACACATCCGTCAACCCAACCGTGATCACCGCATTGGTGCCGTTGATGAACCTGTTCGGCTACATCCTCAGCCTGCGCTCCATGTCCTCGGGCCGGGCGGAGTACACCGCTGTTTTCGACCACTGGCAGCCCGTGCCCGGAGACGACGGCCCCGATAACTTCCGACCCGCGATTGGCAAGCGGGCCTAGGCACCTCGGGCCTTTATCCGGGCCAACCGCTCCCGGGGCGACCGGCCGGTTGGAGGATGCGGGGGCGCCGGAACGCCTGAACTGACCTGGCCACGGGCGAGCCGTCGGGACCAAGCACGTCGGGCACCATATACGCCCACGCCCGGGCGACCAGCCCGGGCAGGCGTTGACAGCAGTATGCCTGACGTCACTTTAGCCCCAGCGCGCGAAAGAAGAAGCCGATAACAATGCCCACTGCGACAGAGATAGCGGCCACCTTGTACTTCTCGATCGACATCTTCGTCGCATGGTCTCGTGGATCAAAGAAAATATAGGTGCCACGTCGTCTTAAATCCCAGAAGGCCAAGAAAAGAAACGCGATGAGTCCGACCAGAATCTTCAGCCATATTGGCCATGAAAGGGTCCAAAAATACCAATCAATAGCCGGAGATAGGATCCAAAAGAATAGGAAGAAAAAGAAGATGCCCACATAGAAATGCTCGCGCCAAGGCGGAAAGGATTCGAGTTTGAGCTTCAGGGACTCCGCAAGATGACGATGCTCCTCCGCGAACGTCAGTTGTGACTTTGGTATTGCGTCGTTCACTTCCAGACGAATGGACGCCAGCGTCAACGTGAGCGGGCTTTCCACGAAGGCGCCGCCCTCTTCGAGGTCGTCGATCTTGTCGTAGGTGATCCTGGGCTTCCCGGCGTAGTCCGTGACCTCCAGCCTGAACGCCATCTCAGGCCTCGCAGAGGCACGGATCAGATCGATGAAATCGCGTGATGAAATACGGAAAGGTTTGAGGTCAATTTCCCTCAGGTCGTCTGGGCGGTCCGGTCGATCCATGGTCCCTCAAGCATCCGGTGCGCCCCCGCCCCGCAGCCGCCCGGCTGCCCATTGGCGCACGGATCACGACTTGCGGAATGAGGCGACGGAAACCTGTGCCTGTCAACCCCCGGGAGAGAGCGCCCAAGGGTCAGGTGCAGCCCGTCTGCCCGGCCTAGTAGATATACCGGATCTGGTCGGCCCAGTAGCGCTCCATCCTCAGAAGGGTTGCGCTGATCTCGTGGATGGGCGTGTCGCCCAGCGCGCGGGAGTGGCCGATCCCCTCGGCGTGGCGAGCGAAGAGGCGCGAGAGCCGTTCGCGGATCGCGAAGCCCTTGTCCGTTAGCCCCACGCGCACCGCGCGGCGGTCCACCTCGCAGCGGCGGTGGCTCATGTAGCCGGTGGAGACCAGTTTCTTGAGGTTGTAGCTGACGTTCGAGCCCTGGTAATAGCCGCGGGTTTTCAATTCCCCCGCCGTCACCACGTTCTCGCCGATGTTGAACAGCATCAGCCCCTGCACGGCGTTGATCTCGAGGATGCCGAGCCGTTCGAACTCGTCCTTGATCACATCCAGAAGCAGCCGGTGCAGACGCTCCACCAGGCCCACGACCTCGAGGTAATGGTCCAGGAACGGGTCCCGATCGGCCTGTTCGATCCTTCGCGGGGCATTCATCGCCAGTTTCCCTCCTGTCCGAGTGGGAGGAAACTCGCGCATAAAAACGAAAAATGGGTAAAAATCTCCCGGCCTTTACCGGGCGCCCACCTCCGTGGCGATCTCGTCGATCAGGGCGCCGAAGCGCTCGGGCACCTCGGCCTGGCCGGTGACCCATTGGTAGAGGTCCTGATCGTTCTCCGACAAAAGCGCGTCATAGGCGGCCAGCCCGGCCTCGTCCATGCCCGCCAGCCGGGCATCGGCAAAGCGGCTCAGGATCACGTCCATCTCCTTGATGCCGCGCCGCATGGAGCGCATCTTCAGCCGCTTGAGCCGCGCCTCGGGGGTTTCACCCATCAGATCTCTTCCTTCAGTGCCTTCCGCAGCCGCTTTTCCAGCATTCCGATATGGTCGGTCAAGCGGGCCATCTCGCCCTTGGTCTTGCGCAGGTCGGTGAGGATGTCGCTCAGTTCCTCGGGCATGTCGGCGGCTTCGGCCGGGCCGGACAGCCCGTCGCCCTCGCCATTGAGCAGCCACATGAGCGAGACGTTCAGCAGCCCCGCCAGCATCTGCAGCTTGTTGGCGCGCGGTTCGGCCAGGTCCTCTTCCCAGCCGCGCACGGTCTTGAGTTTCACGCCCAGCTTGTCGGCCAGCTCGCGCTGGGTCAGGCCCAGCGCTTCGCGCGCGCCGGTCAGCCGGTCGCCGAAGGTGGCGGTGTCGTTGGAATACCAGGTTTCGCCCGAGTTCTCGGTCATTGCTCCTCGCAGGTGTTATACGTCTTGCACGGTGTCGGACCCGACCCTAAGACATGAGACGCTTTCATTCAAACCGGAGGCGACCATGCCCCTGCTGTCCGCGACATTGGCTCGCGTGAAACCCTCGCCCACGATCGCGGTCACCACCCGCGCGCAGGAACTCAAGGCCGAGGGGCGCGACGTGATCGCGCTGGGCGCCGGGGAGCCGGATTTCCCCACGCCCGAACATATCCGCGCGGCAGGCAAACGCGCCATCGACGAGGGGCGCACGAAATACACCGCCGTGGACGGCATCCCCGAGCTGAAACGCGCGATCTGCGAGAAGTTCCGGCGCGAGAACGGGCTGGAGTATCGCCCCTCGCAGGTCTCGGTCGGATCGGGCGGCAAGCAGGTGCTCTACAACGCCTTCATGGCCACGCTGAACCCCGGCGACGAGGTGATCATCCCCGCGCCCTATTGGGTGAGCTATCCCGACATGGTGCTGCTGGGTGGCGGCACGCCGGTGATCATCGAGGGGCGGCTCGAGGCCGGGTTCAAGATCACGCCCGAGGCGCTGGAGGCCGCGATCACGCCCAAGACCAAGTGGTTCCTGTTCAACTCTCCCTCGAACCCCACCGGGGCAGGGTATTCATGGGATGAACTCAAGGCGCTTACCGATGTGCTGATGCGCCACCCCCATGTCTGGGTGATGACCGATGACATGTACGAACACCTCGTCTTTGACGATTTCAGGTTCTGCACCCCCGCGCAGGTGGAGCCGGGGCTCTACGACCGGACGCTTACGGTCAACGGCGTCTCAAAGGCCTATGCCATGACCGGCTGGCGGATCGGTTATGCGGCGGGCCCGGAAGAACTGATCGGGGCGATGCGCAAGATCCAGTCGCAATCCACCACCAACCCATGCACCATCAGCCAGTGGGCAGCGGTGGAGGCGCTGACCGGCCCGCAGGACTTCCTTGAAGAGAACAAGGCCCTGTTCCAGCGCCGCCGCGATCTGGTGGTGGGGATGCTGAACGAGGCCCCGGGCGTGGTCTGCCCCACGCCCGAAGGCGCCTTTTACGTCTACCCCTCGATCGCGGGCTGCATCGGCAAGACCTCGGCGGGGGGCGTGAAAATCTCCGATGACGAGGCCTTCGCCACCGCACTCTTGGAGGAGACCGGCGTCGCCGTGGTCTTCGGCGCGGCCTTCGGCCTCTCGCCCAACTTCCGCGTCAGCTACGCCACTTCGGACGAGGAACTGGCCGAGGCCTGCCGCCGGATCAACGGGTTTTGCGAGGGGTTGCGGTAGGTCGGGCTCGACCCCTCACCCCAACGTGAGTTTGGGTTGAGCCGGGTGGCGGCTAGGGTCGGGGAATGAGTGTTTCGCAACGGATTCCCATTACCGCTCGCCTCTTTGCTGCCCTGTTGCTTGCGGCTCCCGTACCGGCGCTGGCCGACCCGCCGGTGATCGAGCGCGTCGCCGCCACGCCCGGCAACGATGGCTGGCGCTTCGACGTGACCCTCTCGCACCCCGATACGGGGTGGGAGCATTACGCCGATGCTTGGCGGGTTCTGGACATGGCAGGCAATGAACTGGGCCTGCGGGTCCTGGCGCATCCCCATGTGGCCGAGCAGCCCTTCACCCGTGCACTGAGCGGCGTCCTGATCCCCGAGGGTATGTCCCAAGTACAGATCCAGGCGCGCTGCCTCGTGGATGGCTGGGCCGAGGAGTCGGTCACGGTTGACCTTCCCTGATAGGACATCCGCCGCTGGCGTGGCGGACATCGCGCGGCTATCCTCGGCCCGAACCCCACGAGGACCCCGCATGAGCAGCCTTCCCCCCTATTACTTCCGCATCCGCGAGAACGGCGCCGCCGTGTTCCGCGTCAGCGAAAGCCGACAGCGGCGGCTGGAGATGGACCCGATCGCCGTGATCAACATCCGCAACGGCGAGGTGAAACCCCAGGGCGGGCGCGAGTTGTCGGAAGAAGACCGTACGGCCATAGACGCGTGGATCACCGAGCGCACGGCTGAGCTTGCCGCGCGCGAAACCGACGACATCCGCCGCCTGATCGAGGACATGAACCGCGCCGCCCACTGGGCCCAGACCCGCGCCACGCCCGAGCAGCTTGCCGGGCTCAGCGACGATCTGCTGATGGCGATGCATGACCTGCGCAGCACGTTGGTCCGTCGCGCCGCCCGCGACGCGGGAGAAGACTAGGCTCCGCCGCCCGCACGCGGGAAGGTTTCGAAGAACCGCACCGTGTCTTCATCGAGGACGGTATCCTCACGATGCTTGAGGCGGCCGGACGACTTCCATCCGGTCGTGACGCCCTCGCAATCATAGTACCAGCTCCCCGGAAGCTTCACCAAACGCTTGAGGGGAAAGCCCTCCAGATTGTGGCAGCGCCATTGGAAGTTCTTCAGCTTCCCGTCCGGCTTCAAACACCAGTTTCCACCGCCGACGCGATCAGGATCCATGCGGAAGGTGTGATCCGAATAGGCGAACGGAGCTGTGGACTCCGGTCTGGGATATCGCTTTGCGCCATCGAAAACCTGGAAGCCGAAATGCGACTTTTCAGTCAGGTCAAACACGTTTCCGATCTGATTTTCATGAAGAATTTCATCTACGTCGACCCGCAGAACCGCCCTCGCGTGAAACAGGTATTTCCACTTCACGAGGTTGTAGGCCGCCGTCTGAAGAAACAGCTCCTTGTTGACGTAGGGTCTGAAATTCTGGCCACCCCAAGGGAACGGCATCGACATGATCACACAGCTCTTGAGCCCGGCACCCGACAGCGCCTTTTCGATATCCTGAAGGCCATAGTCGGTAGATCCGTTGTCAATGAAGACTAGCCCCTCCAAATGATGATTGCGCACATGGTGGGTCACGTGTTCCTCGATCCACTCAAGCCGGTTGTTCTTGGAAATCAGCATTTCGCAGTTCAGGCCCCGGAAGAGGTCGAACCGGGGCTGCGCCACGGGATGCTCGATCACGGCGCCGCTTTGAAGTTCGATCCGAACTGTGCCTGTCGGGCCGGGTGCCGGAATATGAACCATCGAGTGGCGATAGTAGTTCCGAATGCGCGGGCGCCCAGCTTTCTTGCCATCGAGCAAGATCTTAGCCTGTTTCAACTCCTTCTGAAAATTCAGAAGCTTCGGGCAGATCAGTATGATCTCGTCCCCAGCCTGGACTGCTCCGTAGAACAGGGTCGAAAAGTCGTATTTTTCCTCTGAACCGGCGCCCTGTTTTCGGGCGGTCACGGCGCGAATGCGCCGGTGGGGATCGGGCATCATGCCCGCTTCAATCTCGTCGATCAGGATATTGGTCAAGGTGGATGGCCCGTGGCTTGGGGATGGTCTTTCGGCTCTGGGTGGTCATAGCATTCTTGTGCCTGAACAGCCAACCACCTCAGGCCGAAACCGTCCCGCCGCCCACGAACCAGGCCGTGTTCCGCCAGAACCGGGTCAGCATCAGCAGCCAGGCCGCGAGCAGGCCTATCACCAGGCCCATCCAGATCCCCTCACCGCCGTAGCCGAGGGGGAACCCGAGGATATAGCAAAGCGGAATGCCGATCAGCCAGTAACTCAGCGCGGCATAGATCATCGGTACCCGCATGTCCTGCACCCCGCGCAGCAGGCCCAGCGCCATGACCTGCCCGGCGTCGGCCAGTTGGAACAGCGCCGCCACCGCCAGCAAGCCGACGCCTGCGGCGATCACCTCGGGGCGCGCCGGGTCGTCGGGGTCAAGGAAGATGCCCAGCATCGCCTCGGGGACGGTCAGGAACAGCACGATCGACAGCACGGCGATGACCAGCGACATGCCCGTGGCCACGAGGCCCGCGCGGCGCAGTTCGACCTCGTTCCGGCGGCCATGGGCCTGCCCGGCGCGCACCGTCGCGGCATTCGCAAGCCCGAGGTGGACCAGGAACGCCGCCGAGGCGATCTGGATCGCGATCCCGTGCGCGGCGAGTTCGATCGTGCCGACCCAGCCCATCATCACCGCCGTGGCCGAGAACATGCCCACCTCGGCCAGGCTGGTGATCCCGATCGGCCAGCCCAGGGCGAAGATGCGCCGGAACGCCTCCCAGTCGGGGCGCCAGAAATGCGAGAACAGCGCGTGCTGCGGCTCGGCCCAGCTCGCGTAGAAGGCCAGCACCACCAGCGACGCGCTCTGCATGATAACTGAGGCAATGGCGGCACCGCGGATCCCTAGTTCGGGCGCGCCCCAGGCGCCGAAGATCAGCGCGTAGTTCAGCACCCCGTTCAGCACGGCGGCGGTCACCGTGATCCAGAGCACCGCCTGCATCCGCTCCAGCGCGCCAAGGTAGCTTTTCAGCACCATCACCAGCAGCGCCGGGAAGATGCCCCAGCCCGCGATCCAGAGGTAGTCGCCCGCCAGTGCCGCCAGTTCCGGCTCTTGTCCCATCGCGCGCAGGATCGGCGCGCCTGCCAGCATCAGCGGCACCGCCAGCGCCCCGAAGAGGATCGAGTTCCACATGGCCATGCGCGTGGCGCGGCGCACCTCGGTCCGGTCACCGGCGGCCTCGGCCGAGGCAACGACCGGCATGACCGCGCCGGAATAGCCGGTGCCCATGATGAACAGAACGAAGAAGAAGGTGCCGCCCAGCACCATCGCCGCGAGGGCCTGGATATCGTACCAGCCCATCATCAGCGTATCCATCACATGCACGGCAAACTGCGCCAGGTGACTGCCGATCATCGGCAGCCCGATCGCGAGGATCGCCCATGCATGGGCGCCGTATGATTTCGCCTGTCTTTCCATAACGCCCGCCTAAGGCGCCCCCACCCCGTCCGGCAATCCCGAACAGGGTTAATGCTATTTCAAATATGGCTAACGAATGGTTAGCGATGCCGCGTCACGCGCGCGGATCGTCGATGTATTTACGCCAGTTGTGCGATTCCGCAAAGCCTGAGTTCCGGGACACGGAAAAACTCGGGCTCGGGTCCCTATGCCGGTTTCCGTGCCACGAAATCGATCAATGCCGAACGGCCCACGTGGCGTGTACCTTCGGACAGGTCCGCCTCGTAATCCTGCGCCACCAGCACCTCCCACCCCGGGAAGGCCTCGCGCATCAGGTCGAGCGTGTAGAGGTTCTCCAGCTTCCCCGGCCCGCCGGTGCCAAACTCGATCTGCTTCGGCCCGTAGCCGTGCAACATTACCACTCCGCCGGGGCGGATCGCGCGGGCGATGCCGCGGAACACCTCGGCCCGGTCATCGGGCGAGAGGAACTGGAAGAAGATCCCCACCACAGCATCGAAGCCTTGCGCGTCCCAGTCCCATTCCAGGAGGTCGGCTTCGTGAAACTCGACCTCTACTTCCCGCTCGGCCGCCAGCGCCCGTGCCTTCTCGATGGCGCGGGCGACGTAATCCATCGCAGTGACCTTCACCCCGTGTTCGGCCAGGTAGACCGAGTTCCGCCCCTCGCCATCGGCCAGCAGCAGGGCGCTTTGCCCCGGTTCGATCCAATGCGCCTCGCGCGCCAGGAAAGCGGCCGGGTCCGTGCCGAAGATATAGCCCTCCTCGGCGTAGCGGGCTTCCCAGAATCCGTCCTTGCCAAAGCTCATCAGTTCAACTCCCTGATCGGTGCCCCTGCGGCCCAGGCCGCGATATCCTCGACCGTCTGCTCGTAGAAGGTGCGGAAGGTCGCTTCGGTCACGTAGCCAAGGTGCGGCACCAGCAGCAGCCGTCCCTCCTCGATCAGGGCAGCATCGCGCAGTGGGTCGTCCTTGGGCAGCGGCTCCACGTCATAAACGTCGAGACCGGCCATGGCCGTGGGATCGCGGCGCAACCAATCCAGCAGCGCGCCCGTGTCCGCGATTGGCCCGCGCGAGGTGTTGACGAAGCAATGCCCGGGCTTGGCGGCCGCAAAAGCCTCGGCTCCCACCAGCCCCCTGCTGCGGCCCGACAGGATCAGGTGAACCGTGGACACGTCCGAGGCCGCCATCAGCGCGGGCAGGCTCTCCATCCGGCGCACGCCCAGTTCGGCGCAGCGCTCTTCGGTCAGGTTCTGGCTCCAGGCCACGACCTCCATGCCGAAGGCGCGGCCCAACGCGGCCATCTGCGCCCCGATATTGCCCAGCCCGATCACCCCCAGCGTCAGCCCGGCCAGATCGCGCCCCAGCGTCGTCTGCCAGCCCACGGGGCCATGCAGGTTCGCCACCTCGGGCATCAGCCGCCGGTTCAGCGCAAGGATCATCAGCGTCGCCAGTTCCGAGGTCGTGGTCTTGCGCGTCTCGGTCCCGCAAACGGTGATCCCGCGCGCCTTCGCGGCCTTGAGATCGATCGCTGCGTTGCGCGGCCCCGAGGTGACCAGCAGCTTCAGCGCCGGCAGGTCCGCCATCAGCGCGTCGGTCATCGGCGTGCGTTCACGCATCAGGCAGATCACCTCGAAGGGCTTCAGCCGATCGACCAGCGCCGCGTGATTGGTGATCGTATCGTTGAAGACCGTGATCTCACCGCCGAGGCTCTCCCAATCGGCAAGACGCAGGGCCGCGCCCGCATAGTCATCCAGAACCGCAATCTTCATGCCGAACCCTCCGTTTGCGCCGCACCCTAGCGGGCCGAACCGGAAAGGCAATCATCCGCTCATCGCTGTTGCCTTGGGCGGAACAAATCTTACATGCGGATCCTGCAACGCAACTCGCAACCGGACCTGCAATCATGGAGCAGTTCATCGCTGACTACGGCCTTGCCGCCCTGTTCCTCGGGGCTGCCGTCGAAGGGGACGCCTCGGTCCTGTTCGGGGCCGCGCTGTTGCAGGACGGGCGCTGGACGCTCTGGGCCGTGATCGTCGCCGCCGCGCTGGGCGGCTGGACCTCGGACCTGGCGATCTATGGCGTGGCACGGCGTCAGAAGGACCGGCGCTGGGTGACAAAGGCGGGCCGCGCCCTGCACGGATCGCGCGCATTGTCGGCCCTGCTGACGCGCCCGGCGCTTCTGGCCCTCAGCTTCCGGTTTGTCCCCGGTGCGCGCACCGTCGGCCCCGCGACCCTTGCCACCGTCGCGCCGATCCGGCCCGTCCCTTACGCAGCCCTCACCGGGATCGCCGCGATCTCCTGGGCTGCTGCGCTGGTCCTGTTCGGAAAGGTGATCGTCGGCCTTCTGGCCCGCGCCGCCGACGGGCTGGGCGATGGCCTGCCGTTCGCCATCGCCGCGGCCGTCGCCGTCGCGCTTGGCCTGATCGCCCTTCTCTGGCGCCGCCAGTCGCCCGCATAGGCCCCGATCCCGCAAACCACCGATTGCGTCCGGCCCCGGCTGCTGCCACAATATGCGCCAAACCCTAAGCATGAGCAGCACCATGGCCGACGATTTCTTTTCCGACGGGGCGTCCTCCGACTATGACGCTTCCTCCATCGAAGCCCTTGAAGCGATGGAAGCGGTCCGGATGCGTCCGGGCATGTATATCGGCGGCACCGATGAGCGGGCTCTGCACCACATGGTGGCCGAGATCCTGGACAACTCCATGGACGAGGCCGTGGCGGGCCATGCCAGCCGGATCGAGGTGGAACTGCACGCCGACTACTCCGTCACCATCCGTGACAACGGGCGCGGCGTCCCGGTGGATCCGCATCCCAAGTTCCCCGACAAGTCCGCGCTGGAGGTGATCTTCACCGAGCTTCACGCTGGCGGCAAATTCTCGGGCAAGGCTTACCAGACCTCCGGCGGCCTGCATGGGGTGGGCGCAACCGTGGTCAACGCGCTCTCCGATCACGTCCGGGTCGAGGTCGCCCGCAACCGCGAGCTTTTCGCCCAGGAATTCTCGCGCGGGATCCCGCAAGGCCCCGTGCAGAAACTCGGCCCCACCAACAACCGCCGCGGCACCTCTGTCACCTTCCACCCCGACGCCGAGATTTTCGGCCACCTCAAGTTCAAGCCCGCGCGCCTTTTCAAGATGGCGCGGTCCAAGGCCTATCTCTTCTCAGGGGTCGAGATCCGCTGGAAAACCGCCATCGACGACGGCGACACCCCGACCGAGGCCAGCTTCCACTTCCCCGGCGGGCTTGCCGATTACCTTACTGAGACCCTGCAGGGCGCCACCACCTATGCCGACCGCCCCTTCGCCGGAAAGGTCAGCTTCCAGGAGAAATTCGGCGAACCCGGCTCGGTGGAATGGGCGATCAACTGGACCTCAAGCCGCGACGGCTTCATCCAGTCCTACTGCAACACGGTCCCCACGCCCGAGGGCGGCACCCACGAATCCGGCTTCTGGGCCGCGATCCTGAAAGGCATCCGCGCCTATGGCGAGCGGGTCTCCAACCGCAAGGCCAAGGAAATCACCCGCGAGGACCTGCTGACCGGCGGCGCGGCGCTGGTCTCGGTCTTCATCCGCGACCCGCAATTCGTGGGCCAGACCAAGGACCGCCTTTCCACCGAAAGCGCCGCCAAGATGGTCGAGAACGCGGTGCGCGACCATTTCGACAACTGGCTTGCCGCCGACACCAAGTCCGCGGGCGCGATCCTCGATTTCCTGGTACTCCGGGCCGAGGAACGCCTCCGCCGCCGGGCCGAGAAGGAAACCCAGCGCAAATCGGCCACCAAGAAACTGCGCCTGCCCGGCAAGCTGACCGATTGCACCGCCAAGAACCGCGCGGGTACCGAACTGTTCATCGTCGAGGGCGACAGCGCCGGGGGCTCGGCCAAGGCCGCCCGCAACCGCGAGAACCAGGCGCTGCTGCCGCTCAAGGGCAAGATCCTGAACGTGCTGGGCGCGGCCTCGTCGAAACTGGGCCAGAACGCCGAGATCCGCGACATCTGCGAGGCGCTTGGCGTCGGCATGGGCACGAAGTTCAACGTCGAGGACCTGCGCTACGACAAGATCATCATCATGACCGACGCCGACGTGGACGGCGCCCATATCGCCTCCTTGCTGATGACCTTCTTCTTCACCCAGATGCGGCCCCTGATCGACCAGGGCCACCTCTACCTGGCCTGCCCGCCGCTCTATCGCCTGACGCAGGGGGCGAAGCGCGTCTACGTCCCCGACGACGTGGAGAAGGACCGCCTCATGGCCAAGGGCCTTGGCGGCAAGGGCAAGATCGACGTGCAACGCTTCAAGGGCCTGGGCGAGATGGACGCCAAGGACCTGAAGGAAACCACCATGAACCCCGCGACCCGGACCCTGATCCGCGTCACCATCGACGAGGACGAACCCGGCGAGACCAGCGACCTGGTCGAGCGCCTCATGGGCAAGAAACCCGAACTGCGCTTCCAGTATATCCAGGAGAACGCGAGGTTCGTGGAGGAGTTGGATGTTTGAGGGGATTTCAAGGTTTGTAGCCAAACGCGCCCTTCTCAAAGGGTTAAAGCGACGTGCGCCTGGAAGTTTTGTGTATAGGCCTGAAAATAATTACTATGTTTCAGAAATAATTGAGTCTGGAACTGAAAGAAGAATAATTGTTGAAGATGTATGTGATGGAAAAATCATTGGGAGATTATGGAATGGCGATAAATTTGACGATACCACTGAAGCATCTTTGGACGGCATCCGAATTTCTGACGTCAGAATCACAAGATTCTATGGATACCTTCGATATGACTATAAAGATGCTCTAGATTTTTGGAAGTATGAGCTGACTGGAATTCCGATATTTCAGTCAGCGAAGGAAAGATTATCGCAATCTATATACAATGTTAGATTTCGCTTCCGAGACGACAGAATTCGCGTTCTGAGAAAGATTGTGTCTCTGCACTTGGAAAGGGCAAGAGCAAATAATGGATTGTTGCACGACCCCGATGAATTGAGCGTCGTGTCATTGGCTTCTGAGTTATACGGAAACCGCATTTATACACACCCCAAGAGAGAAGAGTTCTTTGCCCTATTGCGCCTAACGCTTGATTCTCTTGTGTCCTCAGGAGACTTGGACGGAGACAAGAGGGGATACAAGATCAACGGGAAGGCTCTGGTCACCCTGTCAGAGTATGAACAGGAAGAACGCAGGCACAGTGATAGCGTAAAACAGGATAGGAAGCTGTTTTGGATAACCGCAGCAATTGCAGCTGCAACAGCTATGCAGGCATATTCTGCGTTTTTATTTGGTTAGCTTCTGCAGCACGTAAAAGGGCAGCGCCCGACCCTGGGTGGGCGCGGCATGACCTCTGGCGAGAGCGATTTATCTCTCCAAGAACCTCCAACGCCTGAGCAAACCGAAACGTGGCAAAAGCGCCCTCCCGTCGCCCCGGAGGGGCGCCTGAAAAATCCGGCACGCCTCCGGCGTGACGGGAGGGTCGGGCGCTGCCCGGGGCTGGTCGCCCCGGGCATTGGGATGAATGGTGCTGGACGCGCGGTGTCCCGGCCGGTCGCCCCGCGCAAGGCTCTCCAAATGCCGTAGGGCGGGCTTCAGCCCGCCACCCCCTGCGACCCCCAGAGCCTCCGCTTCGGACCCGAAAGTCCGATAAAAGTCCGATAGAATTCCGATGGTTTTCCGATAGCGGTTTTCGGGGGGCCTCGGGGGGTCTCAGCCCCTAGCGCTGCACCGTCTCGAGCCAGGCCACGAGGTCCGCGATGGGCTGGCTGGTCAGGATCGGCTGGCCGGTTTCGGCCTTGAGCGGCACCCTCTCCGGCCCCTCGAAATAGCGCCCGAACAGCGGCATCTCGCCCCCGTGCGAGAGCAGCGGTTCGCGCCCGTCGATCCGCCGCACCACCCGCCCCGCCGGGAAGGTTCCGCCATTGCCCTCGGCCAACGCGGTCAGGTCCGGAGGCGTGGTTCTCAGCGCCTGCGCCATCGGCCCGCCGCCCCCTGCCGCGACCCCATGGCAGACCGCGCAGAAGTCCTGGAAAATCTCTTTTCCTTCAATGGGATCGCCCTCTTGCGCCGGAGCGACGAAGGGCCAAAACGCCAGCGTCAGAGCGGCGCAAAAGGCCCTCATTCCTGGATGCTTTCGATATAGGCGGCAAGGGCGACCAGCCGTTTCGGCGTGGGGGTCATGATGCCGGGATCGGTCTCGGCCACCACCAGGTCGCCCTCCATCACCGGCCAGAATTGGGGCATCGCGCCAGTGTAATGCTGGCCGCGTCCGTAGCCGTCGATCTGGCCCATCACGTCGGTGAACGGGAAGACCCCGCCATTGCGCGCCGAGATGGTCGTGAGGTCCGAAGGCGCCGCCTCCAGCCCCCCCGCGAGCGGCCCGTCCCCGCGCCCGGACTCCCCGTGGCAAGATGCGCACATCGCCTGGAAATCCCGCCGCCCCGTCACAACCTCACTCTCCACACACCCCGCCAGCGCCGCTGTCATGGCCAGTATTGATAGTGTTCTCATTCGCGCCTCCCGCCTGTTCCGGGGGCAGTATCGCACCGCCCTACCCCGGCTGCCTTGATATGGGTCAGCCTATATGGACCGCAGCGCATTGTGCAGCCGGGATTTTTCGAGACCGGCCCGACAAGGGTCGATTTTCTGGACAGACCCGCAAACCAGCGGCTAACCTGATCCCAGTGGGGCGCGAAAACCCATAGAAAAGGAACAACGCGATGCGCCTTTTTGTATTTTTTACAGTATTGACCCTGGTCGGCACCTTAGGCGAGCGCAGCGCGGCCCAGGACACGATCATCTGGAAGGACAACATCCGCGGCTGGGAAATCCGGGTCGACCAGTCGATCGGCAACGCCTGCTTCATGATCTCGGATTACGAGGACGGCTCGTTCCTGCGGACGCAGTTCAACCCGGACGAGGACAATTTCCAGTTCATCATCGGCAACGATGCGTGGAAATCCATCGAAGCCGAGAAGCTCTACCCGATGTCGGTGCAGTTCGGGAACCGCGCGCCCTGGACCGGGGACGGCAAGGGCCATTGGTGGGGTGATACGCCCTCGCTTATGCTGAACGTGTCGTTCGACAAGGGCGCGGCGGACGATTTCATCGACGAGTTCATGAAAATGACCGGGGTGATCGTGGAATACAAAGGCCAGCAGATCGCCAACCTGTCGCTGAACGGGACCTATGCGGCGATGCAGGAAGTGATCGCCTGCCAGTCCGCGATGCTGGAAAACAGTAGCAACTCGGATCCGTTCGCGCCGTCATCGGGGAGTGACCCGTTCAAATAGGGATCAGCCCTCGACCAGGCGGCCCTCTTCCAGGCGCAGGGTACGGTCCATGCGCTTGGCGAGGTCCAGGTTATGCGTCGCGATCAGCGCCGACAGCCCGGTTCCGCGCACCAGCGCCATCAGCGCTTCGAACACCCGGTCCGAGGTGGCCGGATCAAGGTTCCCGGTGGGTTCATCCGCCAACAGCACCGCCGGTTCATTGGCCAGCGCCCGGCAAAAGGCGACGCGCTGCTGCTCGCCACCCGACAGGGCCGAGGGGCGGTGCTTGGCGCGCTCGGCCACGCCGACGCTTTCCAGAAGCTCCTTGGCCCGTTTCTTGGCCTTGCGCCCCGAGATGCCGTTGGCAAGCTGCGGCAGGACGATGTTCTCCATCGCTGTGAACTCGGGCAGCAGGTGGTGGAACTGGTAGACGAAGCCCACCTGCTGGCGGCGGATATCGGTGCGGCGGCGGTCCGAAAGCCCCATGACCTCGGTCCCGCAGATGGCCACATGGCCGGTGTCGGCGGTATCGAGCAGCCCAGCGATATGCAGCAGCGTGGACTTGCCCGCGCCCGAGGGGGCCACCAGCGCCACGACCTCGCCGGGGGACAGGCTCAGCGACGCGCCGCGCAGCACGCGCACTTCGCCCGGTTTGCCACGATTGTAGGTCTTCTCGATCCCGTCGAGAACCAGCACCGGATCACTCATAGCGCAGCGCCTCCACCGGGTTCATCCGCGCGGCGCGGCGGGCAGGAAAGATGGTGACGACGAAGGACAGCCCCAGCGACAGGAAGACAGCCGACAGCACATCGGCCAGTTCCAGTTTCGCGGGCAGGTCATAGAGGCCCCGTATGGAAGGGTCCCAGACCCCGCCGCCCGAGACGAAATTCACCGCTGAGAAGATCGGGTCGATATAGATGACGAAGGCACAGCCCATGGCGACCCCAAGCGCCGTGCCGAGCACACCGACCGAAGCGCCGCAGATGAAGAAAACCCGCAGGATCGAGCCTTCCGTCAGGCCTATGGTGCGCAGGATACCGATGTCGCGGCCCTTGTTCTTCACCAGCATGATCAGGCCCGAGACGATGTTCATGGCAGCAATCAGCACCAGCACCGAGAGGATCACGAACATCACGTTATCCTCGATCTCCAGCGCCCTGAGATAGGCGCCTGAAGCATCCCGCCAGGACCAGAACTGCGCCATGGGGCCCGTGGCCTCCATCAGCGCACCTTCGTAGCGGTCCACGTCTTCGGGGTTCTCGACCATCACCTCGATCTGGTCGGCCATGCCTTCACGGTTGAAATAGCTCTGCGCCTCGGCAAAGGGCATGTAGATGCGGGTGCGGTCGATGTCGTAGCGGCCCGCGGTGAAGATGTAGACGACCTTGTAGGCGTTGGTCCGGGGGCTGGTGCCGAAGGCGGTGCGCACCCCGTTGGGGGAAATCAGCTTGATCGTGTCGCCCGCGCTGACGCCCAGTTCGCGCGCGATGCCCGAGCCGATGGCGATGCCCTGATCGAACTCCTCGATCTCGCCCCAGTATTCCTCGGGGGTCGCGACGCGCGGAATGCCCTTCAGATCCGCAAGGCTGATGCCATAAACATCGGCGAAAGTGTTCTCCGACCGGGCATTGGCCACCACCTGCCCGCGCACCAAGGGTGCGGCGCGGATGACACCGGGCACGGCAGAGAGTTTCTCTGCCTGTCCGGTGTAGTCCTTGAACCCACGCTCTACCTGCCCGTTGGCCTTGCGCACCGCCACGGGGTAGACTGTCACATGGGCGTTCGCGCCCAGGATCGTGTCCACGAACTCCGCCCGGAAGCCCGAGCGCACGGCCAGCGTGGCAATCAGCGCGAAGACCGCCAGCGCGATGCCAATCAGGCTGATCCAGGTCATGGTGCTGACCCCGCCCTCGGCGCGCTTGGCGCGCAGGTAGCGCCAGGCGATCATGCGCTCGAAGCGGGAGAATGGGGCGGTTCGGATGGCCACGGCTGCTCCTGTTCTTGTCGGGTCGGAGAATGCGGGATGCGGCGCGGCGGCACAAGCCGCCGCATCCGCCATTCGAATTTTCGCCGAAAATTCGCTCAGACGCCCGCGTAGATCTCCGCCACCCTAGCGACGGCGGCCTCGGGGCTCATCTCCTCGCTCTCTCCGGTGCGGCGGGAGGTCAGTTCCACGACACCGTTCTTCAGGCCGCGCGGCCCCACGGTGATCCGCCAGGGCAGGCCGATCAGGTCCATGGTGGCGAACTTGGCACCGGCGCGTTCCTCGCGGTCATCATAAAGCGGCTCCAGCCCCTTCTCGGCCAGCGCCTTGTAGAGCCCCTCGCAGGCCGCATCCGCCGCGCCGTCGCCCTGGCGCAGGTTGACGATGCCACAGTGGAAAGGCGTCACGCCCTCGGGCCAGATGATGCCGTTGTCGTCGTGGTTGGCCTCGATCAGCGCGCCGGCCAGGCGGCTGACGCCGATCCCGTGCGAGCCCATGTGGACCGGCACCCGCTCGCCCTGGTCGTTGACCACCACGGCGCCCATCGGCTCGGAATACTTGGTGCCGAAATAGAAGATCTGGCCGACCTCGATGCCCCGGCTGGTCTTGCGGCGTTCCTCGGGGATGGCGTTGAACAGCGCCTCGTCATGGGTCTCGTCGGTGCGTGCGTAAGGCGCGGTCCATTCCTTGACGATGGCCTCGCATTCGGCGCGATCATCGAAATTCACCGCGCGCTCGCCGAATTTCAGATCGGTGATGGCGCTGTCGTAGAAAACCTCGGACTCGCCGGTCGAGGCGAGCACCAGGAATTCATGGGTGTCATCCCCGCCGATCGGGCCGGAATCGGCGCGCATCGGGATCGCCTGCAGGCCCATACGCTCGTAGGTGCGCAGGTAGCTGACCATGTGGCGGTTGTAGGCGTGGATCGCGCTCTCCTTGTCGACGTCGAAGTTGTAGCCGTCCTTCATCAGGAACTCGCGGCCGCGCATGACGCCGAAGCGCGGGCGCACCTCGTCGCGGAACTTCCACTGGATGTGGTAGAGCGTCAGCGGCAGTTCCTTGTAGCTGCCCACGTGGCTGCGGAAGATGTCGGTGATCATCTCCTCGTTCGTCGGTCCGTAGAGCAGGTCACGCTCGTGCCGGTCGCGAATGCGCAGCATCTCGGGGCCGTAGGCATCGTAGCGGCCGGATTCGCGCCACAGGTCGGCCGATTGCAGCGTCGGCATCAGCATCGGGATATGACCCGCGCGGATCTGCTCCTCGTGCACGATCCGCTCGATGTTGCGCAGAACCTTGTAGCCTAGCGGCAGCCAGGAATAGATCCCCGCCGCCTGTTGCTTGATCATGCCGGCACGCAGCATCAGCCGGTGGCTGACGATCTGGGCATCGGCGGGGTTTTCCTTGAGAACAGGCAGAAAATAGCGGGACAGGCGCATGAATCCTCGAAGCCTTGCTGAATTCGGGTTCCTGTTCGTCTATGCCATCGCCGGGAGGCAAGCAAGGGAGCGTGCTCAACCCCGGGCCAGTTTGACCTCGGTCTCGGCGCCAAGGGCCGTCGCAAGGGATTTGAACCGCGCCTCGGCGACCTCTCCGTACAGGCCCTGGGCGGCGCGCGAGAGACGCAGTTCCAGCTTTTTCTTGCGTGGGAACCAGCGCAACTCGGACTGTCGGTCGGGCTCCTGCATGGCGAACATGGCGCCAAAACGCATGGCCTTGCCCAGCACCTCGGCCTCGCGCAATTCCTCGTCGGACAAGAGTTCGAACAGCGGCGCGAAGGGCGAGCCCTTGCGGCTGTTCTTGTAGCGGTGCAGCAGCGCCACGCCGAGGAAGACCCTCTCACGATGAGACAGGCCGCCAAGGTTGGCCCGGGTGGTGTTATCGAAACAGACCTCGTGCCGGTAATCTGGATGCGCGCGCCAGCTCACGTCGTGCAGAAGACAGGCGGCCTTGTAGATGCGGCGCCGGCTCTTTGGCACCGAAGCAAAGAGCGGCTTGAGAAATTTGTAGAGCACCCGCCCGAAACCGGGCATCCGCGCGTCCTTGGCCTCGGCGAAGCGGCAGGCCTCAATCAACGGATCGCGGCGGCGCAGGTCATCGGGCATCTGCTCGTAGAGCATCCCTTCACGGATGCCATAGCTCGAAACGGCGATCTCTTTCGGACGGAACTTGCGGATCAGCGCGCGCAGCACCTCCGAGGCGAGCGGCACCAGCGCCATGCGCGCCTCGCCGATGCCGGTCATGGCGCGCATCTCGTCCTGGGAATGTTCCTTGATCCATTCGACCGTGGCGCCGACAGCCTTGGGCGACATGCGGTATTCATGCAGCACGTGCAACGGGTAGTCGCGCCGCGCCATGTCGAGCCGCGCAATGGCCCGCCAGGAGCCCCCCACCAGGTAGATGCGCTTCTGCTCGGTCCCGAAATTTTCGGCCAGACGGTCGAGGCAGGCCTCGATATAGGCCTTGCGCCCCTTCTTGCCGCCCTTGCCCCCCTGCAGCTTCAACGGGCCAAGCGGCGAGGTCATGGTGCGGCCCACCTCGCCATCCTTCACCTCGGCCAGTTCCATCGACGAGCCGCCGATGTCGCAGACCAGACCCTGCGCCTCGGGCCAGCCCAGAAGAACGCCCTGCGCCGAAAGCCGGGCCTCCTCCTGCCCGTCGATGACATAAAGGCGGAGGCCGGTCCTGCGTTCGATCTCCTCCCTGAACGCAGGACCGTCCTCCGCCTCGCGCACCGCGGCCGTGGCGACGGCTGTCAGCGGTGCGATACCCATTCCTTCGGCAAGTAGCTGGAAGCGGGTCAGCGCCGACATGGCGCGGCGCTTGCCTTCGGGATTCAACTGTCGGGATCCGTCCATGCCCGAGCCGAGGCCCGCCATGACTTTCTCGTTGTAGAAATACGCCGGGCTGCGCGCCGCGCCGTCGAAAACGACCAGTCGGACGGAGTTTGAGCCCACGTCAACCACGCCGACACGCGAGAGCGCCCGGGCCGAGGGGTCTTCGAACAGCGGTCTGCCGAACGGTTCCCAATCGTCTGCGTCGCTGTCAGCGGCTGCACTTGCCAAAACGTCAGAATCCCTCGCTACGCCGGGTGACCCTGCCAAGCCTCTCGCCACAGGTCAACGCTGCAATGGCCCTGCGACACTCTATCCCCGGACAGGCCCCGATCGTGCTCAATCCCGCGAATGGGCCAGCTTGGGCACATCCGCCGCGCCCGCGGAGCCGCGCCCGGAGAGTGACGGGTATTCCATGAAGAAACGGTGACAACTGAAAAGCTGGTCGTCAGGCCCGCCCTCGGGACGGTGGTAGCTGCCATCGGGGGACAGGATCCAGCTCTGCGCCTCGTCGGCGAGGTTCGCAGCCATGATCTGGCTCACGATCTGGGCCTTCACCGTGGGGTTCATGCATTCCACCAGGGTTTCGACCCGGCGGTTGAGGTTGCGGTCCATCCAATCGGCGCTGGAGATATAGACGCGCGCATTCTTGGACGGCAGGCCACAGCCATCGCTGAAACAGACGATGCGCGAATGTTCCAGGAAACGCCCGACGACGGATTTCACCCGGATGTTCTCGCTCAAACCCTTGATGCCGGGGCGCAGGCAGCAGATGCCGCGCACGACAAGGCTGATCTTCACGCCCTTCCGCGAGGCGTCGTACAGCGCGTCGATCACCTCGGGCTCCACCAGCGCGTTCATCTTCGCCCAGATTTCCGCAGGGCGTCCGGCCTCGGCATGGGCCGCCTCGCGGTGGATCATCTCGATCAGCGTCTTTTTCAGGGTCAGCGGCGAGATCGAGATATTCTCCAGCCGCTCGGGCTGGGCATAGCCCGAGAGGTAGTTGAACACCTTGGTCGCGTCGCGCCCCAGCGCCGGGTCGCAGGTGAAGAGCGACAGGTCCGTGTAAACCCGTGCCGTGATCGGGTGATAGTTCCCGGTGCCGTAATGGGTGTAGGTGACCAGCTTGTCGCCCTCGCGCCGGACCACGGTCGAGATCTTGGCATGGGTCTTGTAGTTCATGAACCCGTAGACCACATGCGCGCCCGAGCGTTCCAGCCGCCGTGACTGGCGGATGTTGGCGGCCTCGTCGAACCGGGCCTTCAACTCCACCAGCGCGGTCACGGATTTCCCGTTCTCCGCCGCCTCGCACAGCGCCGCCACGATCGGGCTGTCACGCGAGGTGCGATAAAGCGTCTGCTTGATCGCCAGCACATTCGGATCATTCGCCGCCTGCGTGAGGAAGCGCACCACCATGTCGAACGTCTCGTAGGGGTGGTGCAGCAGCATGTCCTTCTGCCGGATCGCCGAGAACATGTTGCCCTCGTGGTCCTGCACCCGTTCCGGCACCCGGGGCGTAAAGGATGGCCAGAGCAGGTCGGGCCGGGTGTCGAGCACCAGTTCGCTAAGGTCGGGCATGCCGATCATGCCAGGGATCTGCACCACCTCGTCGGGCTTCACGTGCAGCTCATGCATGATCACGTTGCGAAGTGCGTCCGGCGCCCCTTCCGAGATATTCAGCCGCACCACCTCGCCCCGGCGGCGGCGCTTGAGCGCAACCTCGAATTCGCGCACGAGGTCTTCGGCCTCTTCCTCGACCTCTATATCGCTGTCGCGCAGCACCCGGAACGTGCAGCTTCCGGCCTCACGGTACCCCGGGAAAAGGCTGCTCAGATGTATCCGCAAAAGCTCTTCCAACGGCAGGAACCGCTGCTTGCCGTTCGAGCCGGGCAAGGTGATGAACCGGTTGATCTGCCCCGGGATCGGCAAAAGCGCCTGCAGGGGGCGCCCGTCCGAGATCCGCTCAAGCTGCAGGGCCAGCACGAAACCGGTGTTGGGGATGAACGGGAACGGGTGCGCCGGGTCGATCGCCAGGGGCGAGAGGACCGGGAACACCCGGTCCAGAAACTCGCGCTCCAGGAACTCCCGGTCCGCCTTCCCGAGCTTTTCCCGGCCGAGGATGACGATGCCCTCTTTCTCCATCAACTTGCGCAGCTTGCCCCAGGTATCCGCCTGCGCCTCCATCAGGCGACGGGCGTCCTCGTTGATCAGGACCAATTGTTCTGCCGGGGTCAGCCCGTCATCGGCAGGCGTGGTGTTGCCCGCGTTCGCCAGCTCGCGCAGGCCCGCAACCCGCACGGTGTAGAATTCGTCAAGGTTGGTGGCCGAGATCGACAGGAACCGCAGCCGTTCCAAGAGCGGTACCTTGGGGTTACCCGCCTCTTCCAGAACCCGCCAGTTGAAGGCAAGCCAACTGAGCTCGCGGTTGAACAACCGACGCGGTCCGCCGCAGTCCTCCTCGGCCAGAGCGACCGGCTCAGCATAGGGGGACTGGAGGAAATCGGCGACGGTCATGGAAGCCTTTCGGTTTGCGGTTGTAGCGGCTGGATGGAAACTATGCGCCCGTCTCGGCAAGCTTGTCCAGCACCCGCGCCGCAAGAGGCCGGGTCACCGCGCGCTTCTCGGATAGCGACGCGCGGTCCAGCGCTTCGACCAGCCGGTGCGCGAAGTCGAAGGACCGCTCCATCCGTCCCGCAAGGTAGGAAATCACCGAAGCATCCACCGCGATCTGGCGATCTGCGAAAAGCTTGACCATCACCACGCCCAGAAGCGCATCATCCGGGGCATCGATCTTGGTGACGGGGGTGCCCTCCATCCGGCTTGCAAGGTCCGGCAGCGCCAGGCCCCAGCGCGACGGCGCCTCACGCCCGGTGAGCAACAGGCGCCCGCCCTCGGCCAACAGCATGTTGTGCAGGTGGAACAGCGCCGCCTCGGCCTCTGCATTCCCGCTGATCCGGTGAACGTCTTCCACCGCCACGTGGCCCGCCCCCGCCAGCGGCTCAATCTCCGTATCCGGCAAGTCCAAGGCCTGCACGATCCGCGCGCCGGTCTCGCTGGCCCAGACGCTGGCCAGGTGGGTCTTGCCCGCGCCCGCCGGGCCGATCAGCGCCAGCTTGCCACCGGGCCAGTCCCGCCAGGCGTCCAGCGCGTCGACCGCCACGGCATTGGCCGCGGAGACAAAGAAATCTTCGCGCCCAAGGGCCGGACGAACCGGCAGATCAAGGATCAACTGGCTGGGCATGGTTTCAGTCCTGCGGGCCTTCGTCGCGCCCGGCCTGCCCTCGGTAAAGCGGGCTTTCCTGGTATTGCGCGATCCCGAACCGGGTCAGAACGCCCAGCGCCGCCGCGACTGGCACCGCCACCAGCATGCCCACGAAGCCGAAGAGCGTCCCGAAGGCCGCCAATGCGAAGATCAGCCAGACCGGGTGCAACCCGATGCTGCCGCCCACAAGGTTCGGGGTCAGGATATTTCCCTCCAGCATCTGGCCCGAGAAGAAGATGATCACGACCACACCGATCCAGTGCCACTCTCCCCAGAACTGGAAGATCGCAAGGCCGAAGGCCAGCGCCCCACCGACCACCGCACCCACGTAGGGGATGAAGGAAACCAGCCCCGACAGGAACCCGACCGCAAGGCCGAACTCCAGCCCCACCAGCATCAGGGCCATCGCGTAATAGGTCCCCAACACCAGGCACACGGTCCCCTGCCCGCGGATGAAGGCCGCCAGCGTGTCGTCGATCTCGCGCGCCAGCTTGCGGATCACCGGCGCATGGTCCCGGGGCAGCAGCGAGTCGACACGTGCGACCATCCTGTCCCAGTCCATCAGCAGGTAGAAGGTGACCACGGGCACCAAGATCATCAGCACCGCCACGTTGAACAGGCTGCCAGCCGAACTCAGCAGGCCCTCCAGCACCTGCCCGCCCCGGGCGCGCAGCGTTTCGGTGATCGACTGCAGCGACTGGCGCAGCGTGCTTTCGGTATCGAGAAGTTCCGGGTAGCGTTCGGTCAGGAAGGCCTGCAGCCGCGCGATGCTGCCGGGCGCGCCATTGATCAGCGCGCCGATCTGCTGGATCAGGGTCGGAATGACCAGAAGCGCCAGCACCAGCACGACGAGGGCCGCAAAAAAGGTGATGACGATCGTCGCCGCGATACGCCCAAGGCCCAGACGTTCCAGCCGGTCGGCGATGGGGTCCAGCATATAGGCGAAGGCGCCGCCCAGAACGAAGGGCAGGATCACGTCCCCAAGAACCCAGAGCAGCAGGAACAGCACCACCGCCGCGATGCCCCAGTACCTGAGTTGAAGCTGAACCGGCAAAGCCATGTGCACCTGTCCTCTTTGGTTACACACCGATGTGGAGGTAATCCGTTCCGGTTGCAAGCATTTCGCGGATCGCGTCGGGCTAGAGGTCGATCTCGCCGTCTTCGGGCGGGTCCACCTCCAGCGGCACCTTGCGGCGGATGATGATATCGCCGTTGGGCAGGACTTCAGGCGGGTGATAGGCGTTGAGGTCGTCGATCGCCTCGCGCAGCTCGCGCATGGCCGGTTCCATCTCGCCCATGAGGCCGCGCAGCAGAAGTTCCATGCCCTCGGACATGAGGTCCATGCCCTCCTGCATATCTTTTTCGGGGGCGGGCGAGGTGTCCTGCGCAAGCACCGGCGTCGCCGTGCCGAGGCAGAAGGTGATGAGGATCAGTCTGAACATGGCTCTCATATAACCACGGGAAGGATCGATTTTAAGTCAGATTTCAAGGTCGACCGAGACCGGGAAGTGATCGGACGCCGACAGAAGCGCCTCGCGCAGTTCCTCGGTGCAATAGCACACCGGGTCATCGAACGGATGCCAGATGCGCCAGATCGCGCCTTTCGCCGCAAGGTCCGCCGACAGCATCACGTAGTCGAGCAGGGCCGACAGGTAGCGTTGCTCCTCGTGGATGTAGAACCGCGCGGTCGCGGGCATCGCCCCCACGCGCCGGGTGACGGCAAGCCGCGCATGAGGATCGTGCAGATCCTTCCCGCCATCCTCGCCCATCACGATCTCGACGCTCGATCGGCCAAAGAGTTTCTCGTATTCATCGAGCCCCGGACCATCGTTCAGGTCGCCAAGCACGATCAGGGACTCCCCGGCGTCCAGATGCTGGTCGATCCGGGCGCGCAGCCAGATGCATTGCGCCAGTTGCTTGCGCCTGTTGGTGATGGCAAGGCGCATGATCTCGTCCGGGCCATCCGCGCCATGCGGCGCCTTGGATTTCATATGCACGCCGATGAGCCGGACAACCCGCCCCGAGGTCGTGGTCAGTTCCGCCTCCAGCGGCGGCTTGGAAAAGGCGATCAAGTCTTCCGTGCCGCTCTGGTCGATGTCGAGCCGGAACACACCGTCGAACCGCGGCGCGCCGCCCGCGCCTTTCTTGCCCGTGGGGTCTCCGATCGGATCGTGGCGAACAGACAGGACATCGGGATCGTAGAGCAGCGCGATCTCCTGCTGGGTGTCATTGGCAAACCCGATCAGCGCCTTCCGCGTCCGAAGGTCATAGCGCCTGGCGAAGTTCTCCAGGGCTTGTGCGGTCGAGCGGCGCCCGTTCTGGTCCGGCGCTTCCACCACCAGAACCGCGTCCGCGTTCAACGCCGTGAAAACGATGGCCAGCGATTCAAGCTGGTCGCGCCGGGTCACGTCCTGCCGGCCGGACCAGCCATCATCCTCGAGCAGCACACCATCGTCGTCGAAAAGGTTGGTGAACCATTCCACGTTATAGGTGGCGATCCGCATCTCAATCCAGTTCCGCGCTGATCTCTTCCCAGGCCCGGTTGGCCGCGATCAGACGCTTCTCGGCCATGCGCACCGCCTCTTCCGGGACCCCGCGCGCGGCCAGCCTGTCGGGGTGTGTGTCGCGCACGATGGCCTTCCAGGCGGCGCGGATATCCTCCAGCGCCATGCCGGGCTCAACGCCCAGAACCGCATAGGGATCGGGCTCCGCATCCGGCACAAAGCGGGTGCGCAAGGCACGGAACTGCCGCTCGTCCAGCCCGAAGATCTGGGCGACGCGGGCCAGGAAATCATCCTCGTTGGGATGATACTCGCCATCCGCCATGGCGATGTGAAAGAGCCCCTCCATCAGGTCGCACAGCGCACCCTCGCGCGCGTCGAACATGGCGGCGATCCGGCGGGCGTAATCCTCGAACCCGACCACGTCCTGCCGTGCCAGGTTGAAAACGCGCGCGGCCGCGTCTTCCTCGCGCGCGGGGATGTGGAAGACCTCGCGGAAGGCGGTGACCTCGTCGCGGGTGACCTGGCCGTCGGCCTTGGCCATCTTCGCCCCCAACGCAATGACCGCGATGGTGAAGGCAACGCTGCGCTCGGGCGGGGTGCGGAGCTTGTCGAACACCGCCGCCAGCGCCTCGCCGCTGGCAAGCGCGCTCAATGCCTCGGTTATTCGGGTCCAGATTGACATGGGATGACACTATCGCGCAGACGCGCCGCTGTCAGGCCGGTTACAGGAATTTCTGCATCACGTGCAGGTGATACCATTGGCCGAACTTCCAGCCGACCTCGCGCAGGACGACCACCTCTCGAAAACCGATCGCGGCGTGGAACGCCACACCGGACGGGTTGCCGGAACTCACGCCCGCAAACAGCGAATGCGCCCCGCCCGCCCGGGCGTGATCCTCGATCGCCGCCATCAGGGCACGCCCAAGGCCCCGCCCATGGGCGCCGGGCGCCAGGATGATCGTGTGCTCCATGGTTCGGGCATAGCCGACGCCGCCGCGAAACTGCCCATAGGTGACGAAGCCCAGGATTTCTCCCGCGTCCTCGGCCACGAGGAACCCGTGCCCCGCCGCGGCCTTCTCGGCCAGCATCGCGGCCAGATCGGCCTCGGACTTCTCGACCGGGTTGAAGGTGATCGCCGTGTCCCGGATCACCGGATTCCAGATCGCGAGGATGCCGGGAATATCCGCATCCGTGGCCGCCCGGATCGTCATTCGATAACCCGCTCCCCCTCCGGTGTCTCGATGATGGCACGCAACCCCATCTGCGGACCGCCCACGATGTGCAGCCGCGCATCACCCAGGAAGGGCGCCAATGCCACCGCGATATCAATCCCCTGCGGGTGCATCACCTCGAGCGCCTTGAGCCGGCAGCCGCGATCCTCGAGCCGGGCGGGCGGGATCTCGTCCACCTGCCATTCGATGAAGCCGGGAAACAGCCCGTCGAAGGGCAGCAACCCGTCGGTCGGCACCACCATGCGCCAGCGCAGGTCGCCGCGTTCGAATTGCAGGATTTCGCCCATTCCCTCGGGCAGTTGGGCAACGGCGGCGTCAAGATCATCGACCCGCATCACCCAGGCCACCGGCCGGGGGGCGCCTTCGAACCGGTCGAGGTTGAACCAGCGCGCACGACCCGGCGGCGGCGCGTCGGGGTCGATGGCGATGGCCTCGAGGTAATCCGCGGGCCCAAGGCCCAGCAGGCGGTTGTGCGTCCCCATCCGCGCATGCTGACCGCCGGCCTGAAGGCTGACGCCAAGCGCGGTTTCCACCGCCTCGCAGGCCGCATCAAGGGTCGCTCCTGCCACTACGAAATGATCGAATGTCGCCAATGCCACGTGCAGCCTCCGTTCTTTTCTGCGACACTCTGACCGCAACCCTGAAAACTCAAGCAAATTCCGCGTATCAAGGTTGCAATCCGGCGATCCGGCCCCATCTTACCGGGAATTTGTTCAATAAATGGGGGACCCATGCTTCTGCGCGCGTTCGACAAGTTCTTCAGCCACGAGGCTTCGGGGGGCATCCTGCTGATGCTGTCCGCGCTCGCGGCCATGCTGGTGGCGAACTCCGCCCTTCAGCCCGTCTATGACGGCTTTCTGAATTCCACGCTCACCGTGAAACTGAATGGTGAGGGGCTCGAGAAGCCGCTGATCCTGTGGATCAACGATGGGCTTATGGCGGTGTTCTTCTTCCTCATCGGTCTCGAACTCAAGCGCGAGATGCTGGAAGGGAAGCTCAAGAACCCGCGCGACGTGATGCTTCCGGGCCTCGCTGCGGTTGGCGGCATGGTGGTTCCAGCGCTGGTTTACGCAGCGTTGAACTGGGACTACCCGGCCAACATGTCCGGCTGGGCCATTCCCGCCGCAACCGATATCGCCTTCGCCCTTGGCGTTCTGGCGCTGCTTGGCGATCGCGCCCCGGCCTCGCTCAAGGTCTTCCTGCTGACGCTGGCGATCCTCGATGACCTTGGCGCCATCGTGATCATCGCGCTGTTCTACACCTCGAACCTGAAGGTTGCCTACCTGCTCTGGGCGCTGCTGCCGCTGGCCGGCCTGATCTGGCTGCACCACCGCAAGGCGCACCGGATTGCCCCGGCGATCCTGCTGGGCGTGATCTTGTGGTTCTTCGTTCTGAAGTCGGGCGTCCATGCCACGCTGGCGGGCGTGATTGCCGCCTTCTGCATTCCGATGACCGACAAGTACGGCAAGTCGCCCCTGCACAGCCTTGAACACGGCCTCTCGCCCTATGTACTCTACCTGATCATCCCGATCTTCGCCTTTGCGAATGCGGGCGTGGTGCTGACCGGGATTTCCTTCTCGGACCTTCTGGCGCCGCTGCCACTGGGCATCGCGGCAGGCCTTGTGATCGGCAAGCAGGTCGGCGTCTTCGGAACAAGCTGGCTTCTGATCAAGATGGGAGTCGCCCGGATGCCGCATGGCGCGAACTGGATGCATATCTACGGCATCGCCTGCCTTGCCGGGATCGGCTTCACCATGTCTCTCTTCATCGGCGGTCTCAGCTTCGACAACCCCGAGAACATGAACGCGGTGCGCCTTGGCGTGCTGACCGGTTCGCTTATCTCGGCGGTGCTGGGCTATGCGGCACTGATGCTGGCCAGCCCGAAAACCGAGAAGGCCGAGGTCGCGGCGGCCTGATCGACGCCACGACACGCAAAAGAAAGGGGGCCCTATGGCCCCCTTTTTCGTTTCACCTTTCCGGACAGGTCAGGCGCGCGCCTCGCGGATCAGCCGCAGGATATCCTCGGCGGCCTTGGGGATGTTGGTTCCCGGCCCGAAGATCGCCTTGACCCCGGCCTTGCGCAGGAAGTCGTAATCCTGCTGCGGGATCACGCCGCCACAGATCACGATGATATCGCCCGCGCCCTGATCCTTGAGCGCCTGCACCAGCTTTGGCGCAAGGGTCTTGTGACCCGCCGCCTGGGACGAAATGCCGACCACGTGCACGTCGTTGTCGATGGCGTCCTGCGCGGCCTCTTCCGGGGTCTGGAAAAGCGGGCCCACGTCCACGTCGAAGCCGATATCGGCGAACGCCGTGGCGATCACCTTGGCGCCGCGGTCATGGCCGTCTTGGCCCATCTTGACCACCAGCATCCGCGGGCGGCGGCCCTCGGCCTCGGCGAAATCTTCCACCGATTTCTGGATCGCGGCGAAGCCCTCGTCGCCCTCGTAGGCCGCGCCATAGACACCCGCCAGCGTCTTCACCTCGGCCCGGTGTCGCCCGAAGGCCTTTTCCATCGCCATCGAGATCTCTCCTACGGTTGCGCGGGCGCGGGCGGCCTCGACCGCCAGATCCAGCAGGTTGCCTTGGCCCGAGCGGGCGTTTTCTTCCAGCGTGGCCAGCGCCGCGTCGCAGGCGGCCTGGTCGCGGCTGGCGCGCACGGTCTCGAGCCGCTTCACCTGGCCCTCGCGCACCTTGACGTTATCGATGTCGAGAACGTCGATCTCTTCTTCCTTATCGAGGCGGAACTTGTTCACACCGACGATCACCTCGTCGCCCCGGTCCACGGCGGCCTGCCGGCGCGCGGCGGCTTCCTCGATCCGCAGCTTGGGCATGCCAGTAGCGACCGCCTTGGTCATGCCGCCCATCTCGTCGATTTCCTGAATCAGCTTCCAGGCTTCCTCGGCCAGGTCATTGGTCAGCTTCTCGACATAGTAGGAGCCCGCCAGCGGATCGACCACGTTGGTCACGCCGGTCTCGTTCTGCAAGATCAACTGCGTGTTCCGCGCGATCCGGGACGAGAAATCCGTGGGCAGGCCGATGGCCTCGTCAAAGCTGTTGGTGTGCAGCGACTGGGTGCCGCCCAGCACCGCGCTCATCGCCTCGTAGGCGGTGCGCACGATGTTGTTGTAGGGGTCCTGCTCCTGAAGGCTGACGCCGCTGGTCTGGCAATGGGTGCGCAGCATCAGGGAGCCCGGCTTCTTGGGATTGAACTCCGACATGATCCGGTGCCACAGGAAGCGCGCGGCGCGCAGCTTGGCGGCCTCCATGAAGAAGTTCATGCCGATCGCGAAGAAGAAACTCAGCCGCCCGGCGAAGGCGTCCACGTCCATGCCGCGCCCGATGGCGGCCTTCACGTATTCCTTGCCGTCGGCCAGCGTGAAGGCCAACTCCTGCACCAGGTTCGCGCCCGCCTCCTGCATGTGGTAGCCCGAGATCGAGATCGAGTTGAAGCGCGGCATCTCGCGGCTGGTGTATTCGATGATATCCGCAATGATCCGCATCGAGGGTTCCGGCGGATAGATATAGGTGTTGCGCACCATGAACTCTTTGAGGATGTCGTTCTGGATGGTGCCCGACAGCTGCGCGCGGTCAACGCCCTGTTCCTCGCCCGTCACGATGAAATTCGCGAGGATCGGGATCACCGCGCCGTTCATGGTCATCGAGACCGAGACCTGTTCCAGCGGGATGCCGTCGAACAGGATCTTCATGTCCTCGACGCTGTCGATGGCGACGCCCGCCTTGCCGACATCGCCCTCCACCCTCGGGTGGTCGCTGTCATAGCCGCGGTGGGTGGCAAGGTCGAAAGCCACCGAAACGCCCTGCTGCCCGGCGGCCAGCGCGCGACGGTAGAACGCATTCGATTCCTCGGCGGTGGAGAAGCCCGCGTATTGCCGGATCGTCCAGGGACGGCCCGCGTACATCGTGGCGCGCGGCCCGCGCGTGAACGGCGCCGAGCCGGGCATCGAGCCCATATGCGGCAGGTCCGACGCGTCTTCTTCGGTATAGACCGGCTTTACCGCGATGCCTTCGGCGGTCTTCCAGGTCAGTTCCTCAAGCGGACGGCCGCGAAGCTCTTTCTCGGCCAGCTTCTTCCAGTTTTCCGTATCGCTCATGGCAAAACTCCTTTCACGCTGCCTGTTGGTTCCAGCCCGCACCGATCGGCACGGACGAAACGCAACGGCAGCCCTTCGTTTTCGCGACGCCCTGCCCTATATCGAGGGAAGCAGGAGGTCGTATGAAACAATTGATGACTCTGGTTTTCCTCGCGCTGGCGGGGCATTCGGCGGCGGCGCAGGACGCGGATGCCGTGCAAGAGGATGTGGCCGAGCAAGAGGCCGTCGTGGTTCTGGAACCGATCGACGGCACCACCGTCACGCTCGAGGATTTCCTCTGGGTCGCGCGGCCCATCGTGGTCTTTGCCGATACGCCCGCCGACCCGCGATACCAGAAGCAGATGGAGCTTCTTCTGGATCGGCCCGACCCGCTGATCGAGCGCGACGTGGTGATCCTGGCGGATACCGACCCTGCCGCCAACTCCGCCCTGCGCGAGGAACTGCGCCCGCGCGGCTTCATGCTGGTGCTGATCGCCAAGGACGGCACCGTGTCGCTGCGCAAGCCCTTCCCCTGGGACGTGCGCGAGATCACCCATGCCATCGACAAATGGCCCCTGCGCCAGCAGGAGATCCGGGACGCGAACCGCCCGAGGGACTGAGCCCGCGCCCCCCGCATCGGTTATTCGAACTCCATGATGACTTCGTCCACCGCCAGGCTGTCGCCCGGTGCGGCGTTGATCTTGGACACAACGCCCTTGCGCTCGGCGCGCAGGATGTTCTCCATCTTCATCGCCTCGACGGTGCAGAGCGCCTGGCCCTCCTGCACTTCCTGGCCTTCCTCCACGTCGATCTTCACGACCATGCCGGGCATCGGGCAGAGCAGCATCTTCGAGGTGTCGGCAGCCTGTTTTTCGGGCATGAGCCGGGCCAGTTCGGCCTGACGCGGGGAGCGCACGTAGACCTTCAGATCCGCCCCGCGGACCCGGATGCGGAAGCCGTTGGGAACCTTTGCCACCTTCAGCACCAGCGGATCGCCATCGACGGAAAGCGTCGCCAGCGGATCGCCCGGCGTCCAGTCGGACTCGACCCGGAAATGACCGCTGTCGGCGAAGCTGACCGTGGCGCCTTCCTTGTCGGCGCTGATGCTGACGGGGAATTCCTGGCCCTGCGCCACGACGACCCAATCTGCGCCCACGTGGCGTTCGTGGTTGTCCATCCGCCCCGAGACGCGGGTCCGGCGGATCTCGGCGACCCGGTACATGGCCGCGGCCGAGGCCGCCACACGGCGCAACAGCGCCTCGGGCAACTCGACGCCGTTGAAGCCTTCGGGATATTCCTCCTCGATGAAGGCGGTCGTGATCTCACCCGATACGAAGCGCGGATGATCCATCACCGCCGACAGGAACGGCAGGTTGTGACCGATGCCTTCCACCTCGAAACTGTCGAGGGCCACGCGCATCTCCTCGATCGCCTCGCCCCGGGTCGGCGCCCAGGTGCAGAGCTTGGCGATCATCGGGTCGTAATACATCGAGATCTCGCCACCCTCGTAGACGCCGGTGTCGTTGCGCACGACCGGCTCTGAGGGCGTCACGCCGGGCAGGTAGCTTTCCGTCTCGGCGGGCGGGCGATAACGCGTGAGCCGCCCGATCGACGGCAGGAAGCCGCGATAGGGATCCTCGGCATAGAGCCGGTTCTCGATGGCCCAGCCGTTGATCTTGAGGTCGGACTGCTGGAACGGCAGCGTCTCACCGGCCGCCACGCGGATCATCTGTTCCACCAGGTCGACGCCGGTGATGAGTTCGGTGACCGGGTGTTCCACCTGCAGGCGGGTGTTCATCTCGAGGAAGTAGAAGTTCTTGTCGCCATCGACGATGAATTCCACCGTCCCGGCCGAAGCATAGCCAACAGCCTTGGCCAGCGCCACGGATTGCTCGCCCATGGCCTTGCGGGTGGCCTCGTCCAGGAACGGGCTCGGCGCCTCTTCCACGACCTTCTGGTTGCGGCGCTGGATCGAGCATTCCCGCTCGTGCAGGAAGACCGCGTTGCCGTGGGTATCGGCCAGCACCTGGATCTCGATATGGCGCGGCTGGGTGACGAATTTCTCGATGAAGATCCTGTCGTCGCCAAAGCTCGACGCGGCCTCGTTCTTCGAGGATTGGAAGCCCTCGCGCGCCTCCTCGTCGTTCCAGGCGATCCGCATCCCCTTGCCGCCGCCGCCGGCGCTGGCCTTGATCATCACCGGGTAGCCGATCTCCTGGCTGATCTTAACCGCCTCGTCCGCATCCTCGATCAGGCCCATGTAGCCCGGCACGGTGCTGACATTCGCTTCCTGAGCGATCTTCTTCGAGGTGATCTTGTCGCCCATCGCCTCGATCGCCTTTTTCGGCGGGCCGATGAAGGCGACACCGGCGGCATCCAGCGCCTCGGCGAATTTCGGGTTCTCCGACAGGAAGCCATAGCCGGGATGCACCGCCTCGGCGCCGGTGGCCTTGATCGCCTCCATGATCTTGTCGATCACGATGTAGGACTGGTTCGCCGGCGGCGGGCCGATATGAACAGCCTCATCCGCCATCTGCACGTGCAGGGCATTCTTGTCCGCGTCCGAATAGACCGCGACTGTCGCGATCCCCATCTTACGCGCGGTCTTGATGACCCGGCAGGCAATCTCGCCCCGGTTTGCGATCAGGATCTTCTTGAACATCTCTGTCCTCTTTCGATTGGTTCCGCGCACGACGAAAGGGGCCGCACCAAGGCACGACACCCGATTTCAGGTTCAGTTCTCAGGTAAGCGAAGGCGTTTGCCTCAGCGACAACGCTCCGGGTAGCTCTGGCAATAGGCCACGTTGGCCACACCGCCGACGACGGCGCCGGTGGCAATATCGCCATCAATGACGATCGCCGTTGCCGCCCCCGCCCCGGCGCCATAAAGCGCCTGCTCCCCGAGCGTGTCACCGCAGGCCGACAGGCCAAACGCCGCGACAACGAGAATGCCGATGGTTTTGATATGCATGGAGTGCCCCTTTCCAGCTCAAGATAACCCAAGGCGATCTTGCGCCTCCGGAACCCAAACGCAAAGCGTTTTGAGCGCGTCACGACAGCGCGGAAAGACCGAGGCGAACATGAAACAGGGCTGGCCCAAATCGGGCCAGCCCTGAGGGAAGGGGAAGGGTAATAGTTAGTTCTAATTCCGGCGGAAGGGTTGCTGGAGGGTTCCACCGTGTGTGACACCTTGCCGCGACTCGTTTCCTGAGGGAAGACAAAAGGAGTCGCAGTCGGCCATTGAGCAATTTTCCGCCCAAACGCTCCACCAGTGGGTGAAAAAATGCTCATCCCCATTCCTCAAAGGCATCGGGGAACGACGCCCGCGCGACGTTTTCGTTAATTCTCAGAAGGGCTTCGTAGCTTTCGGGGTCAAACGGGTCTTCGGCGGGCACGACCTCGCGGCCGAACAGCCAGGACAGGCGGCCCGCATCGAGATTGCCGCGCTCGAACGGCTCATCGCCAAAATGCTCCCACAGCGCGGCCAGGAAAGCCGCGTCGGCCCGGCGGTCCACCGCCTTGCGGTCAGCATGACGCTCGCGCCGGACGATGGGCGTGACACCCCGGGGATTTCCCCGACGGATCGTGAACTGGAAATCGGTGCCCGGCAGGCGACCGGGAAAGCCCCGATGCTTCAGCATGGAAAGCCCTCCTGGCATTGCACCCGGCCCACAGGCACGGGTCGCGTCGCACAAAAATACCCGCCCAAGCGCAGGCTTGGCGGGATGCGGTCGTTCAGACGGGGGTGTGACGGGACGGGCCGAAAAGCCCGTCCCGACGTGGTATTACATCTTGCCGGTGTAGGTCGGCTCGACGGTGACCATTTCAGGCTCTTCCTCAGCAGCGCGCTCGCCACAAGCGGCGACCAGGGCAACCAGACCAAGGGTGGCAACGATTTTGATGCTCTTCGACATCCTATTCTCCTGTTGTTGTGAGAATCGGCGAAATGCGGATTCCCTGCGTTCAAGGTACGTTTCCCTATAGGACAACGTAGCCTCAGAATACATAGAACATTTCCAATTACACAAGCAATTGCAGCGTGCATCCGCCCCTGTGGCGAAGTTGCATCATATTGGCCGGTCGACAGGCTGAATCTTGCCACATTCTGTGTCCACATCAGAAAGCCCCCCATATGCAGCCGTCGTCATCGACCTGAAAAACCTCGAAAAACTGGATCGCTTCGGGGTTGGCCTGCCCGAACTCCACAGGTCGGTCGGCCAGCGAAACAAAAATGGTCACGGGGGAACGCGGTGCCTCCTTCAGCATCGGAAGGCCAAAATTCTCGCAGAGTGCGGGGAAATCGTCGGCCACGGCGTCGTAATCGAGCCCCTTCCCCTCGCGACCAATGTCGGGGGCAAGGAAGCGCAGGCGCAGCCACGATTCCTGTTCGGGCGCATCCTGATCCCAGAACGCCTCCTCAAGGGTGACGGCCTGCCCCGATGGCAGCGCAAACCCATGCCCGGGCAGGCCGCCATCATGGCTTGCCGTCGACACCGGGAAACCCCGGGTCGGGGGCGCAATGCCCCTTTCGGTATGGCGCAAACTGGACATCGGTCAGAGCGGGATGTTGTCGTGTTTTTTCCAGGGGTTCGAAAGCTGCTTGTTGCGCAGGCTCGCAAACGCCCGGCACACGCGGCGCCGCGTCGAATGGGGCATGATCACCTCGTCGATGAAGCCTTTTTCGGCCGCGACGAAGGGATTGGCGAAGCGATCTTCATAGTCCTTGGTCCGCTGGGCGATCTTCTCGGGGTCACCCAGTTCCGAGCGATAGAGGATCTCGGTCGCGCCCTTGGCGCCCATCACCGCGATCTCGGCAGTGGGCCAGGCATAGTTGAAATCCCCGCGTAGGTGCTTCGAGGCCATCACATCATAGGCCCCGCCATAGGCCTTGCGGGTGATCACGGTCACCTTCGGCACCGTGGCCTCGCCATAGGCGAAGAGCAATTTCGCGCCGTGCTTGATGACACCGCCGTATTCCTGGCTGGTGCCGGGCAGGAAGCCGGGCACGTCCACGAAGGTCAGGATCGGGATCTCGAACGCATCGCAGAAGCGCACGAAGCGCGCGGCCTTGCGGCTTGAATCGATATCGAGGCAACCCGCCAGGATCATCGGCTGGTTCGCCACGACACCCACGGTGGACCCTTCGAGACGCACGAAGCCGGTGATGATGTTCTTCGCGTAATCTTCCTGGATCTCGTAGAAATCGCCCTCGTCCGCGACCTTCTGGATCAGCTCCTTCATGTCATAGGGCGTGTTCGGGTTTTCCGGCACCAGCGTGTCGAGGCTGTCTTCCAGGCGGCTCACATCATCGAAGAACGGGCGCACCGGCGGCTTCGCGCGGTTGTTGAGCGGCAGGAAATCCACCAGCCGCCGCACCTCGGTCAGAGCCTCCACGTCATTCTCGAAGGCTGCATCGGCGACCGAGGATTTCTTGGTGTGGGTTGACGCACCGCCCAGTTCCTCGGCCGTCACCACCTCGTTCGTCACGGTCTTCACCACGTCGGGCCCGGTGACGAACATGTAGCTCGAGTCCTTCACCATGAAGATGAAGTCGGTCATGGCGGGCGAATAGACCGCCCCACCCGCACACGGCCCCATGATGACCGATATCTGCGGCACTACGCCCGAGGCCATGATGTTCTTCTGGAACACCTCGGCATAGCCCGCCAGCGAGGCGACGCCTTCCTGGATCCGTGCACCGCCCGAGTCGTTCAGCCCGATCACCGGCGCGCCGTTCTGCATCGCCATGTCCATGATCTTGCAGATCTTCTGGGCGTGGGTTTCCGACAGCGATCCGCCGAAGACGGTGAAGTCCTGACTGAAGACATAGACCATGCGGCCGTTGATCGTGCCCCAGCCCGTCACCACGCCATCCCCCGGCGGGCGGCTGTCCTGCATTCCGAAATCGGTGCAGCGGTGGGCGACGAACATGTCGAATTCCTCGAAGCTGCCCTCGTCCAGCAGCAGTTCGATCCGCTCGCGCGCGGTGAGCTTGCCCTTGGAATGCTGCGCATCGATGCGCTTCTGACCACCACCCTGACGGGCGATGTCCCGACGATCTTCAAGCTCCTGCAGGATATCCTTCATGGCGCGCCCTCCCATTGAACAGGTTTGCGGCAGAATAGCGGGCGCGCGCCGCGCCGCAAAGGCAAGACTGGCAAATTTGCAAATCTTGAATAGAGACCAGGATTATTTCTGCTAATCCGCAAATAGACGACTTGCCGACGCCCTGGCCACCACGGGATGGACAAAAGCACGTTAGAGGCGTAGCTGAAATTCATGTCCGAACGGCCCACGGTCCGGTTTTTAGACCGGAGTACCCCGCCCCATATGTTCACGCTTATCGTGATGACCGGCCTTTCCGCGCTGGCGATGAACCTGTTTCTGCCATCGTTGCCGCGCATGACCGAGTATTTTCAGACCGACTACCGGATCATGCAATTGTCCGTCGCGGTTTACCTAGGCGTGAACGGTGTGCTGCAACTCGTGGTCGGCCCGCTCTCGGACCGCTACGGGCGGCGCCCGGTAATCCTCTGGGGGTTCGGGCTGTTCTGCCTTGCGACGCTGGGCTGCATCTTCTCTCCCACGATCGAGGTCTTCCTGCTGTTCCGCATGTGCCAGGCGACGATCGTGGTGGCGATGGTGCTGTCCCGCGCCGTGGTGCGCGACATGGTGGGCCAGGCCGAGGCCGCCAGCATGATCGGCTATGTCACCATGGGCATGGCCATCGCCCCGATGATCGGACCCGCGATCGGTGGCATCCTCGACCAGACATTCGGTTGGCAGGCGAGCTTCTGGGTTCTCCTTGCAGGCGGTCTTTCGATCATGGCGCTGATCTGGTTCGACCAAGGCGAGACCGCGCAAACGCAGTCCACCAGTTTCCGCGACCAGGTGCGCGAATACCCGGAGCTTCTTCTGTCCCGGCGTTTCTGGGGCTACTGCCTGACCGCCGCGCTCTGTTCCGGCGCCTTCTTCGCCTATCTCGGCGGGGCGCCCTTCGTGGGCTCGGTGGTGTTTGCGCTGGAGCCCTCCGCGCTCGGCTTCTTCTTCGGCGCCCCCGCAGTCGGCTACATGCTGGGCAATTTCGTGTCGGGCCAGTATTCGATCCGGCTTGGGATCAACCGGATGATCCTTTGGGGCGTCCTGCTCAATTGCGGCGGGTTGACCGCTTCGCTGCTGATCTTTCTTGCCGGGTACGGGACGGTCTACAGCTTCTTCGGCTTCATGGTCTTCGTGGGTTTCGGCAACGGCATGGTCCTGCCCAACGCCAACGCAGGGATGCTCTCGGTTCGCCCGCACCTTGCGGGCACGGCATCAGGCCTTGGCGGCTCCATGATGATCGGGGGCGGGGCGGCGCTGTCTGCCCTTGCCGGCGCGATGCTGACGCCCGAGACCGGGGCAGAGATGCTTATCTGGATCATGACGGCAAGCGCGGTACTGGCGGTCGTGGCCATCACCTACACCATCAGCCGCGAGCGGAAGGTTCTGGCCGACTGATGGATTGATCCCTCAGGTTTGCAAAGAGTATGCTTCAGAAAGCGAAACTGCAAACCGGGCACATTCCATGGCGACCCAGAAACTCTATGCCGGCGCGAAACTGCGCGAGATCCGCACCAAGCTGGGCCTGACCCAGAAGGACTTCGCCGCGAAGCTCGGCATCTCTCTGCCCTACCTGAACCAGATGGAGAAGAACAACCGCCCGGTCTCGACCGGGGTGGTGCTGGCGCTGGCCTCGGAATTCGGCTTCGACGTCACCGAACTGACCGCGGGTGATGCGGAACGGATGGTCACCGACATGCGCGAGGCGCTGGCCGATCCCGTCTTTGGCGAGGATGCTCCGCCGCTGGCGGACCTGCAACTGGCCGCCTCGAACGCGCCCGCGCTGGCGCGCGCCTTCCTCGACCTTCACCGCGCCTATCGCCAGACCCATGAACGGCTTGCCTCGCTGGACGAGGCGCTGGGACGCGAGGATGCCGCGCTGCGCCCTTCGCCCTGGGAAGAGGTGCGCGACTTCTTCCATTACTGCGACAACTACATCGACGCCGTGGACCGCGCCGCCGAGACCTTTGCCTGCCCCGGCGGCACCCGTGCCGATCCATGGGTCACCGCTGTGACCGCCCTTGAAAAACGGGGCGTGACTGTGGTGCTGACCGACGGCCAGGCGCTGCGCGGCTATGATCCTTCTGCCAAGCGGCTGACACTGTCGTCGCGCGCCGCGCCCTCGACCCAGCGGTTTCACCTGATGCACCAGCTTGCGCTGCTGACCCGGAACGACCTGTTGGAAGCGACGCTGGACCTTGCCCGGTTCCACAGCGACGAGGCCCGCGCCATCGCCAAGATCGGGCTGGCAAACTACTTCGCCGGGGCGGCGATGATGCCCTATCGGCCTTTCCTCGAACAGGCGCGCGAGACACGCCACGATCTGGAACGGCTCGCCGACCTTTTCGGCACCTCGATCGAGCAGGTGGCGCATCGCCTTTCAACCATGCAGCGCCCGGGGGCAAAGGGCATCCCCTTCTTCTTTGTCCGGGTGGACCAGGCAGGCACGATCACCAAGCGCCACTCGGCCACGCGGCTGCAATTCGCGCGTTTCGGTGGGGCCTGTCCGTTGTGGAACGTGCACCAGGCGTTCGAGACGCCGGGCCGTTTTCTGCGCCAGCTTGCGGAAACGCCCGATGGCGTGCGCTATGTCTGCCTTGCACGCGACGTGTCCAAGCCCGGCGGATCGTTCAACGCGCCGGTCCAGCGCTATGCCATCGGATTGGGCTGCGAATTGCGCCACGCCGGAGACCTCGTCTATGCGGACGACCTCGACGTGACCAATTCACGGGCATTCGAACCGATCGGGATCTCCTGCCGTATCTGCGAGCGGAAGGACTGTCACCAACGCTCCGTGCCCCCGCTGGAGCGTCGGTTGACCGTCGACGCCGATCATCGCGGCGTCCTTCCCTACCGGATCGATTAGACCCCGGCGCGGGCTGCTTCGCTGAGCTTGTGGTAAATCTCGTCTTTCAGTTCGATCCGCCGATGGCGCATCTCGGCTTCATGCTCCTCGGACGTCGGCTCGGCATAGGTTTCGGCCCGATGCACGGCGCGGTTCACCACGTGATATTCTTCGACGAGCTTCGCGAAATGGGCATCCTCGCCCTTGAGCTTTGCGATCAACGTCTTGTGCTGCGGAAATTCCTCGGCGAGTTCGTGCGGGGTATGAGACATGACGCTATCCTTCTTTTGAGCGGCACCTCAAGCTAGCGGTTTGAGATTAAAGAAACTTTGATCTTGATCAAGTCACCGCCTTGCGTGCCGCCATCCCGCGGCCCGAGCCTCGGCCTCCGAGCAGAACCACCGCTCTCCACTGGATGTATCGATCCGGGTGCGACTGTAGTGTTCGTCCTCAGGAAGGTGATAGATACGCCCGTTGTTCGAGATATTGCCCTTGATCGGGCAGTTCGCCGGGACGTTCTGCGCCCGGGGCGGCGATGCCGGCGCCCGGACCTCGGCCGGACGCGTGATCTCTCCGTCCCAGACGCCGCGCCTCTCGATCGCGGCCAGTTTCTCGGCGTCCACGTAATCGAGGGAGTAGCGCTGATAGGCAAAGGCAATGCCGTTGCGCACCAGTTCGGCGTTCAGGTCCGCGTTGCGCCGGTAGCAGACCGCGACCAGTCGACCATAGCGATCCCGATCCCGCCCCTCGCACCGGATGCGCACCCGCTCGACCCGGCGCTGCAGTTCGGTCTTGGCCCATTGCCCACAGCGCCAGACCTGGCCGCCCGATCGTCGGCAGGTCTGGGAAAGCTCCGGCGCGTCGATCCCGTGAAGGCGAATGCGCTCCCCCGCGATCTCGATCGTGTCGCCATCGATGACCCGAGCACGGCCAGACAGGGTCTCGGCCGCCACGGGCGCCGCGCTCAGCGCCGCGATCAAAAGTAAAGAAAGTCTTAACATGTCGCCAGCTAACGGGAGCCACCCTACCTAGGCAACCGCTGTCGGGAGTTGCCGCGCATGTGTGGCCCGTCTGCTCTAGTCCTTGCCGCGGAGGCTTTCCCAACTGACCATCACGTGGTCACGATAGGCCGGGCGTTCCTGCAGTCGCACATAATAGGCATCGAGGTTCGGCGTCTCGATCCGCTCCATCGGGATGGTGTAGTAGCGATAGAGGAGGTGCCCGATGGCGATATCAGCGAAGGTGAAGGTCTCGCCACCGATATAGGGCCCGTCGCCAAGCCGCGCCTCAAGCCGGGGCACCGCCGCGTGAAGCAGACCCAGCGACCGCTCCATCGCGGCATGATCGATCTTGGACGGCGGGCAGCGCACCAACCCGTGGAAAAGCTGGTAGATCAGGATTTGCCCGAATGTGGTCTTGGCCCATTCCGCCCACATGTCGAGCGGCGCGCGGCGAACCGGGTCCGACGGCCAGAACGCCTCATTCCCATAGCGGGCGGCCAGATAGCGCAGGATCGCGCCGCTTTCCCACATGATGAGATCGCCATCCTGAAGCGTGGGAACAAGGCCGTTGGGGTTCATCGCCCGGTATTCCTCGGTGTTCGTTCCCCCGTGAACGCCGCCCACGTCATGGCGTTCATACGCGAGCCCCAGTTCGTTCAGCGCCCAGGCGACCGACTGCACATTCGACGAGGTCGCACGTCCAAACAGGGTGATCATTCCGGCCTCCTCCATCCGCTTTGGGGCCAGTGTTTCCCACGTTTGATTGGCAATGCCAAGTAAGCCGAAAGACCCGAAATTATTCCTGCTTGGAGGGCCGGGTCGCCTCGGCTAGGGTGCAGCAGGAAAATCACGTCGACATTGGGTCAAACCTGTTGCTTTGGCGGTGAGACTCATGTTGATTAACTCATCAATCAATAAACTAGGGGAGCGTACATGACCTTCAAATCTTCTCTCGCGGCTCTGGCCCTGGCCGCCGTTGCCGGGCAAGCAGTTGCGGACTGCGACACCGTCACTTTCTCGGACGTGGGCTGGACCGACATCACCGCCACCACCGCCGCGACCACTGTCGTGCTGGAGGCGCTCGGCTATGACACGGACATCAAGGTTCTGTCGGTGCCGGTGACCTATACCTCGCTGGCCGCGGGCGACATCGACATCTTCCTGGGCAACTGGATGCCCACGATGGAGGCCGACATCGCCCCCTACCGCGAAGCGGGCACCGTGGACACGGTTCGCGCCAACCTCGAAGGCGCCAAGTACACGCTGGCCGTGAACAAGGCCGCCGCGGACCTCGGCATTGCCGATTTCGCCGACATCGCGGCGCAGAAGGACGCGCTGGAAGGCAAGATCTACGGGATCGAGCCGGGCAATGACGGCAACCGCCTGATCATGGACATGATCGCCGACAACGCCTTCGGCCTGGAAGGGTTCGAAGTGGTCGAAAGCTCGGAACAGGGGATGCTCGCACAGGTGAGCCGCGCCGACCGCCGTGGGGAGCCTGTTGTCTTCCTCGGCTGGGAACCGCACCCGATGAACGCGGCCTATGAGATGAGCTACCTGACCGGTGGCGATGACTGGTTCGGCCCGAACCTGGGCGGCGCGACGGTCTACACCAACACCAGCGCCGGCTTCGCGGACGCCTGCCCGAACGTGGGCAAGCTGCTCAACAACCTCGAGTTCTCGCTGCAGATGGAGAACGAGATCATGGCCGCGATCCTGAACGACGGGAAAGCCCCCGAGGTTGCCGCGACCGAGTGGCTGAAGGCCAACATGGGCGTTCTGGATGGCTGGCTTGACGGCGTGACCACCAAGGACGGCGGTGAAGGTCTGGCCGCTGTCAAAGGCGCTCTCTGATCAGATGGTGCGGGCCGGGAGAATTCCCCGGCCCGCAGCGTTTTCACGAATACCAGCCGCCGAACTTGACCTCGGTCCCGGCACCCGCATCGGCCAGAAGCTTGGCGAATTCCTGCGGATCCTGGGTGCCGTTGTCCCGCCCGCGATAGTGGTAGGGGTAGACATAGGTCGGCGCGAATTCCGCAACCGCCGAGGCCGCCGCTTCCGCCGGCATGGTGAACGGCAGGTTCATGCAGACGAAGGCGAGGTCGATATCCTGAAGCCCACGCATCTCCGGAATGTCCTCGGTATCGCCCGAGACATAGACGCGGAACCCGTCGATGGTCAGGACATAGCCATTGTCCCGGCCCTTGGGATGGAAGTTCTGCCGCCCCTCGGTGATGTTGTAGGCGGGGATCGCGGCGATCGAAATGCCCATCATCTCGGCGCTGTCGCCATTGGCCATCTGGCTGGCCTGCGCCTTCAGATCATCCGAAAGCATTCCGTAAACGGCCGGGTTCGCCACGATCGGCGCCGCGCCCGCCAGCGCGGCCAGCGTCTCGGCGTTGTAGTGGTCGCCATGCTCATGGGTGATCAGGATCAGGTCGGCCGCCGGGAAATCGGCATAGGCCGCCGGATCGCCTACCGGATCGACGTAGATCACGCCCGCCGGGGTCTCCATCACGAAAGAGGCATGGGCCACCGGATGCACGGTGATCTCGCCCGAGGCGGTCTGGAACAGGTTGCTGGCGTGACCCGCGGCCATCGCCGCATAGGGCAGGATCAGGGTCGAGGCCGCCCCCGCGGCGCCCTTCACGAGAAAAGTTCTTCTGGATTGCATCGTGCAGTCTCCTTACTCAAACGCCGCGCCCCAGTCGCGCGGCTTCGCTAGAAACAAGGGTTACAGGGTGTATACGCAATGACCTGGCTGACCGATCATAAAATTCCCGTGGGTGATGCCGCGGCAGAGGTCTTTCTCTGGCTCGAGATCAACGCGGCCTTCATATTCGACGCGATCTCCGACGCGATGGAGGCGCTGATCGACGGGATCCTCTGGCTGTTCCAGACGCCGAACCCGCTGATCGTGATCGCGCTTTTCGTAGCGCTCACCTGGGTGCTGCAGCGCAACTGGAAGACCTGCCTCTTCGTCGCGGTGGGCTTCCTCTTCATCCTCAACCAGGGCTACTGGGAAGAGACCACCGAAAGCCTGACGCTGGTGATCTCGGCCTGCGTGGTCTGCATGGGGGTTGGCGTGCCCATCGGCATCGCCGTCGCACACCGCCCGGGGCTTTATGCCTGGATGCGCCCGGTGCTGGACCTGATGCAAACCCTGCCGACCTTCGTCTACCTGATCCCGGCGATCGTTTTCTTCGGCATCGGCATGGTGCCGGGCCTGCTCGCCACGGTGATCTTCGTGGTGCCCGCGCCGATCAGGCTGACGCACCTGGGCATTTCCTCGACCCCCTCGCCCCTGCTCGAGGCCGCCACCGCCTTCGGCGCAACACCCCGGCAGGTGCTCTGGAAGGTGGAGCTTCCCTATGCCGTGCCGCAGATCATGGCGGGGCTGAACCAGACGATCATGCTCTCGCTTTCGATGGTGGTGATCGCCGCGCTCGTGGGCGCCGACGGGCTGGGCGTGCCGGTGATCCGGGCACTGAACTCGGTCAACACGGCGCTTGGTTTCGAATCCGGCTTCGTGATCGTCGTCGTGGCGATCATGCTCGACCGCATGCTGAGGGTGGATAGCAAATGACCACGATCTCCGATCCCGCTCAGACCGCCGGTGTCGCGGTCAAGTTCGACAATGTCTCCATCGTCTTCGGCAAGGATCCCGCCGCAGCGCTGCCGCTGATGGACAAGGGGATGAGCCGCGCCGAAATCCAGGAGGCCACCGGCCAGATCCTCGGCGTCCACGATTGCTCGCTGACCGTGGCCGAGGGGGAAATCCTCGTGCTCATGGGCCTCTCGGGCTCGGGCAAGTCGACGCTGCTGCGCGCCGTCAACGGGCTGAACCCGGTGGTGCGCGGCGCGGCCCATGTCTGCGATGGCAACACGCTGATCGACGTCACCCATGCCGATCCCGAAACGCTGCGCCGGATCCGGCTGCGGCGCGTGGCCATGGTGTTCCAGCAATTCGGCCTGCTGCCCTGGCGCACGGTGCGCGAGAACGTGGGCCTCGGGCTGGAACTTGGCGGGCTGAAAGGCCCCGAGTTGCGCGACCGGGTCGAGGCACAGCTTGCCCTCGTCGGCCTCAGCGACTGGGCCGACCGTAAAGTGTCCGAGCTTTCCGGCGGGATGCAGCAGCGCGTGGGCCTCGCCCGCGCCTTCGCCACCGAAGCCCCGATCCTGCTGATGGACGAGCCCTTCTCGGCCCTCGACCCGCTGATCCGCGCCCGCCTGCAGGACGAGCTTCTGGACCTGCAGCAGACCCTCAAGCGCACGATCATCTTCGTCAGCCATGACCTGGACGAGGCGTTCAAGATCGGCAACCGCATCGCCATCATGGAAGGCGGACGGATCGTCCAATGCGGCACCCCGCAGGAGATCTTCACCAACCCCGCGAACGAGTACGTGGCGGATTTCGTCGCTCACATGAACCCGCTCGGCGTGCTCTGCGCCCGCGACGTGATGGAACCCGCGCCGAATCCGCTAGAAGACACTGTGCCGCCCGATGCCTCGATCCAGGACGTGATGGAACGGGTGAAAGCCACCGGCAAACCCGTCGGCGTGGTCGAAAACGGCCAGCTTCTGGGCCAGATCACTCGCGACAGGGTCCTGACCAAGCTGCTGGACCCACGCACGCCGTGATACGGAACCCCGGCGCCACACTCCCGCCGGGACCGTGATTTTTCGTAGAAAAATCGTATCGGCCAAACCGCCCCGCGCCCGATTTTTCGGAGAAAAATCGTGTCCCCTCAGGCTGCGTCCAGCAACCCGCGCCCTTTCAGAAGCGCCTCGACCCCCGGCATCCGGCCGCGGAACGCGGTATAAAGCGCCTCGGCCTCCTGCGACCCGCCGGCCGAGAGGATGAATTCCTCCAGCCGTTTCGCCGTCTCCGCATCGAAAGCCCCGCCCGCCTCCTCGAAGGCGGCAAAAGCATCGGCGTCCATCACCTCGGACCACATGTAGCTGTAATAGCCGCTGGAATAGCCATCGCCCGAGAAGACATGGGCAAAATGCGGCGTCGCGTGGCGCATCCCGATCGCCGCGGGCATGCCCAGCGCCTCCAGCACCTCGGCCTGGCGCGCCATCGGGTCGGCGGGCGCCGCGCCATCGTGGAACGCCAGGTCCACCAGCGCCGAGGCCACGTATTCCACCGTCTGGAACCCCATGTCATAGGTCTGCGCCTTCAGCAGCCTTTCCAGCAGGTCCCCCGGCATCGGCGCGCCGGTCTCGGCATGGGTGGCGAACTCGGCCAGCACCTCGGGCACTTCCAGCCAATGTTCGAACAGCTGGCTGGGAAGCTCCACGAAATCCCGCGCCACCGAGGTGCCCGAGATCGACTCGTAAGTCACATCGCTCAGCATCTGGTGCAGCGCATGGCCGAACTCGTGGAACAGCGTCCGCGCATCGTCATAGGACAGCAGCGCAGGCTCCCCCTCTGACGGCTTGGCGAAATTGCAGATGTTCAGCACCACGGGCCGCGTCTCTTCCCCCAGCTTGCGCTGGGATCGCATCGCCGAACACCACGCGCCCGAACGCTTCGATCCGCGCGCGAAATAGTCCCCGATGAAGACCGCCATGTGCCGCCCGTCCCGCGTGACGTTCCAGGCCCGTGCGTCCGGGTGATGCAGCGGCACGTCGAGCGGCTTGAACTCCAGCCCGAACAGCCGGTTCGCGCAGGCAAAGGCCGCCTCGATCATCCGGTCGAGCTGCAGGTAGGGCTTCAGCTCCGCCTCATCCAGATCATGCTCTGCCTTGCGCCGCTTTTCCGAGTAGTAGCGCCAGTCCCACGGCTCCAAATCGCCGTTGATCCCATCGGCGCGCATCATCCCGGTCAGCACCTCGGCATCAGAGAGCGCCGTCGTCCGCGCCGGGTTCCAGACCGCCATCAGCAGGTTCATCACCGCCTCGGGCGTTCCGGCCATCTCGGTTTCCAGCTTGTAGGCGGCGAAACTGTCATAGCCCAGAAGCTTCGCCCGTTCCTCGCGCAGCTTCAGGATCTCGGCGGCGATCTCGCGGTTGTCAGTCTCGCCTCCGTTGGCGCCCCGCGCGGCCCAGGCCTCGTAGGCCCGCTTGCGCAGGTCGCGGCGGGGCGAGAACTGCAGGAACGGCACGATCAGCGAGCGTGACAGCGTGACCACCGGCCCCTCCTTGCCCCGCTCCTGCCCCGCCGCGCGGGCCGTTGCCACCACGAAGCCCGGCAGGCCCTCAAGGTCGTCCTCAGTCAACTCCATGGCCCAGTCGCGTTCATCCGCCAGAAGGTTCTGGGTGAACTGCGTGCCCAGCACCGCAAGGCGCTGCTTCACCTCGCGGTGGCGCGCGTCGGCTTCGCCTTCCAGCTCGGCGCCGGCCCGCACGAAGCCCCGGCGCGTCAGCATCAGAACCCGCTCCTGCTCGTCACTCAGGCCAAGGCCCTCGCGATCCTGCCAGAGCGCGTCGATCCGGCGAAACAGCGCCTTGTTCCCGGTGATCTCGGACGAATAGGCCGCCAGCTTGGGCGAGAACTCCCGCATCAGCGCCTCGCGCTCGGAATTGCTGACCGACCCGGCAAGGGTGTGGAAGACCGACAGAACCCGGCCCAGCTTCTCGTCCGCCAGTTCCAGCGCCTCGATCGTGTTGGCAAAACTCGGCGGCTCGGGGGTCTCGGCAATCTCGCCGATCCGGGTCCGCGCCTCCTCCATCGCGGCCTCGAAGGCCGGGGCGAAATCGCTATCCGCGATCGCGGGGAACGGCGGCAGATCGAAGGCCACGTCCCATGGCTGGAGGAGGGGGTTGTTCATGGTCTCTTGCTCCTTGTCATTCTCAGCCGCCCCGCGTCGAGGCTTGCCACCGGTCCGATCAGCACCAACTGACCTCCTCGGCGCTGGGACGGTGGATCAGTTCCTCGACATTGGCTTCCATCACGCGATAGCCGACATTGCCGAAAAGTCTCTGGCGTCCGGAATTCAGGATCATGGACGGGCTGCCCTCGACCCCCAGTTTCCGGCTCAGGTCGAAATCTTGCGCCAGCGCCGCCGCCGCCCGCGCCAGCAAGGCCGGATCAAAGACCCGTGCAGGCTCTACACCCAACTCCTGCATGATATCGCCCTGAACGGACGGGTCCGCGATATCTCGACCCTCGGCAAAGAAGGCAACCCGCAAGGCCCAGGCGGCCCGGGTTCCGAGCCGATCCAGATAGGGTATCTTGGCAGCCGCCTCACCGGCTTCGTCCGCTTCCAGAATATCCAGCGCCTTCAGGACTTGGTGAACGGGCGCCGAAGACGCCGGTCGCGTGTCGCGCCAGGCTACCGGATTGACCCCGATATGGGGAAACCCGCTCGCGACCTTCGCCACGTGGTTTGCATACCCCTCATAGCCGCCACGATCACCCCAACCTGTCCCGATCTTTTCGCCCGTATCCGAGAACACCGAGCAATAGCGCGAACGTATCTCGATCCCGGCACCGAACTTTCGCGCAAGCTCCTCGATCCGGCGATGATGGATGAAGGCCCAGATGCAGAGCATGTCCGAGAAGTAATCTATGACAACGGGATCATTCGTATCCGGCACGCTTGCCCTCCTGTCGTGGATCGAGAGTGTCAAAGGCGGAAACGGGCACTGGGCGTCACCCTCCGCAAACCGGGCAATCCGCCCGACGCTTGAGTGAAATCGTCCGCGTCTCGGCATAGAGCGCGTCGTAGATCAGCATCCGGCCGCGCAGCCCTTCGCCCGCACCGGCGATCTGCTTCACCGCCTCCACCGCCATCATCGCCCCCATGACGCCCGGCAGCGGGCCCAGGACGCCTGCCTCGGCGCAGGTGGGCGCAAGCCCCGGCGCGGGGGCTTCGGGGAAGATGCACTGGTAGCATGGCGCGCCTTTCGCCGGATCGAAAAGGCTGATCTGCCCCTCCCATTGCGAGAGCGCCGCCCCGATCAGCGGCTTGCCCTGCCGGGCGGCGATGCGGTTGGCAAGGTAGCGCGCCTCGAAACTGTCGGTGCCGTCGAGGATCAGGTCATAATCGGCGAAAAGTTCCGCCGCGATTTCCTCGGTCAGACGACGGTTATAAGGGCGCACTTCCACGTATGGATTGAGCGCCCGCATCCCCTCTTGCGCAGAAAACACCTTGGGCATGCCGATCCGGTCATCGGTATGGATCACCTGCCGCTGAAGGTTCGAATTGTCGACCTCGTCATGGTCGATCACGCCGATGGTGCCGACGCCCGCGGCGGCAAGATACTGCAGCGCCGGGGCGCCAAGGCCACCCGCGCCGATCACCAGCACCTTGGCCTCTTTCAGCTTCTTCTGCCCCGGGCCGCCGATCTCGCGCAGCACGATATGGCGGGCATAGCGCTCCAATTCGGTGCTGGTAAAGCCACCACGCTTTTGTTCCGGCGCGGGGTCTGCCGGGCGCACCCGTGCCTTCAGCCAGGAAAGCCCCTGGCTGTAGGCCCAGATCATCGCCGCCAGAACACCCAGCACCAGCCATTCGCCATAGCTGCCCCCCAGCGCATCGCGCAGGGGCGAAGTCTCGGGCAACACCAGCAGCGCCACCAGAACCGCGATGTAGAGCAGCGCGATCATCAGCCAGCGTGCCGAGCGGGGCGCGCCCATCTTGTGGCCAAGCGCCCAGAACCCGGCGGCAAGAAAAAGAACCCAGACCATCAGCCGCGCCCCGTGGAGCCGAAGCCGCCCGCGCCCCGTGCGGTGTCGGACAGGGTTTCGGCCAGTTCGAACCGCGCCTGCACCACCGGGGCGATCACCGCCTGAGCGATGCGCTCTCCGTGGGTCACGGTGAACGGCTCCTGCCCTAGGTTGATCAGGATGACCCCCAGCGGCCCGCGATAATCGCTGTCGATTGTGCCGGGCGTGTTCGGCAAGGTGGCACCGTGCTTCAGCGCCAGGCCCGAGCGCGGTCGGATCTGCATCTCGAACCCCTGCGGGATCTCGACCCGCAGCCCAGTGGGGATCAACGCCCGCTTGCCAGGGGCCAGGGTGATCCCGTTGGCACGGTCGCCCTCGGACAGGTTGGCGCGCAAGTCGGCCCCGGCCGCGCCCTCGGTTTCATAGGCGGGCAGCGGCAGGCTGCGATCCGCGCCCTCATCCCAGAGGATCCGCACGAGCGGCGTTGCCTTTGCTTGAGTCATCTCGCCGCCTGTCACCCCAGCGCCTCGGCGATCTTCTGGGCCAGCCGCATCGCGACCTGGTCCTTGGCCATGCGCGGCCAGTCCTCGGCCCCAGCCTCGGCGATCAGGGTCACCGCATTCTCGGTCCCGCCCATGATGCCGGTCGCGGGCGAAACATCATTGGCGAGGATCCAGTCACAAGCTTTGCGGGCGCGTTTCGCGGTGGCATGGGCGATAACGTCATCGGTCTCGGCTGCGAACCCCACCACCAGAGTCGGGCGCCCCTCGGTCATCTGCGAGACCGTGGCAAGGATATCCGGGTTCTCGGCAAACTCGAGCTTCGGAAGGCTCTTGCCGTCCTTCTTGATCTTGCCTTGCGACTCCTGCGCCACGCGCCAATCGGCCACCGCCGCGGCGCAGACCGCGACCTCGGCGGGCAAGGCGCCCTGAACTGCCTCGAGCATCTCGCGCGCGGTTTCAACCCGAACCACCCGCACGCCTTCTGGCGGCGGCACAGTGGCCGGACCGGTGATGAAGGTCACATCCGCGCCAAGCGCCGATAGCGCCCGCGCGATCGCCGTGCCCTGCGCACCCGAAGAGCGGTTGGCGATATAACGCACAGGGTCGATGGGTTCATGCGTCGGGCCGGAGGTCACCACGACATGCCGCCCCTTCAGCGGCCCGTCGGCCAGTGCCGCCTCGATCGCGGCGACGATCTCCAGTGGCTCGGCCATGCGGCCCGGGCCGAACTCGCCGCAGGCCATGTTGCCTTCGTTCGGGCCGACGAAAAGGATCCCGTCTCCGCGCAGCGTGGCAATGTTGCGCTGGTTGGCGGGATGCTCCCACATCCGCACGTTCATCGCCGGGGCGACCAGAACGCGCTTGTCCGTCGCCATCAGCAGGGTGGAGGCCAGGTCATTCGCATGACCGCCCGCCATCTTGGCCATCAGGTCCGCCGTCGCCGGAGCCACGACCAGCAGATCCGCCGCGCGGCTGAGTTCGATATGGCCCATCTCGGCCTCGTCCGTCAGGTCGAACAGGTCCGTATAGACCTTCTCACCCGCCAGCGCCGAAGCCGAAAGCGGGGTCACGAATTCCTCAGCGGCCCGCGTCAGCACCGGCGTCACCGCCGCGCCGCGCTCGCGCAGCCGGCGGATCAGGTCGAGCGATTTGAACGCCGCGATCCCGCCGCCGATGATCAGAAGGATGCGTTTGCCAGCCAGCATGGGCGACCCCGAAGAAACCTCTTTCCCATGTCTATGGGGAGGTGAACGACAAGACAACAGCGCAAGGGCTGGCATCGTGGCACAAAAAAGGGCGCCGCGATCGCGGCGCCCTGCCAGTAACCCCAGACACTCAAGCGAAGAACTGGTGAACCTCTTTGGATTGCGTTTCGAGATTCTTGCGCATCTTCGCAAACGCCGCCGCTTCAAGCTGGCGCACCCGCTCTTTCGAGAGGCTCAGCTCGTCACCCAGGCTTTCCAATGTGCGCGGCTCGTCCCGCAGCTTGCGCTCGGTGACGATGAACCGCTCCCGGTCGTTCAGGGCCTGCATGGCGTTGATCAACCAGCCGCGCAGGGTCGCAAGGTCCTTCTCGACCTCGACATGTTGCGATGCCTGCGGGGCGTCGTCTTCGAGCGCGTCGATCCATTCGCGGCCCTCGTCCTCGGACGATTGCGTGGCGTTCAACGAGAAGTCCGAGCCCGAGAGCCGGCCTTCCATCATCTCGACATCATGCAGAGGAACGCCAACTTCGGTGGCGATCATCTGGCGCAGCTGGTGCTTGTCGAGCTTCTCGCCCTGCGCCGCGGCCTCGCGCTCGAGCCGCGCTTGCACCCGGCGCATGTTGAAAAACAGCGATTTCTGCGACGAGGTGGACCCCGTGCGCACCATCGACCAGTTGCGCATCACGTAGTCCTGGATCGAGGCCTTGATCCACCAGACCGCGTAGGTCGAAAAGCGAACGCCGCGATCCGGGTCGAACTTGTCCGCGGCCTTCATCAGGCCAAGGCTCGCCTCCTGGATCAGGTCGTTCATCGGCGCGCCGTAGCGCTTGAACTTCGCCGCCATCGAGATCGCAAGCCGCATGTAGGCCGTGATCAGCCGGTGCAGCGCCTGTTCATCCCGCTGGTCGCGCCAGGCATAGGCAAGCCTGAGTTCGGTCTCTGCGTCGAGCAGCTCCGCCCGCATCGCGTGGCGCGAAAGTGTCTGGTCTGAAAACCCGTCGAATGCCATGTACTACCTCCCGAGACCGGTTCAGGAAAATCCCGTTCCATCCTTTTCCTGATCCGGTTACGTGCTCATAACGCGACTGGATCAAAGAAAGTTCCATCATGACGTTGCAAAAATTGTCCCTTGTCCTAGGTGGCGCCAATTCCGGCAAATCCGCCCTTGGCGAAAGGCTGGTCCGAAGCGCGGGCAAACGTCTTGTCTATATCGCGACGGCCCAGGCCTTCGATGCCGAGATGGAGGCCAAGATCGCCCAGCACCGCGCCCAGCGCGGCACCGACTGGCGGACAGTGGAAACGCCTCACGATGCGGCACAGGCCCTGGAATCTGTGACCGGGGATGAAGCCGTACTGCTCGATTGCGCCACGCTGTGGCTGTCGAACCACCTGCTGGCCGAAAGCGACGTGGAGGCCGAGGCAGACCGGCTGCTGGCCGCGCTTGCCGCGTGTCGGGGGCCGGTGGTCGTGGTCTCGAACGAAACCGGGTTGGGCGTGGTGCCCGACAACGCGCTGGCACGGCGGTTCCGCGCCGCGCAGGGCCACCTGAACCAGCGGCTGGCAGCCGAGGCCGGGCTGGTGGTCTTCGTCGCCGCCGGATTGCCGATGGTTCTGAAGGGCGAATTGCCCGAAGGCGTGGCATGACCACGTTCTGGTGGATCCGCCACGGCCCGACCCATGCACGCGGCATGGTCGGCTGGACCGACGTGCCCGCCGACCTGTCGGATCACGTGACGCTGAACCGGCTCGACCTTGCCCTGCCACAAGAGGCGCCGGTGATCTCGTCCGACCTCACCCGCGCCATCGCCACGGCCGACGCGATTGCAGGGGAGCGCCCGCGCCTGCCCCATGACTCAAACCTGCGCGAACTTCATTTCGGCGCGTGGGAGACCCGCCGCCATGACGAGGTCGACGCCGAGTCCCCTGACCTCATCCGCGCCTTCTGGGACCAGCCCGGCACCGTCCGCGCCCCCGGCGGCGAAAGCTGGAACGACCTGCGCACCCGGGTCGACGCAGCGGTGGACCGGCTGGCACTGGAGCACGCGGGCGGCCATGTGATCGTCGTAGCCCATTTCGGCGCGATCCTCAGCCAGGTGCAGCGGGCACGCGGCATCACCCCGCGTGAGGCCTTCGCGCAAAAGATCGACAACCTCTCGCTCACCCGGATCGCCCATGACGGTGCCTGGCATCTGGGCGAGGTCAATCACCACCCGTGATCGGTCGGCGCACCAATATTCATTTCGCGCCTGTGGGCTGCCCGCCTATGGTCGCGCGAAAAGGAGTGCACCATGACCTATGACTTGCTGATCGCGGACCGGGCCTATTCCAGTTGGTCGCTGCGCGGCTGGCACATGTTCGACGCCTTCGGCATTCCGGTCCGGACCCGCAGCGCGCGGCTTTATACCGACGACTTCCGCCGCGCGTTGGCTGATTTCCCGCCTGCCCGCTCGGTCCCCGTGATGCGTTGCCCGGATGGTGCGGTGATCCCCGACACCCTCGCCATGGCCGAGGAACTGGCCAGCCGCGAACCCGATGCGCGCCTCTGGCCCGGTGATCCCCGGCACCGCGCCGTCGCCCGGTCGCTCGCAGCCGAGATGCATTCGGGCTTCGTCGCCCTGCGCGATCATTGCCCGATGAACCTGCGGGTCAGCTACAGCGACTGCGCCCCGACCGAGGCTGTCCTGAGCGACCTGCGCCGGTTGGAACTGCTCTGGGACTGGGCGCGAAAGACATGCGGATCGGATGGCCCGTGGCTTTGCGGCGACTATTCCCTGGCGGACGTATTCTTTGCCCCGGTGGCGGGGCGCGTCGCGGGCTACGCTCTCGACGTGAACGCCGAGGCACAGGCCTATGTCGCGGCGCATCTCGCCCACCCCTCGTTCCGCCGCTGGCGCGCGATGGGGCTCGTGGATGGCGCCGATCAGCCGTTCTATGACCGCGATTACCCGCAGCGCCCATGGCCGGGGCAAGCGCCTCTCACAGCGAAGGCCGTGGAACATGGCCCCTCGGAAAACGACACCTGCCCCTATTCCGGCAAACCCGTCACGCATTTCCTTGAGCTGGATGGCCGCATCTTCGGTTTCTGCAACGCCTTCTGCCGCGACAAGACCGTAGCCGACCCCGAGGCCTGGCCCGCGTTCCAGAAGATTTACGCCTCCTAAACCCTTCGCCTCTAGCCGTTAACCATGGTTGGCGACGGAGGGGCGCATGGTCGCGCGGGCCTACACGGTTGCATTCGAAGGGATCGAGGCCCGCATGGTCGAGGTGCAATGCGCCGTCGCGCCGGGCCTGCCGGCCTTTTCGGTGGTGGGGCTGCCCGACAAGGCCGTGTCCGAGGCCCGCGAACGGGTCCGCTCGGCCCTCAGTTCCATGTCCATCGCCTTGCCCTCAAAACGGATCACCGTGAACCTCTCGCCCGCGGACCTGCCGAAGGAGGGCTCGCATTTCGACCTGCCCATCGCCATCGCGCTGCTGGCCGCGATCGACATCCTTCCGCGCGAGGAGGTGGAGGCAACCGTGGCCCTTGGCGAGTTGTCGCTCGATGGCTCGCTTGTCCCGGTGATCGGGGCGCTGCCCGCTGCCATGGCCGCCGCCGAGGAAGACCGCGCCCTGCTCTGCCCCCGGGCCTGCGGGGCCGAGGCCGCCTGGGTCGGCGCCACCCGCGTCATCGCGGCCAGCAGCCTGACCGAGGTGGTGCAGCATTACACCGGGCAAAAGGTCCTCGCCCCCGCCGACCCCGGCGAGGTGCGGGTCGATACCGGCGCCCGCGACCTGCGCGACGTGAAGGGCCAGGAACGGGCCAAGCGCGCGCTCGAGATCGCCGCCGCCGGGCGGCATCACATGCTGATGGTCGGCACGCCGGGATCCGGCAAATCCATGCTCGCCGCCCGCATCCCCGGCATCCTGCCGCCGCTCACCGCGACCGAGGCGCTGGAAACCTCGATGATCCATTCGCTGTCGGGGCTTCTGGACGAGGGCGGCATCTCGCGCACCCGGCCCTTTCGCGAGCCGCATCACACCGCCTCCATGGCCGCCATTGTCGGCGGCGGGCGCGGCGCGAAACCCGGAGAGATCTCGCTCGCTCATAACGGGGTGCTTTTCCTCGACGAATTCCCCGAGTTTCCCCGCACCGTGCTGGAAACCCTGCGCCAGCCGATCGAGACCGGAGAGGTCGTCGTGGCCCGCGCCAATGCCCATGTGAAATACCCCTGCCGGTTCCTGCTGGTGGCGGCAGCCAACCCCTGCAAATGCGGCTACCTCAGCGACCCGGCCCGGGCCTGCGCGCGGGTGCCGCTTTGCGGGGCCGATTACCTGGGCCGGATCTCGGGGCCGCTCATGGATCGGTTCGACCTGCGCATCGAGGTTCCGCCCGTGGCCTTTACCGACCTCGACCTGCCCGAAAGCGGCGAGCCGTCATCGGATGTGGCTGCCCGCGTGGCCGAAGCCCGCGCCCGGCAGGCCGAGCGCTTCGCCGATGTCCCCGGCGCGCGGGTCAATGCCGATGCCGAAGGCGCGCTTCTGGAACAGATCGCCACGCCCGATGCCGAGGGGAAAGACCTGCTCATCCGCGTCGCCGAACGCTTCGGCCTCTCCGCACGCGGCTATCACCGGGTTCTGCGGGTCGCCCGCACAATCGCCGACCTCGCCGGGGAGGACGACGTGACCAAGGCCCACGTGGCCGAGGCCGTCAGCTACCGGCTGTCGATCCCGAGCGAGGCCTGAACGAATTCCGCGACCGAACCCAGGCTGCTCCGCGCCTCGGGCAACCACCCGTCAAGCAACTGCCAGACATGCGGCGCCCCGTCCATCACCTCAACCACGGTCTCGCCCCCTGCGATGCGCAGCACCTCTGCCATCCGCCGGGTGTCGTCCAGCAATATTTCCTCGCTCCCCACTTGGAACAACACAGGCGGAGGACTCGGAAATTCGGCAAAAAGCGGCGAGGCGCGCGGATCTTTCGCGTCGGCGCCCGCCAGAACGATCTCGGCCAGTTCTGTCAATCTTTCGGGTGGAAATATCGCCTCACGGGCCGCATTCACGCCCACGCTCTCGCCCGCCCCACTCAAGTCCGTCCACGGCGAAAACACGAATGCCCCCGCCGGTGGTGTTCCCTTGCGGCAAAGATCGGAGAGCAAGGCCAGACAAAGCCCGCCGCCAGCGCTGTCACCGCCAATGACGACGTCGCCGGGCGCGTAGCCGAGGGCCATCAGGTGATCCCACGCGGCCACCGCATCATCGAAAGCGGCCGGAAACGGATGCGCCGGGGCCAGACGATAGCACGGTGCGCAGACCTCGACCCCAGCCAGCAGGGACAAGCGCCCAAGCATGCCGGCATGGCTGCGCGGCGACCCCGAAATATAGCCGCCACCGTGCAGGTAGAGGATCACCTTCCCGGGCACGAAGGGACCGGCCGCGATCCAGTGCGAACCCTGCGAGCTTTCCCGGATTCGCAACCTTGGCGGCTTGCGGAAAACCAACCGCGCCAAGAGGTCGAATTCTTTCGCGGCGCGCTCGGGCGAGCCCATACGCCGCAAGAACGGCTTGGCGACAAACCGCAGCCCCGCCGCGATGAGCCGCAGCCGAAAGCTCATGCCCGCCGCTGCTCGATGGCCAGCCAGATCTTCTCGGCCACGTTGATCCCGTCGAAGCGCTCAAGCTCCTGGATGCCGGTGGGCGAGGTCACGTTGATCTCGGTCAGCCAGTCGCCGATCACGTCGATGCCGACAAAGATCTGCCCCTTCTCGCGCAGAAGCGGCCCGATGGCCGCGCAGATCTCGCGATCCCGCTCGGTCAGCTCGACCTTTTCCGGACGCCCGCCCACATGCATGTTCGACCGGGTCTCGCCCTCGGCCGGAACGCGGTTGATCGCGCCCACAGGCTCGCCATCCACCAGGATCACCCGCTTGTCGCCCTTGCTGACGGCGGGCAGGAATTTCTGCACGATCAGCGGCTCACGCGAGAAGCCGGTGAAGAGCTCGTGCAGCGACGACAGGTTCCGGTCATTCGCATCAAGCCGAAACACCCCGGCGCCGCCGTTGCCATAGAGCGGCTTCAGGATGATATCGCCGTGCTTCTGCTTGAACTCACGGATCATGCCCAGATCACGCGCGATGGCGGTGGGCGGCGTGAGATGCGGGAAGTCGAGAACCAGCAGCTTTTCCGGGTAGTTGCGGACCCAGAACGGGTCATTCACCACCAGCGTGCCCGGCGTGACCCGCTGCAGCAGATGGGTCGTGGTGATGTAATGCATGTCGAAAGGCGGATCCTGGCGCAGCCAGACCACGTCCCACTCGGCCAGGTCGATCTCTTGCTCGGGGCCGAGTTCGAAATGATCCCCTTTCACCCGCCGCACCTTCAGCGGCCAGCCCCGCGCGATCACGCGCCCCTCCCGATAGGCGAGCATGTCGGGGGTGTAGTAGAAAAGCTCGTGCCCGCGCGCCTGGGCTTCCTCGGCGATGCGGAACGTGCTGTCGGCGTCGATATTGATCGGGCCGATCGGGTCCATCTGGATGGCGACCTTGAGCGTCACGCGGATATCCTTTCCTTGCTGCCGCTTCTAAATGGCGCAGGGGCGCGAAAGGATCAATGGCTCAGGCGGCGAAGGCGTTCTCGAGGATCTCGAAGGCGCCGGTGGCATCCATCAGCGCCACGTCGAAGCGAACATCCGTGTCCTGTCCATTCGGGCAATCCGCCAGGTAGGCGCTGGCCGAAGCATAGATACGTTGCATCTGGTGCGCACCCAGACGTTCGGCAGCCCGGGCGATGCTGCGGCTTTTCTTCACCTCGATGAAGATGAACCCATCCCCGTTTTCCGCGATCAGGTCGATTTCACCGCCGGGGCCGCGCCAACGTCGTGCGGTAACACGATGGCCCCGCCGCGCATAGTCGGCAGCGATGCGATCCTCGGCCGCAAGGCCGGCAAGATGGGAGACCTGACCACTCATTTCGCCTTCCCCCGTGTCAAAGCCGCCTGGTAAACCTGACGGCGCGGCAGGTTCAGCGCCCCGGCGACCGCTGCCACCGCATCTTTCATCGTCATGGTCTTCATCGCCTCCTCCAGCGCCGCGTCGAGATCATCGGCAGAGGCGGCTTCGCGGGGACGGTCCACCAGGACGACCACTTCGCCCTTGACCGATCGCCCCTCGAATTCCTGCGCCAAGTGCGCCAGCGTGCCACGTCTGACCTCTTCGAACTTCTTGGTGAGTTCCCGGCACACCGCGGCCTGCCGTCCCTCCCCGAGAGAATCGCGCAATTCACCTAATAATCGGCAAACGCGTTTCGGAGATTCGTAAAAGATCAGCGTTGCCGGGCAGTCGGCCAATTCCGCAAGGAAGCTCTCCCGCGCGCCCTTGCCTGCGGGCGGGAACCCGGCAAAGAGAAACCGGTCGCTTGGCAGGCCCGAGATGGTCAGCGCCGCCAGCACCGCCGAGGGCCCCGGCGCCGAGGTCACGGGCAGCCCCTCGGCGATCGCGTCCCGCGCCAGCGCGAACCCCGGGTCGGCCACCAGCGGCGTTCCGGCCTCGGAGGCATAGGCGACGGATTTGCCGTCGCGAATTGCCTGCAGAAGCCGTGGCCGCACTTCGGGGCCGTTGTGGTCGTGATAGGCGATCACGTGCCGGTCGCCGAGCGGGACTCCGTGAATCTCCATAAGGTGGCGCAGGGTGCGCGTGTCCTCGGCGGCCAGAACGTCGGCCGAGGCCAGGACATCCAGGGCGCGCAAGGTGATATCACGTGCCGTTCCGATCGGCGTCGCGACGAAGTAGAGACCGGCGGAGAGTGGCTTCTTTTCGGCGATCATGGCCCTGGGCGCCCGTTCTTGGCGTTTACTTGTCCCCCGTGATGCGCATAGTCTGCGCCCCACCGCAAGACCACGACCCCGTGAGAGGACCGACAATGACAGCCCTGCTCCGTTTCGCAGCTTCGAAGTTTCCCCGCCTTGCCGCCCTGTTCGGGCTGATGCTCCTCGCCGCCTGTGGCCCGATGGACCTCGGGCTCGGGCGAAACGTGAAGGTTGCGCTTCTCGTGCCCGGAGAATCCGAGCGGCCCGGCGACCAGGTTCTTGCCGACAGCCTGAAGAACGCCGCGCTGCTTGCCGCGTCGGATCTTGAAGGTGTCGAGATCGAATTGCGGGTCTACTACACGCGGGGGACGCCTGCAGGTGCCGCCGAAGCCGCCAAGCTGGCCGCCGATGACGGGGCAAAAATCCTGCTTGGCCCGGTCTTCGCCGAATCCGCCGCCGCCGCCGGGGTCGCGGTGCAAGGCAGGGGGCTGAACGTCCTTGCCTTCTCGAACAACCCGACCATCGCGGGCGGCAATGTCTTCATCCTGGGCCACACGTTCCAGAACACCGCCAACCGGCTGGTGTCCTATGCCGCCTCGCGCGAGTTGAACAACATCTACGTGGCCTATGCGGACGAAAGCTCGGAAATCGCCGGGCGTGATGCAATCGTCCGCGCAATCTCGGCGAACCGGACGCGCCTGGCGGGGAGCACCGGCTTCGAGCTGTCGCAGGACGGCGTGATCAACACCGTGCCGATCATCGCCGAAGAGGCGCAACGATCGAGCGCCGATGCGATCTTCCTGACCTCGGGCACCTCGGGCGCCCTTCCGTTCCTGTCGCAGCTTCTGCCCGAGAATGGCCTCGACCCCGAGGAAACCCGCTACATCGGCCTGCAGCGTTGGGACGTGCCCTCGACCGCGCTGTCGCTGCCGGGTCTGCAGGGCGGCTGGTTCGCCGTGCCCGACCCGGGCCTTGCCCAGCAGTTCGCGGCACGCTACCGCGCGGCCTACGGCGGCGACCCGCATCCGATTGCCGGCCTTGCCTATGACGGTATCGCCGCCATCGGCGCGTTGGCCAGCACCGGGCGCGGTGATGCCTTCGGAAAGGCCTCCCTGACCCAACCGGCGGGCTTTGCCGGCGTAAACGGTGTGTTCCGCTTCCTGCCCGATGGCACGAACGAGCGCGGCCTGGCCGTCGCGGAAATTCGCAACAACGAGTTGATGGTGATCGACCCTGCCCCAAGAAGCTTCTCCGGCCCCGGTTTCTGAGACACCGCCCGATACAAGACTGACGCCACTAGTGCCGGACGGGATGATCCGTCCGGCCGCGGACATCTTTGATTTCGGCGCCGTGCACGCGCGTCTCGCGGCCGAGATCGCCACCGCCGAGGATGCCCGCGCGATCCGCGCCGCGACCGTGGCCTGCCTGGCGCAGGCCCGGGACGAGGGGCGCAAGGTCATCGCCGACGCTTTCACCGACGCGTCGCATGCCTCGCGCCCGGCGGTGCGGGCCTATGCCTACCTGACCGACTGCATCGTGCTTTCGGTGCTGGACGTGGTCACCCGGCACCTGCACCCGCTGCCGAACCCGACCGCGAGCCAGCGCATCACGCTGATGGCCGTGGGCGGCTATGGCCGGGCCGAGATGGCGCCGTTCTCGGACGTCGATCTGCTGTTCCTGACACCCTACAAGATCACCGGCTGGGCCGAGAGCGTGATCGAAAGCATGCTCTACATCTTCTGGGACCTGCACCTGAAGGTGGGTCACGCCAGCCGAACGGTGAAAGACTGTCTCCGGCTGGGCAAGGAGGATTACACGATCCGCACCGCCCTGCTGGAACATCGGTTCCTGGGCGGCGACCCCGAGCTGGCGGACGAGCTTCACCGCCGCCTGCGCAAGGAATTGTTCAAGAACACCGGCGCCGATTTCATCGAGGCCAAGCTGACCGAGCGCAGCGAGCGGCATCGCAAGCAGGGCGGCTATCGCTACGTGGTCGAGCCCAACGTGAAAGAGGGCAAGGGCGGGCTACGGGACCTGCAATCGCTCTACTGGATCGACAAGTATGTCCACGACGTGGAGCATGCCTCGCAACTGGTGGAAAAGGGCCTGTTCACGCAGGAAGAATACGACAGCTTCGTCGCGGCCGAAGATTTCCTGACAGCCGTGCGCTGCCATCTGCACCTGATCGCCAACCGGCCGATGGATCAGCTTACCTTCGACCTGCAGGTCGAGGTGGCCGCGCGCATGGGCTACACCGATCACGGCGGGCGCCGCGCGGTGGAGCATTTCATGCAGGACTATTTCCGCCATGCCACCCGCGTGGGGGAACTGACCCGCATCTTCCTGAGCGTTCTTGAAGAACGCCACGTCAAGACCGAACCCATGCTCATTGGGCTTTTGCGGCGTCGCAAGCGGCTGCGTCCCGGTTACAAGGTCGTGCAGAACCGACTGACCTACGTGGACAAGGAAGAATTCCTGTCCGACAAACTCAACATGATCCGCATCTTCGAGGAGGCCCTGCGCACCGGCTACCTTCTGCACCCCGATGCCATGCGCCTACTGGCCGCGCGCAAGGACCTCATCGACGACGAGTTGCGACAGGACAAGGAAGCGGTTCGGATATTCATCGACCTGTTGCTCAAGCGCGGCAACCCGGAACGCGCCTTGCGGCGGATGAACGAACTGGGCTTCCTGGGCGCTTTCATCCCGGAATTCGAGCCGATCGTCGCGATGATGCAGTTCAACATGTATCACAGCTACACGGTGGACGAGCACACCATCCAGTGCATCTCGACCCTTGCCCAGATCGAGCGCGCAGAACTGGTCGAGGAGCTACCCATCGCCAGCCGCATCCTCAAGGACGGGCTGAACCGCAAGGTGCTCTACGTGGCACTTCTGCTGCACGACATCGGCAAGGGGCGACCCGAAGATCACTCGATCCTCGGCGCGCAGATCGCCCGCAAGGTGGCGCCGCGCCTGGGCCTGAAACCCGCGGAATGCGAGACGGTGGAATGGCTGGTGCGCTACCACCTGCTGATGTCCGACATGGCGCAGAAGCGCGACATCTCGGACCCGCGCACGGTGCGGGAGTTTGCCAAGGTCGTGAAGACGCGGAAGCGGCTGGACCTGCTGACGGTTCTGACGGTCTGCGACATTCGCGGCGTGGGGCCCAACACCTGGAACAACTGGAAAGCAGTGCTGCTGCGCCAGCTCTATAACCAGACCGCCACGGCGCTGGAGCACGGGCTCGAGGCGGTCAACCGCGAGGCCCGCGAGGGCGAGGCCAAGCGCGCCCTGCGCGAGGCACTGGGCGAGTGGTCGAACAAGGACCTGCGCGCGGAGATGGGACGTCACTACGGAACCTATTGGCAGGGCCTGCCCACTGTGGCGCATGTGGTCTTTGCCAACCTGCTGCGCGGCATCGGCCCCGACGAGATCCGCATCGACCTGATGCCGGACGAAGATCGCGACGCGACCCGCGCCTGTTTCGTGATGGCCGACCACCCGGGCATCTTCTCGCGGCTTGCGGGCGCGCTGGCGCTGGTGGGCGCAAACGTGGTGGACGCGCGGACCTATACCTCGAAGGACGGATTCGCCACGGCGGTCTTCTGGGTGCAGGATTCCGAAGGCTCGCCCTTCGAGGAGTCTCGCCTTCCGCGCCTCAAGTCCATGATCGACAAGACCCTGAAGGGCGAGGTCGTGGCCCGCGACGCGCTCAAGGATCGCGACAAGATCAAGAAACGCGAACGCGCCTTCCGGGTGCCCACCACCATCACCTTCGACAACGAAGGCTCCGAGATCTACACGATCATCGAGGTGGATACCCGCGACCGTCCGGGCCTGCTCTATGACCTGACACGGACGCTGGCGAACAACAACATCTACATCGCCTCGGCCGTCATCGCGACCTATGGCGAGCAGGTGGTCGACAGCTTCTACGTGAAGGACATGTTCGGCCTGAAGCTCCACACCGAGGCCAAGCGCCGCTCCCTCGAGCGCAAGCTGCGCGAGGCCATCGAGATCGGCGCCGAAAGGGCGCGGGCCTGATGCAACCGATCCGGCTGATGTCGGGCTTTTTCACCGTGGGGCTCTGGACACTGGCCAGCCGCGTCCTTGGCTTCGTGCGCGACGTGATGATCGCGGCCTATCTCGGGACAGGCCCGGTGGCCGAAGCCTTCCTCGTCGCCTTCTCGCTGCCCAACATGTTCCGCCGGTTCTTTGCCGAGGGCGCCTTCAACATGGCCTTCGTGCCGATGTTCTCGAAAAAGCTCGAGGGCGAGGAAGGCGCGCTGAATTTCGCCCGCGATGCGTTTTCGGGGATGGTTGCGCTGCTATTGGCCGTAACGCTGATCGCGCAGGTGGCCATGCCCTGGCTGGTGCTGGCGATGGCCAGCGGGTTCCTGGGCGACGAGCGTTTCGAGCTTGCGGTGTTCTATGGCCGGATCGCCTTTCCCTATATCCTGTTCATCTCGCTGGCAGCGTTGCTCTCGGGTGTTCTGAACGCAACGGGCCGGTTCATGGCCGCCGCTGCCGCGCCGGTGCTGCTGAACATCCTGTTCATCGCGGTGATGGTTCTGGCGGACATCCAGGGCTGGCCCGTGGGCGATGCGCTGGTCTGGGCGGTGCCGGTGGCCGGTATCGCGCAGATGGCGCTGGTCTGGATGGCGGCGGCGCGGGCGGGTTATCCGCTGAAGCTGCGTCGTCCGCGCCTGACACCGGAGTTGAAGCGGCTCGCCGTGATCGCCGCCCCCGCCGCGCTGGCAGGTGGCGTGGTGCAGGTGAACCTGCTGATCGGGCGACAGGTCGCCAGTTTCTTCGACGGCGCGGTGGCCTGGCTCAGCTATGCCGACCGGCTCTACCAGCTTCCGCTGGGGGTGATCGGCATCGCCGTGGGCGTGGTGCTTCTGCCCGACCTGTCGCGGCGGCTGCGGGCCGAGGATACCCAAGGCAGCCGGGACGCGTTCAACCGCGCGGGCGAGGTCTCGCTGGCGCTGACCATCCCGGCAGCACTTGCGCTGGTCACGATCCCGATGCCGCTGGTCGAGGTGCTGTTCCAGCGCGGCGCCTTCGATGCGGACGATACCGCCGCCACGGCGCTGGCTGTCGCGGTCTATGGCCTCGGGCTTCCGGCCTTTGTCATTCAGAAGATCGTGCAACCACTCTACTTCGCGCGCGAGGACACCAAGACGCCGTTCTACTACGCCCTCTGGGCGCTTGCGGTGAACGCAGGCCTGGCGATCGGGCTGGCGCCCTCGATCGGCTATATCGCGGCGGCCATCGGGACCACGGTGGCGGGCTGGACCATGGCCGGGATGCTCTGGGTCGGGTCGCGGCGCATGGGAGAGGCCGCCCAACTCGACACCCGGTTCCGCCGCCGGATCTGGCGTATCGTCATCGCTTCGCTGGCGATGGCGGTCGTGCTCTGGGGCGGCGCACTGGCGCTTGGCCCGATGCTTGGCCTGCCCACATGGCGGTACCTGGGCCTTGCGATCCTGGTCGCACTGGGCATCCTCAGCTATTTCGGCATCGGCCAAATGATCGGCGCCTTCCGCCTGTCGGAGTTCCGCCGCAACCTGCGCGGCGGCTAGCGTTTCCGCAGTTTCTCGACCAGCCGGTGCCAGCCGCCCGGCGTTACGAAGAACGACACCGCGAAGCCGGTGGCAAAGCCGGCCAGGTCTGCCACCCAGTCGTTGGATCCCCCGAAGATCAGGCTGAAAAGCAGCTGGATCCCCATCAAGACCGCGATCAGGTTGAAGGCCTGCATCTGGTTCTCGCCCTCGATGGCGAGACTGGTCCAGATCAGGAAGGTATAGGCCCCGATCAGCCCGTAGACCGCCGGAAACCCGCCCACCAGCGGCATCGGGTCATTCAGGATCAAGCCGTAGGCCAGCGCGCCCATGGCACCTGACAGGAAGAACACCAGAAGAAAGGCGACGGTGCCGAACACTTCGCCCACCAGCTTGCCCAGCGCCAGCAGGAACACCACCACGAATACCGCATGGACGAAGCTCAGATGGATAAAGACATAGCTGAAGAAGCGGATCATGTAGCCGGCGGGGAACTGGCTGCGGTCGAGCATCCAGTCCAGCAATTCGCCCGAAAAGGCGAACCTCTGGATCGTTGCGAGGCGCCATCCCACCGCGTCAGCGCCACCGGCCAGCCCGCGCGCGCCAAGCTGCATCACAAGCTCTACGCCGATCAGAACCAGCGCCAAAGCCAGCACCACGGGCGGCAACGGGTTCACCGGTGGTTCGTTATAGGGCTCGGTCATATCCCTCCCCTTCCTTGACGGGCCTTCCGCCCTTCGTTAAGCGAGCCGGGCTTGGAATGCCAGCCGGAGCGACCATCATGGCCGAAGCCTCGTTCACACCGCGTGTTTTTTCGGGAATCCAGCCCTCGGGCGGGCTGACCCTTGGCAACTATCTTGGCGCCATGAAGCGCTTCGTCGAGATGCAGGACCGCGGGGAGTTCGAAACCATCTATTGCATGGTCGATCTGCACGCGATCACCGTCTGGCAGGATCCCGAAAAGCTGCGCCGCGCCACGCGCGAACTGTGCGCCGGGTTCATCGCGGCGGGCATCGACCCCGAGCGTTCGATCCTGTTCAACCAGAGCCAGGTGCCCGAACACGCGCAGCTTGGCTGGATCTTCAACTGCGTCGCCCGGATGGGCTGGATGCAGCGGATGACCCAGTTCAAGGACAAGGCGGGCAAGAACGCGCAGAATGCCTCGCTGGGGCTGTTTGCCTACCCGGCCCTGATGGCCGCGGACATCCTGGCCTATCACGCGACCCATGTACCGGTGGGCGAGGACCAGAAGCAGCACCTGGAACTGACACGCGACATCGCGATCAAGTTCAACAACGATTTCGGCGTGGATTTCTTCCCGGTGACCGAGCCGGTGATCGAAGGCGCGGCAACCCGCGTCATGAGCCTGCGCGACGGGTCGAAGAAGATGTCCAAGTCCGACCCTTCGGACATGAGCCGGATCAACATGACCGACGATGCCGACGCCATCGCCCAGAAGATCCGCAAGGCCCGCACCGACCCCGAGGCCCTGCCGTCCGAGGCGAAGGGCCTGGAAGACCGGGCCGAGGCGCGCAACCTCGTCAATATCTACGCGGCGCTGGCCGACCAGTCCGTCGACCAGGTTCTGGCCGATGTCGGTGGCAAGCAGTTCTCGGAATTCAAGCCGATGCTTTCGGATCTGGCCGTGGCGAAGCTTTCGCCCATCTCGGGTGAGATGGCGCGGCTGATGGAAGACCAGACCGAAATCGACCGTATTCTTGGCCGCGGGGCCGAGCGCGCGCAGGAGATCGCCGCGCCGATCCTTGAGAAGACCTACGATATCGTGGGAATGGTGCGCTCGCGCTGAAGTCTCAGACCAGCTTGACCTGGGTGCCGACCCGGGCAAGTTCGAACAACTCCGCCATCTGCGCATTGTCCAGCGCGATGCCACCGGTCGGGATGTCCTGATCGGATGTGCCATGGATGCCGTCAGCCTTCCAGCTGAGATAAAGCGCATGGGTGCCAAGCGGATTGTCGGGCCCGGCCTTCACCACGCGCGGCAGCGTAGGATCCACTTCCAACATCTCTGGGGTCGGGCGCCACTTGGGACCGACGACCTTGCGCATCACCTTGGCCGAGAGGCCGGGGCGCAGATCCGGGTCGATGGGCGCGGCGGTTTCAAACCGGCGATAGACCGAGCGATCCTCGGACCAGAAATGCAAGGTTCCGGTGTCGGTCTCGGCCAGGATCGCGCCATTCTTGAGGTTCAGGAAATGCCGTCGCCAATCGCTCGCCTCCATCCGTGCATGAACCGGTGGATGCGAGAGTTCGGCGTTCTCGAACGCCTGATTATATGCGCTCAGCTTCGACATATTTTTGCCCTGTAGTGAGAAATAGTCTCCAAGAAAAAACTTTCCAATAAAGTCACACGTTTATTGGAAATTTTCAATAAACTCAGGTTCAACAATCCGTTTTCACAGGGATTTTGGGCCCTGAACCTGAAAAAGTGCCGCAAAAATGACACGGATTCCGGGGGCTGCGCAGATTTCCGCCAGCGCATAACCCCCTGAATCTGGTGCCGACTCAGATCAGGCGGACCTGCGTTCCCACCTTCGCCAGGTCGAAAAGCTCGGCGATGTTCTGATTGTAAAGCCCGATGCAGCCGCTCGACGAACGCCGACCGATCTTGCGGGTGTCATGGGTGCCATGCACCCGGTAATAGGTCCATGAGAGGTAGAGCGCGTGGCTGCCAAGCGGGTTATCCGGGCCCGGGCCGACAACGGCAGGCAGGGTCGGATCACGTTCCAGCATCGAGGGCGTCGGACGCCAGGTCGGGCCAACCACCTTCTGCACCACCTGGGTGTAGCCACGCCGGGTCAGATCTTCGGTCATGGGTACGGAACTGGGGTAAAGCTTGTAGATGCTTTCGTCCTCGGACCAGAAATGGACCACCCGCGAGATCGTGTCGGCAAGAATGGCCCCGTTGGTCAGGGACTGGAAGTGATCGCGCCAGTCGGCCGTGCGAAAGCTCGACACGTTCCGTCGCTGCCCGGCGACATCCATACCTTCTTCGTCGGTGGTCAGCGCAAGCGCGGGGGCCGCGAGAAGCGAGGCACTGCTGGCAATGAACAAACGGCGTTTCATGGTCTTTTCCTGCTCTTGGTTCGCGTGTTTGGATATCGGATAACCGGCTTCCCCCACCGGAAGGCAAGTCACGATTTCGTGGGCGCGGTTTTTTGGGTGCCGGGCGCCTGAAAACCGCGCTTACGCCACTGGCATTGCACCCTATCCGGGCAATCGAAACCTCGGCAGCGCTGATCACATGATCGTTATCTATCGCACCGAAACATGAATTGGCTTCCCAACCGACCTTATCTTTCGTTTTATATGTGTGGGGGAAGTGAACGGTTTCAGGGTGCTGCAGGTGTGTTTGACCGGCAAAACCTCCCGCGATGGAGCGGGAGAAATATGCAGTATTCACTGCATTGAGCGGCGCGGAAAACAGCCAGAAACCCGATGTTCATCGAATTCTATGAGCTTGCACAACGACCTCGCGGTCGGCGCAAGCGTTTCGAGACACGACGACCATAGGTGTTTGCATGTATTCTATCGCTAGACTGTTTTTCCTGTTTCTGGCCCTCGCCCTGCCCGCCCAGGCGGCCGAGATCCTGACAGTGCGCGGACCCGCGCTTGAAAAGAATTACGATATGGAGGCCTTGCTCGAATTCGAGCAGGTCACCATCCAGACCAAGAACGACTATGTCGAACTTCCAACCGAGTTCTCGGGACCACTTTTGCGCGACGTGCTGGAAGCCCATGGCATCGGCAGCGGGGAGACCGTGGTCCTTCGCGCCCTGAATGACTACGCGACCGAGATGCCTGCACGACTCGCCTATGAGTACGACGTGATCCTCGCTGTACTGCGCGGTGGTCGGGCAATGCCGATCCGTGACAAGGGCCCGATCTGGGTGATCTTCCCGATGGAAGACCTTCGACAAACACCAGACACGACCTACAACAACTACCTCGTCTGGCAATTGGCGGAGATCGAGCGGAAGTGATGGGAAACGAAACCTTCCTGCTTCGCGGTACCCGGATCCTGCTGATGGGCGGGGTGGTCCTGCTGGCCCTGCTGCTGTTCAATCTGCAATCCCGGCTGGAACGTCTTGGCACCCCCGAGCGCAGCAATCCCTTGTGGATCACCAGCCAACTTCAGTTCGAACTGCTGCGGCTGGAGCGGGATATTCTTGCATTCCGCGTGGGCCGGGCCGGTGCCGACGAGTTGCTGCTGCGCTACGAAATTGCCTGGAGCCGCATCGGCGTCATGAAAGAGGGAGAAACCGCATGGCGGCTTGTGAACTACGGAATCGACGTGAGCATGATCGCGGATCTGCGTCGGGAATTCGAAGCGCTTGAGCCGGAGATGGTCGGTTTGACCGAAGCCTCGCTCACCGGCGCGGAACGCGAAACCTTGGCCGAGCGGCTCTACGAGACCTTCGTGCCCTATAGCGCCTCGGTCCGGAAAATGTCGCTCGACATCCTAGCGGCCCGCAGCCGGCAGGAACGATTGGACCAGGCGGCCCTTGTCCAGATCTCGAACCGGTTGAACCTGATGGCCGTTTTGATGGTGGTGCTGAGCGTGTTGCACTTGATGCTGATGCTGCGGGACCTGTCCCGTTCGCGCGAGCTTTCCGCGCAGCTGGCCGCCGCGATCACCGACGCCTGAGGGCAGCCACGCGATGTTACGCTTGGCAACAGGGGCGCAACGCCCTAAGCCGCGACGCGAGCTGAAACACCTCTGAAGACAAGCGGGTTTGTCCATGAAGACCATCGTCATCTGTTCCGGCGGGCTGGATTCCGTGTCCCTCGCGCACATGGTTGCCGCCGAGGAAACCCTGACCGGCCTTGTCTCCTTCGACTACGGGCAGCGTCATCGCAAGGAGCTCGATTTCGCCGCCGCCTGTGCGGCGCGGCTCGGGGTGCGCCATGACGTGATCGACCTGCGTGGCATCGGGGCGGTGCTGACCGGCTCGGCCCTGACCGATGAGGTCGACGTGCCGGACGGGCATTACGAAGAGGAAACCATGCGCGTGACCGTGGTTCCCAATCGTAACGCGATCATGCTGACCATCGCATTCGGCATCGCCGCCGCGCGCGGGGACGAGGCGGTGGCCGCCGCAGTGCATGGCGGGGACCATTTCATCTATCCCGACTGCCGCCCTGCCTTCACCGATGCGTTCGAGGCGATGCAGCGCGCGGCGCTGGATGGATATGCCGATATCCGCCTTTCCGTACCTTTCGTGCATCGGACCAAGGCCGATATCGTGACCGAGGGCGCGCGTTTCGGCACCCCCTTCTCCGAGACGTGGTCCTGCTACAAGGGTGGCGCGCGCCATTGCGGGCGCTGCGGCACCTGCGTGGAACGGCGCGAGGCCTTTCACTTGGCCGGGGTGGAGGATCCGACCGAGTACGAAGATCCGGATTTCTGGCACCAGGCGCTGGCCGAAAAGGCAAAGGGCTGAGCGTCACCGCCCAGCCCTGCTTAAATGCCCGTCAGGTTGGATCAGAAATCCACCTCGACCGCAGTGCCTGCCTGAACGGCGCGTTCGACCGCCGAAGCCGCGACCGCCAGATCCTGAAGCCCGACGCCGGTGCCGTCGAAGATGGTGATCTCGGCGTCCGAACTACGGCCCGGATGGGTGCCGTTGATGACCGCGCCAACCTCGTTGACGGCGGTTTCGGCGATCAGGCCCGCGCCCACCGCATGCTGGCATTCGCCGATGCTGATCGACTGGGCGACCTCGTCGGTGAAGACGGTGGCCGCAGCGACAAGCGCCGGGTCCAGCTCTTGCTTACCCTTGGTGTCGGTGCCCATGCAGGCGATATGGGTGCCGGGGCTGACATGGCCCTGCATCAGGATCGGATCGAAAGACGAGGTGATGGTGATGATCACATCCGCCTCGGTCATGCCGTCCAGTTCCACCCGCTCGAACGGAACGCCCGCCTCGGCGGCAACCGCCTCGATCCGGTCGAGCATCTCGGGGTGGAGGTTCCAGCCGATCACTTTCTCGAACTCCCGCTGCTCCAGCGCGGCGCGAAGCTGGAACGCCGCCTGATGGCCCGCGCCGACCATGCCCAGCACTTTAGCGTCAGGACGCGCGAGGTGCTTGATCGACACCGACGAGGCCGCCGCCGTGCGCAGCGCGGTCAGAAGGTTGCCCCCCACCATCGCCTGCATCCGGCCGGTGTCGGGGTCGAACAGGAACACCGTCGACTGGTGGTTGATGATGCCCTGGGTCGCCAGGTTGTTGGGCCAGTATCCCCCGGCCTTGAGGCCCAGCGCCATGCCCGCACGGTCGAACCCGCCCTTGAAGCCATAAAGCGCATCGGCATGGCCGATGGCTTCGCGGATGACGGGGAAGTTGTAGGCCTTGCCCGCGGCCATGGCGGCAAAGACCGCCTCAACAGCCTGGAAGGCATCGTCGCGGGACACGAGATCGGCAATGGCCGTTTCTGGAACGATCAGCATCAGTGAGGACTCCGATTTTTCGGCGAAAAATCGGGGGCCAGACGGCCCCCGTTGCGCGCAGATGTCAGGGGATCAATAGGCCTTGCCGCGGGCCGAGACGGGCCAGACGACCTCGACCTTGCCGCCGCGCACGCCCACGTACCAGTCGTGGACATTGGCGGTCGGGTCGCAATGGCCGGGCACGAGACGCAGCTTGTCGCCCACCTTGAGCACACCCGAAGGATCCGAGATCACGCCATGCTCGTCCGAGCACTTGATGTATTCCACGTCATCGCGCCCGAAGATCACCGGCAGGCCACTATCCACCGACTGCGCCTTGAGGCCCGCGTCGCAGATCGCCTTGTCGGCCTTGGCGTGGCTCATGACCTGGGTGAGAATGAAGAAGGCGTTTTCCCACTCGCCCTGGTCGATGCGCTTGCCGTCCTTGTCGAGGATGCGGCCATAGTCGGCATCCATGAAAGCGTAGGAGCCGCACTGAAGCTCGTTGTAGACGCCCGAGTTCGACTCGAAATAATAGCTGCCCGTGCCGCCACCCGAGACAAGCTCCGGCTCCAGCCCGGCGGCCTTCAGCCCCTCGACCGCGTCCTTCACTTGGGCGATGGCGATATCGAGCTTGGCCTTGCGGTCCTCGTAGCTGTCCATGTGCTGCATCGCGCCCTGGTAAGCCTGGATTCCGGTGAACTTCAGCCCCGGCGCGGCGTCGATGGCCTTGGCGATGGCGACGACATCCTCGGTCGTGGTCACGCCACAGCGCCCGGCGCCGCAGTCGATCTCGACGAAGCACTCGATCTGGGTTCCGTGCTTTTGCGCTGCCGCCGAAAGCTCGGCCACGTTGTCGATGTCATCGACGCAGACGATGGTGCGCGCGCCCAGCTTGGGCAGTTGCGCCAACCGGTCGATCTTGAGCGGATCGCGCACTTGGTTCGAGACCAGCACGTCCTTGATGCCGCCGCGAGCGAAGACCTCTGCCTCGCTGACCTTCTGACAGCAAACGCCGACCGCGCCGCCCAGTTCCTCTTGCAGTTTCGCCACGTCGACGGATTTGTGCATCTTGCCATGCACCCGGTGGCGCATGCCGTGCACCTTGGCATAGTCGCCCATCTTCTTGATGTTGCGCTCCAGCGCGTCGAGGTCCAGCACAAGGCAGGGCGTCTGGATATCCGCCTCGTCCATGCCCGGCTTGGCGGGGATGTCGAAACCGACTTCGAAGGCGTCGAGGTTGCTCATGTCTTTCATGTCCTTGCTCCTTTTTGGGCAGGTGCCGGGCTGAAGCCCGGCATACGGAAAAGTCCTGGGGCGGGCCTCAGCCTGCCATCCACGGCAGATGGTCGAGGTCCACATTACCACCGGTGATGATCACGCCAACGCGCTTGCCGGCGAAAACCTCGGGATTTTTCAAAATCGTGGCCAGCGGCACCGCGCTGGAGGGTTCCATCACGATCTTCATCCGCTTCCAGATCAGCTTCATCGCGTCGATGATCTCCTGCTCCGAGGCGGTCAGGATGTCGGTCACGTGGTTCGACACGAAATGCCAGGTCAGGTCCTTGAGCGGCACCTTGAGCCCGTCGGCAACGGTCTCGGGCGCGTCATCGGCGATGATGTGTCCGGCGCGGAAACTGCGGGCGGCGTCATCGGCCTGCTCGGGTTCGGCGGCATAGATCGCCACCTCGGGCGCGAGGTTCGACAGCGTCAGGCAGGTGCCCGACACCATTCCACCGCCGCCGATCGGCGCAACCACGGCATCGAGGCCACCGGTCTGCTCCATCAGTTCACGCGAGCAGGTCCCCTGCCCCGCGATCACGCGCGGGTCATTGTAGGGGTGAACGAACTCGGCACCCGTCTCGGCCTGAACCTTGGCGAAGGTCTCTTCGCGGCTCGAGGTCGAGGGCTCGCATTCGGTGATGATCCCGCCATAGCCGCGCACCGCATCCTTCTTGGCCTGCGGCGCGGTGCGGGGCATGACCACGTGGCACGGAATGCCCCGGCGCCCCGCGGCATAGCTGAGCGACAGCGCGTGGTTGCCCGAGCTGTGGGTGGCGACGCCCTTGGCGGCCATCTCGTCGGAAAGACCGAAAACCGCGTTGGAGGCGCCGCGCACCTTGAAAGCGCCGGCCTTCTGGAAGTTCTCGCATTTGAAGAACAGCTCGGCCCCGGTCAATTCGTTCAGGAAGGACGAGGTCAGGACCGGCGTCCGGTGGATATGGGGCTGGATGCGCTCGTGCGCGGCCAGCATGTCGTCGAGGGTCGGGATATACATCTCGCTCACGTCCTTCATCATGCGGCTTCCTGCTGAGCGGTTCCGGTGGCCCCGCGATAGACCGCCTGCGCGGCGGCAACGCCGGAGCCGGGTACCACGTCGAGGCCCAGGTCGGCCATGACCATCTCGGCCGTGGCAAGACCCGAGAGCGCCATCACGTCGGTCAGGCTGCCCAGGTGGCCGATGCGGAAGACCTTGCCCGCAACCTCGCCCAGGCCGGTGCCGAAGGCGACGCCGTATTTCTGCAGCGCGTGGCCGACGACGCGGTTGGCGTCGAACCCCTCGGGGGTGCGGATCGCGCTGACCGTGTCGGAATAAACCGCCGGCGAGGTGGCGCAAAGCTCCAGCCCCCAGGCATGAACGGCGGCGCGGACACCTTCGGCGATGCGGTGGTGGCGGGCGAAGACATTCTCCAGCCCCTCGCCCAGCAGCATCTCGGTCGAAAGCTTCAGCCCGTTCAGCAGGCCCACGGCGGGCGTGTAGGGATAGGCATTGGCGGCATAGCCCTTGGCCATGTCGCGGATGTCAAAGAAGCAGCGCGACAGTTTCGCGGCCTCGACCGCCGCCAGCGCCTTGGGAGAAAAGGCGGTGATCGCAAGGCCCGCCGAAAGCATGAAGCCCTTCTGGCTGCCGGTCACGGCGATATCGACGCCCCAATCGTCCATCCGGAAATCGACCGAACCGATGGAGCTGACGCCGTCGACAAAGAACAGCGCCGGGTGCCCGGCGGCATCCATCGCCCGGCGGATCGCGGCGATGTCCGATAGAACCCCGGTCGCGGTCTCGTTATGGGTGGCGAGGACGGCCTTGATCCGGTGCTCTTTATCGGCGGTCAGGATCTCTTCGTAACGGTCGGCGGGCAGTCCCTCGCCCCAGGGAACCTCGATCACCTCGACGTTCAGGCCGTGGCGCTGGCACATGTCGATCCAGCGATGGCTGAACATGCCATTGCGCGCAGCCAGAACCGTGTCACCGGGCGACAGCGTGTTGGTCAGCGCCGTCTCCCATCCGCCGGTACCAGTGGCGGGAAACACGAAAACCTCGGCCGCTTCGGTCTTCAGAACCTTCTTCACCCCCGCCAGCGCCGGGTGCAGGATCTGCGCGAACAGCGGCGAGCGGTGATCGATCGTCGGCATGTCCATGGCCTTGCGCAGCACCTCGGGGATGTTGGTCGGGCCGGGAATGAAAACCGGGTTCTGGAAACTCATGATACGTCCTCCTCAAGACTGTGCCGAGACCGTACAGAGCGCGCCAGAGTCGGGCAATTTTTTTGAAAAACATTTTCACAATATGAAAAATGCGAAAAAATTATTCATTTTCATTTGGTTGCTATTTTTCATTGTAAGAAATGATTTTTCGTAGTGTAAAAAATACCTGCAAGACGGAGCCAGCCCATGCCCAGCACCCGCCAACGCGGCCGCCCGAAATCCTTTACCCCGAACGAGGGGCAGACGATCATCCAGTCGCTCGACCGGGCCATCGACGTGCTGCAGGTGCTGGCTGAAAGCGGCGGGCTGACCCTGTCGGAAATCGCCGCGGCGCTGGATCAGTCCCCGGCCACGATCTACCGGGTTCTTTCCACCTTCGAGGCGCGCCACATCGCCGAACCAGACCCTGTGAACCAGACCTGGCACGTGGGCCCGGCGGCGTTCCGGCTGGGCGCGGCCTTCCTGCGCCGCACCAACGTGGTGGAACGCGCGCGCCCGGTGATGCGCGAGTTGATGGAGGCCACGGGCGAGACCGCGAACCTTGGCATCGAAAACGGCGGCCAGGTGCTTTTCGTCAGCCAGGTCGAGACCCACGAGTCGATCCGCGCCTTCTTCCCGCCCGGCACGCAGTCGCCGCTCCATGCCTCGGGCATCGGCAAGGCGCTGCTGTCGTGCCTGCCCGAGGATCGGTTGGAAGCCGTGCTGACGGGCGAAATGCACCGCTTCACCGACAGCACCATAACCGACCCCGCCGCCATGCGCGCGGACCTCGAGGCCATCCGCGCCCGCGGCTATGCGCTGGATGACGAGGAACGCACCAGCGGCATGCGTTGCATCGCCGCCCCGGTGCGCAATCATTTCGGAGAGGCTGTCGCCGGTGTCTCGGTCTCGGGTCCCACCCATCGCGTCACACCCGACAGGGTGGATGCCCTCGGCGCGTTGGTGCGCGAGGCGGCGAGGGCCATATCCCATGGCCTCGGCGCGCCCGGCACCTGAGCGTTACAACATCGCGGGAACCACAAGGTCCGGCGGGCGGTGGCCATCGGCGAAGGTCTTGATGTTGATGATGACCTTCTCGCCCATCTCGATCCGGCCCTCGACCGTGGCCGAGCCCATGTGCGGCAGCAGCACCACGTTTTTCAACTCGCGCAGGCGCGGGTTGATCTCGTGCCCATGCTCGAACACGTCAAGGCCCGCCCCGGCAATCTCACCGGCGCGCAGCATCCGCGTGAGCGCATTCTCGTCGATCACTTCCCCGCGCGAGGTGTTCACGATCACCGCCGAGGGCTTCATCAGCTTCAGCCGACGGGCATTCATCAGGTGGAAGGTCGAGGGCGTGTGCGGACAGTTGATCGACAGGATGTCCATCCGCGTCACCATCTGGTCGAGGCTTTCCCAATAGGTGGCCTCGAACTCTTCCTCGATCTCGGGGCGCAGGCGCTTGCGGTTGTGATAATGCACCTGCATCCCGAAAGCGCGCGCGCGTCGTGCCACCGCCTGCCCGATGCGCCCCATGCCCAGGATGCCAAGCCGACGACCGCCGACGCGACCGCCCATGAAGGCCGTGGGCGACCAGCCCTCCCAAGCGCCGGACTGCATATGGGCCAGCCCCTCGGGGATGCGGCGGGTGACGGCAAGGATCAGCGCCAGGGTCATGTCGGCGGTGTCATCGGTGATCACACCGGGCGTGTTCGACACAAGGATCCCGCGCTGCCGGGCCGTGGACACATCCACATGGTCGACCCCCGCACTGTAGCAGGCGATGAGCTTCAGCTTCTCCCCCGCCTGTGCCAGAAGCGCCTGGTCGATCTGGTCGGTCACGCAGGGCACCAGAACGTCGGCGGTCCGCACCGCCGCCGCCAGTTCCTCGCGCGACATCTTGTGATCGTCCTCGTTGAGGGTCACGTCGAACAGTTCCTTCATCCGCGTCTCGACCACTTCGGGCAGGCGTCGCGTGACGACAACACTCAGACGGGACGCTGGCATGAACTGTCTCTCCCTCTTCCCTTGCAAGGTTCCTGCTGGCAAAGTGGCAAGGAACCGGGGCAGGCACAAGCAGAAGCCGCAAACCCGGACCAATTGGCGCGGCAAGGGGCCGCCGGGCAAAACGGGCAGACAGGTATGCGGCGGAGTCTTCAGGCTGTTTTCGGCGTGTTTCTGATCCTTGCGGGATCGCTCGCCTCCGCGCAGGAGCGCGGTCCGGTCACCAACCTTCCCCTGCCCCGTTTCGTCTCGCTCAAGGTCGGCGAAGGCAACGTGCGGCGGGGCCCGTCACTGACCCACCGGATCGACTGGGTCTTCACCCGTCGCGACATGCCGCTGGAGGTGATCGCCGAATACGGCCACTGGCGGCGGGTGCGCGACCGCGACGGCGCGGGCGGATGGGTGCATTACTCGCTGCTGTCCGGCATCCGCACGGTGATCGTCGAAGAAGACATGACCCCCATGTACCAGCGCCCCGACCCCGACAGTGCCGTCAACGCCCGGGCCGAGGCCGGGGTGATCGCGCGGCTGGGCGAATGCGGGGCCGCGTTCTGCCGGATCAGCGCAGACGGACAGCGCGGCTGGGCCCCGAAATCCGCCCTCTGGGGTGTGGCCCCCGGCGAGATCCGCGACTAGAAAGGCCGGGTTTCCAGACCCGGAGCCTCATTTGACCGACCCGAAATCCATTCGCCTGAACCTCTCCGCCGGGATCCTGTCGGTTTCGGTGGCGCTTGTTCTTGTGTTGGCCAAGCTCTGGGCGCTTTCGGCCACGGGGGCGCTGTCGATCGCAGCCTCGCTGGCGGACAGCGCGATGGACCTGATGATCTCGCTCGCCGGTCTGGCGGCGATTGCCTACGCGGCCCGCCCGCCGGACGAGGATCACGCCTTCGGCCATTCCTCGGCCGAGGATCTGGCCGCGCTGGGGCAGAGCATCTTCATCCTGGTGATGTCGGGCGTGATCGGCTGGGCCGCGGTGGCGCGGCTTCTGGCCGACGATCCCGAACCACTGATGGCCGAAGGACCCGGCATCGCGGTCATGGTCTTCTCGATCCTGCTCACCGGCGCACTGATCCTCTGGCAACGTCGGGTTGCGGCGCGCACCGGCTCGCGCGTGGTGGCGGCGGACTCGCTACACTACTTGGGCGACCTCCTGCCCAATATCGGGGCAATCCTCGCGCTCTGGGCCTCGGCCGCGCTGGGGCTGTCGCAGATCGACAGCGCCGTGGCGCTTGGCGCGGCGGCGATGCTGGCGGTGGGCGCGTTGCGCATCGGCAAGGGCGCGTGGGATGCGCTGATGGACCGCGCCGCTGACGCCGAGATGATCGAGGGCATCGAGCGTATCGCGGGCGATTTCCCCGGCGTCCACGGCTTCCATGACCTCAAGACCCGCACGGCAGGCAGCCGCGTCTTCGTGAACCTGCATATCGAACTGGACGGCAGCCAGACCCTGGACGAGGCCCACGCCATCGGTGCGGCCCTGCGCCGGGCGATCCTGCACGAGTACCCGCAAGCCGACGTGATCATCCACAAGGACCCGGTGGGCGTGACCCCGCATCCCGACGACCCGACCGCGCGGCGCTAGCCCTTCGTCGCGGGCACGCTCGGGGTGATGGCGCGGCGCTTCAGCATCGCCTCGCGCCAGGTGATGAAGCTGACCGCCCCGATGATGATCGCGCCACCGAAGACGACCCAGATGTCGATCGGCTCCCCGAAGACCAGCGCGCCCAGCGTCATCGCCCAGACAAGCTGCAGGAAGGTCACCGGCTGGGTGACCGTCACCGGCGCCGAGGCCAGCGCCAGCGTCATCGTGTAATGCCCGGCCGTGGCGAAACAGGCGACAAGGAACATCCAGCCCAGATCCTCAAGGCTCGGCGGGACCCAGACCGCCCAGGCAAAAGGCGCCAGCCCGATCGTCACGGTGATCGAGAGCATGGCGACGACGACGGCGGGGTGGGACTGGTCGGACATGACCTTGGCGATGAGGTAGGAGCCGCCGAACAGCAGCGCGTTCCCCAGCATCGCGAAATGACCCGGCGACAGCTCGCGGAAGCCCGGGCGCAGGATCACCAACGCCCCCACCAGCGCCACGCAGATCGCCAGGATCCGCCGCAGCGCCACCTTCTCGCCCAGCAGGAAAATCGCGCCGATGGTGACGTAGATCGGGTTGAGATAGGCCAGAGAGGTGACCTCGGCCATGGTGATCCGGGTCATGGCATAGAACCACAGGATCACCCCGAGAGCATGGGCTACCCCCCTGATTCCATAAAGGAAAAGGATCTTCCGCGTGAACCGCGCCGCCATCAGCGGGCGGGCCATCGGGATCAGGAACACCAGCCCCAGCAGGTATCGCAAGAAGGCCGACTCGGCGGCCGGAAGGCCGCTGCCCACATGCTTCACGATGGCGGTGACGGCCACGAAATTCGCCCCCGTGAGCAGCATCCACAGGACGCCTGCAACGGGCCGGGACTCGGCCGTGATGGGGGCAGACTGTGCCATGGCGCCTAGCCATGACCGAGCCCGCACCAAAGGGCAAGACCCGCGAAAACCACTATCGGAATTTCATCGGAATACTATCGGACTTTTATCGGACTTTTGGTCTCGGCCACAGCTCCGCAAGCCGGGCATTGCGCGGGGACCTTGGGGCGCATCCGCCCGCACGCATGGTTACATGGCGACCTGTTGCGGTAGGGATGGGAAAGGTCCGCTCTGCGGGACTTTTCGGATGTCCGGCCTGACGTTGCCGACTGATACTATCGGCCCTCTCCGGACATCCAATGGGCTCCGCTTTCGCTGCGGTGCGGCCCGTCGATCCTGACTTTCGCTGCACCCCCCAACCCGGGTGCTTGGAACCGAAGCCCACCGAGGTCGCAGTGCTTCAGTCCAGCACGGATAGAAACCCGGCGACTATCTCAGCCATACGCTGAGGATTTCGCATCGGAATGCCGTGACCCGCACCGCCGATCCGGATGGTGGTTGCGTTCGCGAGGCAAGCTGTCACCTGGTCCGACATCATTGCCGTATCGACATGCGTATTGGATCCCTGGATGACCAGGGTCGGAATCGTGATGTCGGCGAGGTCCGCGCATTCCACGGACAGCGGCACCATCGATCCGTAGGCTGGGATCGTCCGGCTGTTGTCGCGCCAGATTTTCGGCCAGGGGGCGGGTGCATCTGACGCTGTCCCAGCTTCGATGGCGAAGGCGCCCTCCATGAAGCGCATGGCCGCGCCCTCGAGGTCACCCTTCCGGGCGATGGCGGCAGCAGGTGCGAACATGGTGCGCACCTTTTCCATGCGGGCGCGCTCGCCGCCTGGGATCTCTTTCAGCAGCGGGAACAGGATCGGTTCATAGTGGATGGCCGCACGGAACAGGTCAGGACGCCGACGGATGGCATGCAGGCCGATTTCGCCGCCGTAGGACCATGTCACCACTGTCGCGGGCGTTTCACCTTCGACCGTTTCGGCCAGCCGGATCAGATCGGCGACATGCGTTTCGCGCGTAAAATCCCCGGGCTTGCCGAGCGGTCCCTCGCCGGCACCGAAATGGCGTTGCGTGTAGGTGATGAGAAGGTGGTCCGGCATGGAGCGCGCCAAAGGGTCGATGACCGCGTCCCAGGCGCGAAGGTCCGACAAGGCCCCGTGGACGAAGATCACGGGTGGGCCGTTTCCCTCCATGCGAACCGCGACGGATCGGCCATCGATGTCCAGGGTTTCGGCATCGGCAGCGAATGCGCAGAGAGCGATCAGTGTGGCCCGCACAAAGTTGCGCCTCAGGTATTTGAAATGGGTCATTCCGGTCTCCTCGAGGTGTTGACGTGAAAAGAGAAGGCTCGCGCGGTGGGCTCAGCTGTCCCGTTCGGCGAAGGATACCGTCCGGCAGCGCCATGTCCGGATCCGCTCGTTGGGATGCGTCTCCACCCACTTTGCCAGCCCGGGCTGCGCGCCCATCAGGCACTGCATTGGGGTCTTATCCGTGAAGATGAGACTACGCTCGTGGCACTCCTCCGGCGAACCGGCAAGGCAAGCAACAAACAGAAGTTCGATCATGAGACTGCTCCGACAATCTGTCTTGGGAACGTGCCAATCCTTGTCCGGGCGCCGCCTTTCATGTCCTGAAGTTCTTCCGAAAACCGTGCGAATTTGGTCGGAAACTATTCTGTCCAACACGCGCATGCCCTATGATCGGAAGGAGCACAGGTCGAGCTGGCGAATCGATGCAACTTCAGGAGACCCCAGACCGAGCGGGCCGCCTCATCGGAATCGGGCGATGCAGGTTCGATCCGAAGGACGGCGTGGTCATCGGACCAAATGCCGGGTGCGTCACCATTCGGCCTCAGACAGCGCGTGTGCTCCGCAAGCTGTTGGCAAGCCGGGGAGAAGTTGTCTCGCGTGACCGGATCCTTTCGGATGTGTGGCCGGACACCCACGTCACCGACGACAGCGTGACCCAGTGTATCCGCGAAATCCGTTCCGCGCTTGGCGAAGACGGCCACCGGCTGTTGCGGACCTTGCCGAAACGGGGATATCTGCTCGAACGCGACGAAGCGGCTTGGCCACGACCTTCAGTTACGCGCCGGTTTCGCGCACCTGCCATTTTGCTTCTTGGTTTGATCACTGCCGCAGGCGTTGCGGTTGTCCTGGATTGGAACCAGCGACCGGTCGAGGCCGGTCGTCCGCACGTGATCGTGCAGCCCTTCGAAGACGTCTATCAGACCGACAAGTGGTCTCGGGTCGGCGCCGGCTTGGCCGATGAACTGTCGGCTGCCCTTGCAAGGAGTGCTTCGGTCGATGTGCGGCGGCCGGACACACGCTCGGCGAACGACCCGGGCTCCGACGGATATGTCCTGGATGGCACGATCTCGGCCGGGTCGGGCTCGGTTCGACTGACCGCGAAGCTGACGGAAGAAGAGACCGGACAGATCCTCTGGTCCGATGTCTGGAACGGCGCCGAGAAAGAGATCTTCGACATGCAGTCGTCCCTTCTCGAGAAGGTCGAGGCGACGGTGACCCCGGGCTGGACCGGCGTCATCCCGCAGAAGCGAATGGCCGGGTTCGACGGCATGACCCGGGATGTCGGCGCCTACGATCTGTTTCTCCGGGCCATCGAGCAGAAACATCAGTTCACTCCGGCGGCCCTGGCCCAGTCGCAGCGTTATCTCGAACAATCCCTCGCGCTCGACGGGGATTTCGCGCGGGCCTGGACCGCCCTTGCGATCGTTCACCTTCTGCAAATGGAGCACGCCTCCTCCCGGTCGGACTTCGAGGCGCATCTGGCCCGGCGCATCGACGCCACGCGCCGGGCAATGGAGCTCGCTCCGAACGACCCGGAGACGCTGATCCAGTCGACGTTCCTGCTCGGCCGTGAGAAGGATCACGTTGCGGCGGAAGCGGCCCTGCGGCGTGCTGTGGAGTTGGGATGGAACAATCCCGACATCCTGGCGCAGGCAGCCTGGGGCGGGTCACGGCGCGTGCCGGTCGGCGAGGATGCCATCCACTGGGCGCGGCGAGCAATGGACCTGAACCCCTTCCCTCCGCCCTGGTATCATGCCGGACTTGCAACGGCGGCCTTCTACGCCGGCGACTACGAGCTTGCCGCCAAGGCCTACGCCAAGGCTCCGCCAGTGACCGAAGTGCTCTACCGCCGCGCGGCGACCGAAGGGTATCTGGGGCACCTGGACACAGCGCGATTGCATTTGTCACAATCGCTGTCCGGACTTCCGGAAGGTATGACGATCCGCGAACTGGAGGCCGCGGACGGGAACACCTATCCGCCTTATGTCGAAATGCTGGGATCGCTTCTCGAAAAGATCGGCGATGCGTAGAGCGGCATACGAGAAAGCACGCTTACGTTCACACCATTGCCGATTGAGGCAGCCTCCGTGCTGAACGACAGTCCGTCACAGGTGTCCACTTAATTGCAAGGAGCCTTGCCGAGGTGTGGGACCAAAGCCGTGAAGTAGTTGGGTTTCGACGTAGAAACGGCCCAGAGCCGACCTTCAACATTCTTGCGGCGAACGGCAGCTTCGAGCCCAAAGTACTAAATGCTGCGGGCCCGACCAATGGCGGCTATGCAACTTGACACAACGCGCATAGAGTCGCTTGCATGAGAAAAATCCGAAATGCCCAACAATCTGACGCACTGCGATGCTTTGAGATCGAAACTGCTGCCTATGAAGGCGACGAAGCAGCAACTTTCGAAAAGATATCCAAGAGGATCGAGGTCTATCCCGATGGTTTCCTCATTCTTGAGGAACAAGGCGAGATCGTTGGCTTTATCAATTGCGGATGCGCTTATGAAGTCGAAATGTCCGACGAGGAGTTCAAGGAGCTTGTGGGGCATGACCCCGACGCACCAAATGTCGTTATTATGTCTGTCGTCGTTGATCCTGCGCATCAGGGAACAGGCCTATCGCGGGAATTGATGACTGAATTCGTGGACCGCATGATAAGTATGGGCAAATCCGCGATCTATCTTATGTGTAAAGAGCATCACGTTCCGCTTTATCAGAGATTGGGCTACAGCTATCTTCAACCATCGACCTCTGATCATGGAGGAATGACTTGGCATGAAATGTCCAAGCAACTTTGAACCGTCTATTGGGCGAGCCATGGTAAGCTGACATTGGAGCAGCCGCAGCGAAAGTCCGCTTCGTCCCGCAATCCAGACGTTCGCAACTCTTGCAGCGAACGGCAGCAAACCGCCCCTTGCGAATGGTGCTGCGCCGCTGCGCAATGACGAGATTGGGCTCTGAGCGGACATCCGTTGAGCCTGAATACAAGGGTCGCCTCTGGAGGATACGTCCCGCGAAGAGGACAAAGGCGCGCAGGGATCGCTGGATTTTTTGGGGTCGGCACGAACACCTGAGGGCAGCGCCCGGCCCGAGGGCGGGAAGCGAAGCGCCCGTCGTCGCACCAAAGGTGCGCCGCCTAAAGGAGCGCGCCTTTGGCGAGACGGGGCGGGGCGGGCGCTGCCCGTCGTGCCGCCGGGCGGAAGGTGTGTAGCGGACCCCGCCTTACAGCGCGGCCATCACCTCGTCTGAGATGTCGAAGTTGGCGGTGACGTTCTGCACGTCGTCGTCGTCTTCCAGCGCCTCGATCAGCTTCATCAGCTTCTGCGCGTCCTCGAGGCCGAGGTCGGTACGGGTCTGGGGCCGCCAGACAAGCTTGGTGGAGTCGGATTCGCCCAGTTCCGCCTCGAGCGCGTTGGAGACCTCGTTCAGATCGGTGTCCGCGCAATAGATGTAATGGCCGTCCTCGTCGCTTTCGACATCCTCGGCGCCGGCCTCGATGGCGGCCATCATCACGTCATCGGCAGAGCCTGCCGAGGCGGGGTAGCTCACAAGGCCCTTGCGGTCGAACATGAAAGAGACCGAGCCGGTCTCACCGAGGTTGCCGCCGTGCTTGCCGAAGGTGGAGCGCACGTTCGAGGCGGTGCGGTTGCGATTGTCGGTCATCGCCTCGACGATGACCGCCACGCCGTTGGGGCCGTAGCCCTCGTAGCGGATTTCCTCGTAATTCTCGGCGTCGCCGCCCTGGGACTTCTTGATCGCGCGTTCGATCACGTCCTTGGGGACCGAGTTCGACTTGGCTTCCTTCACCGCGAGGCGCAGACGCGGGTTCTTTTCCGGGTCCGGATCGCCCATCTTGGCGGCGACGGTGATTTCCTTCGCGAGTTTCGAGAAGAGCTTGGAGCGCGCCGCATCCTGCCGGCCTTTGCGGTGCTGGATGTTCGCCCATTTGGAATGGCCTGCCATGACCCCGGTCCTGTTCCTGATATCAGATTTCGCGCCTCTATATGGCAGGAGGGCGCCTTGCTGCAAGACATGCCGGGCATTGCACGTGGACGCGGGATCGGTTTGGCTGTGCACAAGGCAAAGGGGGCAGCGCATGAGCACCGACCAGATCATCCTGTTTTCGCTTTTCGGCGCGGTCTTCGGGCTGCTGCTGTGGGGGCGGTTCCGCTATGACATCGTGGCCTTCGCCGCGCTGCTGGCGGGGGTGGTGCTGGGGGTGGTGCCGGTGGACCAGGCATTCTCGGGCTTCGGGCATCCCGCGACGATCATCGTGGCGCTGGTGCTGGTGGTTTCGGCGGGGCTGGTGCGCTCGGGCGCGGTGTTCCTGATCACCCGGACCCTGATCGACAGCACCCGCGCCCTGCCCGGCCATATCGCGATCATGGGCGGCGTGGGGGGCGTGCTGTCGGCCTTCATGAACAACGTGGCGGCGCTGGCGCTCTTGATGCCGGTGGATATCCAGACCGCGCGCAAGGCCAAACGCGGGCCGGGTCTGAGCCTGATGCCTCTCTCTTTCGCGACGATCCTGGGCGGCATGGTCACGCTGATCGGAACGCCGCCCAACATCATCATCGCCGGAATCCGCGAGGACCGCCTGGGTGAAAGCTTCGCCATGTTCGACTTCGCGCCTGTTGGCCTGGTAACGGCAAGCGTGGGGTTGCTATTCGTCGCTCTCGTCGGCTGGCGACTGATCCCGCTGCACGAGGGCAATGCAACAGCGGGCGACCCGGCTAAGGGGTTTGAGGATTTCGTCGTCGAACTGGTGGTCCCCGAGGGATCAAGAGCCGTCGGGCGGGAGGTCGCCGAGATGGTCGAATCGGGCGACGCCTTTGGTGTTTCGGTTTTGACCGCCATCCGTGGAAAGAAGCGGCGGGTGGCACCGGCAAACCGGATGGCGTTGGAACCCGGCGACAAGCTGGTGCTTAAGGCCACGCCGGAATCGCTCGAAGAATTCCGCACTGCCGAAGGCCTCTCGCTCGCGGACGCGGAGCGTAAGGCGATACTCGACGCGGCAGGCGACAGTGTGGCAATGGTTGAGGTTGTGGTTCCTGCCGAGAGTCGTATCGTCGGCCGCTCAGTCGAAAAAATCGGCCTTTCGTGGCGCAAACGCGCGGTGCTGATCGGAATCTCGCGGCAGGGTCGGCGGATTACCAAGGAGGTGCGCAAGGCCACGATCCAGCGCGGCGACATTCTCCTGCTGGTTCTACCATCAGAACAGATGGATGACGTGGTGGAATGGATGGGTTGCCTGCCGCTGGCCGAGCGTGGGCTGGCCGTGACCGAGGACACCAAGACCTGGGCCGCCATCGGGCTGTTCACGGGCGCGGTGGCGCTGGCAAGTTTCGGCCTGCTCTACCTGCCGATCGCGCTGGGCATCGTTGTGGTGGGCTACGTGCTGATGAATGTGGTGCCGCTGAACGAGCTTTACGACAAGATCGAATGGCCGGTGGTGGTTCTGCTAGGCTCCATGATCCCGCTGGGCGCGGCGCTGGAAACCTCGGGCGGGACGCAGCTGATTGCCGAAAGCCTCGTCTCGCTGACCGCGGGGATGCCCGCCTGGGCGATTCTGACGGTGCTGATGGTGGTGACGATGACGCTTTCGGACGTGCTGAACAACACCGCCACGGCGATCGTCGCCGCCCCGGTGGGGATCGATATGGCCAACAGCCTTGGCGTCTCGCCCGACCCGTTCCTGATGGCGGTGGCGGTGGCCGCGTCATGTGCGTTCCTGACGCCCATCGGGCACAAGAACAACACGCTGGTCCTTGGCCCGGGCGGGTATCGCTTCGGGGATTACTGGCGCATGGGCCTGCCGCTGGAAATCCTTGTCGTCGCGGTGTCTGTTCCGGCGATCCTGGTGTTCTGGCCGATGTGACGGGCGTCACTCGGGCGGGATCAGAACGAGCTTTCCCAGGTGGCGCTTTTCCATGAAATCCTTCTGCGCCGCCACGATCTGGGAAAGCGGATAGGTCCCGGCCAGAAGCGGGCGGATCTCGCCGCGCTCGATGTAGGAGACGAGGTTCGGGAAAACCGGCTCGTCCCAGCCGGTGGTGCCAAGAAGCGTCAGGTCCTTGAGATACATCTGCCGCAGGTCCAGATCGACAACCGGCCCGGCGATGGCGCCCGAGGTGACATAGCGACCCCGGCGTCTCAGAACCCTCAGCATCGCGCCGAACCCCGGTCCGCCCACGTTGTCCACCACCAGGTCGACGCTTTCCTCGCCCAGAACCGCCACCGGGTCGGCGGCGCGATCGATCACCTGGTCCACGCCCACTGCCCGCACGGCATCGGCCTTGGCCGCACTTGTGATGCCGATCACATGGGCGCCGCGCCGCTTTGCCAATTGCACCGCCGCTGATCCGACCCCGCCCGAAGCGCCGGGGATCAACACACGCTCCCCATCGCGAAGGCCCGCGCGGTGCAGCATGTTTTCAGCGGTGCCATAGGCGCAGGGGATCGTGGCAAGCTCTGCGTCGGTCCAGTCGCAATTCACCGGGAAGACCTCTGCGGCGGGCACCTTGACGTATTGCGCGAAGGCCCCGTCGAAATCCGAGCCGAGCCATTCGGTGCGGGGTGAGCCGAAGCCCTCGGGCCGCATGCAGGCGCGGACAAGGACGCGCAGGCCGAGAAGGCCGCTGTCGCCGCCCGCGCCCAGCGCCACCACCTCGCCGCAGCAATCGGTGCCCTGGATGAAAGGAAAGGGCGTCGCCGCGTTCCAGCCGCCATCGGGCCGGGTGCCGCTGTCGTCGGTCTCGGCGGTGCCACCGGTCACAGACGAGGAATACCAGCCCAGCCGGGTGTTGATCTCGGTGTTGTTGATCCCGGCGGCCAGCACCCGGAGCAGAACCTCACCCTGTCCCGGAGAAGGGACCGGAACCTCGCGGTAATCGAGCTTGTCGAAGCCACCCAGCCCGGTCGTGACCACGGCCATCATGGCATCGGGGATGGTCAGCGCGCTCATCCCTTGCGCCCCCCCTATACCGGCCAGATGAGCGGGATCATCAGGCTCGCCGCCACCGCCAGTATCAGGTTGAGCGGGATGCCGACGCGCATGAAGTCGACAAAGCGGTATCCGCCCGGACCGTAGACCAGCATGTTGGTCTGATACCCGATGGGCGTGGAAAACGCCGCCGAGGCCGCGAACATCACGGCAACCACCAGCGGCCGTGGGTCCAGCCCCAGCGCGACGCCCAGTTCGATGGCGATCGGCGTGAAGATCACCGCCACGGCGTTGTTCGAGACAAGCTCGGTCAGGGTCGAGGCCATGAGGTAGAGGATCAGGATCACGGCAAAGGCCGGAAGCTCGCGCAGGAACGGCTCCACCGCGCCCACGATCAGCGCGACGGCGCCCGAGGCCTCCAACGCCGCGCCAACGGCCAGCATGGCGAAGATCAGCGCCAGCAGACGCCCCTCGACAAAGCTGAAGGCTTCCTCGGCATCGATGCAGCGCGCCAGCAGGATCACCGCCACCGCCACCACGGCCAGCGACAGGATCGGCGCCACGCCAAACGCCGCCAGCAAAACCACCCCCGCCAACGCACCGATGGCGATGGGCGCATGGCCCCGGCGGAAGGCGCGGATCGTGGGATGCGAGATGTCGACCATGTCCATGTCGGCGGCGAGGCGTTCGATATCCTCGGGCGCGCCTTCCAGCAGCAGCGTGTCGCCCACCCGCACGATCAGGTCGTCAAGCTGCCGCCCGATGTTCTGGTTCCGCCGGTGCACCGCCAGCGGATAGACACCGTAGCGCCGCCGCAGACGCATGGACCCAAGCGACCGGCCCACCATGCGGCAACCCGGAGAGATCAGCACCTCAACCGTGGTGGTCTGCACCGACGAGAGCTTGTCGACCATGCGCACGTCTTTCGACTGCTGCAGGCCCAGAAGCTCGGCCATCTCAGTGCGCAGCACGACCCGGTCGCCGGGTTCCAGCACCACCGCCTTCATGTCACGCCGGAGCGAGGCATCGCCGCGCAGCACGTCGACAAGCCGCACGCCCTCGCGCTTGAACAGCTCGACCTCGGTCGCCTGGCGCCCGACAAGGGTCGAGCCCTCGGGCAGCGCCACCTCGGTGAAGTATTTCATCTTGCGCCGGTCCCCCAGCAAAACGCCCAAGGACTGCCGATGCGGCAGCAGCCTGCGCCCGATCAGCGCGAGGTAGGCCATGCCGATCGTCACCTGCACCATGCCCAGGGCGGTGATCTCGAAGATCGAGAACGCCTCCAGCCCCTTGGATCGCGCCACCCCGTCCACCAGCAGGTTGGTCGAGGTACCGATGAGCGTCAGCATGCCGCCCAGGATCGCCATGTAGCTCAGCGGGATCAGCAGTTTCGACGGCGCGATCCCCAGTTTCTTGGACAGCTGCACGAAGACCGGGATCATCACCACCACGACCGGCGTGTTGTTCATGAAGGCCGAGCCCAGCGCGACGACCAGAAGCAGCATCACCAGCGTGCGTTTCGGGCGCTTGCCCGCATGTGCCTCGGCGGTCTGGGTGAGCCACTCCAGCGCGCCGGTCCGCACGAGGCCGCCCATGATCACGAACATGGCGATAATGGTCCAGGGCGCGGGGTTCGACAGCACTTGCAGCGCATCGTCATAGGGCAGGATGCCCACCACCAGGAAGACCGCCGCACCGGAAATGGCGACCACCTCGGCAGGGTACTTCTCCTGCACGAAAAGTGCGAACATCACCGCCACGACGCCCAGCGTGAAAAGCGCCTCGGCCATCGGGGTAAACGGTAACTCGATCATTCAGACAGGGTCCTCATCCGGCCGGGGTCCATCATGGGGCAGGACCGGCGCCATCACAAGCACGCCCTCGCGGCGCGGCTGCACAAGGAAAAGCCCCATGAGCATCACGCCCAGCGCCATCCAGATCCAGCCCGAGTAGCTTTCGCCCAGGATCAGCATGGCCCAGAGGATCCCGGCGCCCGTCACGACATAGGCGATCTGCGCGGCAAAGACGGCGCCCGCCTGCCCCACCAGCCAGACATAGCCGCAATAGGTCACGATATGGGCGATGGAAGACAGGATCAGCGCCCAGTCCGGCGCCCCCCAGGGCGGGCGCGGGTCGATCCATTGCCCCGTCAGAAGCGCCAGCGGCGCGGTCATGACCACGCCCACCAGCGAAGCCCCGAACAGAAGCTGGATCGGCCCAAGGCCCAGGGTCCCCCATTTGCCCACCACCGCACCCTCGGCCGCGTAAAACGCCGGTGCGATCAGGGCCAGCGGGATGAAGGCGGCCATGGCGCGGTCGGGCAGGCTTGTCTCGGGGGCGATCAGCAGGATCACCGCTACCATGCCGCAGCCAAGCCCGGCCAGCCGGCCCCAGCCGAAGCGGTCGATTCCCACCGCCAGCGCCAGCGGGAAGGTCAGAATCGGCACCAGCGACAGCAGGATCGAGATCACGCCCGAGGGCAGGTAGATCGCCGCCTGGTAACTGGCCGAGTTGGGCAACACCGTCCCGATCGCGGCGATGAGCGTGCACATCCCCCATTGCGCCCGCCCGCGCGGCAGGCCCCGGCCCCGCGCCCAGACCACCGGCCCAAGCAGCAACACGCCGATCACCAGTTGCCAGAACACCAGCCCGAAATGCCGGTAGCCCTCGGACACGGCGATCTTGGAAAGCGGCTGGGTGATGCCCCATCCCGCCCCCAGTACCAGCAGAACGACGAGAAGCCCGCCGCGCCTGTCGATCACGGGGCGGCATCCTGCAAACGCCCGCCATGGCGGATCATGCGCACCGAGGTCGCCTTGCCGCTGCGGTCGTCGGTCTCAACGTAAAGCCCCGAGAGCGTCGCGTCACCCATCGCGGGCGTGAAGCGTCCCTTGGTCATGCCGGTGACGAAGCGGCGCATCGGTTCCTCGCGGTCCATGCCGATCACCGAATGGTAATCGCCGCACATGCCCGCGTCGGTCTGGTAGGCGGTGCCCCCGGGCAGGATCATCGCGTCGCCGGTGGGAACATGGGTATGGGTGCCCACCACGACGCTTGCCTTGCCATCGCACCAATGGCCCATGGCCATCTTCTCGGATGTCGCCTCGCAATGCATGTCGACAAGGCTCGCCTGCACCTGCCCGCCCAGCGGCGCGGCCTTCAGCACCGGCTCGATGGTGGAAAACGGATCCTCATAGGCGCGCTTCATGAAGACCTGGCCCAGCACCTGCGCCACCAGCACCTTGCGCCCGCCGGACGCCTCGAACACGCGGGCACCCTTGCCCGGCGCGCCCTTGGCGAAGTTGAGCGGGCGAATGACACGCGGCTCGGTTTCGATGAACTGCAGCATCTCGCGCTGGTCGAAGGCGTGGTCGCCAAGCGTCAGGCAATCGGCCCCGGCCTCGAGCAGCTTGCGCGCATGCGCCCCGGTCAGCCCGGCGCCGCCGGTGGCGTTCTCGGCATTGACCACCACGAAATCCAGCCGCCACTCTGCCTTGAGTTTCGGCAGGTGCTCGATCAACGCGTTCCGGCCAGAGCGGCCAACGATATCACCAAGAAAAAGAAGTCGCATTCCAAATGGGTAGGACCTGCCGCGCGCAAGGGCAAGCGCGATCAGCGGGTCGCGGGAAACTCCAGCGTGAAGGCCTCGGTCACGATGGCATCGAGCGGCTGGTCGGTTTCTTCCAGCGGCAGGCCCTCGGCCTCCTGCGCGGCATAGGCAAAGCCCACGGCCACCGTGGGGCGCAAGGACCTGAGCCGTTCCAATGTCCGGTCGTAGAACCCGCCGCCATAGCCCAGCCGGTTGCCTGCCCGGTCGAAGGCCACCAGCGGCACGATCAGAACCTCGGGCTCCAGCCATGCGCCGGTCTCGGGTACGGCGGCACCGAACGGCCCCTCGACCAGGGCACATCCCGGCGTCCATTCGCGGAATTTCAGCGGCAACCGCGCCCCTTCGATCACCGGAACGCAGACCGCGCCATCGCGCGACATCTCGGCCATGGCCGGGCGCGGGTCGATCTCGGTCCGGATCGGCAGGTAACCCGAGATCACGCGCCCCCGGTACGGCGCAAGATAGTCCAGCAACCGCGCCGCGCCGGCCACGCCAAGCCCCGCCTCATGCGCCGCCTTGCGCCGGGCAAAGGCCGCCTTGCGCGCAGCCCCCTTCGGATCGCTCACAGCAGCACCATCGCAGCCAGCCCGAGGAAGGCGAAGAAGCCCACGACATCCGTCACCGTGGTCACGAAAGCGCCCGAGGCCAGCGCCGGGTCGATGCCGAAGCGTTCCAGCACGACCGGGATGCCGATCCCGGCAAGACCCGCGACAACAAGGTTCACCACCATCGCCACCGCGATCACCACGCCCAGCATGGGCGAGCCGAACCACAGGAAGCCCACGAGGCCCATCACGACCGCGAAGATCAGGCCGTTCACCAGCCCCACCAGCACCTCGCGCCGGATCACCCGCCAGACGTTCGATCCGGTCAGGTCGCGGGTCGCGATCGCGCGCACCGCAACGGTCAGCGATTGCGTCCCGGCATTGCCACCCATCGAGGCCACGATCGGCATCAGCACCGCCAGCGCCACCAGTTGGGAGATGGTTTCCTCGAACTGCGCGATGACCAGCGAGGCGAAGATCGCCGTGATCAGGTTCACGAAGAGCCACGGGAAGCGCCGCTTGGTGGTCGAGATCACCCGGTCGCTCAGGCTGCCTTCGCCCACACCGGCAAGGCGCATGATGTCTTCTTCGTGCTCCTCGTCCAGAACGATCATGGCGTCATCGATTGTGATGACCCCCACCAACCGCCCCTCGTCATCGACAACCGGGGCCGAGATCAGGTGATACTGGTTGAACGCATAGGCCACGTCGGCCTCGGGCTCGGTCACGCCGATGGTGCGAAAGCTTTCCTCGGCGATGTCCTGCAGCTTCACCTCGCGCTTGTTGGCGATCACCTTGCCCAGCATCACCTGCGCCACCGGGCGCAGTTTCGGATCGACCAGCACCACGTGGTAGAAATCGTCCGGCAGATCGGCCTTGGCGCGCATGAAGTCGATCGCTTCGCCCACGGTCCAGTATTCCGGGGCGATCACCACCTCGCGCTGCATCAGGCGACCGGCGGAATATTCCGGGTAGTTCAGCGCCTGCTGAACGGCAAGCCGGTCGGCCTCTTCCAGCCAGCCGAGAATTTCCTGCTGCTTCGCGGTTTCCAGGTCCTCGACCAGGTCCACCACGTCGTCGGTTTCAAGCTCGCGGACGGCTTCGGCCAGAACCTCGGGGCTGAGGGCGGCGATCACATCCTCGCGGATCGCCTCGTCCAGTTCCGAGAGGATCTCACCGTCGAACTCGGCCCCATAGAGGCGGACCAGCGCGCGGCGCTCGTCCACGTCGATCTGTTCCAGAAGGTCGGCGATGTCGGCCGCATGGAGCGGCTCCATCTCGGCGGTCAGGGTCTCGGCGTCGCCACGCTCCACGGCATCGAGGACCGCGGCCACCACGCGGCGGTCCAGCGCGTAGGCGTCTTCCTCGACGCTTTCATCCCTGATGTCTTCGTCCAACATGCCTGCCCCGCTCTCTTGGCCTCTGTTTAGGCAAAACTCCTTCAAAGAAACAGAGCAAATGCGCCGATTTACCGGGCGGTTGCGCCGTCCTAGACTGCGCGCCGAACCAGATCGAGGTGGATCATGTGCAAACTGCTACTCGGGCAGACCCTGAGCTTTTCCGGCGATCCCTTCGCCCGGCCGGTGGACGAGGTCGCCCACCACGAAAACCGCGGCGGCGTGGTGATCGATGGCGGCAAGATCGTGGACGTGGGCCCCGCCGACGCCATGCGCGCGGCCCACCCCGACGCCCAGGTCACCGATCACGGGCAGGCGCTGATCTCGGCGGGCTTCGTGGATGCCCATGTGCATTATCCGCAGACCGCGATCATCGCGAGTTGGGGCAAGCGGCTGATCGACTGGCTGAACAGCTACACCTTCCCCGAAGAGATGCGGTTCAGCGATCCCGCATACGCCGCCGAGGCCGCGCGCAGCTATTTCGACCTGACGCTGGCAAATGGCACCACGACGGTCTGTTCCTTCTGCACGATCCATCCCGAAAGCGTGGACGCGTTCTTTGCCGAGGCGCAGGCCCGCGGGCTGCGCGTGGCGGGCGGCAAGACCTGCATGGACCGCAACGCCCCCGAGGGGCTGCGCGACACCGCGCAATCGGGCTATGACGACAGCAAGGCGCTGCTTGGCAAATGGCATGGGGTGGACCGGCTGACCTATGCGATCACGCCGCGCTTCTCGCCCACCTCGACGCCCGAACAACTCGAGGCGATGGGCGCGCTCTGGGCCGAGCACCCCGACTGCCTGATGCAGACGCATCTTTCCGAACAGACCGACGAGGTCGCCTGGGTGGCCGAGCTGTTCCCGCAGGCGCGCGATTACCTCGACACCTACGAGCAGTTCGGCTTGCTGGGCGAAGGCGGGCTTTACGGCCACGCGATCCACCTGACCGACCGCGAACGCGCCCAGCTGAAAGAGGTGGGCGCCAGCCTCATCCACTGCCCCACCTCGAACACCTTCATCGGCTCGGGGCTCTTCGACATGGACGGGCTGACGAAAGAGGGCCAGCGCATCGGGCTGGCCACCGATACCGGCGGCGGCTCGTCTTTTTCCATGCTGCGCACGATGGCCGCGGCCTACGAGATCGGCCAGCTGCGCGGTCGCCCCCTACACCCGGCGGAACTCTGGTGGCTGGCGACCGCGGGCTCGGCACGCGCGCTGCGCATGGAGGACCGGATCGGCACCCTCGCCCCGGGCATGGAGGCCGACCTTTCGGTCATCGACCTCGCCTCCACCCCCGCCATCACCCAACGCGCCGCCCGCGCCGAAACCATCTGGGAGGCGATCTTCCCGACGATCATGATGGGGGACGATCGCGCGATCAGGCAGGTCTACGCGGGCGGACGGGCCTGTTTGGGGTAGGTCGGACGACTGGCTGATCTTGTTGCAGGATTTCCGGTTACAGGCTCGTGTCCGTCCTGACCCTGATCATGACCCGCGACAGCGTCAGCCCGTGGACCGACGCTGTCGCGGCGGGGCTGACGCCCTTTGTTCCGCTCCGGGGAGTTTCTTCTGCTAGCCGCGGATGAAGCCGACCGCGACTGCCGGGCTCCAGCTCTTTTCGCTGCGGCAGGAGAGGATTGGCGCACGACCGCACCGGATCGTCCTGCCGTGCGCGAGACCTATCAGTTGAGATCGGTCGGATAGACCTGGTCGAGGGTTTCCTTGTAGGACCATGCCAACCCGGCATTGCGCCAGCCATTCACGACGCGCTGCCCTTTGCCCGGGCCCTCTGTGGCCTTGTCGCCCTCGTAACCATCGACGAGCGAATAAACCTTGGTATACCCCATGTCGGCGAGGAGATCGGCGGCGCGCGCGCTGCGCGATCCCGAACGGCACATCAGGATGATCTGCGTATCCTCGGTTATCCCGTTCTTCTCGGCGTATCTTTGGAAATCGGTCGGGAAGTCGGGGTTCAGTTCGAGGCTATAGGTGCCTTTGTCCTCGTTGAATGAGGCCATCATGGGCATCACCATGTAGGGAATATGAACGTCAACGTCCTTGGGAATCCCAAGAAATGCGACCTCTGCCCGGCTCCGGATATCGACGAAAAGCACGTCCGGATCGGCAACCATGTCACCCGCTTGCGTCGCGGTGACATAGAGGCCCAGCCGTGTCTGTTTGCTTGCCGGGAGTTCATCTGAATGACCAGCAACCACCGATCCGAGGAGAAGTGCCGCCGTAAGGATGCAATTGGGAAATTTGGACATTGTTTTTCCTTGTTTTGATCCATTGGGTCCCCGCCCAATTCGGACATATCTTTGTGTCCAGCCTTCCCTAACGGCAATGTACCTTTTCGAGACTTGACGGGATGGCGAAAAATGTGCAGCGGGCGCGGTTCGCGCGGTGAACAACCGGTCATCCCAAGATGTTTTACGAATTCGCGGGACGCCGCCGTGAACTTGGGTTGCCCGCTCCGGAGCGTTTTGCGCCGGACTTCCGCTGCGCCTAACTGGCGGTGACCGCCGCGCTTTCCGGCATCAAGGCGGGGCGCGTGGCGGCGCGGGCGATGGCGGCGATGCAGGCCTCGACCGCCGGGCCGCTGGTGGCCTCGCGCGAGAGCGCCTCGCGGGCCTTGGCGGTCATGTCCTCGCACCACGCCGGGTCGGCCAGATCGATCAGCGCGCGCGCCAGGTCTTCGGGCGCCGCCACCTTCCGCGACCCGCCCCCGGCATCGAGCGCGGCGTAGGCCGAAGCGAAGTTCGCCGTGTCCGGGCCATGCAGGATGGCACTATCGAATTGCGCGGGCTCATAGGGCGTATGCCCGCCCTTCTGCACCAGCGATCCGCCCACGAAGGTGACACCCGCAAGCGCGTACCAGAGCGGCATTTCCCCAAGGGTATCGGCGAGGTAAACTGAACAGTCCGGCCGCGGCGCCTGCCCTTGCGAGCGGATCGCGCAGGGCAGGCCCGCCGCCCGGATCTCTGCCGTCACGTCAACCGATCGTTGCGGATGACGCGGGGCCAGGATCAGGCGCAGGTCGGGCCGTTTCTTGCGCGCCAGTGCGAAGGCCCTGAGGACCGCGCGCTCTTCCCCGTCGTGGGTTGAGCCGGCCAATACCGTATTGCTCCGCTCGAACACCTGGCCCAGCGTCGCCAGTTCGGTCGGATCCGGCGTCGCCATCTGCACAAGCGGCTTGAGGTTGAGAACCGGTCCCATCGCCGCCTCGGGCAGCCCGAGTTCAAGCAATCGCTTGCCCGATCCGGAATCCTGCGGGGCGAGATAGCGAACCCGCCCCAGAAGATACCGCGCGAGCCCGTGAAACCTGTCCCAACTCCGCGCGCTGCGCTCGGACATGCGGGCGCCTGCGATCACCACCGGGCAGTCCAGCCGGGGGCACAGATCAATCCGGTTCGGCCAAAGCTCGTTTTCCAGAACCACCAGCGCCGAAGGGCACCAGCAGCAGACAAGCATCCGGACGCTCCATCGGAAATCGACCGGGGCCAGCCGCGCCTGCACCCGGGGCATGTTCCAGCCGCGCACGAGGTCGCGACCGCTGAGCGTATTGCAGGTGACCAGCAGCTTCAGTTCCGGGTCGCGCTCGAGCAGTTCCTCCACGAGGAAACGCCCGGCGGTCAGTTCCCCGTTCGAGGCCCCGTGCAGCCAGATCAGCGGGCCCTTGTCCTGACGCCGCACACCGAAACCCAGACGCTCGCGCAGATCGCCGAAGCTTTCCCGCCCGCGAAATACGCGCACGAGAAACATCCCGATCAGAACGGGTGAAATGGCAGTCAGAAGTAGTCGGTAGAAGAACACGCGTCCCCCGCGGCTGGTCTTTGAAGCATTAGACTAGCCGCGGGAAGACATCGCGGAAAGATGAAACGCGCCTATTCCGCCGCGGGGCGCGGGGCGTACATCGCCTCGACCTCGGCACCGGTCAGGCCGCGGCGCTCACCCTCGAAGCCGTAGAACTCCGGCTTGCGGTCGACATAGGTGTCGGCGGTCAGCTTGAGGCCTTCGTGATTGTCGAAGCACCCGACCGACAGGCTGATCATGCCGTCCATCGCCTCGGGCGAGACGTGACGCACGAAAAGGCTGGTGCCGCACAGGCGACAGAAGCAATGGCGGTTCCGGTCGGAACCCGCGTATTGCACGATATGGCCCCAGCCCGAAAAGGCGGTGTTGGTGGCGCGCACCATCACGGTCAGGGCGACGCCGCCGGTCCAGCGGCGCGACTCCTCGTCATGGTTGGCGAAGACCTTCTCGGCGGGCGTCTTGATCTTGAAGCTGATCGCGTTGCACAGGCAGCGCCCGGTGCGCAGCCCGTCTTCGCCGGGTGTGACGTTTTCCTTCAGCAGTTCCGGCAGCTTGTCCCGCGACATGGCGGGCGCGATTGCCGCATGGGTATAGTTGGTCGTGTCAGGCTTTTCGCCATCCTCGGCCCCGAAGCCGAAGGGGCACTTGCCCTCGCTTTGCTGAGTCATCTGCGCACTTCCTTTTTATCCACCCGCACGTCGGCGGGACCCTGAGCGTTTCACCCCGTTCTTCCACCCAAATAGGCCAAAATTTTGACTTTGTCGCCAGATTCGGGACGAAGATCAGGCCGCCGCTGCGTTGTCACAGGAGCTGCAGAAGATCTCGCCGGTGCGCCGATGCATCCGAACGGTAGACCCGGCCGGAATTTCCCCGACGCAGCCATCGCAGACCGTCGCCACCTCAACCTTTTCGTGGACAAAACCCTCGAGATCGATCTCCTGGCCATTCCGGATCACCCCGCGGGGGGCCGACTTCACGATCTCGCGGCGGAAAATCTCGTGGATCGCGGCCCAGCGGTGCAGAAGCTCCTCGGGGATCTCATGCCGACGCGCGATCTCCATGAAGAGGTTCTCGCGATATTCGAACAGCTCGTCCGAGATCACCATCCAGTGGTGCGAGTTGAAGGGCTTTTCACCGAAGTAGAGCTTGGTGCCGTGAATCAGGTCCTGCAGGAAGTTGTACTGCTTCTCGATCGCCCGCTGCTTGGTCACCCGATGGAAGAAGGGCGCAAGGCGCGGGTCGTCGTAGACCACAGTATAGAACTCGTGCAGCATCCGGGTCAGTTTTTCGCCGTTCTCCAACGCCTCCCAAAGCTCGGCATCGGGCTGGATCTGGCGAATCTTCTCGGCATCACGGGGCTGGTAGGGCACCGGCGAGTCGAACGGATCGCAATGGATGCGGTCATAGGGGATGCCTGCCGTCACCGCGCGAATGCGGGCATCTTCCACCATGTCCGGCCCACCGCAGAGGAACAGCGCCACTTTTGACAGGTCATGCCCGGCAGCGAAGGCCAGTTCGGTGACCCGGGCGGCGGGCTGGTCACCCACGGGTTCCTGCGAGGCAGCGGTCACAAAAGTGATCCGGTCACGCAAGGAGTCGGGGATCAGATCTCCCAGGTAGAGGTCTTCGGCCTTGCCGGCCCCATGATAGAGATAGATCGGCCCGGTGTGCCCCTTGGCCACCGCGTCCCGCGCAAGGCCCAGCAGGGCGCCACCGCCCGACCCGGTGCCGATCATCAGAAGCGGCGTATCGTTCAAGGCCTCATCATAGATGAAGCCACCCTGCGGCGCCTGGAAGCGCACCTCGTCCCCGGGCTTCAGGTCGCGCGCGACCCATCCGCTGACGGCGCCATCGGGATAGATTCGCAGATCGACGTCGAGGAAATAGTCGTCCGCCTTGAGACTCACGACCGAATACCGGCGCGTGGCCCCGTCCGGGTTCATCAGACCGATGGTCTGCCCGGGCAGCCAATCCACCTCGGTCAGTGGCTCCAGCCGCAGACGGATGAGTGTCGGCGCGAGTTGCACCTTTTCGGAAACACTGGCCGTGAACGTGCATTGGCTGAGGTCCGGAAGCACGGCCTCGACCTCGGAGATATCCTCGGCGCAGCAGGGCAGAAAGAAGCCAAGCTCCTGATATTCAGGAGAAAGCCTTTCCTTGGCCTTCTCGCCCGGATCGCCGGAGACCGCCTGCAACATGCACGAGGCGCAAGCGCCCTTGCGGCATGAAAAAGACACCGGCGCACCGCGCCGCAACATCACGTCAAGCGCCCGTTCACCCGGCGCAACCCAATAGGTTTCGCCATCATAGCGAATCCAGTTCTTTCCAGTTTCACTGGCCATGTCGCTGCTCCCCAGCTAATCAGCGCGTTTCCGATTGTTTTTTCCCTGAGCCACGAATTCGTCGAAATTTGGACCCTCAAAGGACGGTTTCACGGGTTTCAAATAGCGCGATCATGCTCACCACGGGGGCAGCGAGCCAGTCGCTATTGCAATTTTGACCGACGTCTCGCTACAGTCTGCCGTGGTGGGGCTAGTAGAAAACGTTTCGCGAAGGGCGATAATAAACATGCTGAGCTCTGGAGCCCACGGGCAAATTGAACTGCCCGAACCCTTCCTGGACGCGCCGTCCTCCTACAATGGCCCAAGCGGTTTTTGCTGGTTGATCCGTGGCCGTATGGCAGGGGTCCCGCGCCCTGGCTTGATGTCCCCGATTGAGGAAGATCTGAATGCGCTGCGGCGCATGGGGGTGAATCTTCTGGTCACCCTGACCGAGGAATGGAACCCGCCGCACGACACTCTGTCCGAGCACGGCATCCAATCCTACTATGTACCGATTCCCGACATGGGGCCGCCGACCTGCGAACAGGCCGATGAGACCTGTGCCTACGTGGAGCACGCCCTCGAAAAAGGTCGCACTGTTGCTTTTCAGTGCCACGGCGGGCGCGGACGCACCGGAACGCTGCTGGCGCTGCAACTCATCTGGTACGGCATGAGTGCCGCCGCAGCCTTTGAAAATGTGCGTTCCACGAACAAAAACTGGATCGAATCAGACTCCCAGGAAGAGTTCCTGAGAATCTACGAAAGCCATCACGGCAAAAAAGCGGCAAGCTGACCGTCGACAATCACAAATCCATCCATTTTTTTGCCATTTTCATCGTTAAGGTGACAGTGAGCGAAAAGGCACCAACCCGAGGATTCTCTCGGGGCGGCACGGTCGTTCAAGTTAAGTAACCCCAAGTTGGGCAAAGCCAGAGAAGGTATTATAATGTCCCTAGACAACGCACTCAAAACCGCAATGGGTTCCGTTCCCGAATGCGTGGCCTCCGGCTACGTTGATATCGAGACGGGTATGCTGCTCGGCGTACACACCGTCGACTCTCACCCCCAAGAAGTTCTGGACATGCTCGCGGCTGCAACTGCTGACCTGTTCCAGGGTTCGAGCGTCGTCAACATCGAGAACTCGTTCAAGAAGGCTCGTGGCACCGAGAAAGACACGAACCACTACTTCCAGGAAATGCTGGTGTTCTCCGAGAACCTGCTGCACGTCTTCATGCGCACCAAGCAGTATCCGAACCACATCGTGACCTTCGTTTGCCGCAAGAGCGCGAACGCCGGCATGGTGCTGACCAAAGCCCGCATGGGCATGGAAGCGGTTACCGCCGCCGTGTAAACTAGTCGGCCTCCGCGCTGATTTTGTGCGGGGGCCATCTTTTCAAATTGGTCATCCAAGGATGGCGATGCGTAATGGGTATTCACACCGATGTCATTCAATGCTGCGGTTGTCGGAATTCTCAAGCGTGTCAGCGAAAATGCGCGTACCGGAGTGCAAGGTATCCGGGTGATCAAGGCCGCCAGCGACGCTGAGTGCTTGGCTTCGATCCTTCGCGAAATTCGTGAAACCAAACTTCCCCGCCATTTGACATTCCGAGCCGGGTCCGGGACCGGGCTGTGTCTGGCTGTGGGAGGCCGAAAAGTTTTCAAGGTTGTGTCGGGTGATGCCGGAGAGCTCCTCGATCGTCCGCTCGAGCCGACGGATGCGACCGGTCTGGCGTCGCTTTTGACGGCATTCTCCAGTGCCGGCGACCTGAGCGTCGTCAGCGACCCGGTGAACTCTGTTGCCACGGCTGGCCATGCCGGTGTCGGGATCGGCGATCTGACCAAGGCCGCCCTGAACGAGGCCGATGCGGCGGACACCGCCGCGAAGGCTGCTGCCAAAGATGGCCCGGCAGAAGTCAGCGACTGGCTGCGCCAGAGCTTCGATGACCTGAAAGAGATGTCCTTCGATCCGGTCCTGATCTCCAGTTCCGGGGAGCTTGTCGCCCACGAAGGCGACAACGATTTTATCCTGAGCGTCAGGAAAGAGCTCGCCGAGGCGTTCCCTGCGTGGATATTGCGCACGGCCAAGGGCCTTGGGGATCAGCAACTGCTGATCCTGCGCCCCACGGATTCCCGAAGCTATGGGGTGTGTATCGCTGCCGACAAGGGCGCGATCGTGGCCACCACGTTCAGCGGGACCAGGATCGCCAAGCTTCTTGCGTACAAAGGAAACTTCAGCGCGGAAGACGCGACATAGCCATGGCCTCCCCCCTCCTCGCGATCAAAGGTCTGAGCCTGAAAGTCGGGGGCCGTGTCTTGCTTCGGGATTTCGGATTCGAGCTTCCCGACCGGGGCGTCGCCGCTTTGATGGGGCCGGTCGGTATCGGCAAGTCCACCTTCCTGTCATGGCTCTGCGATGAAGTCGACACGGGGCAGGTCGAGGCTGAGTACGAACAAGCTTTCTTCATGGGCAAGCCGCTGGATCGGACGAACCTGCCGAGCCTGCTGAAGCAGAAATCCGTCAACGATGCCGAAACGGCCCTGGCGCGCATCGCCGAGGTGGTCAAGCTCAGCCCGAACCTGATCTGCCTCGACGAAGTCACGGCTCATCTCACCCCCGAGGACGCGGTCGTTGTCCTTGAGGAGATCAGCAAGATCGCCAAGGATCGAGCCGTTCTGATGGTGTCGCACAACCAGGCGCAGGTTGCAGCCTATGGTGACAGCGTGATCCTTGTCGCGGGCGGCAAGGTGCAGGAGCATAGCCCCGCCAAGCAATTCTTCGTGGCGCCGCAGTCTGATCCCGGTCGCCAATTTCTCAATACCGGCGGTGCTATCGCGGTGCCGCCTGACGCGGACCCGCGGTATCTGTCACCCGAACTTCGCGGCATCCCGGAAGGCCTGGCGGGCACTTTGCAGACCCGAGCCGAGGAAGATTCCCTCTGCTGGATCCTGAAAGGCAAGCTTGCGGCCTTCATCACCGGGGCGAAGGGACTGAATTTCGAGAAAGACGTGCCCTGCCTGGCCGAGAATGACGTAACGTCCCTTCTGTTCTTCGGGGCGAACCCACCCGCACCGGCGGGCGTCAAGATCATGGCTGACGCAGGCGTGAAATGTTTCTGGCATCCGCTGGAGGTCGTCAAGGACGTCTCGCGCGATGACCTCTATTTCTGGGACACCTCACACCCCGAAGGTATGCCGACCCGCGAAGACAGCGCAAAGATCAGCTCTGAGATTACCTCGTGGATGGGTAAGGGGGAAAAATTCGCCATCGTGATCTCTGAGGGCGAAAAAGCCGCAGCCTTCATGATCGGTGCCCAGCTTGTGTACCTGGGAATCCCAGCGGGCATGGCCACCGAGGTTGTTAGCGAGTTGCGAAAAGATTTGGAGTTCGGCCCCGAAGAGGAACAGTTATTGTGGGATCTTGAACTCAATCGCGATCTGCAGGATGACAGAGCCCCCGGGAATAGTGCATCCTCTGAATCCGAGTCGGAAAGTGATATTTTCCTGAAGCTCCTTCAGGATGAGTCCTCCGAAAACGGAAAGAATACAACGGAAGACCCGAATGAACGATCAGGCAAACCAACCAAGGGTGGGGCAGGCAATTGGCGCGTCGCTTGAGGCGACGAAGCAAAATCTGCTCGACGTCACTCAGCGCTTCGTAGCGGCGGATGCCGATGAAGAACTGCGCGATCGCGTTGAGCCAATCGTCGATAGCCTCACCTCTCATTTCAGCAAAGTAGCCTTCGTGGGCCAGGTCAAGGCCGGGAAATCGACCTTGGTGAACTGCCTGACACACAAAGCGGACCTGCTGCCGTCGGACATCAACCCGTGGACAACGGTCGTGACCCAGCTGAATTTCGGGCACCCCTCGGGGCGGCATTCCGGCGCGATCTTCCGGTTCTTCGACGACGCCCAGTGGGATCGTCTGGCCAAGCGCGGCGGCCGGCTGGGTGAACTGACCGAAGGCCTGCTGGAAGACTACAAGAAGGAAATGCTGAACGAACAGGTCGAGGCGATGCGCCACCGGGCGCAGCTCCGCCTCAGCGACCAGTTCGAGACGCTGCTGGGCAAGGCGCACCGTTTCGAGAAGGTGAACCGCTCGGTCATCGAACGCTATGTCTGTTCGGGTGACGCACCCCAGGAACGGATCCGCAACCCGCAGGCCGGTCGTTTCAACGACATCACCCGCGTGGCCGAGATCTATTTCGAGCAGGAGCCTTTCGGCACCCCCATCTGCGTGATGGACACACCCGGCATCAACGACCCGCTGTTGATCCGCGAGGAAATCACCCAGCAGCACCTCGAGAATGCCGAGTATTTCGTGGTGGTCCTGTCGGCGCACCAGCCGCTGACCGAATCCGACGTCCGGCTTGTCCGCATTCTGAAGGCGCTGAAGCGCGACCAGATCGTCGTCTTCGTCAACCGGATCGACGAGATCCATCACCTGGCCGAGGACTTCGAGGAATTGCGCGGTCGGGTGAAGGCCAACCTGAACAACGAGCTTGAAGGGCTGGATGTTCCGGTGCTGATGGGCAGTGCGGCCTGGGCCAACTACTCGATCACCGGGGACGAGAGCGACATCGATCCCGAGGCCCTGGAAGAGTTCGCCAAGTTCCGTGGCGTGGAGCTGCCCGAAGGCGGCCTGGAGAATGCCGACGAGCCGACCCGCCGCGCAATTGCACGGCAGGTTTCCGGCCTGACCGAGCTTGAAGATACCCTGAGCACGATGCTCCTGAACGGCGCCAAGTCGAGCTTCCTGGGGAGCGCAGCCAGCGCGCTTGTCTCGCTGTCCCGCCAGAGTTCCGAACAGACCAAGATCCGCCTGGACTACCTCTCGCAAGAGTCAGGCCCCGGAAGAACGGTCCTGACGCCCGAGACCAAGGAAGAGGCGATCAAGCTGGTGCGCGACCGTCTTTCGATGCGCGCCCATGCGATCACCCAGGCCGGACGCAATGCCTGGGCCAAGCTTCTGACAAACCTCGAAGGTGACGCGACCAAATTTGCGAAGGCGCAACAGGAAGGCCTCGCCGGCGTGCTGGCAACGCTGAAACGCGGGCAGGACATCCATATTGACCTGGATCCGCTGCGGGATCGCTTGCGCGATAACTACGTGAAGCGCTTCGATGAGATCCAGAATCGGATCTGGCTGGATCTGCGCGCCCTGAGCAAGGAATTGCGCGAGCTATTCGACCCGGAAATCGAGAAGCGCCTGCGCCACATCAACATCGAAACCCTCGGCGTTCTGTCGCTGTCACCGCGGACCGACCCGCTCTATCGTACCGTGACGCTTGACCTTTCCACCGGCTGGCTTGGCTCCCTGTTCGAAAGCTCGGGCACCAAGGCGGAAAAGATGGTCAATACGATCCAGGTCCAGTTCGCCGACATGTGCCGTGAGCTGATCGAGTCGCGCCGCGAAGAATTCGAAACAGCAGTGGAACGTTCAGCGAATAGCTATATCATCGACGTGACGCGGATTCTCGAGGAACTCGCGGGCAAGAACGTGTCGAGCGTCGATACTTCCGAAGCGAAGCGCGAAGCCGACGCAGCCGAGGCCCAAGCCCAGCTCGAGTTGACCGAGACCGTCGTGAAGGAACTGGAAGGCATCGCCGAAGAGCTGGGACTGGAAACCGAACTGGATGACTGACAACTCGTCACATATGCCTGAACTCGCCGTCTTGAGCGAATTCCTGTCGCTGACCGCGCAGGAAGAGAGTTCAGGTGGCCTGCATGACGAGGCGCATCGGCTTTACGTAGGATTGCATTCGCAGCCGCGTGTGGCCGTTGCCGGTGAATTCAGCTCGGGGAAATCCTCGCTGGTGAACCTTCTGGTTGGCACGGATCTGGTGCAGACAAGCGTTCTTGCCAGCCGCCTGCCGACGATTCTGTATGAATACGGAACCGAGCAAAAGATCATGGTCGGCTGGTGGAGCGACACCGCCGAGGACAAGCGCGAATTCGCGGATCTGGACAGCGCCGCCGAACTGAAACCCGATTTCATCCGCGTGACCCTGCCCGCGGACATCCTGCGCATGGTCAGCCTGATCGACCTTCCGGGAACGAACGACCCCCTGCGTGCCAAGGAACGGACGCTGGAAATGGCCGACAACGCCCATATCCTGCTCTGGTGCACCAACGCCGTGCAGGCCTGGCGCGAGACAGAGCGGCGCACATGGTCTCAGCTTCCCGGGCAGCTCAAGGAAAACGGCATTCTCGTGATTACCCACGTGGATCTGCCCTCGATCCGCAAGTCGCTTGACCGTCTGATGAAACGCATGACGGACGAACTGTCATCGCATTTCCACGCGCTCATCCCGTTCCAGAGCCCCAAGGCAGCCAAGGCGCGCAAGGACGGGACTGTATCGAACAAGACCGCCTGGGAAGAGGCGGGCGGCGCACAACTTCTGGAAAACATCGCGACACTTGCGGCAACGGTTCGCAAGGAGTCCCTCGCCTCGGCGCGGGCCTTGATCGAGAAGGAAATTAATCCTCGTCTCGAGGCGCTACGTGCCGAAGCCGCGGCCTCGGTTCCAAAACCCGGGGAAATCCTTGAGGAATGGCGCAGCACGGTCGACGGGATTGTCAGCCGTGTCGAAGGCGACAAGAGCATCGGGACCGATGAGTTCCTTAGCCTGTGTCGCGCAGCGGTGCAGGATGTCAGCCGAATGCTGGAGCACCCCGGCCTCGAAGGTCCCGCCGTGGCGGCCCTGAAAGCAGAATTCCGCGGCGCGGCGCATATGTTCGATCAGTCGCGCCTTGCGGATGGCGATGAAGGGCCTGAAGAGGCCGCCTTGATCCTGCTTCAGCTTGGATACGAGCTGGGCTCTTTCGCAGCGCAGGACGGCTGAACGCCTACCCTTCCCACGCGGCCTTGGCTGCAATCTCGAACTTTGTACGCAAGGCCGGAAGACAGGCATGTTCCGGGTCCAGTTGCAGGACGCGGGCCAGGGCCGATTCGAAGACCTGCATGATCTTCGGCTCCGCCCGGCGACCCAGGGGGCGCAACTGGGCGGCAACCGCCTCGGCGTCCTTCAGGATGGCCGAGATATCGTCCATCTTGCCCACCGCTGACTGAAACGGCGTCACGATATCCAAGAGTTGCTGGCGGAACTCGGCCTCGGTCTGACGGTCTTCTTCCAGAAGATTGGCGTCCATGACCTTGCCGATACCCAGCGCAAAAGCCGCCTTCGTCTGCCTTTGGTGCCCGTCGTAGATCTTGAGCATCGCCTCGGGCGGCTGCGCAATGATCGGGGTCAGGATGCGCGACCGGGCGAATTTGCGTCGCCCGATCATCTCGGCCATGTCGACGCCAAGGCCGGATAGCACATCGAAGATCACACCCCGGTTCACCGCATCGATCGGCAGTTCCGCCGAAAGGTCAAGCTCCGGCTCCCAGGCCTGCGGTTCGCCCTCGTTGATTACCTCGTCGCCGGTCATGCTCTCCTTGCTTGCGCCAAGGCGACGGATCACCTGCCCACCCTGCCAGATCGACATCAGGTGCCGCTCATGGGTCTGGCTGTTCATGTGGCTGAAGATCTCGATCAGGGTCAGGCGCGGCGCGATCCGGCTGAGTGCCGATGCCAGTCCGAGACAAGCCGGTGTCTCCACATATGTCAGATGCTCCGCCCCTTTCGGGGTCGCGATCAGAGTGCTTTCAAGGGTCGGAATCTCGTTCGCGTAATTGCTGGTCTGCTCGAAGGCATGCATCATCAGCGAGATCATCTGCACCTTGGACGGCGGGGTCCGCTCCAGCGAGTCCTCCTGCAGGGCGATCGGCCCCTGAATGGCGCGGACGCAGCCAGCGGCGAAGGGAAAGGCGATATCAAAAGGGGCGCGCATCAGGATCGCCTCGACCACCCGGTCGGGTTCCTGCATATCCCACGGCGCAAATTGCCTATGTATCGCACGCTCCATACAACGAATATGGGTCAGAAACCGCTCGTCTCAAAAGGAAATTCGCGTGAGAGGCGTCAGGGTTGAATTACAGATTCAATATCTGAACGGTATCCCGTCTCTGGCGCAATTGTCCCGTTTTTCCGAGGAATGTCGGCCCATTTCGGCGGCGAAGTGTAAATATGGTCAGACAGATTTGCCGTCATCGCGACTCACCCACGCGTATTCCATCCGGCAAGCTTTGCAGTCGGCCCACCCCCTTGTATGAATAGCCGCAACGCGCGCACCGGTACGGAAGGACCAAAGATGGACGCACAGCAGACCGATCCGGTTTCCGCCCTGCTCGACCTGCTCGATATCGAGCCGCTCGAGGTCAACCTGTTCCGTGGCCAGGGATCGGGCGGCGAAACCAGCCGTCGCATCTTCGGCGGGCAGGTCATCGCGCAGGCCTTGGTGGCCGCCTATCGCACGGTCGAGGACCGCGCCTGTCATTCGCTGCATGCCTATTTCATCCGGCCCGGCGACCCGTCGATCCCGGTGATCTACGAGGTGGACCGCGCCCGCGATGGCGGCTCGTTCACCACGCGACGGGTGATCGCGGTGCAGCACGGGCGACAGATCTTCAACCTTGCCGCCTCGTTCCACGTCGACGAGGACAGCCCCGAGCGTCAGCACCCGATGCCCGAGGGCAATCCCGATCCGGAAACGCTCAAAAGCCGGGCCGAGGCCCGCGAACAGATGGCCGCGCGTGCGCCCGAACACTTCCGGAAGGACTTGCTGCGCGCCTCACCGATCGAACTGCGGGAAGCGACGCCCTATGACCTGCTGAACCCCAGCCCGACGCCCGACAGCCACGCCCTCTGGATCCGGCTGGCGCGACCCACGGGCTGCCCGCCCTGGCTGCAGCAATGCTTGCTGAGCTATGCCTCGGACATGTACTTGCTGGGCTCGTCGCTGCGGCCATTGGGGGAAAGCTGGCTGACCGGCAACGTGATGACGGCGAGCCTTGATCACGCGGTCTGGTTCCACCGCCCGGTCAATTTCGACGAATGGCACCTCTACACGATGGACAGCCCCTTCACCGGCGGCGCGCGCGGGTTCAATCGCGGCGCCATCTACCGGCAGGACGGCACGCTTGTGGCCAGCGTCGCGCAGGAAGGGCTAGTGCGCCCGATGCGGAAGGACTAGACGCCCGCCGCTTTCAACCCGCCCTTGGCAAATTCCGGAACGTATTCCCCCATCTTCATCCCCCGCTCGGGGTTCGAGGCGTTGCCATCCAGCGCGCGCTTCTTCACGCCCTGCAGGATCGCCGCCATACGGAAGGCGCAAAACGCGACGTAGAATCCGAAGTTGTCGATCCCGTCGATCCCCATGCGGCGGCAATAGGCCTCGACGAAGGCCTCGTCACTGGGGATGCCCAGGTCGGCGCGGTCCACGCCCGCCAGCCCGCGCCCCTCAGATCCGGTGGGCCGCTGCCATTGCATGATGACCGCCGCAAGGTCCGCGAAGGGATGGCCGATGGTGGACAGTTCCCAATCCAGCACCGCGACGCATTCCGGCCCGTCCTCGGCGAATAGCATGTTGTCGAGCCGGAAATCCCCATGCACCAGCGTGCGCCACCCGTCATCCTCGGGGGCGTTTTCATCGACCCAGGCGATCAGCTCTTCCATCTCGGGGATCGGCCCCGTCTCACTGGCGCGGTATTGCTTGATCCAGCGGTCGATCTGCCGGCGATAGTAGTTCTGCCCCGGCCCGTAGTCATCCAGCCCAGTTGTGACCAGGTCCACCGAATGGATCGCGGCCAGCACGCGGTTGATCTCGTCATAGATCCGGCTGCGCATCTCGCGGTCCACCTCGGGAATGCGCGGGTCGTCGAAGTTGTGGCCCTTCACCTCTTCCATCACGTAGAAGGCCGAGCCGATCACGTCGTCATCCTCGCAAAGCACATGCATCTGCGCCACGGGCACCCCGGTCCCCGCTAGCGCCTTCTGCACCCGGAATTCCCGGTCCACCGCATGGGCGGACTTGAGCAGCGTCCCCGGCGGTTTGCGGCGCAGCACGTAGCGGCCCTTCGGCGTGATCAGCCGGAAGGTCGGGTTCGACTGGCCCCCGGCGAATTTCTCGGCCTCCACCGGGCCTTCGAAGCCGGGCAGGTTGGCCTCCAGCCATTTGGCGACGGCGGCGGTATCGAGTTGGGCAGCGGCAGAGGTCACGGGTCGGTCTCCTCAGCTATAGGTCAAGAGGTCGGCTTCGGTGGCGGCGTCGATATGCGGCGTCTCGTTGAAGCAGTGCAGGTAGAGCACTTCGCGCCCGGCGATGAACCGGGTCACGGCGCAGTTCTTCATCTGGAGTTGCAGGCGGATCATCTGCGGCGATGGCGCGTCGATCACCTCGGTGATCATCTGGGCAATGGCCCCGCCGGAACTGACCGCCAGAACCGCCCCGCCCGCCTTTTGCATGGACTCACGCGCGGCCCGGACACGGGCGGCGAACGCCTCCCAGCTTTCGGGCGGGTCGGTGATCTCGTCCCGCTGCCAGGCCAGCACCGTGTCGCGCAGGGTGCGGAAATGGGTGCGCCGGTCCGAATGCATCCCCTCGGGCGCGCCGCCCTCGCGGAACCGCGCCTCGAGCAGGCCCTTGAAGTCGAACTCGTTCAGGCCTTCGTGGACATGCGCTGTCCCGGCATCGAAGCCGAGCGCCTCGCAGATCCCCTCCAACGTCTCACGATGCCGCCGCTGCGCCCCGATAAAAAGGTGATCGGGCTTCACCCCCTGCCGCACCAGCGCCTGCCCGAGGGCACGCGACTGGCGATGGCCTAGGTCGGACAGAAGGTCGTAATTCGCCGCCCCGAACGATGCCTGGGCGTGGCGGATGACGGTCAGCGCAGTCACGGGACTCAGATCTTCTCGTTGGTGTATTTCTTCAACTCGGCGCGGGCCACCTGGCGGCGATGCACCGCATCCGGCCCATCGGCGAAACGCAGGGTGCGGATATGGGTCCACATATGCGCCAGGTTGAAGTCCTGGCTGATGCCGGCGGCGCCGTGCAACTGCATCGCCTCGTCCACCACCTTGCCGGCCATGAGCGGCGCCACGACCTTGATCTGGGAAATCCAGGGCTGTGCCGCACGCACGCCTGCGGTGTCCATCATCCAGGCGGCCTTGAGGCACAGGAGCCGCGCCATTTCGATCTCCATCCGCGCGTTGGCGATGATGTCGTAATTGGCGCCCAGTTCGATGATCTTCTTGCCGAAAGCCTCACGCGAGAGGCCACGGCGGCACATCATTTCCAGCGCCTTTTCCGCCTGCCCGATCGCCCGCATGCAGTGGTGGATGCGGCCGGGCCCAAGGCGCCCTTGCGCAACCTCGAAGCCGCGCCCCTCCCCCAGGACCACGTTCTTGGCGGGGATGCGCACATTGGTGAAGCGGATATGCATATGGCCGTGGGGCGCATCGTCATGGCCGAAGACCTGCATCGGGCGCAGCACCTCGATGCCGGGCGTGTCGGGTTCAAGCACGAACATCGTGTGGCGCGAATGCTTCGGCGCATCCGGGTCGGTGCAGGCCATGAGGATATAAAGCTGGCAGCGCGGGTCGCCCGCGCCCGAGATCCACCATTTCTCGCCGTTCAGAACCCAGTCGTCGCCGTCGCGCTTGGCCTCGAAGGCCAGCTGCGCCGCGTCGGACGAGGCCAGCCCCGGCTCGGTCATCACATAGGCCGAGCGGATCTCACCTTCGAGCAGCCGGGTCAGCCAGTGCTCTTTCATCCAGTCCTCGCCATAACGTTCCAGCACTTCCATGTTGCCGGTGTCGGGCGCGTTGCAGTTGAATACCTCGGCGGCGATGCCGACCTTGCCCATCTCTTCGGCGAGGTAGGCATATTCCACGGTGGTCAGGCCATAGCCGCGATCACTGTCGGTCAGCCAGAAGTTCCACAAGCCCCGCTCCTTGGCCTTGGCCTTGAGCACGTCCAGGATCTCGAGTTGCCGAGGCGTATGCTTGAAGCGGTCACCCGTGGGGTGCTTGCCGACCTCGGCCTCGTATTCCGCGTTCAGCGGCGCGATCTCGTTCTCCACCATCGCGCGCACCTTCTCGATCAGAGGCCGCACCTTGTCCGTTACACCCAGGTCCATCTTCTTTCTCCTTCACATCCGCCCGGCATAGGCGGCCACCTCGGCCAGCGCCTGCCGGTATTCCCGTTCGATCCGCGCCACCAACTCGGCGGCGGGCACGATTTCCTTCACGGCGCCGATCCCCTGACCGGAGCCCCAGATTTCCTTCCATGCCTTTGGCTTGGACGATCCCGACTTGAAACTCATCGAGGACGGGTCCGCCTCGGGCAGGTTCTGCGGGTCCAGCCCGGCCTTGGCGATCGAGGGCTTCAGGTAGTTGCCGGAAACCCCGGTGAAATAGGTCGAGGTCACGATGTCCTCGGCGCCCGAGGCCACGAGCATCTGCTTGTAGTCCGGCACCGCGTTTGCCTCTTCGGTCGCGATGAAGGGCGAACCGATATAGCCCAGATCGGCCCCCAGCACCTGTGCCGCCAGCAGCGACTGACCGGTCGCGATCGACCCGGACAGAAGCAGCGGCCCGTCGAACCACTCACGGATTTCCCGGATCAGCGCAAAGGGTGACTGTGGCCCCGCGTGCCCCCCTGCCCCGGCGGCCACGGCGATCAGCCCGTCGGCGCCCTTCTCGATGGCCTTGCGCGCATAGGTGTTGTTGATCACGTCATGCAGCGCGATGCCGCCGCAGGAATGGGCGGCCTCGTTCACCTCGGGGCGGGCGCCCAGCGAGGTGATCCAGATCGGCACCTTCCACCGCGCGCAGATCTCAAGGTCACGCTCCAGCCGTATGTTCGAGCGGTGCACGATCTGGTTGACCGCGAAGGGCGCGGCGGGCCGGTCGGGGTTTTCCTGGTTATGGCGGTCCAGCTCCTCTGTGATCCGCTTGAGCCAGGCCTCCAGCAGCACCGGCTCGCCTTCGGCCTCCCGCGCGTTCAGCGCAGGGAAACTGCCGACGATCCCGGCCTTGCATTGCGCAATGACCAACTCCGGCCCCGAGACGATGAAAAGCGGAGAACCGATCGCCGGAATGCGCAATCCCCGAAGGGCGGCTGGAAGCTTCGACGGATCACGCATCAGGCAGGACGTGATCCTTGAAACGTTCTCGCAACGTCAGCTTCGAGACCTTGCCTGTGGCGGTCAGCGGCATCTCGTCGATATAGACCACGTCGTCGGGCAACTGCCACTTGGCGAAATGCTCACCCAGAAGGCCGACCAACTCTTCCTTCGTCGGCTTCTTTCCCTCCACAGGAACGACCACCAGCAAGGGGCGCTCATCCCACTTGGGATGGGGCAGCGCGATCACCGCGCAGCTTGCCACGTCGGGATGGGACATCACGACATTCTCAAGGTCGATGGAGCTGATCCATTCGCCACCCGACTTGATCAGGTCCTTCACCCGGTCGGTGATCGTCAGGAAGCCGTTCTCGTCCAGCATTGCCACATCGCCGGTGCCGAACCAGCCTTCGGCGTCGAAGGCGGCCTCGGTCGCTTCGGCATTGCCGTAGTAACCCGACGTGATGGCATTGCCGCGCACGTAAAGCGCGCCGGGCGTCTTGCCGTCATGGGGCAGGCGATTGCCGTCCTCCCCCACGATCTTCATCTCGACGCCGAAAAGCTTGCGGCCCTGCTTGCGCTTCATCAGAAGCCGCTCTTCCTTGGGCATGTCGTCCATGAAACTGGGCAGGTTGCCCTGGGTGCCGACGGGGCTCATCTCGGTCATGCCCCAGGCGTGGCAGACGTTCACGCCCATATCCTCGAACGCCTCGATCATCGAAGGCGGCGCGGCGGAACCGCCGACGACCACATCGCCGAACCCTTCGGGGACGCGGCCTTCAGCCTGGATATGTGCCAGCAATCCCTGCCAAACCGTCGGGACACCCCAAGCCGAATAGACCTTCTCGCGGTCCATCAGGTCGAAAAGGCTTTTGCCGTCCAACGCGCCCCCCGGGAAGACCAGCGACGCCCCGGCCAGCGGCGCAGCATAGGGCAAGCCCCAGGCGTTGACATGGAAGAGCGGCACAACGGGCAGCACTTTGCGCCCCTCGTGCAGCGCATCGGGCAGTGAAATCGCCAGCACCATCGCGTGCAGCAGCGTCGAGCGGTGCGAGAACAGCGTGCCCTTGGGATTGCCCGTGGTTCCGGAGGTATAGCAAAGGCCCGCCGCCGTATCCTCGGGGAACTCGGGCCAGTCGATGCTTTCGGGTTGGCCTTCGAGAAGCTCCTCGTAGCACAGCACATCGGGTAGAGAGGTCTCCGGCATATGCGCCCGGTCAGTCATGATGACGTAGCGCATGTCCTTGGGAAACTCTCCCACCAGCTTCTCGACGATGGGCACGAAGGTCAGGTCCAGGAAAAGGACGCGATCCTCGGCATGGTTCACGATATAGGTAAGCTGCTCGGCCGAAAGGCGCGGGTTCACCGTGTGGCAGATCGCGCCGATCCCGGAAATCGCGTAGTAAAGCTCCAGGTGGCGGTAGCCGTTCCAGGCAAGCGTCGCGACCCGGTCGCCATCAGATATGCCCAGCGTTTTCAACGCGTGGGCCAGTTGCGCGATGCGCTTGGACATCTCGCGATAGGTCGTCCGGTGGACGTCGCCCTCGGTCCGGACCGAGACGATCTCGCCCTGCGGATGCGCGATGGCCGCGTAATCGATGATGTCCGCAATACGCAGCGGACGATGCATCATCATGCCTTTCACTTTTCACCTCCCACGGGCGTCTCCTATCGCCCGGTCCCGAATTCGTGGTCACTATATACCTTGCTTCGGCGATGACCAGACAGGTCCCCGGGCATCGGGCAAATCGTGCGTGCCGGATATAGGAAACCGTTATATCAAATACCCGACCCGGACCGACTTCGGAGGTTGAATTTGCTCGCACTGCTGCCGCCGGACATGAGTGCCGAGGTCTTCGCGGCCCTCATCGGGACAAGCTTCGCGACCTCGACCCTGACCGCCGCCTTCGGAATCGGCGGCGGCGCGGCGATGCTGGCGGTGCTGGCCTCGCTGTTGCCACCGGCGGCGCTGATCCCGGTGCATGGCGTTGTGCAACTGGGGTCGAACGCGGGGCGCGCGGTGCTGCTCCGGCCCCATATCCGCTGGTCGCTTGCACCAGCCTTTCTGGTCGGATCGCTGATCGGCATCGCCCTTGGCGGAGCGGTCGCCCTGCGATTGCCGCCCGAGGCGGTGCAACTGGGCGTGGGCGGGTTCATCCTGTGGTCCGTCTTCGCCAAGCCGCCCGCCGGGCTGGCCCGCTGGTCGACGCTGGCCGGGGCCGTAAGCAGCACGTTGACCATGTTCTTCGGGGCCACCGGCCCCTTTGTCGCCGCCTATGTCAAAGCGCTGAACCTCGACCGGCATGGCCACGTGGCGACCCATGCGGCGCTGATGACCGCGCAGCATCTGCTCAAATCGCTGTTCTTCGGCATCTTCGGGTTCGCGTTTGCGCCATGGTCGGCGCTGGTGGTCGGGATGATCCTGGCCGGGCTGGCCGGAACATGGGCCGGGCGCCACGTTCTGAACCGGTTCAGCGATCCGGGCTTCCGGAAGGTGCTGAACCTGATGCTCATCCTGCTGGCGCTACGCCTGATCTGGGTCGGGCTGCGCCCGCTTCTCGGCGCATGAGCCGAGAGGTCGCTTCAAAGCCGGGAAATGTCGCATTTTTCAATCCGAAACCGCCCAGGCAACCAACTGATCTTTCTATGTGTTTTTCGAAACACAGGTTTGTCCAAGGCGCATGGCTCGCCGTCCGATTTTCTTTGCGTCAAAAACCCGAATCATCTACCGGCGGAATTGAACACACGGAAGATGCAGCGCAGGGCAGCATCGTGTCGGCAAACGGAGGATGCAGGGATGACGCGGGACCAGTTGATCCGGGAATATCGTATGCGCGGCGCCTCCTGGCCGGCGTTTGCCATTGTCTATGGTCTCATCGTCGGCACGATGATCCTGACCGGCATGGCGATGACCTGACCCATCCACTGTTTGGCTGAAATGAACCGCGCGCCCGCCTGACGGCATGGCGCGCGATTTTCGTTTCGGGGGGCGCTCTCAGACGTCCGCCGCTTCGCCCACGTTGTCCACGCCACGCTCTTCCAGCAGGGTGGTGAGCCAGTTGGGATCCATCTCGGGCACCGAGCTGAGCAGCAGGTCCGTATAGGGATGGTGTGGCGGGGTGAACATCTCGTCCTTCGGCCCCTGTTCGACCACCTTGCCCCTCTGCATCACCACCACCTCGTCCGCGATGGAGCGCACGGTGGCAAGGTCATGGGTGATGAACATGTAGGCCAGGCCCAGTTCGCGCTGCAGCCGGTCAAGCAGCTTCAGGATCCCCTCGGCCACCAGTTGGTCAAGCGCGCTGGTCACCTCGTCACAGATGATGAACTCGGGTTCCGCGGCCAGCGCCCGGGCGATGCCGATCCGCTGCTTCTGCCCGCCGGACAGCTCGGGCGGATAGCGGCTGTAATACTTCGACGGCTCCAGCTCGATCAGGTCCAGCAACTCGTCCACCCGCTGCTTGAGCGCGGCACCTGTCAGACCGGAATAGAACTGCGCGGGCCGCCCGATGATCTCGCTGATTCGAACCTTCGGGTTCAGCGCCGTGTCCGCCATCTGGTAGATCATCTGCGCCTGCCGCAATTGCTCGCGCGAGCGATCCTTGTAGCTGGGTGGCAGCGCCTCTCCGTTGAACAGGACCTGCCCCTTGGAGGGCGGCAGTAGCCCGGTGATGACCCGCGCGGTCGTCGACTTGCCCGAACCGGACTCGCCCACCACCGCCACGGTCATGCCCGGGTAGATGTCGAAAGAGACATCATCCAGAACCTTTTCGCCACCGGTATAGGATGCATCCACGTTCTGCACCGAGATCACGGGCTTCGTCCCGTCCTTGGGTCGGGATTTCTGCGGCCGCTGGAAACTGCGGACAGCCCAGAGGCTCTTGGTGTAATCCTCCTGCGGGTTTTCCAGCATCTCCTCGGTCGAGGCTTCTTCGACCTCTTCGCCCTTCAGAAGCACCTTGATCGTGTCGGCCATCTGCGCCACCACCGCCAGGTCGTGGGTGATGTAGATCGCGGCGGTGTTGAACTGGTCCACGATGTCGCGGATCGCTGCCAGAACCTCGATCTGGGTGGTCACGTCCAGCGCGGTGGTCGGTTCGTCGAAGATGATCAGGTCAGGGCGACAGGACATGGCCATCGCCGTCATCGCCCGCTGCAACTGCCCGCCCGAGACCTGGTGCGGATAGCGAAAGCCGATCTCTTCGGGGTTCGGCAGGCGCAGGCGCTCGTAAAGCTCGATCGCGTCCTCCTGCGCTTCCAGCCGCTTCTTGATGCGGTAATGGACCGGGGCCTCGGTATGCTGGTCGATCAGCTTGTGCGAGGGGTTGAACGAGGCCGCCGCCGATTGCGCGACGTAGGCGATGCGCGAGCCACGCAGCGCGCGTTTGTCCGCTTCCGAGGCGGTCGTCAGTTCCATCCCGTCGAACTCGATCGACCCGTCCGAGATCCTCGTTCCGTCCCGGGCATAGCCCATCGCGGCGGCACCGATTGTCGATTTGCCCGCGCCGGATTCCCCGATCAGGCCCAGGACCTCGCCCCGGTGCAGGGTCAGGTCCACGCCCTTGATGATGTCGACCCATTTCTCATCCGAGTAGCCCTGTATCTTGAGATCACGGATATTGAGCAGAACGTCTTTCTTCTTGCTCATCTTATTGCTCCTTCAGGCCGGAGGACCGGAACAGCATCCAGTCGACAACAAAGTTCACCGCGACGGTCAGCAGCGCGATGGCCGCAGCCGGGATCAGGGGCGTCATGTCCCCGAACGAGATCAGCGTCGCGTTCTCGCGCACCATCGACCCCCAGTCCGCCGTGGGCGGCTGGATCCCGAGGCCCAGGAACGAAAGGCCGGCGATCAGCAGGAAGACGAAGCAGAACTCCAACCCGAATTCCGCAATCAGCGGCGCGGTGGAGTTTGGCAGGATCTCGCGCCGGATCAGGTACCAGTTGCCTTCTCCGCGCAGCTTTGCCGCCTCAATATAGTCCATGACCACCACGTTGCCCGCGACGGCCCGCGTCAGGCGGAAGACCCGAGGCGAGTAGATGACCGCCACGACGACCACGATGACCAACAGGTTGGTCCCGAAGATCGACAACATCAGCAGCGCGAAGATCAGCGACGGAACCGACATGATCACATCCGCCGTGCGGCCCAGAAACTGGTCCAGGATACCGCCCCTGGTGGCCGCCAGAAGACCGGCGGCAGCGCCCATCAAGAAGGCGAGGATGGTCGCAAGCAGCGCCAGCCCGACCGTGTTCCGCGCGCCGAAGATGATCCGACTGAACATGTCGCGGCCAAGTTGGTCCGCGCCAAGAAGCAGGTTCTCGTCCGGGGGCGCGAAGGCGGACGAGACGATCTCGGCCTCGCCATACGGCGCGATTGCGGGGGCGAAAATGCCTGCGATCGCGTAGGTGAAGATCACGAACATGCCGAAGGCGGCGGTGAGCGGCGCGGTGCGCAACTCTTTCGCCAGGTTCTTCGACGCGATGATGATCAGGAACTCGCGGAATGCGTAGGACGTGCCCGCCGCCAGCGCGAGGGCGGCGGAAAAACCCGTCACCATCTGCAAGGCCCAGACCCCGCCGACGATCCCCAACACGAAGGACACCAGCGTCAGCGAGAAGATCAGCATGAAGACCGTGCGCTTGTTGAAATAGGCCGCAAGACAGGAGGCCGCGATCAGAAGGGCATAGTAGCCGATTACGAAAGTACTCATGTGACTGGCCTCACTTCGGATGCCGCAGGCGCGGGTTGGTCAGGATCGCGCCGACGTCGGCAGCGAGGTTCAGCAGGATGAAGGTCGCCGCGAAGATCAGGCAGCAGGCCTGCACGATCGGGAAGTCGCGCTTGGACACCGCGTCAACCAGCAACTGGCCGATGCCGGGGTAGACGAAAACCACCTCGACCAGCACCACGCCGGTGATGAGGTAGGCGATGTTCAGCGCCACCACGTTGATGATCGGCGCCCAGGCGTTGGGCAGAGCGTGTTTGACAATCACCTTCCATGGCGGCGTGCCCTTGAGCCGCGCCATCTCGATATAGGGGCTGGCCAGAAGGTTGATGATCGCGGCCCGCGTCATCCGCATCATATGCGCGGTCACCACCAGAACCAGCGTGAGTGCGGGAAGGAAGGTTCGGTGTAGAATTTCGCCGAAACTCATGCCTTCGCTCAAACTGGCAAGCGCCGGGAAATAGGGGTTCTTGACCGCAAGGAACAGGATCAGGATGTAACCCAGAAAGAATTCCGGGCTGGAGATCGAGGTCAGCGTCATCACGTTGGCGACCCGGTCGAAAATCGTGTTGCGCAGCAGCGCGACGATAACCCCCAAGATGATCGCCAGGGGGACTGCGATCACCGCGGCATAGGTCGCCAGGAACAACGTGTTGACGAACCTGCCCGTGATCGCGGTCGTCACCTTCTCACCCGAGATGAGAGAGACCCCGAAATCGCCCGTCACCGCGCCGCCGAGCCATTCGAAGTAACGCACCGGCGCGGGCTTGTTCAGGCCCATCCGTTCGCGCAGGGCCGCCACGTTTTCTTCCGTTGCGCCCTGGCCCAGCACCGCCTGGGCGATGTCACCCGGCAGCAGTTCCACGGCGAAGAAGATCAGGACCGACACGACAAGCAGCGTGAGCAATCCCAACCCCAGGCGCTTGGCCACGAGTCTGGCTATATCCCCCATCTTTCCCTCCAATATTGTAGCATCAGGAAATGGCTCTGCCGCGTGAACGCGTCAGCCGGAATTCCCGTACTTGTTATGACTTTCTTGCCGCCGGGACGGCGGTCGCAGATGCGCGGCCCCACCGAAGCGGGGCCGCGCATTCTGTATGTCGGCCCGGCGCCGGACTGCGCCGGGCCGGGACGATCCGTTCATCAGCTGGTGAACCACCAGCGGCTCGCCGCGCGGGCGCCGTCGCATTCCCAGCTTGCGGCAAGCTGGTCCGGAACGCCGACCTTCGCGCTGTGCGCATAGACGAAGTTGTTGAAGAACGGGATGAGGGTGCCGCCATCGTCGCGCGCCAGCATCGCCATCTCGCGATACATCTCGGCCCGCAGCGTGTCGTTCAGCTCGGCCTTGGCCTGCAGCAGAACCTCGTTGAACCGTTCGTTCTGCCAGAAGCTTTCGTTCCAGGCCGCATCCGCCTTGTAGGCCAGCGTGTACATCACGTCCGGCGTCGGGCGCGCGCCCCAGGAAACGAGGGTGAACGGCTTCTTCAACCAGACATCCGAGTAGTAGCCATCATTGGGCTCGCGCACGACGTTGATGTTGATGCCCGCCTTGGCGGCCTGTTCCTTGTAGAGCACGCACATGTCGACCGCGCCGGCATAGACGCTGTCGGCGGTGCTGAGCGAAACCGTCAGCCCCTCGGCCCCGGCCTTCTTCAGAAGCGAACGCGCCTGGTCCGGATCATACTCGCGCTGCGGGATGTCGTCGGGCCAGTAGGGCTGCGCGGGCGAATGGTGGAAATCGTTGCCCTTGGTGGCCGCGCCGAAGGCGATCTTCTCGATGATCTCGTCGCGGTCCATCGCCAGCTTCAGCGCATTGCGCACGTCCACATTGTCGAACGGTGCCTTGTTGCAATGCATCGGCATGGTGATCGCACCCGCCGAGGGGATGTTCTGGATCACGATGTTCGGGTTGCGCTGCAGCAGGCCCATGGTCTTGAGCTCGATCAGCGAGACGCTGTCCACGTCGCCGGTGACCAGAGCGGTCTGGCGCGCGTTCGGGTCGTTCAGCACCAGGATCTCGACCTTGTCGAAATAGGCGCCTTCACCGTGCCAGCCATCGTGGCGGCTGAGGTTGCACCGCACACCCCATTCCTGGCTGTCGATCTTGTAGGGGCCCGAGCCGTCGCCCGATTGCCAGTCGATCGTGCCGTCGGCATTCGCCGGGCAGATCGCCATGTGATAGTCGGTCATCAGCCAGGGGAAGTCCGCGTTGCCGCCGGTCAGGCTGACCACGACGGTGTAGTCGCCATCGGCCTTGATGTCGGTCACATCGGACAGCAGCGCCTTGGCGGCCGAGGTCGACCCATCGCCACGGTGGTGGTTCAGCGAGGCGACCACGTCATTCGCGGTCAGTTTCTTGCCGCTGTGGAACGAGGCGTCTGGCGTAATCTCGAAGGTCCACTCCGAGGCATCGGCGCTAGCCGACCAGCTGGTCGCTAGGTCCGGCCCGAGCGAGCCGTCGCCGTTGATCATGGTAAGGTAACTGCGGTGGGTATGAGCCACGTAGATCTGCTGGCGCGACAGGTAGGTGCCCGGATCGTGAGTGTCGGCAGTGTTGCCGTCATGCAGACCCCAGCGGAAGGTCCCGCCGCGCTGTGGTTGCGCCGCCGCCTGCTTGGTCCAGAGGCCGGTTGCGCCCGTCATGGTCAGGCCCGCAGCCGAAGCATAATGGAGGAAGGACCGACGCGAGATGCGACCCTGGCGGGCGGCCTCGGACAGTCGGTCTAGCAGCTGAGGATCGGATGGCTTTTTCATGGTTTCTCCCTGGATACTTTTTTGTAGCGGGTCGGTGCGGCTTCGCCTCATGCCCGCCTACGAACGTCCCCCGGACCCCCCTTCGCGGGAAGTTCAAAAACGACATGGATAATCAAAACACGACACCGCCCATCATTCCACCCCTAGCGAAAAGAAATTTCGGGAAATCGTCGGAATTCGCTCAAAAATTATCCAGACTGGACAATTCCCCAACTGCCCCTGGTCGGCAACGCGACAGAGCCACCTGAGCGGATATGCATATCGATCCTTGGAAGGCCCGGCGCATGCATCGGAAGCGCAGATCAGGCCACGCGGGAATTCCCTGCGCGGCCCGACAATCTCAGAGGGACGGCGCCTTCTGCAGCAGCGGCATCACGTCGGACATGTCCGGCCCCTTGGCCTGCCCGGTCAGCGCAAGGCGGAGCGGCATGAACAGCCCCTTGCCCTTGCGGCCCGTCGCCTCTTTCACCGCCGAGGTCCACGCGCCCCAGGTCTCAGACGTGTAGGGATGGGCGGGCAGCAGTTTCAGCGCCTCGGTCACGAACTCACGGTCCGCATCCTCGACAACCGCTTCGACCTCGCCTTGGAAGATGCGCCACCAATCGGCCATCTCGGCCTTCACGGTGATATTTGCGCGCACCACGTCCCAGAAGTTCGGAGCGATCGCGGCGGGAACGCCCAAGGCGGAGATCTCGTCGGAAACCGCCTCATAGGGCAAGGTCTGAATGTGCCGCGCGGTCAGCGGGAACAGGTCCTCCACGTCGAACTTGGTGGGCGCAGCACCAAAACGCGACAGGTCGAACCCATCGATCAGTTCATCCATGGAACCACGCATCTCCACCGGATCGGCAGAGCCCAGTCGCGCCAGCAGCGACAGAAGCGCCATCGGCTCCACCCCGCGCTTGCGCAGGTCGCGCAGCGCCAGGGTTCCAAGCCGTTTCGACAGCGCCTCGCCCTGCGGGCCGGTCAGCAGCGAGTGATGCGCGAAGTCCGGCGCAGTGCCGCCCAGCGCCTCGATGATCTGGATCTGCGTCGCGGTATTGGTCACGTGGTCCGAGCCGCGCACCACATGGGTCACGCCCATTTCGGTGTCATCCACCACCGAGGCCAGCGTATAAAGCACCTGCCCGTCGCCACGGATCAGCACCGGGTCCGAGACGCTGGCCGCGTCGATGGAAATATCACCCAGGATGCCGTCGTTCCACTCGATCCGCTCATGCGCCAGCTTGAAACGCCAATGCCCCTGCCCCCGCTCGGCGCGTAGCGCCTCCTTCTCGGCATCCGACAGCGCCAGAGCGGCACGGTCATAGACCGGCGGCTTGCCCATATTGAGCTGCTTCTTGCGCTTCAGATCCAGCTCGGTCGGGGTCTCGAACGCCTCGTAGAACCGCTCCCTGGCGCGCAGCTCGTCGGCGGCCTTGGCATAGCGGTCCAGCCGCGCGGACTGCTTTTCGATCCGGTCCCAGGTGATGCCGAGCCAGGTCAGATCCTCTTGAATCGCTTCCGCATATTCCGGCTTCGACCGCTCCGGATCGGTGTCGTCCAGCCGCAGGATGAAAGTCCCACCGGCCTTGCGCGCGATCAGGTAGTTGAACAAAGCAGTGCGCAGGTTGCCCACATGCAGATATCCAGTAGGCGAAGGTGCGAAACGGGTAACGGTCATCGATGATCTCCTTGGCCCGAGCGTTTTTCACATGCGCCCGGAATTGTCCAGAATTGCTCTGCATGATCGGACGGCACCAGGGCTTGCCGCTTTTCATCCGAACGGTCCCGCTCCATAGTCGCGCCCATGTCCTCAGCCCCGTCAGACGATCAGTTCCCCCCCGGCCCCGACATGATCGAGGCGATGGCCCTTGCCGCCGTCGAGAGCTTCCCCGAGCCGTTCCGCGACCTGGCCCGCGCCGTGCGGCTCATGGTCGAGGACTTCGCCGATGACGAGACCCTGCGCGAAATGGGGATGGAGGACCCGTTCGAACTGACCGGCCTCTACGACGGCATCCCGATGACCGAGAAATCGGTGATGGATCAGGCGCAGGGGCCCGATACCGTATGGCTATTCCGCCGCGCCATCCTGGACGAATGGATCGCCCGGGCCGAGATCCCGCTGGCCGCGCTCGTCACCCATGTGACGGTGCATGAATTCGCCCACCATTTCGGCTGGTCCGACGACGACATCGCCGCGATTGATCCGTGGTGGGAGTGAGGCAGCCATCCGGTTGACCTCGGCGGTGCGAACTGGAACGTTAGCGCAAACGAAGTTGCTTCGGAGGCGCCCGATGAACCGCCACATCCTGACGATCACCCTGAACCCCACGGTGGATTTCGCCACGACCGCGCCCGAGGTCGTCCCCGGCCCCAAGCTGCGCTGCACCGAGCCGATGATCGACCCGGGCGGTGGCGGCATCAACGTGGCCCGCGCGATCCAGATGCTGGGCGGGCAGGCGACGGCGCTTATCGCCATTGGGGGCGCGACCGGGGCGCATCTTCTGCAATTGCTCACGCAGGAGGGGATTGCCACGGTCGCGTTCCAGGGCCCGGGCGAGACACGCCAGAGCATCAGCGTCACCGATGCGCGGAACGGCGAGCAATACCGCTTCGTGATGCCCGGGCCGTCCTGGGCGGAACACGACCTGCCCCGCGCCCTGCGCAGCGTCGATCAGGCCACGGGCGACGGGACCTTCGTGGTGCTCTCGGGCAGCCAACCGCCGGGGGTGGCCAAGGACTTCCCATCGATCCTGGCCGCGCACGTTTCCACCCGGCAGGCGCGGCTCATCGTGGACACCTCGGGCCCGGCGCTTTTCCACCTGGCGAAGGGGCCGCACAAGACCCTGCATGTGCTGCGCATGGACGGCGAGGAAGGCGAAGAACTGGCCGGTCGCCCGCTACAAACCCCTGAAGACACGGCGAAATTCGCCCGCGAACTGGTGGACGCGGGCGTGGCGCGGATGGTGATCGTGGCCCGCGGGGCGGATGGATCGGTCCTGTCCTCGGCCGAGGGAAGCTGGCATTCGGTCGGCCCCGAGGTCCCGGTGGTCAGCAAGGTCGGCGCGGGCGACAGTTTCGTCGGCGCCTTCACCCTGGCGCTCGCCCGCGAGGAACCGCTGGGAGACTGCCTGCGCTTCGGCGTGGCCGCCGCCAGCGCCGCGGTGATGACCGAGGCCACGCGCCTCTGTGACCGGGCCATCACAGAGAAGATCCTGTCGGATTGTGTGCTGACGGAGTTGTAGGGGAGCGGTCAGAACAAGTCGCTCTGGGCGCCGCGCGTGCGAGAGAGAGGGGGGGGGCGGGCAGGCCCTCTGATACACGCCGAATCATGGGTTAATGCGCTGAAACCATGAGATTTTCCAAATCGGAAAACTATCGGACTTCTATCGGACTTTCATCGGACTTTCGCGCCGGGTTTTTCGCGTTAACGGGGCGGGCGGGGGCCTTCGGACACCACCGCTTCGGGATCATGCTCGGCAGGCTGGAGGATTGGTTGCGCGTCGCAACACGATACGACAGGTGCCCAAAGGTCTTCCTGTCTGCCATCGCCCTCGCAGCAACCATGATCTATTGGTTAGCCGTTCGGATCAACGGGCGAAGCATTATGCCCCCACGCCTCCAGCTCTCCGGCGAAGTAGGTGTGGGCGCCTGCGACCTCCAGATTGTGGGCGCGGGTCGCGGGCCGGTCAAGCGTGGCGGGTCAGGGGAACCCTAGCTCGGGTCGCGCCAGCGGTTGACGATGGGGTAGCGGCGGTCGAGCCAGAAGGCGCGCTTGGTCAGGCGGGCACCGGGGGCGGACTGGAAGCGTTTGTATTCCGAGATGTAGAGCAGGTGCTCCACCTTCTTCACGGTCTCGCGTTCGAAGCCACGGGCCACGAGGTCGGCGACGCTGGCCTCCTCGTCCACCAGCCCTTCGAGGATCTGGTCGAGGATCTCGTAGGGGGGCAGGCTGTCCTCGTCCTTCTGGTCGGGGCGCAGTTCGGCCGAGGGCGGCTTGTCGATCACACGGGGCGGGATCACCTCGCCTTCGGGGGCCTTCATCCAGGGGCGGTGGTTGGCGTTGCGCCAGCGACAGGTCTCGAACACGCGGGTCTTGTAGAGGTCCTTGATCGGGTTGTAGCCGCCCGCCATGTCGCCGTAGATCGTGGCATAGCCCACCGCCACTTCGGACTTGTTGCCGGTGGTCAGCAGCATTTCCCCGAACTTGTTCGACAGCGCCATCAGCAGCAGCCCGCGCAGGCGGGACTGGATGTTTTCTTCCGTGAGGTCCGGCCCGCGCCCCTCGAACAGCGGGGCGAGCGTGTTGGTGATCGCCTGCCGCCCCTCGGCGATCGGCACGAAGTCGTAGCGACAGCCCAGCGCATTGGCCACGGCCTTGGCATCCTCCAGCGAATGTTCCGAGGTATATTCCGAGGGCAGCATCACGCAGCGCACATTCTCAGGCCCCAGCGCATCGGCGGCGATGGCGGCCACCAGCGCGCTGTCGATGCCGCCGGAAAGGCCCAGCAGCACTTTCGAGAAGCCCGTCTTGCCGCAATAATCGCGCAGGCTTTCGACCATGACGCGGTAGTCCTGCTCCTGCCGGTCGGGGATCGGTGCCTTTTCCCCGTCCAGCGCGCGCCAACCTTCGTCCGTCTCTTTGAAGTCCACATGGGCGATGGCCTCGTCGAAGGGCGGCATCTGCAGCGCCAGCTTGCCGCCGGGGTTCAGCACGAAGGAGCCGCCGTCAAAGACCTGGTCGTCCTGCCCGCCCACCATGTTCAGGTAGACCAGCGGCAGCCCGGTCTCGACCACGCGCGAGACCATCAGGCTCAGCCGCAGATCGCCCTTGCCCCCGTGATAGGGGGACCCGTTCGGGACCAGCAGCACCTCGGCCCCGGATTCGGCCTGAGCCTCGGCCACATCCTCGTACCAGGCATCCTCGCAGATCGGCGAGCCGATCCGGAGCGGCCCGACCCGGTACGGCCCGTGAATCTCCCCCGAAGCATAAAGCCGAACCTCGTCGAAGACATCGCTGTTGGGCAGGTGGTGCTTGAAGATCCGCGCAACGGGCTTGCCTCCGGACAGGATGTGGTAGCCGTTGAACAGCTCCGCCCCTTCCAGCCATGGTGCCCCGATCGCCAGGGCCGGGCCGTCCGCGCAATCGGCCATCAGAATATCCAGATGGCGTTGCGCATCCGCCACGAAGGCCCGCTTCATCACAAGGTCCTGGGTCTGGTAGCCCGTGAGGAACATCTCGGGCAGCATCACCATGTCCGCACCGGCAGCGCGCCCCTCTTCCCAGGCGCGGCGAGCCTTGTCTGCATTGGCCTGAAGCGCCCCAACGGTGGGGTTCAACTGGGCCAGGGTCAGGCGGAAGCGGTTGGACATCCGGTGTCTCCTCAACGTCGCGGTTCTGCTCTATCGGGAACCGCCCGGAAGGAAAAGGCAGGAGCGGCAAAAACCGTTGTCACTGGCATGACGGTCCACTAGGCTCTCCTCGTCCGGACGTCCGGGCCTCGGGAGGCGAAGGGGAGCCGAAAATGCCGCGCTTGGAACTGGTTAGGTCGAAACTCTGGGTCGCCGCCACGCTTGCGGCCCTCGCGGCGCTGCCCGGCCCCGCACCCGCCCAGGACGGCGACACGCAGGTCAAGCAATATGACGACGGCGGCGTCTACGAGGGGGAGTTCCGTAACGGGCGCCAGCATGGGCTGGGAACCTACACCCTGCCAAACGGCTACGAATACACCGGTGAATGGGTCAACGGAGAAATTCGCGGTCGCGGCCTCGCCAAGTTCCCCAGCGGCGCACTCTACGAGGGTCATTTCGTCAAGGGTCAGCCCGAAGGGCGCGGCAAGATCATCTACCCCGACGGGAGCAGCTACGAAGGCGACTGGACCGAAGGCCGGATCAACGGCAGCGGCATCGCCGTCTATGCCAATGGCGTCGTCTACGAGGGCGCCTTCCGCAACGCCCTGCACCACGGGCAAGGCCGGATGGAATCGCCCGAGGGCTATGTCTACGAAGGCAGCTGGGTAAACGGCGTAAAGGAAGGCCGGGCCCGGATAACCTATCCCGACGGCTCGATCTACGTGGGCGAGGTCACCAATGGTGAGCGCGACGGTCGGGGACTCCTGCGCATGCCGGACGGTCTGATCTACGACGGCCCCTGGCAGAACGGCCAGATGAACGGCACCGGCAAACTGACCCAACCCAATGGCGATGTCTATGTCGGCCCGCTGGTCAACGGAAAGCGCGAGGGCGAAGGCCGGGTCACCTATGCCAATGGCGATGTCTACCAGGGCAGCTTCGTCAACGACCGACGCCATGGCCAGGGCACGTTTACCGGGACGGATGGTTACATCTATACCGGGTCCTGGATCGATGGCCGGATCGAGGGCCAGGGCAAGGTCACCTACCCCGACGGCTCGGTCTATGAGGGCGCGTTCAAGGAAGACCTCGCTGACGGCACCGGCCGGATCGTCTATTCAGATGGTGATGTCTACGAAGGCGAATGGCGCGCCGGTGTGATCGACGGCAAGGGCGTCGCCACCTATACCAACGGGCTCGTCTACGAGGGCGAATTCAAGAACGCCCAGAACCATGGGTTCGGCATCATGATCTACGCCGATGGCTATCGGTACGAAGGCCAGTGGGTCGAGGGCCGCCGCCACGGCACCGGCACGGCGACCTATTCCGACGGAACTGTCTATCAGGGCAGCTTCATCAACGGCCAGCGCGAAGGTCAAGGCACCATCACCATGCCCGACGGATTCACCTATACCGGCCAATGGACCGGCGGCGAGATCCAGGGCGAAGGTACGGCCACATACGCGAATGGCGATATCTACACCGGCACATTCCTGGCAGGCAAACGCCACGGCCAGGGGACGATCCGCTACGCCTCCGGGCAAGAGGCCAGCGGCACCTGGGAAAACGGCGCCCTGACGGAGAGCAACTGACCCCCGCTCCGCTCGCGGAGCAGGCTCCCTCCCGGCTCGAAGCCCGCTTCTTCTGTTCCAAAATATCCCCGCCGGAGGCCGCGCCTGCCGAAGGCGGGCGCGGAAATCTCGCCGCGCCGCAGGCGCGTCCGCTGGGTCAGACCTCGCCGCCTGCGGACATCCGCTCGAGAAGCGCGTCAGCCTCGCGCAGGATGGTCTCGCGCTTGCCCGCATCCATCCGCGCCCAGGTCCGATAGGTCTGCCCCATGCGCGGGTTGCCCGCGAAACGCTCCCGATGCCGGTCGAGGAAATGCCAGTAGAGCAGGTTGAACGGGCACGCCCCCTCCCCTGTCTTCTTCGTCACCGCATAGGCGCAGGCCCCGCAGTGATCGGACATCTTGTTGATGTAGTTCCCGGACGAGACATAGGGCTTTGACGCCACCACCCCGCCATCGGCGAACTGGCTCATCCCGATCACGTTGGGTGCCTCCACCCATTCAAACGCATCGGCATAGACCGCCAGGTACCACGCGTGCACCTGGCCCGGATCGATCCCCGCCAGCAGCGCGAAATTCCCGGTGACCATCAGGCGCTGGATATGGTGCGCATAGGCCTCGTCCCGGGTCTGGGCCACCGCCTGCGCGACGCAGCGCATCTTCGTCGGCCCGCCCCAGAAAAGCGCGGGCAGCGCCCGGTCATGGCCAAGCGAATTGCGCGCGGTGTAATCCGGGCCTTCGCGGAAATAGATGCCGCGCACGTATTCGCGCCAACCGATGATCTGGCGGATGAATCCCTCTACGGCGTTGATCGGCGCCGAGCCCTCCAGCCACGCGCGTTCCGCTGCACGGCAAACCTCCAGAGGCTCCAGAAGCCCGGCATTCAGGTAGAGCGACAGCACCGAATGATAGAGGAACCGCTCCCCATCCAGCATCGCATCCTGATAGTCCCCGAACCGTGGCAGGGCATGGGCGATGAAGTGATCCAGCGCCCGCAGGGCCTGATCGCGATCCGTGGCAAACCAGAACGGGCGCAGCGTCCCGAAGTGCCCGGAGAACCGCGCGTCAACCAGGTCCAGCACCGCCTCGGTCACCGGATCCGGCTCGAACCGCAGCGGCCCCGGGCCGGTCACCTCATCGGGCGCGGGCTTGCGGTTGTCATGGTCGAAGTTCCACTTGCCCCCCGCAGGCGCATCGCCCTCCATCAAGAGGCCGGTCTTGCGGCGCATCTCGCGGTAGAAATACTCCATCCGCAGGCTCGTGCGCCCCTTTGCCCAGGCCTCGAACTCCGCCTGGCTGGCAAGGAACCGGTCATCCTCCAGCAACCGCACCGGCACCGGTGCCGACTGAAGCTCCGCGATCAGCCGCCAATCCCCGGGCTCCGTCGCCAGAACCTCTGACACACCGAATTCACCAGCCCGGCGCGCCAGTTCCCCGGCAATGGTCTGGCTGTTCTCGGGATCGTCGAGGCGACTGTAAGCCACACGCCAGCCTGCCGCGCGCAGCCTGTCGGCAAACTTGCGCATGGCCGCAAACAGAAAGGCGATCTTTTTGGGATGATGCGGGACCGTGGCCGCCTCGCCCATCACCTCGGCCATGACCACCACGTCCGTCGCCGGGTCGGCGACCCTAAGCGCGGCTATCCCCTCGCTGAGTTGATCCCCCAGGACCAGTACCAGCCGGGTCACCACGGGATCTCCCGCCCGGCATAGTCGAAGAACCCGCCCGTTTGCTCCGGCGTCAGCCCGGCCATCACTGCCAGCAGGTTCCGCGCCGCCTCGTCGGGCGGCGTGGCCTTCTCGGGAGCGACAAAGTCCCGCGTGAAAGACGTGGCCACGGTGCCCGGGTGCAAGGCCGCGCAGATCGCCTGCTTGTGGGTCCGCGCGATCTCGATCGAGGCCGAACGCAGGATCTGGTTCAGCGCCGCCTTCGAAGCACGGTAGCCGTACCACCCACCCAGCCCGTTATCGCCGATGGACCCGACCCGGGCGGACAGCACCGCCAGAACCGCGCGCCGGTCGCGCGGCAACAGGCGCGGCGCATGGCGCAGGATCAGTGCCGGGCCGATGGTGTTGACCGCGAACTGGTCGGCCAGCGCATCGGCGCTCACCTGCCGCAGGGATTTCTCCGGCCCATGGCCCGCGATCTGCAAGGCCCCTGTCGCCACGACGATCAGCTCAACCCCCCCCTCCTCCGCGCCCAGCGCTGCATCGACAGCCGACTGCGACGTGATGTCCAACCCATCCTCTCGCCGAGAAAACGTGACGATCTCCGCCACCTCCGGGCGGGCGCCCAGTTCCTGCACCACGGCACTGCCGATACCGCCCGACGCCCCGATCACCAAAGCCCGCATGTCCCGCACCTCAAACTCGCTACAGCAGCGCCAGATAAGCGGCCGCGCGACAAGGTCAAATCACCCAGCCGCAGGGCCGGAATTTCGGGGTTTTCATTTGCCGTGACCCTGCCTAATATCCGCGCCCATGAAGACGACGGCACATATCGCGATCATTCAGGGCGCCTGCGCCCCGTCGCTTCGTGGCCTTCTTCTCCTTAGCCGCCTCTGAGCGTGCCTGCCGGCGCGTCGCTCAGGGGTGGAACAGCGCCGGGCACTGCTAAGGACACAAGAAAGAGATATCCCATGACCGATACTTCCAAACAGGACCGCGTCCTGATTTTCGACACGACGCTGCGCGACGGTGAGCAATCCCCCGGCGCCACCATGAGCCATGACGAGAAGATGCAGATCGCCGAGCTTCTCGACGAGATGGGCGTCGACATCATCGAGGCAGGCTTCCCGATCGCCAGCGAGGGCGATTTCGAAGCGGTGAGCGATATCGCGAAGCTGGCCAAGACATCGACAATCTGCGGCCTGTCCCGCGCCAATTTCAAGGATATCGACCGCGCCTGGGAGGCGGTGAAACACGCCAAGAGCCCGCGCATCCATACCTTCATCGGCACCTCGCCCCTGCACCGCGACATCACCAAGCTGACGCAGGACGAGATGGCCGAGCGCATCCACGAAACCGTGACCCATGCGCGCAACCTCTGTGACAACGTTCAGTGGTCGCCGATGGATGCCACCCGGACCGAGCACGATTACCTCTGCCGCGTGGTGGAGATCGCGATCAAGGCCGGCGCCACCACGATCAACATCCCCGACACCGTGGGCTACACCGCCCCGCGCGAGTCGGCGGATCTGATCCGGATGCTGCTGGAAAAGGTTCCCGGCGCCGACGAGATCGTCTTCGCCACCCATTGCCACAACGATCTGGGCATGGCGACGGCGAACGCGCTGGCCGCGGTGGAAGCAGGCGCGCGCCAGATCGAATGCACGATCAACGGCCTGGGCGAACGGGCGGGCAACACCGCGCTGGAAGAAGTCGTGATGGCCCTGCGCGTGCGCAACGACATCATGCCCTACCAGACCGGTATCGATACCACCAAGATCATGAAGGCGAGCCGCCTTGTCTCCACCGTCTCGGGCTTCCCGGTGCAGTACAACAAGGCCATCGTCGGCAAGAACGCGTTCGCGCATGAATCCGGTATTCACCAGGATGGCGTGCTGAAGAACGCCGAAACCTTCGAGATCATGAAGCCCGAGGATATCGGCCTGACCGCCACCAACTTGGTAATGGGCAAGCACTCGGGCCGGGCCGCGCTGCGTTCGAAGCTGAGCGAGCTGGGCTACGAACTGGCGGACAACCAGCTTCAGGACGTGTTCGTGCGCTTCAAGGCGCTGGCTGACCGCAAGAAGGAGGTCTATGACGACGACCTCGTTGCCCTGCTGCGCGACACCGCTTCCGAGGCCGAGAACGAGCGTATCCAGGTCAAGTTCCTGCGCGTGATCTGCGGCACCGAGGCGCCCCAGTCAGCCGACCTGATCCTGTCGATCGACGGCGAGGAGAAGCGCGTCACCTCCACCGGCGACGGCCCGGTGGACGCAGCCTTCAACGCGGTCAAGGAGCTGTTCCCGCACAACGCGCGCCTGCAGCTCTACCAGGTGCATGCGGTGACCGAGGGCACCGATGCCCAGGCCACCGTCAGCGTGCGCATGGAAGAGGACGGCCGGATCGTGACCGGCCAGTCCTCGGACACCGATACGGTCGTAGCCAGCGCCAAGGCCTATGTGAACGCGCTCAACCGTCTGCTGGTACGCCGGACCAAGACCGATCCGGACGCCGATGTGAAGCAGGTGGGCTACAAGGACGCTGGCTGAAGCGCACCATCGCGAGAGGGCGGCCCTGGCTGCCGCCCCTTCGCGAAATCCGTCCCGGGCACGAAAAGTTCCGCCAGTTCCGAGCGCCCCTCCCAGCCGACAAAACCAGACCTTGTCCAACCTCTGCTTCCACATTCATTGGCTTTTTCTTCCATCCGGTGACATTTTTCGGCCATTTCGTCACATCAGCATGGTGCCTGAAGCCGAAAACCGCCCCGGCATGGCGCAAGATACCGCCGAATTTCCCCGGACGGGTCTTTCCCCGTGACCTAGCGCTCAGTATAAGCCGATTGAGCTTCAATAAAACGCGTAGGCGCGGAATCGCACACCAGGGAACAAACGGGCACAAAATGGCAGGCATCGGTTTCTTTTCGCCGGACATGGCGATCGACCTCGGCACGGCGAACACGCTGGTCTACGTGAAGGGCAGAGGCATCATCCTGAACGAGCCCTCGGTGGTGGCCTATCACGTCAAGGACGGTCGCAAGACCGTGCTCGCCGTGGGCGAGGACGCGAAACTGATGCTGGGCCGCACGCCCGGCTCGATCGAGGCGATCCGCCCGATGCGCGAAGGCGTCATCGCCGATTTCGAGGGCGCGGAAGAGATGATCAAACATTTCATCCGCAAGGTCTATCGTCGAACCGCCTGGCCGCGCCCGAAGATCATCGTCTGTGTCCCCCATGGCGCGACCCCGGTCGAGAAGCGCGCGATCCGAAATTCCGTCATGCAGGCCGGTGCGCGCAAGGCAGGTCTGATCGCCGAACCGATCGCGGCGGCCATCGGGGCCGGCATGCCGATTACCGAACCCACCGGGAACATGGTCGTCGATATCGGCGGCGGCACCACGGAAGTGGCGGTCATGTCACTTGGCGACATTGTCTACGCGCGCTCGGTTCGGGTCGGCGGTGACCGCATGGACGAGGCGATCATCAGCTACCTGCGTCGCCAGCAGAACCTGCTCATCGGCGAAAGCACGGCGGAACGGATCAAGACCTCGATCGGCACCGCGCGGATGCCCGACAACGGGCGCGGCGCGACCATGCAGATCCGTGGGCGCGACCTGCTGAACGGCGTGCCGAAGGAAGTCGAGTTGAGCCAGGCCCAGGTGGCCGAGGCGCTGTCCGAACCGGTGCAGCAAATCTGCGAGGCGGTGATGACCGCGCTGGAAGCCACGCCGCCGGACCTTGCCGCCGACATCGTGGATCGTGGCGTGATGCTGACCGGCGGCGGCGCGCTGCTGGGAGATCTGGATCTGGCGCTGCGCGAACAGACCGGCCTGGCCATCTCGGTCGCGGACGAGTCGCTGAATTGCGTGGCGCTCGGCACCGGCAAGGCGCTGGAATACGAGAAGCAGCTGCGCCACGTGATAGATTACGAAAGCTGAGGCGACACCGGGCCCGCGCCTTTGCATAGCAGACCGGGCCTTCCGGTTACGGAGTAGAGGCCGTGGCACGAGACACAAGCACAAGCGACGAGTTCATCCGCCCGCTGCGGAGGCTTTTCGTCGGTGCCCTCGTACTTTTCCTGTTGGCGATCTTCCTCCTCTGGCGGATTGACAGCCCGCGGGTGGAACGCCTGCGTAATTCGCTTGTTGACCGGGTCGTGCCATCCTTCGACTGGGCGCTGGTGCCCGTCACCAAGGTTGCCGACATGGTCGAGGACTTCCAGTCCTACACCCGGATCTACGAACAGAACCAGGAACTGCGCCGTGAGTTGCAGCAGATGAAGGCCTGGCGCGAGGCGGCGCTGCAGCTTGAACAGAAGAACGCGAAGCTGCTGGACCTCAACAATGTCCGGCTCGACCCCAAGCTGACCTATGTCACCGGTGTCGTGATGGCCGACAGCGGCTCGCCGTTCCGGCAGTCGGTGCTGTTGAACGTGGGACGGCGCGACGGGATCGTCGATGGTTGGGCCACCACCGACGGCCTGGGGCTTGTCGGGCGCATTTCGGGCGTGGGGCAGAACACCAGCCGGGTGATCCTGCTGACCGACACCAACAGCCGGATCCCGGTGACGATCCAGCCCTCGGGCCAGCGCGCGATCCTGTCGGGGGACAACACCGCGCAGCCACCGCTCGATTTCGTCGAGACGCCCGAACAGATCCGGCCCGACGACCGTATCATCTCGTCCGGGGACGGCGGCGTATTCCCCGCCGGGGTTCTGGTCGGCCAGGTCGTCCGCGATCCGCAAGGCCGGTTTCGCGCCCGCCTGTCCGCCGACTATGAGCGGCTGGATTTTCTGAGGGTCCTGCGCAGCCACCCGCGCGAGGTCATCAACGACCTCGGATCGCTCGTCACCCCCGAGGATGGCGCAGTGCCTTTGCCGCTGACCGCGCCGGACGAGGCTGAAGATGGTTGATCCCGCCACCTCCCGCCGCTGGTTCTACCGCATGGGCTATCTCGGCCTCATGACGGGGATCACCTTTTCCCTGATCCTTCCCATTTCGATGACGCCGGGTGGGTTTCCCGGGCCTGACCTCATGGTGCTTTTCACCTTCGCCTGGCTGTTGCGACGGCCCTCCTACGTTCCGGTGCTGTTCGTGGCGGCGATTTTTCTGGCGGCGGACCTGCTGTTCCTGCGCCCGCCCGGGGTCTGGGCGGCGTTGATGGTGCTGGGAACAGAGTTCCTGCGCAAGCGGGCAACCACCGTGGGCGAACTGCCCTTCGTTGGGGAATGGGTTATGGTCGGGGTCGTGCTGCTAACCATAACCCTGGCCAACAGCATTGTTCTGACGGTATTTGCCGTCGGTGGACCGGGACTTGGCCCGACGCTGTTGCAGGCGTTGATCTCGATCGCGTGCTACCCATTCGTGGCACTGGCCTCGACCCTGCTGTTCGGCGTGCGCAAACTGCTTGGTGAGGATGAGATCGCGGAGGTTCGCAGATGAGCCGCACACCCCGCGACAATGCCATTTCCACGCGCACTATTGGTCGCCGGTCGCTTGTCCTGGGCGGCGCACAGCTTGCCTTCATGGGCCTTCTGGGCCTGCGGATGCGGCACCTTCAGGTCGAGCAGGCCGACCAGTTCCGCCTGCTGGCCGAGGAAAACCGGATCAACATCCGCCTGATCCCGCCCGAGCGCGGATTGATCTTCGACCGCAACGGCGTGCCCATCGCCACGAACGAGCAGAATTACCGCGTGACCATCGTGCGCGAGGATGCCGGGGACGTGGAAGAAGTGATCGCGCGCCTGTCACGGCTGATCGAGTTGGAAGAGGGCGAGATCGAGCGCACCCTGCGCGAGGTCGAGCGCCGAAGCGCCTTCGTCCCGGTCACGGTCACCGACCGCCTGACCTGGGAAGAGCTTTCGAAGGTGGCGGTGAACGCACCCACCCTGCCCGGTATCACCTCTGAAGTTGGGCTGTCGCGCAGATACCCGATGGCGGAAGATTTCGCCCATATCGTGGGCTATGTCGGGCCGGTCAGCGACTATGACCTCGGCAGAATCGAGGATCCCGACCCCCTGCTCCAGATCCCTGAATTCCAGATCGGCAAGATCGGGGTGGAAAGCAAGATGGAGCAGGATCTCCGCGGCAGTTCGGGCAACCGCCGGATCGAGGTGAACTCGGTCGGGCGGGTCATGCGCGAGCTTGACCGGCAGGAGGGCAAACCCGGCTCAGATCTGCAACTGACCATCGACCACCGCCTGCAGAACTTCGTGCAGGCCCGGATGACCGGCGAAAGCGCCGCGGCCGTGGTCATGGACACGCAGACCGGCGATATCCTCGCCATCGGCTCGGCACCCTCGTTCGACCCGAACAAGTTCGTGCGCGGCATCTCGACAGCCGACTACGCCGAACTGACCGAGAACAAGTATCGCCCGCTGGCCAATAAATCCGTTCAGGGCGCCTACCCGCCCGGATCGACGTTCAAGATGGTCACCGCGCTGGCCGCGCTGGAGGCAGGCGTTCTGGAGCACGACGAAACCGTGTTCTGCCCGGGCTATTACGATCTTGGCAATCGCCGGTTCCATTGCTGGAAACGCGGTGGCCACGGCAGGACCGACCTCAACAAGAGCCTGATGGAGTCCTGCGACGTCTTCTACTACGACATCTCCCAGCGCGTCGGCATCGACAAGATCACCGAGATGGCCCGCCGCCTTGGGCTTGGGCAGCGGTTCGATCTGCCCATGTCCGCCGTCGCAGAAGGGCTTACCCCGTCGCGGGAGTGGAAACGCACACGGCGGGGCGAGGAGTGGCTGCTCGGCGACACGCTGAACTCCTCGATCGGTCAGGGCTTCGTTCTGGCCTCTCCGCTGCAGCTTGCGGTGATGACAGCGCGACTTGCCAGTGGCACGGCGGTTTCCCCGCGGCTGATCAGATCGGTCAATGGCGTGGAGCAGAAGGTCGAACCTCCCGAAGGCCTGGGCATCCCGTCGCGCCATCTGAACGCGATCCGGCGCGGCATGATCTCGGTTTCGAACCACCGCCGGGGCACCGCTTTCGGGTCGCGCATCGAGGCCGAAGCCATGCGCATGGCGGGGAAAACCGGAACCAGCCAGGTCCGCAGCATCACCACCGAGGAACGGGCCCAGGGCGTCTTCCGCAACGAGGACCTTCCCTGGGAACGCCGTGACCACGCGCTGTTTGTTTCCTACGCCCCCCATGACAACCCGCGCATCGCCTGTTCGGTCGTTGTCGAACACGGCGGCGGGGGCTCCACCGCAGCCGCACCGATTGCCCGCGATATCGTGCTGCAGGCTCTCTACGAGGGGCTGCCGCCACTCAGTGCCTACCCGGCGAACCAGCGTCGGATGATCGAGGAACGGCAAAAATCGCTGCCCCTGCGCGACTTCGAACCGCCGGTCCCGACCGGGCGGAGCCGCGCATGAGCTATCTCGACTACAACCTCCGCACCACGCCGACGGGGCTGCGAAAGATCCTGCACCTGAACTGGGCGCTGGTGCTGCTGATCTGCGCGGTCGCAAGCGCGGGTTTCCTGATGCTCTATTCCGTGGCGGGCGGATCGCTCACCCCCTGGGCCGAGCCGCAGATGAAGCGCTTTGCCGCCGGGATGATCCTGATGTTCATCGTGGCGATGATCCCGCTGTGGTTCTGGCGCACGATGGCTGTGCCGGCCTATCTGGGGTCGCTGGTGCTGCTTCTGGCGGTGGAGTTCTTCGGCGAAACCCGCATGGGCGCCCAGCGCTGGGTCGACCTCGGCTTCATGCGGTTGCAACCGTCGGAACTGACGAAGATCACCCTCGTGATGATGCTGGCGGCCTATTACGACTGGCTCGACATCAAGAAGACCTCACACCCGTTCTGGGTCGCCCTGCCGGTCGTGCTGATCCTTCTGCCCACCTTCCTCGTGATCAAGCAGCCGGACCTTGGCACCTCGCTGCTGCTGGTGGTCGGCGGGGGTATCACCATGTTCGTGGCAGGCGTTCACTGGCTTTATTTCACGGTGGTGACCGGCTTGGGCGCGGGCCTTGTGACGGCTGTCTTCACCTCGCGCGGGACGCCCTGGCAGCTTCTGAAGGACTACCAGTACCGGCGGATCGACACCTTCCTCGATCCCAGCCAGGATCCGCTGGGCGCGGGCTATCACATCACCCAGTCGAAGATCGCGCTTGGATCAGGCGGCTGGACCGGGCGCGGCTTCATGCAAGGCACCCAGTCGCGCCTGAACTTCCTGCCCGAGAAACAGACGGATTTCATCTTTACCACGCTCGCCGAGGAATTCGGCTTCGTCGGCGGGTTCACACTCCTGTCACTCTACGCGCTGATCGAGATCTTCTGCATCACTTCGGCGCTGCGCAATCGTGACCGCTTCGGCGCGATCTTGACGCTGGGGATCGGGGCAACCTTCTTCCTGTTCTTCGCGGTGAATATGTCGATGGTGATGGGCCTTGCGCCGGTTGTCGGGGTGCCGCTGCCGCTGGTGTCCTATGGCGGGTCGGCGATGCTGGTACTTCTGGGCGCCTTCGGCCTTGTCCAGAGCGCCCATGTCCACAGACCAAGAGGTTCCGTCTGATGATCAACGTCCTGTTTTCGGCCGCGGCTGAGGCTTGGCCCGAATACGAAGCACCGTTGCGCCGCGCCCTGTCCGAGGCAGGGGTCGAGGCCGATCTGCGAACGGACTTCGATCCGGCCGAGGTGGATTACGTGGTCTATGCCCCCAATGGCGGGCTGTCGGATTTCCGCCCCTTCACCCGCGCCAAGGCGGTACTCAGCCTCTGGGCCGGGGTCGAAAAGATCGTCGGCAACGAGCATCTGACCCAGCCGCTGGCGCGCATGGTCGATCACGGGCTGACCGAAGGCATGGTGGAATGGGTCACCGGACACGTGCTGCGCCATCACCTGGGCATCGACGGCAACCTTGCCGCGCAGACCGGCGCCTGGGAGCCGAAGGTCCCACCGCTGGCGCGGGATCGCAAGGTCAGCATCCTTGGGCTGGGTGAGTTGGGCGCGGCCTGTGCACAGGCCCTCGCGCGGCTCAATTTCGATGTGGCGGGCTGGAGCCGCCGTTCCAAGACACTCGACGGGATCGCCTGCCATCATGGCGATGACGGGCTAGCGGCGGTGCTGGGGCGGTCGGAAATCCTCGTCCTGCTACTGCCCCGCACGCCCGAGACCGAGAACATCCTGAACGCCCGGACCCTTGCGCAGATGCCGCAGGGCGCTGTCATCATCAACCCGGGCCGTGGGCACCTGATCGACGATGAGGCTCTACTGGCCGCGTTGGATAGCGGCCAGATCGGCCATGCCACGCTCGACGTGTTCCGGGTGGAGCCGCTTCCGGCGGATCATCCCTACTGGGCAAATCCGAACGTCACGGTCACGCCGCATATCGCCTCGGAAACCCGGCCCGAAAGCGCGAGCCGCGTCATCGCCGAGAACATCCGGCGGGGCGAGGCGGGCGAACCCTTCCTCCACCTCGTGGACCGCAAAGCCGGGTACTAGCGCAGGCGCGGCGGTTTGCGCGGGTCCATGCCCGGGGCCGCCGGACCGTCACTGTGTTCGGGCTCCGGCAGATCGAACCGCAGCCCCACCTTGGCCAGCCGCGCGGCGATCGGGTCGGAGGCGGCGAAGAAGCCCACGTCCATCTCACCCGCCTCGAGCCCCGAGAAGGTCAGCGCCTCGCCCGCCGCGGTGGCGAGCGCGTGTTCGGCGCCTTCAGCCGCATCAACAAAGGCCAACAGGTGCCCGGGGCGGTTGCCCTCATAGCGCACCGCCACAAGGTAGGCCATCCGCGCAAGCCCCGCCGCCGTGGCGAGCTTGGCATCCAGCGCGGTCAGCAGCGCCTCGGGCAGCCCGTGGGGCGCCAGCACCTCCTCCGGGCGTGCCTCCACCTCGGACGGACGATGCGCCAGCGTTGCCGCCAGCCAGTCCACCGCCTCGGCAGGCAACAGCATCTCGGAGGGCGCCACGCCCAGGTTCAGGCCCAGCCCGATCCCCTGCCCGGCCAGCATGGACGAAACCGCCCGCCCCGACAGCGCCGCATAGGGCGCGATCTGTCCGGTGAACTCGGCCAGACGCTCCTCACGGTCGAAGACCAACATGAAGCGCCCGCCTTCGACCTCGAAAAGCTCCGGTTCCAGGTTGTCGCCCTGAGGCTCAGCCACCAACAGCAGGAACAACTCGCTATCGGCCAGCCGCTCGTAGAACCGCAGCCGCGCGGCGTCATCCTCGGGCGCGATGTTCATCGCCCCATGGGCACGGTCGAGCGCCGTCATCTCAGCCATCCAGAACCTCTTTCACACGGGTCCGCAACGCCGGGATCAACTCGGCCTCGAACCAGGGATTGCGTTTGAGCCAGCCGGTATTCCGCCACGAGGGATGAGGCAAGGGGAAGACGCGCGGAGCATGGTCCCGCCAGACCGCGACGGTCCGGGTCACGCCCCCCTTCGCGGCTGGGCCCATGTGCCATTTCTGGGCATAGCCGCCGACCAGCAGCATCAGCTCCACGGGCGGCAGCGCCGCCAAGAGGCGCGGGTGCCATGTCTCGGCGCAGATGCGCGGCGGCGGCAGGTCCGAGCCCTTGGCGTCATAGCCCGGGAAGCAGAACGCCATCGGCACGATCGCCACGCGCGACCGATCATAGAACCTGTCCTCATTCAACCCCATCCAGGCCCGCAGCCGGTCGCCCGAGGGGTCGAAGAACGGCTTGCCCGCCTGATGAACGCGCATGCCCGGCGCCTGCCCGGCCACCAGGATCCGCGCGCTGGCCTCGAACCAGACCACCGAACGCGGCGCATGCCCCGTGGCCGTCCCGGCAAACCGCCCAGCGCATTGGCGGCAGGCGGCGATCTCGGCCTGAAGTCGGGTGATTTCGGCGGTCATGGCGGTGCTTTACCCGTGACACCGGCTGCGCGCAAATTCCGGGGTTGATTTATTTCTATACTTCTAGAAATATCGAGACATGGAATCATTTCGCCCCTCTGGCCTTTCAATCGAACAGGCTGCCTCGACCTTCGCCGCGCTTGGCTCCGAGCAGCGGCTGGCCGTGCTCAGAACACTGGTCCGCGCCGGACCCGAGGGCCTGAGCATCGGGCAGATCGGCCAGCGCGCGGGCGTCACCGGGTCCACCCTGACTCATCACATGAAGATCCTTACACAGTCCGGCCTCGTCCGTCAGGACAAGCGCGGCCGCAGCATCATCTGCGTCGCGGATTTCGACGCCACCCGCGCGCTGTCCGATTACCTTCTGCAACAGTGCTGCGCCGATGCCGACCAGCCCCACAAGGACCACGCCGATGACTGACCAGAGCCTGTCCCTTCCGCAATTGCCAACGCTCTGGCGCCGGGTGGACAAGGCCTGGCTGGCGATCGTGCTGATCCCGCTCCTGCTGGCGGCCTTCGATCCCGGGCAGGCCGTGCCGACTGTCGTCTTCGCGATCAAGGCGCTCGGCGGCACCGCGCCCTTCATCCTTTTCGCGGTGCTGGCGGTGGCCTATCTCAAGGCCACCGGGGCCGAGACGCTGCTGGCCCGCGCCTTCGAGGGGCGCGAGGTTCGGATGATCGCGCTGGCCGCGCTGCTGGGCGGGCTCTCGCCCTTCTGTTCCTGCCAGGTGATCCCCTTCATCGCCGCGCTGCTGGCCATCGGCGCGCCGCTGTCGGCGGTGATGGCCTTCTGGCTGGCCTCGCCGCTGATGGACCCGGCGATGTTCCTGATCACTGCGGGCACGCTGGGCTTTCCCTTCGCCGTGGCCAAGACGGTGGCGGCCGTCGGCATCGGCCTTGCGGGGGGCGCCTTCGTGAAGGCCTTCGCAAGCAGCGCGCTGTTCGCCGACCCGCTGAAGCCCCAGCCCAAGAAATCCTGCTGCGCCTCGTCCTGCGGCACGAACCCGTTCAGCGGGCGTCCCGAATGGGCCTTCTGGCGCGAGGGTGAGCGCCGCGCGACCTTCCGGCATAGTACGTTGGAGAACGCGCTCTTCCTCGGGAAGTGGCTGCTGCTGGCCTACATGATCGAGGCGCTGATGCTGGAGTACATCCCGGCCGACCTCGTGGGGTCTGTCCTGGGCGGCACCGGCTTCCTGCCGATCCTGCTTGGCGCGTTGGTTGGCGCACCGGCCTATCTGAACGGATATGCCGCCGTGCCGCTGGTCGAAGCGCTGCTGGCACAGGGCATGTCGAACGGCGCGGCGATGTCCTTCATGATCGCGGGCGGCGTCAGTTGCATCCCCGCCGCCGTGGCCGTCTGGGCGCTGGTGAAGCCGCGTGTCTTTGCCGCCTACGTGGGCATCGCGACCCTGGGCGCCATCGTCGCCGGCGGTATCTGGGGCATGATCGCCTGATCCGGTTGCCCCCCGGGCGAAGTTGATCTATCCCCTGCCCATCAAAAAAAGGGACGGGGGACCGCATGTATCGCGTCTGGAATTTCCTCACGAACTACTCGCTCCTGCTGATCGCGGGCGCGCTGATTGCCCTGGTCTGGGCGAATACCGATCCGTACAGCTACCATCACCTGGTCGAATACCCGATTCTGTTCAACGATTGGGTCGGTGTCGACGGGAGTTACTGGCTGAAATCCTACGGCGAGGAGTTCCACGTCGAGGATCTGGGCGGAGCAACCAAGGTCCTCAGTGCCCATTACCTGGTGAACGACGTTCTCATGGCCTTCTTCTTCGCCATCGCCGCGAAAGAGGTATGGGAAGCGATCATCCTGAAAAACGGCGCCCTGCGCGGCAAGAAGGCGGCGACCCCGCTGTTCGCCACCGCTGGTGGGATGTTCGGGCCGATCGCTGTGTACCTTGGTCTGGCGGCGTTCCTGGGGTCGGATGTCTATGACGCGGTCGCCCGCGGCTGGGCGATCCCGACGGCGACCGACATCGCGTTTTCCTACCTTGTCGGGCGGATCGTGTTCGGTGCCGGTCACCCCGCGGTACGCTTCCTGCTGCTGCTGGCCATCGCCGATGACGCGGCAGGCCTTGTGATCCTGGCGATCTTCTATCCCTCGGGCGAACTGGCGCCGGAGTGGCTGCTGCTGTCGCTGGCCGCTGCCATCGGGGTGTACCTTCTGTTCAACTGGCTGCCGCGCAAGATGGACCGGGGCAACCAGATGCGCCCGAAATCGACCTGGGTGCGGCAGAAGCTCTCGTTCTGGCCCTACCTGCTGGCGGCCTGCTTCAGCTGGTACGGCTTCCAGGAATCGGGCCTGCACCCGGCACTGGGCCTCTTGCCCATCGTGCCGACGCTGCCCCACGCAGACCGCGCCTTCGGCATTTTCAGCGAGGCGGAACAATACCTTACCGACCTGCTGAACCACGTGGAGCACATGCTCAAGCACCCGGTCGAGGTGATCCTGTTCTTCTTCGGCCTGATGAACGCCGGTGTCGAATTCGCCTCGATCGGCGCGCCGACCTGGCTGGTTCTGGCCGGTCTGATCATCGGCAAGCCCATCGGCATCCTGCTCTTTGGCTGGATTGCGGCCTACCCGCTGAAACTGGGTCTGCCGCAGGGCATGCGGACGATCGACCTGTTCGTGATCGGCTGCGTGGCGGCCATCGGCTTCACGGTATCGCTCTTCGTGGCCTCGGTCGCCTTCGAAAGCGGGCCGGTTCAGGATGCCGCGAAAATGGGCGCCTTGTTCAGCTTCGGTGCGGCGGTCATCTCGATCATCGCGGGCAAGCTCTGCAAGGTCGAGAAGCAGCCGAACTGAAATCGGAAAATCATCGGAATTCTATCGGAATTCCATCGGACTGGCGGGCCATTTGGCCCGCCTTTCTTTTAATTGTTAGGCTTTTGTCCGCATCCCCGACATAATGGCGCCGTAAACCCCTTGAATAGTTTCCCAAAGGGTGGCCGCAACAGTTTCGAGCAGATGCTTGAGTTCGTGAATGTCAGTAAATCGTTCTGGACCGGAACGCAGCGCAAGGTGATCCTTGACCGGGCGTCTTTTCGCGTGGAGCTTGGCAATTCTCTGGGCATCCTCGCGCCCAACGGCACGGGCAAGACGACGCTCATCAACATGATGTGCGGGCTGGAAAAGCCCGACGAGGGCGAGATCCGCCGCGGCTGCCGGATCAGCTTTCCGCTCGGCTTCATGGGCGGGATCAACAACAAGCACTCGGCCCGGGAAAACGCCCGCTACATCGCGCAGCTTTACGGGCTCGACCCGGATTACCTCGAAGCCTATTGCCGCTGGCTCTGCGGGCTCGAGGAATATTTTGACCGGCCCGTGGGCGTCTACAGTTCGGGGATGCGCGCACGGTTCACCTTCGCGCTGCTGCTGGCGCTGGATTTCGACATCTACCTGATCGACGAGGGGATGCCCTCGGCCTCGGACGTGGAATTCAACCGCAAGGCCGGGTCAGTGCTGCGGCAACGGCTGGAATCCTCTACCGTGATCATCGTGTCGCACCAGCCCGAGACGATCGAAAAATTCTGCCGCTCCGCCGCGGTTCTGCGCGACGGCAAGCTATACATGTTTGACACATTGGACGAGGCAAAGGCGCTCTATGACTACCACGCCTAAAGCACGCAAGTTCCGCATCCGCCGGACAGGGTTTGAAGACCTGCCCGAGGAAGAAGCCACCACGCCCACCGAGGATGGCTTCGGCGACGCGCCCTATCCCGGCTCTGCCGCCGCCGACAGTGCGGCCGCCACGGTCGAACAGGAACTGGAGGCGATCCGCGCCGAGGGGCTGACCAACCGGCAGCTTCGCATGGCCCGGCGCCTTGCCCAGAAACAGGGGTTGTCGCCCGCCTCGGACCTCGATGCCGTGCGGATTCTGCGGGCCGAAGGGATCGACCCCTTCCAGCGCCGCAACAAGATGCTGGAGCTGGTGATCCCGAACCCGGCAGGCGAAAAGGCCGATGCCGCCGCCCTGCCCCAGACGTTCGACGGGTCACGTGCCCTGCGCCTGGCCGAGGATGCCGAAACCGCCCGCGCGCGCGAAATTCGCGCGATCCAGAAGGACATCGCCCGCCGCCGCCGCTGGAAGCTTGGCCTGCTCATGGCGCGGCTTTCGGTCTTCGTCTTCCTGCCCACGGCGCTGGCGGGCTATTATTTCTACGTGATGGCCACGCCGCTTTACGCGACGAAATCCGAATTCGTGATCCAGAAGGCCGAGGCCGCCAATTCCATGCCCGGTCTGGGCGGGCTGTTCAGCGGCACCAGCTTTGCCACCTCGCAGGATTCGATCACCGTGCAGGGCTACCTGCAATCGCGCGAGGCGATGCAGCGGCTGGACGAAGACATGGGCTTCAAGGCGCATTTCGCGCAACCGGATATCGACCCGCTGCAGCGCCTTGATCCCGACGCCAGCAACGAAGAGGCCTATGCCCTTTACCAGCGCAACGTGAAGATCAGCTACGACCCGACCGAGGGTCTCGTGCGGATGGAGGTGATCGCCGCCGACCCGGCAACCAGCGCGGCCTTCTCGGAACACCTGATCGGCTATGCCGAGGAACAGGTGGACCAGTTGACCCAGCGCCTGCGCAACGACCAGATGTCCGGCGCTTTGGCCAGCTTCGAAGAGGCCGAGGCCCGGATGATGGCCGCCCAGCGCCGGGTGCTGGAATTGCAGATGCAACTGGGGGTGCTGGACCCGGCCTCGGAATCCGGGGCGCAGATGTCACAGATCACCAGTTTCGAGATGCAGGTTCAGGAAAAGCGGCTGGCGCTGCAACAACTGCTCGAGAACGAGCGGCCCAACGCGGCCCGCGTTTCGGGGCTGGAAGGCGATATTCGCCGGCTCGAGACGCTGATCGCCGATCTTCGCTCGAAACTCACCGAGGACGATGGTAGCAACGCCTCGCTCGCCCGGATCACCAGCGAGCTTCGTATCGCGGAAGTGGACTTGGAAACACGCCAGATGATCATGCAGCAATCGCTCCAGCAGCTTGAAACCGCCCGGATCGAGGCGAACCGACAGGTTCGCTACCTCTCGACCGGCGTCAGCCCCGTAGCCCCGGACGAGGCGACCTATCCCCGCGCGTTTGAGAACACGCTGGTGGCTTTCCTGATCTTCTCGGGCTTCTACCTGATCATGTCGATCACCGCCTCGGTGCTGCGCGAACAGGTGTCCGCATGATGACCGATGTGACAATCGGCGCGCTGAGCGTCGGCAACGACCAGCCGCTGACCGTGATCGCAGGCCCCTGCCAGCTTGAAAGCGCGGACCACGCCCAGATGATCGCAGGCCACATGAAAGAGGTCTGCGCCACCGCCGGGGCGCAGTTCATCTTCAAGGCCAGCTATGACAAGGCGAACCGCACCTCGCTCTCGGGCAAGCGCGGCCTCGGGATCGACGCGGGGCTGAAGATCCTCGACGACCTGCGCAAGGCGCTGGACGTGCCGGTGCTGACCGATATCCATACCGCTGAACAATGCAAGGACGCCGCCGCGGCGGTGGACGTGATCCAGATCCCCGCCTTCCTCTGCCGCCAGACGGACCTTCTGCTGGCCGCGGGCGAAACTGGCGCCGTGGTCAACGTGAAGAAGGGCCAGTTTCTTGCGCCCTGGGACATGAAGAACGTGGTCGCCAAGATCGAAAGTACCGGCAACCGCCGCATCCTGCTGACCGAGCGCGGCGTCAGCTTCGGCTACAACACGCTTGTCGCCGACATGCGCAGCCTGCCCGAGATGATGAAAACAGGCTACCCGGTGGTGATGGACGCCACCCATTCGGTGCAGCAGCCGGGCGGTCAGGGCGGCTCCTCCGGCGGGCAGCGCGAATTCGCCCCGGTGATGGCGCGGGCCGCGGTGTCGCTGGGCATCGCCTCGGTCTTCATCGAGACGCATGAGGACCCGGACAACGCCCCCTCGGACGGGCCGAACATGATCCCGCTCGACCAGATGGGCGCGCTGGTGCAAAGCCTGATGCAGTTCGACGCGCTGGCCAAGGCCGACCCGATCCGCCTCTGATCCAAGCCGACTTCGCGCTTCGGCAACCCGCCACGCCAAAGCGCAGATTTTTCCATCAACGGGGCTTGCAGAGTTTTCCCGGACCCAGTAATTACCCCGCACCGTTGGGGTGTAGCCAAGTGGTAAGGCAGCGGTTTTTGGTACCGTGTACCGTAGGTTCGAATCCTACCACCCCAGCCAAACACTTCCCTGATTTCAGACGCTGAGAAGTTACCGGTCAATTGCCCCGTGTTTCCGGGCGCTTGGCGTGCGGCGCTTCGAGCAGAGACACAATCCCGGGCACATCCAAGGCCGGTGACCTGCTCCCCTGAAAAGTCCCCGATTTGAGGTTAGCCTGTTCTCCGACGAAGGAGACAGACAATGAAGCGTTGAAGCGACGCGGTTCGCCGATGATCTGGTTTGATCCCGAGATGCAATGGCGACCACCTCCGACCGGCAGGCGTGGCCGCCAGCCAAGCTTCAGCGATGCCGCGATCCAGACCTGCCTGACGATGAAGGTTCTGTTTGGTATGCCGCCGAGGCAGACGACCGGGTTTGTGCAGAGCCTCCTGCGGCTTGTCGGGCTGGACTGGACAGTGCCGGACTTCAGCACATTGTGCTGACGCCAGCGTACGCTGAACGTGGCTATCCCCCACCGCGGTGGAAAGGGTCCGCTGAACCTGCTCATTGATAGCACTGGCATCAAGGCCGAGGGCGAAGGCGAGTGGAATGCCCGCAAGCACGGAGGCCTCAGGCGCCGCATCTGGCGCAAGATACACATCGGGATAGACGAGGAAACGCTGGAGGTCCGGGCGGTCGAGATCACCCGAAACGAGGCGGTGCGTGCGACCCGGTATCTGGGCAAGGCGTTGTGGCGACGATGGAGCGGATACCACCGTCGGAGCCGTGTCGAGGCAAAGATGAACTGCATCAAGCTGCTCGGCCGATCCCTCATGGGGCCCACGACTTCCATCGCCAGGTCGCCGAGCTGCAGGTCCGCATCGCCGTACTGAACGGCTACACCGCGCTTGGCATACCTATCACTGAGGCCGTAGGATAAATCCGTCCGGGGAAAGGGAAACTGTGGTCAGGCCCCGATTTGTGCAACAAGGCCCATCTACCCTATCACGAAGTTGATCCCGACTCCGACTGCAAGACCAACAAGAAACCATGCGATCCGGTCAATCAGGGGAATATGCTCGGCAAGTGCCGATGCTTGAACTGCGGCCATCGCGGCAGACTTGACCTCTGCCTCATCGGTGGCCGCTCGTTTGGCACCGGTCAATACGTCGGAAAAGGCCGCGAAGAAATCATCGGCTGTCTTCTTGGCAACGCCCTGGATCAGGCGGCCACCGACGCTGGCCAGCTTTCCGCCGATATCCGCATCGGCGATATAAGTCAGACGTGTGCCGTCACCCTCCTCGGCAAGCGATATCCGCGCCTCTCCTTTGGCGAAACCGGCTGGCCCGCCCTGCCCGCGCCCGCGCAGCGTGTAGGATACCGGCGGGTTCAGATCGGCCAGTTCCACCTTGCCCTTGAACGTGGCCGAAACCGGCCCGGCCTTGGCGACGACAGTGGCGGTGAATTCGCACTGGCCTGTCCGCTCCATGGCCTGACACCCCGGAATGGCCTGCGCCAGGATCGCGGGGTCGTTCAGGCCGTGCCAAACCTTTTCGCGGTTGGCGGGTATCAGGTAGCTCCCCTCAAACCGCATCCCCGCCTCCCGTGAGTTCTGCGTAGACGCGATAAAGCGCTTGGGTGCCGTCCTCTCCGAAACCGCCATCGACAAGCTTCTGATAAAGACCACGCGCGAGCGCCAACCCCGGCAGATCCAAACCCATACTCTCGGCCTCGCTCAGAGCGATGGTCATGTCCTTTACAAAGTGATGCACGAAGAAGCCGGGCGAGTAATCATCGGCGATTATCTTCGGCCCGAGCCCGTTCAGTAGGAAGCTTGACGCCGCGCCCGTAGCGATCACGCTCAGGACGCGGGTGCGGTCCAGACCAGCGGCCTCAGCGTAGCGGAGGCTTTCGCAGACAGCCATCATATTCGAGGCGATCGCGATCTGGTTGGCCATCTTGGTGTGCTGTCCCGCGCCAGCGTCGCCCAGATGCGCGATTGCGCTACCCATGACCTGGAAAAGCTGCATCGCGAACTCAAAGGCCTGCTCCGAGCCGCCAACCATGATCGCCAATTTGCCTTCGCGGGCGCCGATGTCTCCGCCCGATACCGGTGCATCCAATGCCGACAGGCCCCGTTCGGCAGCCGCCTCGGCGATCCGGCGCGCCAACGCCGGGCTTGAGGTCGTCATATCGATCAGGACCGCGCCCTCGCGAGCGCGTTCGAGAATTCCACCCGGTGCGAGGTAGATCTCTTCCACATCCTTGGGATACCCGACAATCGTGATGACTATGTCGCTGGCAGCGGCCACCTCGCCCGGGCTGTCCTTCCAGACCGCCCCCTTGGCCAGCAACCCCTCTGCCTTGGACCGCGTGCGATTGTAGACGCAAAGCGCGTGCCCGGCGGCCAGGATATGCCCCGCCATGCTTTGTCCCATGATCCCGAGGCCGATGAAACCGACGTTCAGCTTCTTCGTCGAGGTGTCCATTTCGTGCCGTCCCTTCCAATTTTCGGAGGTGTCTTCGTGAGTGGTGACTTAAAACTTCGGCCCGCCGCTCTTTTCGGCAGATCGCAAATGCGCCCGGATCGACTGCGGTGAAAGCGGCATCTTCTCGACCGAGATCCCAAGTGGGGCGAGGGCGTCATTGACCGCCCCGGCGATCACGCCGATAGCGCCCATGATACCGCCCTCGGCCATGCCCTTGATGCCAGCCGGGGTACGGCCGTTGGGCGTGTGCATGGGAATGATTTCTATATTCGGCAGCTCGCAGGCGGTCGCTACCATGTAGTCGGCTAGGGTCGCGCTCTGGTTCTGGCCGTTTTCATCATAGACGACCTGCTCGAACAGCGCACCGCTCAGGCCCATCGCGACCGCACCCTGCTGTTGGCCACGAACCACGACCGGGTTCAGCACCGTGCCGCAATCCTCGGCCACCAGATATCTTTGGATGCGGATCATCCCCGTTTCCGGGTCGATTTCGACCTCACAGGCATGGGTCGCGTTGGAATAGGTCATCGGCGGCGGGTCGTAGGTCAACGACACATCCAACCCGGGCTTTACCCCGGAGGGCAAAGAGAGCGGGTCCAGATAGGCTCGGCGGGCCACATCGGCAAGGCCGATCCCCGTCGACTGCCAATCCCCGGTCAATTGTCGCTCGACTTCACCCTCGTGAAGGCGCAGCCCCTGCATGTCATTCAAATTCAGCATGTGGGCCGCAATCGTCAGGATCTTTTCCTGTGCCTTTTGCGCGCAGAGATACAACGTCCCGCCACCAGCCGTTGCGCCACGACCGCCGCGACTTCCCATTCCGTATGGCGCCACATCGGTGTTGCCCATGTGCACCCTGACCTGATCGGGTGACACACCCAGTCCCTCGGCGACGGCCTGGGCCAATGGCGTTTCATAGCCCTGTCCCGAGCCCATCAAACCGACCGAGGCATTGACCACACCCGAAGGTTCGATCCGAACCCAGGCCGCTTCATGGCCCGAGCCGGGGATCCCGGCCGCCTTGTAGAAGCCGGATCCATAGGTGGTGGATTCCACCACCGTGCACAACCCCAGTCCAAGAAGGCGCCCCTCTGCCTTGGCCTCCGCCTGCCGTGTGCGGAAGGTCGGCACATCAATCGCCCCAGCCGCGGCCTCGAGAGTCTCCAGCGGCGTCACGTCCTCCAGAATCTCGCCTGTGGGCATGGTGAAGGGAAGATCGGAAGCCCGGATCGCGTTCACTCTGCGCACCTCAAGCGGGTCAAGGCCCAGTTCCCGGGCGATCGAGTCGATGGTTCCTTCCATCACCCAACTCGTGATCGCCATTGGCGCGCGCATCGGCCCGTTGCCGCACTTGTTGGTCAGAACCACTTTCACGTCGAAGGCATAATTGGAAATTCGGTAGGGCCCTGTGAGGATCATCGCGATCACCCGCGCCATATAGTTGGCAGGGTAAAAGCAGTAGGCCCCGAAATCCTCGGTCAGTTCCAGTTCCAGTCCGAGAACCCGGCCATCCGCGGTGACAGCCGCACGGGTCAAGCAGCGGGTTTCCCGCGCGTGGCTGGCGGCCATCAGGTTTTCCATCCGGTCTTCGCGCCAGCGCACCGGCCGACCAAGGTGGCGGGCCAGCGCCGCCACGGTCAGCTCCTCGCGGTAGAGCGCGATCTTCTGGCCGAAGCCGCCGCCGATATCCGGCGAGATCACCGTGACCTGAGTTTCGGACAGGCCCAACCGTGCGGCAAGCTGGCCGCGCATCGGATGCGGTACCTGAGTACCGATGTGCATCGTGAGATGCGATTGTCCGCCATCCCAGTCCGCAAGGCAGCCACGTGTTTCCATCGGAACATGGGTATGGCGGTGCAGGTCGAAGCGGGACTCGACGACGCGCGCGGCCCCGGACCGGGCACCAGCCACGTCGCCCGCGCTGAAACTCTGATGCGACACGAGGTTGCTGGGCAGAGTCTCGTCTACAAGCGGTGCATCGGGCGCGAGCGCATCGACGGCATCGATGGCACAGGGCAGCGCGTCCCACTCGACTTCGACCAGTTCCGCGGCATCCTCGGCAATGTATCGGTCACGCGCCACCACAACCGCGACCGGGTCGCCGTGGAATCGCACCTTGTCGACTGGAAGTGTCGTCATTTCGACCGGGTGCAACCCCTCGATCGGTGGCGCAAGGCGTAGCGGGGTGGTCCATTGCGCGAGATCGCGCCCGGTAAACACCCCGACCACGCCCGAAAGGGCACATGCCTCCCCCGCGTGGATGGCCTTGATACGCGCATGAGCATGCGGGGACCGCACGAACGCCACATGGAGCGCACCGGGAAGCTTGATGTCGTCGAGATAACGCCCCTGGCCGGTCAGGAATCTGAAGTCTTCGCGCCGGGGCAGCGCCTTGCCGATATGAGAAAATTCCAGCGCGTCCGTCATACCTGCGCCTCTTCCCGCATCTCGGATGCCGCCTTCAAAACGGCTGACACGATATTCTGGTAACCGGTACAACGGCAAAGGTTGCCGGACAGAACATCGCGTACTTCATCCTCGGTGGGTTCGGGGTTGTCGCGCAAATAGGCCTCGAATGTCATAACGATCCCAGCGGTGCAGAAGCCGCACTGGAGGCCGTGCTCCTCGTGGAGTGCGCGCTGAAGCGGCTTCAGCTCGCCGTCGGCAGCCATGGCCTCAATCGTCCTCAGTTCGTGGCCTTCCATCTGGACCGCGTAGCTCAAGCAGGCCCGCGCCGGCTGGCCATCGACCAGGATCGTGCATGCGCCGCAGACCCCATGCTCGCAGCCGGTATGGGTTCCCGTCAGGTGCAGATCATCCCGCAGGACATCGACCAGCAACTTGCGGGGTGGGACGCTCACTTCATGCGTTTCGCCGTTCACTGTCAGAAAGATCTGCTTCGTCCCGCTCATACGGTTTCTCCAAGGGTTTCAGTGGCCTTTTTCAGGCTCCGTCGCGACAGCAGATCGACGAGTTCGCGAAGGTATGTGGCGGGGAGCTGGGGTGTATCCTCTGGATCGATCTCGGCTGACGCTTGCGCGGCGAGTGCCGCAATCATGCCAGCCTGCAACTGATGACCAAATGCCGCCTGCTCCACGACTTCAAGCCGCGCCGGGACGGGACTTACGCCGCCGATCCCGAAGCGAAGTGACGACACGCGACCAGCGTCGTCCATATCCAGGGCAAGCGCCACGCTGGCCATGGCAAAATCCCCGCGCCTGCGGCTGACAAGGTCAAACGCCCAGCCCGTCGAGCGGCCCATGGCAGGGAACCGCACCGAGGTCAGGATTTCATCCTCTGCGATATCGACAGTCATGATCGACAGAAAGAAATCCTGCGCGGCAACGATGCGCAGCCCCCGCACCGACTTCAGCACGATCTCGGCACCCAAAGTGACGGCAATCAATGGGAGCTGTGCCGCGGGGTCGGCATGAACGAGGCTGCCGCCCAAGGTGCCGCGCTGCCGGATGGCATAATGCCCGATCGTGTTGGCGGCCTCGGCGAGCAGGGGCAACTCGCGGACGACTTCGGGTGCACTCGCCACCCGGGCGTGACGAGTCATCGCGCCAATTTCCACCACGCCATCTGCAACCCGGATAAAATCCAGCTCCAAGAGGTCGTTGAGATCGACCAGATGGGCGGGGCGCGCGATCCTCATATTCATCATCGGCGTCAGGCTTTGCCCACCGCTGATCGGTTTCGCTTCGGTGCCAAAGCGCGCCATCAGCGCCACCGCTTCATCCAGCGTCGCAACCCGGTGATATGTGAATGCAGCAGGTTTCATCCCAGAGGCCCGGTCACCAGATCAGCGAAGCGCCACTGTCCTTGTCGAAGACATGCAGGCGGTTCAGATCGACGGTGAGTGAAACCTCATCCCCCGAAGCATGGCCAATATCCTTGCCGACACGGAAGAACAGCTCATTGCCAAAAAGCTCAAAGCCAAGGAACAGATCCGAGCCGACGGGCAGGACCGAATTCACCTTGCCAGTCAGAACCGCCCCGGCCCCGCCGTGCGAACCTTCTTCAACATCCTCGGCGCGGATCCCAAGCAGGACCGTGAGGCCGTCACAATCGGCGAGTTTCGCAGCCGTTTCAGCCGGAAAGTTGAGTTCCAGTTCACCTTGCACGAAGCGCACCATCTGGTCATCGGTGACTTTGATCTGCCCCTCGATGTAGTTGATCGGGGGATTGCCAAGAAACGAAGCCACGAAGGTATTTCGGGGCCGTTCATAGATGTCACCGGGGCTCCCGATCTGCTGCACCACGCCATCACGCATCACCACGATGCGGTCTGCCAAGGTCAGCGCCTCGGCCTGGTCATGGGTCACGTAGACAAAGGTAGTCTGCATTTCCTGATGCAGTTCCTTGATCTCCGCGCGCATCGAAATTCGCAGCGCCGCATCGAGGTTCGACAACGGTTCGTCCATGAGAAAGACGGCCGGTTCTCGGACCATCGCACGCCCCAAAGCGACGCGCTGCCGCTGGCCGCCCGATAATTGAGAAGGGCGCCGATCAAGCAAATGCTCGATCTCCAGCTTTCGGGCCGCGTCGCGAACGCGGCGATCAGTCTCTTCACGCGGCGCCCTTCGCATCTGTAGGCCGAAAGCGATATTGTCGTAGACGCTCTTGTGCGGATAGAGCGCATAACTTTGAAACACCATCGCCACGTCGCGCTTGTGCGGCGGCATGTAGTTCACCAATTCATCGTCGAACAGAAGCGATCCATCGCTGACTTCTTCGAGGCCCGCGATCATGTTCAGGGTCGTGGATTTACCACAACCCGACGGCCCCAGCAGGACGAGAAATTCCTTGTCCCGAATTTCGAGGTTGAGGTCCTTAACGGCGTGGAAACCGTTGGCGTATTTCTTCTCGACGTTCTCGAAACGGATACGTGCCAAGGTTTTGTCCTTTCTAGCCTTTGACAGCGCCGGCGGTCAGGCCGGAAACGATGTAGCGTTCAAAAACGACCGCCACGATGACGGGCGGCACGATGGCCAGAACCCCTGCGGCATTGATGAACGAGAAGCTGATGGTGAAGTCCGAGGTGAAAGCCGCAAGCACAATGGGCAGCGTCTGAGACGCCTCCGTCTGGGTGAACATGAGGGCCAGCAGGAATTCGTTCCAACTGGTCAGGAATGTGAACAGCACCACCGCCACCAGCGAGGGAAGAGACAGAGGAAGAAAGACACGAAGCAGCGCCTGAAAGCGGGAACAACCATCGACTCGCGCGGCCTTGTCCAACTCGTCCGGAAGGCCTTCGAAGTATTGCACGAGGATGAATACCGAAAAGGGTACGGTTACCGCCAGATAGGTCAGGACCAGTGATCCGAGGCTATCCAGCATTCCAAGCTTTCGGATGACCAGGAAGAATGGCACCACGAGCGCGATGTCGGGAATGACCCGCGTGATCAGGATGAAATAGACCGACGCGTCGCGCCCCCAAAACCGGATCTTGGCCAGTGCGTAGGCCGCGGGTACGCCGACAAGCAGGTTCAGAACCACCACCAAGCTGGCGACGATCAGACTGTTCCACATCGAAGGGATCAGGTTCTTGGCGGTAGAAGGAATGTATCCCCCCGAGGCCGGGTCCTGACCGCTGCGAGTTTCGTAGGTAATTTCTTCTTCCTCGGTCGCACTGAAGATCGCCTCGAAATTCTGCAAGGTCGGTTCTTCGGGGATCCAGTGTGGCGGCACCGAGACGATCTCGGCCTCGGTCTGGAAAGAAGAAGATACCAACCAGGTAACGGGTGCCAAAGCGTATATCGTCAACACCGCCGCCCCCAGCAGGATAACCAGGTGCTGCAGCAATCGCGCAACCTTCTGACGGCGGCGATAGTCGATCCCGCCGGAGTTGGTTTGAGAAAACTGCGACATGATCAGATCCTCCGTCCCAGAGTGCGGATGAAGACGTAGGACAGCGCAAAGGTGACCAGTGCCAGAACGTAGGACATGGCCGCGCCGCTGCCGAAAGACAGGTTCCGGAAAGTCTCGACATATATATGCCAAGACAACACATGGCTGGCATCTCCGGGACCACCCTCAGTCAGGATGAAGAACAGATCGAAATGCCGGATCGCCATCATGGTTTCGTAGATCATGACCAGCATGAAGCCGGGTTTCATCGCCGGCAGGGTGACATGGATGAACCGCTGCCAGACCCCGGCACCGTCGACACGGGCAGCCTGATAGAGATCGGATGGGATCGATTTCAGCGACACCAGCAACAAAATCGCGGCCAGCGGCACTTCCTTCCAGACGAAGGCATTAGCGATCAGGAAGATCGTCTTGTCCTGATCCCCCAACCAGATCATGTACTTGTCGATGAAATCGAGCTGGTAGAGCACCCCATTCAGGGCGCCATAGCCGGAATCATAGATCCACTTCCACATGAGGGCATTCGCCACGTAGGGGATCGCCCAGGGCACCAGAAGGATGGTCGACAGCACACGGCGGCCACGAAAATTCTGGTTCAGCAGCAGCGATATGAGTAACGCGATCACGGCGATTGCCGTCACCGACACGACCGAGAATGTCACAGTCCTGACGACCGAAACCCAGAAGAGTTCGTTGGTGAACAGGTCCGTATAGTTGTCCAGGCCGACAAAAGGCGTGCGGTTGGGCCGTGTCAGCTTGATGCGAAAGAAGCTGATGTAGAGGGAGTAGAAAATCGGAAAGACCGCCACCCCCATCAGAACCAGCATCACCGGCGCCAGGAATAGAGCTGCGCTGCGTTCCTCGTAGCCGAACAAATGACGCATGCGCCGCCTACCGCCCCGTGGGTTCAAAACATCTGTCACCTTGTATCGCCTCGTCTGATTTCAGCGCCGCCGTGCCAAGAGATAGGTTGGACCCGGCAATTCATTTGCCGGGTCCATGCTGGATCAGTAGCTGCTCTTCAACTCGTCCCACAGATCTGCAGACTTCTGAATGGCTGCCGCAGGCTCAACATTACCCAGGATGGCCGATTGCCATGCCGAGCCGTTGGTTTCGGCCCATTCGCCGAACCAGGGGGTCACGACGTCCTTCTTGAGCGCGAGCGCCTGCTGCGCCTTGATCGTGTCGACATCACCGTAGGTATTGTATGCCGCCTGGATCTCGGCGTCTTCGAACAATGGCTTCACGCCGAAGCCTGCCCCGATATCAAGGAACAGGAGTTTCTGGAACTTGTACTCGCCATTGGCCTTGCCTCCGAACCATTCGATCAGCCTAGCGGCATTCTCGGCGCGCTGCTTGTCCTGAGCGGATTGCGTCGCCATGCCGTGGAAGCGCATCCAACCCACGGTATTGTGGTCGCCATTCGCACCCTTGGGCATCATCGCCTGCTTGACGTTCCCGGCGATTTGCGACTGTGCGGGATCGTTCAGCATCCGCAGACGGTATTTTGCGACCATGGCAAAGGCATGGTTGCCCGAAGCGAAGGCCTTAAGGCCTGACAACTCGCCGGTTTCCACGCAGGCCGGGGATACGATGCCATGCTTGTCGACCGCATCAACGACCCACTGCAGTGCCTCGACCGCACCATCCTTCTCATGCTGCATGATTGAAGCGCCAGCATCGTCGGTGAAGCGCCCACCGTGCGAGTAGACAAGCGCCGACATGAATTCGATCAACCAGCTTTCCTGCGCCATCGCGAGCATCATCGGGTAGTCTGAGATGCCTTTTTCCTTCATCACCAGCGACTGCTCTACAACTTCGTCCCAAGTAGCAGGCGGCGCATCGAACCCGGCTTCCTTGATCTTGCTCTCATCATAGAAGAAAGCCATGAAGTCGGTGTAGTAGGTCAGGCCATACTGACGACCGTTGTAGGTCATCGAGTCGGTGCAGAAATCCTCGGCCTCGGAGTTGTAGGCGGTCAGGAAGTCATATTCATCGATCGGGGAGATCCAGCCAGCCTCAGCCCATTCGGGCAGCCAGGCATCCGACACCCACATCATGTCAAGCGGTGCGCCACCTACGAACTTGGTGACCATGCCCTCGCGATACTGAGCCCAGGGCGAGTTGCCGTAGTTCACCGGGATCCCGGTCGTGTTGGTGAAGGCGTTGAGGTGGCTCTGCACCGTGTCAACTGCGGCGGACCACGCATGCATGTTTACGGCCTGCCCAGCTTGGGCGCCCGCTAGCCGTGGCCCCGCCAGGGCCATTGCCCCCGCCGCCGCCGAACTCCGCAGGAATTCCCGGCGGCCGATATGTGATTTTGTGAGTCGTGACATTTTTCAACTTCCCTGTTTCAGCTTTCGGCTCCGCTCGAAAAACGCGCGAACAGCCATACCCGACGTGAGGTCAATCGATCCTCGCGACTCGACGCTAGCGTGGGAATTTCATGTCGTCAATTGACGACATAAAATACAAACCCGCTTGAGCGGACACTCGAACCTGTCTGAACTGATCCACCTGACGACAGCCTTCGGGGCAATTAGCCTACAACGTCAAAGTTGTTCCTGCTGATAGGCTTCGACCATCGGCTTCAGCCCTGCCAGGAACATCCGTACATGCATTGCCACGACACTTTCTTCAGGCACGCGCATGCTGGCTTTGTATAGGTGGCGCCGAATGGCATAGTGCGAGATGGCCCCGTGTAGCGTCCACGCCATCTCGTTAGTCACATCTCGGTTCTTCGGCAACTCAATGTGTTGATCGAAAGCAGCTTCCCGGATCAGAACGTCCAGCAACTGCGTTACTATGCTGGCTATATAATCCGGAGCCATGGACGAGTCTGACAGGGACGCGTAAAGAAACAGGCGCAGCCACTTTCGGGTCAAGGTTGTCTCTAAATAGTCCTGATAAAATAGGCAGAACCTCTTCTCGACGGGGACCGAGCGATCCTGCAATTCTGCAAACCAGCCGGCCTTGAACGCACCAAGAATTTCTTCCCGGTAGACCTCGGCAAGCAGGTCCTCTTTCGTTGGGAAAAAGCGATAAACCAAGCGCTGCGACACGCCGCACGCTTCAGCCAAACGCCGTGTCTGGCCAGTCAGCCCATTTTCAGAAAAAAATTCTGACGCAATCTCCAGAATCTGGGCGCGCCTCTCGGCATGCGGAAGTCGGCTACTGCCCTTGGCAGCTTCCGATTTCTTGCCCATCTCCGATGGAGAGCCCCGCTTTCTGAGTGAATCGGATTTCGCGCGCACAACATCCCCGTTCTAAGTCGCTAAATCTATACCAGCCGCCAAGCAACCGAGATATAGTTAAGGTTAGGCATTGCTCAATTTGTCATCGCCTGATGACTTTTTTGTTGCAATCTCAGGCTCTCCGCAAGTAGCTTTCGGTCAGACCAGCACTTAGCTTCGCCGAACCGCAAAGGCATATCCAATGATATACGAGAAGCGCACTTACCGAATTTTGGCCGGCAAAGCTCCTGAGTTCCTCAAGCTATACGAAGCCGATGGTCTGCATATCATCACCAAATATGCGCAATTGATCGGTTGCTGGATCACCGACAGTGGCCCGCTGAATTCCGTCGTGTTCATCTGGGCCTACGAAGACTACGGCCACAGGGCTCAACAGAGGGCCAAGCTGGGGGCCGATCCTGAATGGCAAGCATTTGTTCCCAAGATACTGCCCTATCTCGACTATCAGGAAAGTGTCTTTCTCTTGCCCACGGCGTTTTCACCGCAAAGTTAAATGTTTCGCACTGTCAGAGGATAGCAAGCGCGGCGGCGGGCGTTGCCGTTACCCTTCGAGGCGAACCCGCTGACCCGGACGGTCAGCCGGTTTATCGCATCCCAATCCGCATCGGCTTTGTTGCACAAATCCCGTGAGGGATTCATCTCGTGAACCTAGAGTGGTAGCTGGGATGCATGAGCAGACCGACACCCCCAACCTACAGGATCAGGAATTGGCCAGCCTACAATGAAGCGCTCAAGCTCCGGGGCTCGCTGACGATCTGGTTCGACCCCGAGATGAGCTGGGATGCCGCGCCGACAGGCAGGCGTGGCCGCCAGCAGACCTACAGCGATACGGCCATTCAGACCTGTCTGACGATGAAGGTGCTGTTCGGCATGGCGCTCCGGCAGACGACCGGGTTTGTCGAGAGCCTGTTACGCTTGGTCGGGCTGGACTGGACGGTGCCTGACTTCAGCACCCTGTCCCGCCGCCAGAAGACCCTGGCCGTCAACATCCCCTACCGCGGCTCCAGGGGGGCGCTGCATCTGCTGATCGACAGCACCGGCATCAAGGTTGAGGGCGAAGGTGAGTGGAACGCCCGTAAGCATGGCGGCCCCAAACGGCGCGTCTGGCGCAAGATCCACCTCGGGATCGACGAGGAAACGCTGGAGATCCGCGCCGTCGAGATCACCGGGAGCCACATCGGCGATGCCCCGGTCCTGCCCGACCTGCTCGGCCAGATACCAATGGACGAAGCGATCGGCAGCGTCACCGCAGACGGCGCCTATGACACGCGCAAATGCCACGACGCCATTGCCAACCCGGCGCCCATGCTGTCATCCCGCCACGAAAGAACGCAAAGCCGTGGACGGCCGTCACCGCCAGCGCAGTTGCACGAAATGAGGCCCTGCGTGCCTCCAAATACCTGGGCCGAGCCCTGTGGCGACGATGGAGTGGATACCACCGCCGGAGCCGCGTCGAGACGAAGATGCACTGTGTGAAACTGCTGGGCCAGCGCCTCATGGCAAGAGACTTCGACCGTCAGGTCGCCGAACTCCAGGGCCGCATCGCCGTCCTGAACGGCTACACCGCCCTCGGCATCCCTGTCACAGAGGCTGTGGGATAAATCCGGCCGGGGAAGGGGAAAACTCGCCCGTCACCCGATTTGTGCAACAAGGCCCGGGCGTCAGCCCCGCCGTGTTCGCGCCATTCCACGGGCCTGTGCTGTCGCGGCTTGAGTGAATCTGCAAATTTCTGTGCACAACGGTATACAAATCCGGCCCTCCCCCCTTGATCCCTGCCCCGGAACAGGGATAGAGCATCGGCGAACCCGCCCGTATTTCAGACAGGGAGCATTCCATGCCCATCGTTGTCGGACACGATACTGCCAAGACCCGCAAGAGCCTGACCGCTGGCGGTCAGACGGTTTCCTATTACTCGATCGCCGCCGCCGAGGCCGCAGGGCTGGGCGATTTCTCGCGCCTGCCTGCCAGCCTCAAGGTGGTTCTCGAGAACCTGCTGCGCTTCGAGGATGACAAGACCGTCAGCACCGACGACATCCGCGCCTTCTCGGACTGGGCGAAGCAGGGCGGCAAGAACCCGCGCGAGATCGCCTACCGCCCGGCACGCGTGCTGATGCAGGACTTCACCGGCGTTCCGGCGGTGGTGGACCTTGCCGCCATGCGCGACGGGATCGTGGAACTGGGCGGCGACGCCACCAAGATCAACCCGCTGAACCCGGTTGACCTGGTCATCGACCACTCGGTCATGATCGACGAGTTCGGCAACCCGCGCGCCTTCCAGATGAACGTGGACCGCGAATACGAGCGGAACATGGAGCGTTACACCTTCCTCAAGTGGGGCCAGAACGCGTTCAACAACTTCCGCGTCGTGCCGCCGGGGACCGGCATCTGCCACCAGGTGAACCTGGAATACCTGGCCCAGACCGTCTGGACCGACGTGGACCAGAACGGCGAGGAAGTCGCCTATCCCGACACGCTGGTGGGCACCGACAGCCACACCACCATGGTCAACGGCCTGGCCGTTCTTGGATGGGGCGTGGGCGGCATCGAGGCCGAGGCCGCGATGCTGGGCCAGCCCATCTCGATGCTGATCCCCGAGGTCGTGGGCTTCAAGCTGACCGGCGAAATGCTCGAAGGCACCACCGGCACCGACCTTGTGCTGAAGGTCGTGGAGATGCTGCGCAAGAAGGGCGTTGTGGGCAAGTTCGTGGAATTCTACGGCCCCGGCCTCGACAACCTGCCGCTGGCGGACCGCGCCACCATCGCCAACATGGCCCCCGAATACGGCGCCACCTGCGGCTTCTTCCCGGTGGATGGCGAGACCCTGCGCTACCTCGAGCAGACCGGCCGTGACGAGGCGCGCATCGCGCTGGTCGAAGCCTATGCCAAGGAAAACGGCCTGTGGCGCGATGCCAGCTACGATCCGGTCTACACCGAGACTCTGGAGCTCGACATGGGCACCATCGTGCCCGCCATCTCGGGCCCCAAGCGCCCGCAGGATTACGTGGCGCTGACCGGTGCCAAGGCCGCCTTCGAGAAGGAAATGGCCGAGACCTTCAAGCGCCCGATGGGCAAGGAAGTTCCGGTCAAGGGCGAGGACTACACCATGGAATCGGGCAAGGTCGTGATCGCCTCGATCACCTCCTGCACCAACACCTCGAACCCCTACGTGATGATCGGCGCGGGCCTCGTGGCGCGCAAGGCCCGCGAACTGGGGCTGAACCGCAAGCCTTGGGTCAAGACCTCGCTGGCGCCGGGCTCGCAGGTCGTCTCCGAGTACCTCGAGGCCGCCGGTCTGCAGGAAGACCTGGACGCGGTGGGCTTCAACCTCGTGGGCTATGGCTGCACCACCTGCATCGGCAACTCCGGCCCGCTGCAGAAAGAGATCAGCGAAGCCATCGCCGAGGGTGACCTGGTGGCGACCTCGGTCCTTTCGGGCAACCGCAACTTCGAGGGCCGGATCAGCCCCGACGTGCGCGCCAACTACCTGGCCTCGCCGCCGCTGGTGGTGGCCTACGCGCTGGCCGGCACGATGGATATCGACCTCTCCAAGGACCCGATCGCCCAGGACAGGGACGGCAAGGACGTCTACCTGAAAGACATCTGGCCGACCAACAAGGAGGTTTCGGACCTGGTGCACCAGACCGTCACCCGCGCGGCGTTCCAGTCCAAATATGCCGACGTCTTCAAGGGCGACGAGAAATGGCAGGGGGTCGAGACCACCGACAGCCTGACCTACGACTGGCCCGCGACCTCGACCTATGTGCAGAACCCTCCCTATTTCCGCGGCATGGGCACCGAGGCCGGCACCATCTCGGATCTCGAGGGCGCCCGCGTTCTGGCGATCCTGGGCGACATGGTCACCACCGACCACATCAGCCCGGCGGGCTCGTTCAAGGACACCACCCCGGCGGGCAAATACCTGACCGACCGCCAGGTGGCCCCGCGCGAGTTCAACTCCTACGGCTCGCGCCGCGGCAACCACGAGGTGATGATGCGCGGCACCTTCGCCAACATCCGCA
>JABURR010000072.1 GCA_014762635.1 Paracoccaceae bacterium
CGGATGTCGTTGGCGATCTTGAAGAGGCTGACGGCGGCGGTCTTCACCGCGCCCGACATCTCGACCATCGCGTCATGGGCGGCGAGCGCCTCGAACTTGTTCGGCGCGGTCACGAAGGGCAGGCCGGTGATCTTGGCCATGTGGGCCGCCACGGCCGTGTCCCAGCCCTTGGAGGTGTTGAGCCCGGTGCCCACGGCGGTGCCGCCCTGAGCAAGCTCATAGATCCGGGGCAGGGCGCCTTTCACCCGTGCGATCGCCATGGCGACCTGGTGGGCATAGCCCGAAAACTCCTGGCTCAGCGTCAGCGGCGTGGCGTCCATCGTGTGGGTGCGGCCGATCTTGATGATGCCGTCGAATTCCTTGACCTTCGCCTCCAGCGCGGCGTGGAGCTTCTCCAGCCCCGGCAGCAGCACGTCGCGGGCCGTGGTGGCCGTGGCGATATGCATGGCGGTGGGGAAGGTGTCGTTCGAGGACTGCCCCATGTTGCAGTGATCGTTCGGATGCACCGGATCCTTGGAGCCGATGGTGCCACCCAGGATCTCGATCGCGCGGTTGGCGATCACCTCGTTGGCGTTCATGTTCGACTGGGTGCCCGAGCCGGTCTGCCAGACGACCAGCGGGAAGTTGTCGTCGAACTTGCCGGCAACCACTTCCGAGGCCGCCTGGATGATCGCGTCGGCCAGTTCAGGCTTCAGCTTGCCGTTGGCCTTGTTCTCCTGCGCGCAGGCTTGCTTGATCACGCCCAGGGCGCGGACGATGGCGATGGGCTGCTTCTCCCATCCGATGGGGAAGTTCTGGATCGAGCGCTGGGTCTGTGCGCCCCAGTACTTGTCGGCGGGAACTTCGATCGGGCCAAAGCTGTCGGACTCGGTGCGGGTGGCGGTCATGGTCGCTTTCCTCGGGTATGCAGTTGCATGCGGATTACTCCGCTGGCGCGGTCAGTGCAATGCGATGGGATCGCTAACAGGCAGGATTACTTGCGGAACTGGTCCAAGCTGACGACCTCGGCCGGGGCGTGGGCCTCTTCCTCGACCACGATGTCGTCCGAGACGTCATCGTCTTCCGAGTCGTCGTCGGCTTCATGGGTCTCGAATCGGAGGCCGAATTCCACTGACGGGTCCACGAAGGTCTTGATGGCGTCGTAGGGAATATAGAGCGGCTCGGGACTTTCGCCGAAATTCAGGGTGACGGCAAAGCCTTCTTCGCTGACATCGAGATTGTCGTACCAGTGCTGCAGCACCACGGTCATTTCCTCGGGGTAGCGGTCAAAGAGCCAGTCGGCCAGTTCCACATCGGGGTGGGTCGTGTCGAAGGTGATGAAGAAGTGATGGCTGCCGGGCAGCCCATCGGCCGCCACATCCGTAAGCACCTGATAGATCAGCCCGCGCATGGCGCGGTGCATCAGGTTTCCATAATCAATGGACTTGCTCATCAGACTCCCTCTTCGATCTGGCCCCGAGCATAAGGGATTCGTGTCCAAAGAAAAGGCGGTCGCGCGGATTTTCCGGCTAGCCGATGGCGCTGACGGCGACACCGGCCAGCGCCATGAGCCCGAGCGTCACCGGCAGGCTGCGGCGCAGGCGGAAGATCAGGAATGCCGCGACTGCCGATAGGGCCAGAACCCTTGGATCGAGGCTGCCCGGATCGGGCACCGGAAGCGTCATCGGGCCGATGGCGGTGTCCGTGACGGTTCCAAAAAACACATGGGTCGCGAACCAGAGCGAGAGGTTCAGGATCACCCCCACCACTGCGGCGGTGATCGCCGAAAGCGCCCCGGTCAGGCGCGGGCGGGTGGCGATCCACTCGATGTAGGGGGCGCCCGCGAATATCCACAGGAAGCAGGGCGCGAAGGTGACCCAGAGCGTCAGCGCCGCCGCCGCGACGGCCAACGCCGGGCCGCCCGCGTCGTATCCCGCCTGGTAGCCCACGAATTCCGTCACAAGGATCAGCGGTCCCGGCGTGGTTTCGGCCAGGCCCAACCCGTCGAGCATCTGTGTCGCCGTCAGCCAGCCGCGATCGGCCACGACCTCCTGCGCCATGTAGGCCAGCACCGCGTAGGCGCCGCCGAAGGTGACGACCGCGAGCTTGGCGAAGAAAAGCCCCACCTCGACCAGCCGCTCTTGCCCCAGGGCCCAGACCAGCGCGATGGGCGCCAGCCAGACCGTGCCCCAGATCAGGATCGTGCGCAGGGTCGAGACCTCGGCCCGGGGCGGGGCGGTCTCGGCCTCACCCCCGCCGGTCAGCGCGCCATAGGCCGCGGCCAGAACGATGATCAGGGGAAAGGGCAGGTGAAATGCGAAGATGCCCAGGAACGATAGCCCCGCCAGCACCCAGCGGTCGGGCGTCTTCAGCGCGCGTTTCGCCACGCGCAGAAGCGCCTCGATCACGACGACGATCACCGTGGCCTTGATCCCGAGGAACAGCGCCTCGACCAGCGGCACCTGCCCGAAGGCAGCATAGGCCGAAGCAAGCCCCAGCATCACCAGCGCGCCGGGCAGCACGAACAGAAGCCCCGCCAGCAACCCGCCGCGCACGCCCTGCAACCGCCAGCCGGCATAGGTGGCCAACTGCGTCGCCTCGGGCCCCGGCAGCAGCATGCAGAAGCTCAGCGCGTTGAGATACTGTTTCTCGGTCAGCCAGCCGCGCTCGTCCACCAGGACCCGGTGCATCACGGCGATCTGCGCCGCCGGTCCGCCGAAGGACAGGATGCCGATCTTGCCAAAGACCCGGGCGATGTCCGAAAGCGGCGCCGCCATCGGCCTCAGCCGTGCAGTTCGAGGCTGTCTTCGGGCACTTCCGTGCGTTCGTTCATGCCGTAGTCACGGATCACGCTAAGGACGCGAATGCGATAATCCGTGAACATCTTCTTGCGGCCCGCTGCCTGTGCCTTGCGGTGCTGGGTGACCCTGCGCCATTCGTTCAGCGCCTCTTCGTCGCGGTAGAAGGAAATCGACAGCAGTTTGCCGGGGGTCGTCAGGCTCTCGAAGCGCTCGACCGATATGAACCCGTCGATCTGCTCCACCAGGGGGCGCATCTCGGCGGCGAGGGCAAGGTAGGCGTCCTTTTGCCCCTCGGCGGGGAAGACTTCGAAGATCACGGCGATCATGGGGCAACTCCTTCGCTGGTCGCGGAAGGTTTCGGGGAAATCGCGGTCGGGCGCAACCAGAACCTCAGCTCGAGACCTTGGTGACCTCGCGCAGGATCTTCTCGCGGATTGCGCGCGGATAGTCCCGGTGCCCGCGGGCGGTCATGACGAAGCCATAGCGGGTGATGACGGAACGGCGGTAGAAGCCGGTGATCGACAGCCCCATCGATTCGATGGCGATGCCGTTGATCGTGACCCCGGCCAGCTCCGCCCGGCGCCGCGCGGCGGCGGTGCCTGTGCCCGCGTTTTCCGTGCCGTCGCCCGACACGTCGATGACCTTCGTCTTGCAGTCCGGGACCTGTGCGAACTGCTTCAGCGCGAAGTCGATCGCCTCACCCGGGGCGGTGTCGGAATTGATGAAGGCGCGGGGCATGGTCCGTGCTTGCTGCGACAGTGCCAGCACATCGGCGCGCGAGGTGATCCGGGTCCAGCCGATGCTTATCTCCTGCGCACCGACACCGGACCATTGCATGACGGAAACCGCGATCCGCCCCTGTTCCATCGCATGGCCGATCTCGGGGTCGAGCAGCGCATCGGCCATCCCGTCGACTTGCAGCCTGTATTCCGCCACGTCGATGGAGTTCGACACGTCGACCGCCAGAAGAAGCGCGATATCGCAGGCCCGGGCGGGCAGGGCCGCCGCACTGACGGCGGCGGCGCACACTAGGGAAACAAGGTACCGGGTCATGGACGCACAGTGCCGCGCGCGGCGGATCGTGACAACGAAGAAGTGGGGAAGTAGGTGCAGGCTTCTGTTGCCAGGTGCCTGCGAACCCCGCCTTACCTTGCTAGAGGCAAGGGCTTAAGTTTTCGGTCTTCGCACCGCTTAAGCGGCGAGAGCGACCGGAGCACGGTTGTCATTGGCAACTATCATGCTTGGACCGATAACGGTGGTACCTCACCGAGCGAAAGCTAACCCCTTTAGACGTCCGTCGATCCTGTTTCGGCCCCATGATCCCGCCAATGTGGGATATTTGGTGGAGCCGCCGGGTACCGCCCCCGGGTCCGAGCCGCTTATTACGAGCGCGTTTATCGCCATAGTCGCCGAAGCGACATTCGGAATATAGGTGCCCCGGCGGGTGGCATCAATGGGAGAGTCCGGCCCGCTGCAAATTCCGGGTCCGCCCTGTTCAAGCGCCTTTTGCCGGTGTAACCGGGGACCAAACGCAAAGAGGAGGCTTGAGATGTTCAAGGCACTGGTGGTCGAGAAGGACGAAGAGGGCAAGACGAGCGCGTCCGTTCAGGAAATCGGCGAGGACCGTCTGCCCGAGGGCGACGTGACCGTGGCGGTGGACTATTCCACCGTGAACTACAAGGACGGGCTTTGCATCGGGCCGGGCGGGGGCCTCGTGCGCAACTACCCCCACGTGCCGGGCATCGATTTCGCGGGCACCGTCGAGGCCTCGGAAGACAGCCGCTACAAGCCCGGCGACAAGGTCGTGCTGACCGGCTGGCGCGTGGGCGAAGTCTGGTGGGGCGGCTATGCCCAGAAAGCTCGCGTCAAGGCCGACTGGCTGGTGCCGCTGCCCGAAGGACTGGACACGCGCCAGGCAATGGCCGTGGGCACGGCGGGCCTGACCGCGATGCTGGCGGTGATGGCGCTGGAAGATCACGGGCTGACGCCCGGTCAGGAACCGGTTCTGGTGACCGGCGCCGCGGGCGGTGTCGGATCGGTCGCGACGGCGATCCTGGCCAAGCTGGGATACGAGGTCGCGGCGGTGACCGGTCGGCCCGAGCAGGCGGATTACCTCAAGGGTCTGGGCGCCTCGGAAATCGTAGCGCGTGACGAGCTGACCGAGGTCACCCGCAAGCCGCTTGAGGGCGAGCGCTGGAGCGGCTGTGTCGACGCGGTCGCGGGTGCGATGCTGGGCCGGGTGCTGAAGCAGATGAAATATGGTTCCTCCGTCGCCGCCATCGGCCTTGCTGGCGGGGCCGCGATCGAAGGCGCGCTGATCACGCCCTTCATCCTGCGCGGGGTGAACCTGCTGGGCATCGACAGCGTGATGCAGCCCTATGACAACCGCCTGCGCGCCTGGAAGAGGATCGCCAGCGACCTGCCGATGGACAAGCTCGAGGCGATGATCCAGCCCGCCACGCTGGCCGAACTGCCGCAACTGGGCAAGGACATCCTCAAGGGCCAGGTCAAGGGCCGCGTCGTGGTCGACGTGAACGCCTGATAGCCACCCCTCAGTCTAAGCTGAATCACCGGCCGCCCCGAAACGGGCGGCCGGCGTCGTTTTCCGGGGCTCGACCGGCGCTCATGGACCATTAGGACCGAAGCGGACCCATAGGGTGGGAAGGCGGGGCTTGCGGAAAAATAAAATTTTTCTTGGAACAGATGGCGCCGCCGCGCATTGGCCTGACTGCACGATGCGTGAACCATAAGAACTGACAGGAGGGAGATCATGTTTTCCAAGATCATGATACCTGTGGATCTGGCGCACGAGGAGACACTGGAGAAAGCGTTGAAATGCGGGGCGGACATGGCCCGGAATTACAGCGCACCGGTGGTCTATGTCGGCGTGACATCCACGACGCCAAGCAAGACGGCGCATACGCCCGAGGAATTCGGCGAAAAGCTCTCGGCCTTTGCCGCGAGGCAGGCCGATCAGCACGGGATCGACGGGCGCTCGCACGTGGCCATTGCCCATGACCCGACGACCGAGATCGATGACGCGCTGCTCAAGGCCGTCACCGAAACCGGCGCGGATCTCGTGGTGATGGCAAGCCATATCCCGAACCTCATGGACTACGTCTGGCCTTCGAACGGTGGCAAGATCGCCGAACATGCCAAGGCCTCGGTCCTCGTCGTGCGCGGCTGACCCCGCCGCACGGACCGCAACCCAATTCATCGAATGAGAGGAGGCCCCATGGCCGATCAAACTTCGAACCAGGGAATCCCCGAGCCGGAAGGCGCGACGGACATCATCTCGACCGACTACGAAATCGGTCAGGACAATATCGAGGGCTCCGTCGGCCCGTTCGGCTTTGACATCCACAACCCGGTCTTCATGATCTCGGGCATCTCGATCGTCCTTTTCGTCTTCTACGCGCTGGCGCTACCTGAACAGGCGGGGGAATTCTTCGGCTGGCTTCGCCCGACGCTCACGTCGAACTTCGACTGGTTCTTCCTGGGCTCGGCGAACATCTTCGTGATCTTCTGCCTGTTCCTCATCGTCAGCCCCTGGGGCAAGGTGCGCCTCGGTGGCAAGGACGCGACGCCCGACTACAGTTACGCGGGATGGTTCGCGATGCTGTTTGCCGCGGGTATGGGCATCGGCCTGATGTTCTTCGGTGTGCTTGAACCGGTCTATTACTTCGGCACCCCTTGGGGAGACGAGCCGCTGGGCGTCGTCCGGCCGATTGCCGAAGACGGTACCATCATCGAGGAAAACGTCGAGGCCGCGCGCCGCATGGCTCTGGCTGCAACTTCGTATCACTGGGCGCTGCACCCCTGGGCGATCTACGCGGTGGTGGCACTGGCACTGGCGCTGTTCACCTTCAACAAGGGGCTTCCGCTCAGCATCCGTTCGGCCTTCTACCCGATCTTCGGGGAACGGGTCTGGGGCTGGACTGGCCACATCATCGACACGCTTGCGGTTTTCGCGACGCTCTTTGGCCTTGCCACCTCGCTGGGCCTCGGGGCGCAGCAGGCGAACGCGGGTCTTGAGCATGTCTACGGCATCCCCAACAACGTGACGGTGCAGGTCATCCTGATTTCGGTGATCACGGCCATCGCGTTGGTCTCGGTGCTGCGGGGCCTCGATGGCGGGGTGAAGGTGCTGTCCGAGATCAACATGATCATCGCGCTTCTGCTTCTGCTCTTCGTGCTGTTCGCCGCGGGCATCGGCACCATCATGACCGAGTTCGGCAAGGGGCTTGTCGCCTACGCGCAGGAGATCGTGCCGTTGTCCAACCCCTTCGGGCGTGAAGACACCGGCTACATGCAGGGGTGGACCTCGTTCTACTGGGCCTGGTGGATTTCCTGGTCGCCCTTCGTCGGCATGTTCATCGCCCGGGTCAGCCGTGGCCGGACCGTGCGCGAGTTCCTGACCTGCGTGCTGATCATCCCGAGCCTCGTCTGCATCCTGT
>JABURR010000017.1 GCA_014762635.1 Paracoccaceae bacterium
GCGCGATGCGCCCACCTCCGGGTCGGGCGCGATCCTTTGTTCGGTGGACTGAACTCGGCCAAGTTTGCCGAAGCTACCGGCTGGCCTTTTCCTCGATGCCCGAGGTGCCCTCGCGGCGTTCCAGCTCGGCCAGAACCTCGTCCAGCGTCACCTCGCGCGCGGCCAGCATCACCAGCAGGTGATAGAGCACGTCGGCGGCCTCGGACGTCAGGCGCGCGCGGTCGCCCTTGACCGCCTCGATCACCGCCTCCACGGCCTCTTCCCCGAATTTCTCGGCGCATTTCTCAGGGCCCTTCGACAGCAGCTTCGCGGTCCAGGAACTCTCGGGATCGGCGCCCTTGCGCGCGGCGATGGTGGCGGCCAGCCTTTCGAGCGCGCTCATGTCAGCCTCATCGGGATGCCGGCGCGGGCCATGTGGTCCTTGGCCTCGCGGATCGTGTAATCGCCGAAATGGAAGATCGAGGCGGCCAGCACCGCGCTGGCGTGGCCCTCCACCACGCCCTCGACCAGGTGGTCGAGATTTCCGACCCCGCCCGAGGCGATCACCGGCACGTCCACGGCGTCCGCGATGGCGCGGGTGAGGGGGATGTTGAACCCCGCGCGGGTTCCGTCGCGGTCCATGCTGGTCAGCAGGATTTCCCCCGCGCCCTTGGCGGTGACGGTGCGGGCGAATTCCACGGCGTCGATGCCGGTCGATTTGCGCCCGCCGTGAGTGAAGATCTCCCACTTGCCGGGGCTCACGGTCTTGGCGTCAATGGCGCAGACGATGCACTGGCTGCCGAACTTGTCGGCGGCGCGGGCCACAACGTCGGGATCGGCCACGGCGGCGGAGTTGAAGCTGACCTTGTCGGCCCCCGCCAGCAGCAGGTTGCGCACATCCTCCACCGTTCGGACCCCGCCGCCGATGGTGAGCGGCATGAAGCACTGCTCGGCGGTGCGGGTGGCCAGGTCATACATGGTGCCGCGGTTTTCATGGGTGGCGTGGATGTCGAGGAAGCAAAGCTCATCCGCCCCCGCCGCATCATAGGCTCGCGCCGATTCCACCGGGTCGCCCGCATCCACCAGGTCGACGAAATTCACGCCCTTCACCACGCGGCCATCGGCCACGTCAAGACAGGGGATGATGCGGGTCTTAAGCATGGTCTCAGTCTTTCAGAAGTTTCAGCGCCTCGGCAAGGTCGATCGCCCCGTCATAGATCGCCCGGCCCGAGATGGCGCCGTTGAGCGGTGCGCCGCAGGTCTTGAGCGCGCGCAGGTCGTCGAGGGAGGAGACGCCGCCCGAGGCGATCACCGGGATCGAGACGGCCTTGGCGAGTGCTGCCGTCGCCTCCACGTTCGGGCCGCCCATGGCGCCGTCGCGGTTGATGTCGGTGTAGATGATCGCCGCGACGCCCGCGTCCTCGAAGGATTTCGCAAGGTCGGTGACCATCACGTCGGTTTCCTCGGCCCAGCCCTTGGTGGCGACGCGCCCGTCGCGGGCGTCGATGCCCACGGCGACCTTGCCGGGGAAGGCTTTCGCCGCCTCGCGCACCAGGTCGGGGTTTTCCACCGCCACGGTGCCCAGGATTACGCGGGCGAGGCCCTTGTCCAGCCAGCGCTCGATCGTGGCCATGTCGCGGATGCCGCCGCCAAGCTGGGCGGGCACGTCGATGGCCTGAAGGATGCCTTCGACCGCCGCCGCGTTCACCGGTTCGCCCGTGAAGGCGCCGTTCAGGTCCACCAGGTGGATCCACTCGCAGCCTGCGTCCTGAAAGGCGCGGGCCTGGGCGGCGGGGTCGTCGTTGAAGACCGTGGCCTTGTCCATTTCGCCTTTCAGAAGGCGCACGCATTGCCCGTCTTTCAGATCGATGGCGGGATAAAGGATCATGGTCGGCCCCTTGGCTGGTTCGTCGGGCGGTCTTTCGCACGGGGCGCGGGCAAAGCCAAGCCCCGGGGGCGACCCGACGTCATGCTTGCCGAGGCAGGGGGCGTGCCCGCAGAGTTGGTGTGCGACAGGATGGAGGATCCCATGAAGCGAGTTCTTGCAGCGGCCTTTCTGGCAGTGCTTGCCGGCCCGGCATTGGCCGCCGACCCGGTGGAGGGCATCTGGCAGACCAAGCCCGACGACAACGGCAATTTCGGCTATGTGCGCATCGCTCCCTGTGGTGAGCGGTTCTGCGGCGTGCTGATCCGCGCTTTCGGTGGCGATGGTCAACCGATGGAGAGCGACAACATAGGCAAGCGCATCGTCTGGGACATGGCGCCCCAAGGCGGCGGCGCCTATGGCGATGGCAAGGTCTGGTCGCCGGACCGGGACAAGACCTACAACTCCAAGATGGAATTGCAGGGCGACCAGTTGGCGGTGTCTGGCTGCGTGCTGTTCGTCTGCCGTGACGGGGGCACCTGGACCCGGGTCGAGTAGATCAGGGATCCCAGCGCAGGAAATTCGCGATCAGCCGCAGCCCCGCGGCCTGGCTCTTTTCCGGGTGGAACTGGGTCCCGACCATATTGTCGCGGCCCACTATGGCGGTGATGTCGCCACCATAAAGGCAATGGGCCAGGCGGTGCCCGGTGTCGGCCACGCGGAACTGGTAGGAATGGACGAAATAGGCGTGATCTCCGGTGTGGATACCTTCCAGCACCGGGTGCGCGCGCTCGATCACCAGGTCGTTCCAGCCCATGTGCGGAACCTTCAGCGACCGGTCGTCGGGCTCGATCTTCACCACGTCACCGGGGATCCAGCCGAAGCCGTCCACGGTTTCGTATTCATGGCCCTTTGAGGCCATCATCTGCATCCCCACGCAGATGCCCAGGAACGGGCGACCCTTGGCCTGCACCGCCTCTTCGATGGCCTCGTAAAGCCCGGTGAAGGCGTCAAGCTGACGCCTGCAGGCCGGGAAGGCGCCGTCGCCGGGCAGCACCACGCGATCGGCCCGGGCCACGTCCTCGGGGCGGGAGGAGACCAGCACCTCGCCGCCGCCGACCTCGCGCGCCATCCGCTCGAATGCCTTCTGAGCGGAGTGGAGATTGCCGGAATCGTAGTCGACGAGGACGGTCAGCATCAAAGCGCGCCCTTGGTCGAGGGGATGGCATCGGCCTTGCGCGGGTCGGTCTCGACCGCTTCGCGCAGGGCGCGGGCCACGGCCTTGAAGGCCGCCTCGGCGATGTGGTGGCTGTTGAACCCGTGCAGCGCGTCCACGTGCAGGGTGATCCCGCCGTGGGTGCTGAGGGCCTGGAAGAACTCGCGCACCAGCTCAGTGTCGAAGCTGCCGATCTTCGCGGTTGGCATGTCCACGTTCCACACGAGGAAAGGCCGGCCCGAAAGGTCCAGCGCCGCGCGCACCAGCGCGTCATCCATCGGCAGCAGGCAGGCGCCATAGCGGCGGATGCCGCGCTTGTCGCCAAGCGCCTGCGCCAGGGCCTGGCCGAGCGTGATGCCGGTATCCTCGACCGTGTGGTGATCGTCGATGTGGAGGTCGCCCTTCGCCCGGATCGTCATGTCGATCAGCGCGTGGCGCGCCAACTGGTCCAGCATGTGATCGAAGAAGCCGACCCCGGTCTGGTTGTCATAGCTTCCGCTGCCGTCGAGGTTGATCTCGACGGTGATGTCGGTCTCTGCCGTCTTGCGGGTGATCTTCGCGCTCCGCATCGGGGCCTCCGCTGTGATGTCGCGGGGGTTATAGGCGGGGCGCGTGCGCATTCCAAGAGATTGCGCGACCTCGGGCGCGCGCATCGTTAACTGTGGGATCCCGGTGACAAAAGCCCGACGGAAGTCCGATGGAATTCCGATTTTGGAAATCGTTGTTTTTCGCGGTGTTAACCGGCGATTCTGGAGGTTCGCGCACATCGCGCCGGGGCCGGGGTTGGCCCTGATATCCGATCACGATGTGAAGAGAAAATTGGAGCGGGCGATGAGATTCGAACTCACGACCCTTACCTTGGCAAGGTAATGCTCTACCCCTGAGCTACGCCCGCATCCGTTTGGTGAGGCGTGAGATATAAAGACTCGCGCCGGGCCGCAAGGGGAAAAATGCGGTTTTCGTGAAGAAATTTTTCCGCGCCTCCCGGTGCTGGCGAAGTGCTGTGGGGATCGGCTAGTCTGTAAGGGAATTCAACGGAATCCGGAGGTGGGGATGCGGTTTGCGGTAATGGGCGCGGGCGCGCTGGGCGCCTATTTCGGCGGGCGGCTCGCGGCGGCGGGCTATGACGTGACCCTGATCGCGCGGGGCGCTCACCTGGAGGCGTTGCGTCGCGACGGGTTGAGGATCGAGAGTCCGCGCGGCGATCTGCACTTGCCCAATATTGCCGCCACCGACGATCCGAACAGCGTGGGCGAGGTCGATAGCATATTGTTTTTCGTGAAGAATTACGATGTGCGTACCGCAGCCGAGGCGCTGCGCCCTATGCTGGGGGGCGACACCTTCGTGGCCACCTTCCAGAATGGCGTGACCGCCCCGGGAGAGGTGGCCGAGGTCATCGGAAAAGAGCGCGTGATCGGCGGTGTGGCCCGTATCCCGGCCGAGGTCTCGGCCCCCGGCATGATCAAACATACGGACCCGGCCGACACGCTTCTGATCGGCGAGATGGAAGGCCCGGTGACCGACCGGGCGCGCGCGCTGCACGAGGCGCTGGTGAAGGCGGGAACGCGGCCCGAGATCAGCGAGGATATCGAGGCGGCCCTTTGGCAGAAATTCGTGTTGCTGAGCGCCACCAGCGCGATCACCTGCCTGACACGGCTGAACTTCGGCCAGATCGCGGCGCATCCGGGCACCGCAGACCTGATGCGCCAGGCGATGGAGGAAACCGCCGCCGTCGCCCGCGCCCTGCGCCCGGACCTTCCGGCTGACATGGCCGAGGTCCAGTATCAGGCCTACCGCTCCATGGACGGGGGCGTCCGGTCGTCGATGTACACCGATCTTGCCGCGGGCAAGCGGCTGGAGCTGGACTGGATCAGCGGAGAGGTGGTTCGGCGGGGTGAGGCCCTGGGGGTGGAGACGCCGCTCCACCGTATCGTTCTGGCGGCGCTGTCGCCTTACGCCCAAGGTCGCCCAGCGTAACTCAAAAAAAACGCCCGCAAAGCAGAGGCTTGCGGGCGTTTTCGTGAGGTATTCAGTCGGGTCAGCGGTTCTCTACATCCACGTAGTCACGCAGGGTCGCACCGGTATAAAGCTGGCGCGGGCGACCGATCTTCATGCCGGGATCGCCGATCTGTTCTTTCCACTGGCTGATCCAGCCCACGGTGCGGGCGACCGCGAAGATGGGCGTGAACATCGACGTCGGGAAGCCCATCGCATCAAGGATGATGCCCGAGTAGAAGTCCACGTTCGGGTAGAGCTTCTTCTCGATGAAATACTCGTCCTCAAGTGCGATCTTCTCGAGTTCCTTGGCGACCTGCAGCGTCTCGTTGTCCTCGATGCCGAGCAGGTCGAGCACCTCGTCGGCGGATTGCTTCATCACCTTCGCGCGCGGGTCGAAGTTCTTGTAGACCCGGTGGCCGAAGCCCATCAGGCGGAACGGATCGTTCTTGTCCTTGGCGCGTTCGATGAACTCGGGGATGCGGTCGACGGTGCCGATCTCGCGCAGCATTTCCAGGCAGGCCTGGTTGGCGCCGCCATGGGCCGGGCCCCAAAGACAGGCGATGCCGGCCGCGATGCAGGCGAACGGGTTGGCTCCCGACGAGGACGCAAGGCGCACGGTCGAGGTCGAGGCGTTCTGTTCGTGATCCGCGTGCAGCATGAAGATGCGATCCATGGCGCGGCTCAGGATCGGGTTGACCTCGTATTCCTCGGCTGGCACCGAAAAGCACATGCGCAGGAAGTTGGAAGCATAGTCCAGATCATTGCGCGGATACACGAAGGGCTGACCGATCGAGTACTTGTAGGCCATGGCCGCGATGGTCGGCACCTTGGCGATCAGGCGGATCGAGGCAACTTCGCGCTGCCACGGATCATTGATGTCGGTGGAGTCGTGGTAGAAGGCCGACATGGCCCCCACGACGCCGACCATGGTCGCCATCGGGTGGGCATCGCGGCGGAAGCCGCGGAAGAAGTTGTGCATCTGCTCGTGCACCATCGTGTGGCGCGTGACGCGATCCTCGAAATCCTCGATCTGGTCGGCGGTCGGAAGCTCTCCGTAAAGCAGCAGGTAGCACAGCTCGAGGAAATGCGATTTCTCGGCCAGCTGGTCGATCGGATAACCGCGATGCAGAAGCTCACCCTTGTCACCGTCGATATAGGTGATCGCGCTGTCGCAGCTTGCCGTGGAGGTGAAGCCCGGGTCGTAGGTGAACACGCCGCCCTGAGCATAGAGCTTACCGATGTCCAGCACATCGGGCCCCGCCGTCGGCGAGTACATGGGCAGTTCGATTTCCTTGTTGTCGAAGATCAGCCTTGCCGATTTCTGCGAAGTTTGTCCCATGGTCATCCCCTTTTTCGTGGGCCGTGCCTTCAAGGGCGGCCAGAATTGAACAGCCGGGCGGTCAGCCCGCAGCATCCTTGAGCCGGTTGAGGGTCTCCTCACGGCCGAGGACAAGCATCATGTCGAATACGCTGGGAGAAACCGTCCGTCCCGCCAGTGCGGCCCGCAACGGCTGCGCCAGCTTTCCCAGCTTGGTCTCCCTAGCCTCGGCGAACGAGGCCACGGCGGTCTCCAATGCGTCTCGGGACCAGCTAGCATTTTGCAACTGCGGCGTCAATTCAGCCAGTATACAACGGGATACATCATCAAGCGCCTTGGCGGCCTTCTCGTCCGGCTCGATCGGACGATTGGCCAGCACAAAGTAGGCCTTTTCAAGAAGTTCCGGGAAGGTTCGGGCGCGCTCTTTCAGGCAATACATGCCCCGGTTCATCCCGTCCCTCTGCGCTTCGGTCAGGGCCGGATGCCCGGCGGCGGCAAGATAGGCCTCCAGTTCTGCTACGAGTGCAGCATCGTCGCTTTGGGCGATGTGCTGGCCGGACAGATTCTCGAGTTTCTTGAGGTCGAACCGGGCGGGTGATTTGCCGATTCCATCAAGATCAAACCACTCTTTCGCCTGATCGTCGGTGAAGAACTCATCGTCCCCGTGGCTCCAGCCAAGGCGCGCGAGGTAGTTGCGCATCCCTGCCGCCGGGTAGCCCATGGCCTGGTATTCCTCGACCCCGAGCGCGCCGTGGCGCTTGGACATCTTCTTGCCGTCCGGCCCGTGGATCAGCGGGATATGGGCCCAGACCGGCTCATCCCAGCCCATGGCGCGGTAGACCTGGATCTGGCGCGCGGCGTTGTTCAGGTGATCGTCGCCCCGGATCACATGGGTCACGCCCATGTCGTGGTCATCCACCACCACGGCCAGCATGTAGGTCGGCGTGCCATCCGAGCGCAGGCAGATCATGTCGTCGAGTTGATCGTTGCGGATCGTCACCTCGCCCTGGACCCGGTCGGAAACGACCGTCGCGCCATCGCGCGGGGCCTTCACGCGGATCACATAGGGCGCGTCCGGGTGGGTCGAGGGATCGGCGTCGCGCCAAGGGCTCTGGAACAGGGTGGAGCGGCCTTCGGCTCGGGCCTGTTCGCGGAAGGCCTCGATTTCCTCCTGGGTGGAGAAGCACTTGTACGCGTGGCCCGAGGCCAGCATCTGGTGCGCTACCTCGGCATGGCGATCCACCCGTGAGGCCTGACTGACCGCCTCGCCATCCCAATCGAGACCCAGCCAGCGCAGGCCGCGGAAGATCGCCTCGGTCGCCTCGGGGGTGGAACGGGCACGGTCGGTATCCTCGATCCGGAGCAGGAATTTCCCGCCGCGACCGCGGGCATAGAGCCAGTTGAAGAGCGCGGTGCGCGCGCCCCCGATGTGCAGATAACCAGTGGGCGAGGGGGCAAAACGTGTGACGACAGGGCTCTCGGACATGCCGGTGCAACCTTTGCTTAATCTTGTGGAAACCAGGGCGGAAGTAGCGTTTGGGATGGTCTAATCAATCGGTCTGGAGTTCACAAGGGTGCCGCCGTTTCGCTGGGCTCGGGATGCGCTGGCGGCGCAGCGGGGGCACCTGTTCCACTGGGTGCCGGTGTCTTTGGCATGCGGGATCGGGACCTATTTCGCGCTGCCTGTTGAACCGGGCGGCGCGGAATGGCTGGGCGTTGCACTTTGTATGGCGGTTTTGCTGGCGCTGACCTTGCTGGCGGGGGAGGCGTTTTCGGTGCTGTCGCTGGGATGCCTGCTTGGTCTTGCGGGGTTCGGTCTGGCGGGTGCGCGCGCACACCTGGTGGCCGCTCCGGTCCTCGAATACCGCTACTACGGTCCGGTCCAGGGGCGGGTCGTCGGAATAGACCGGTCGGTCTCCGACAAGTTGCGCCTGACGCTTGACCGGGTTGTGCTTTCCGATCTCTCCCCCGCCAATACACCGACGCGCGTCCGCGTGTCGCTCCACGGTGATCAGCGGTGGATCGATCCCGCGCCTGGCATGGTGGTGATCCTGACCGGTCATCTTTCGCCGCCGCAGGGGCCGGTCGAACCCGGTGGCTTCGATTTCCGACGCCTCGCCTGGTTTGATGGGCTCGGTGCGGTGGGCTACACCCGCACGCCGGTGCTGATATGGGAGGAACCGAAGATTTCCCCACAGCTCTGGGTCTTTGCCTTGCGCATGCGGATTTCCGAGGCTGTTCGGGCGCATCTGCCGGGGTCGCGCGGCGCCTTCGTCGCGGCGATCCTGACCGGTGACCGGTCGGCGATTACACAAGACATTCAGGAGGCGCTGCGCGCCTCGAACCTCGCTCATCTGCTGGCGATCTCGGGGTTGCACATGGGACTTCTGACCGGGGTGGTCTTCGGCGCGATGCGACTGGGTTTGGCGCTGGTACCGCCTCTGGCCCTACGGCTTCAGGTCAAGAAGATCGCGGCGCTTTCGGCCATCGGGGCAGGGGCATTCTACCTGCTTTTGTCCGGCGGAAATGTCGCGACCGAGCGTGCGTTCGTGATGGTTGCCGTGATGTTCGGCGCGGTTCTGTTCGACCGTCGGGCGATCTCGCTCAGGGCGGTCGCCACGGCGGCGATTATCGTGCTGATGCTCAGGCCGGAGCAGTTGCTCGGCCCCGGGTTCCAGATGTCCTTCGCGGCCACGGTTGCCCTCGTGGCCGTGTTTAGGGGGCTTCAGAGGTGGCGCGACGTACCCCTGCCGCGCGTGCTGCGGCCGGTTTTGGCAGTCGTCCTGTCATCGGCGGTGGCCGGGGCGGCAACCGCGCCTGTGGCCGCTGCGCATTTCAATCGGATCGCGGTCTATGGGCTGGTTGCCAACCTTGCATCTGTTCCTCTTATGGGCCTCGTGGTGATGCCGGCGGCTGTCTTGGCTGCGGTGTTGGAGCCGTTCGGTCTGGGGTGGATCGGGCTTGAAATCATGGCGCCCGCCGTTGGTTGGATCCTCTCGGTTGCCGAGCACGTCGCCGGGCTGGAGGGAGCTGTGCGTCCCGTGGTCGCGCCGCCATCCTCGGCCTTGCCGCTTTTCGCCGGGGGAATGCTCTGGCTTATCCTGTGGCAAGGCAAGATCAGGTTGGCGGGGTGCGCACCCGTGTTGCTTGCGGCGGTCCTGTGGACCACGGAACAGCGACCGCTTCTATTGATTTCTCATGGCGGTGGGCTTGTCGGTTCGCTCACGCCCGAGGGACGTGCCCTGTCCAAGCCGCGGGGGGATGGCTTCGCAGCGCGGGTCTGGCTCGAGAATGACGGGGAGTTGGCCTCTCAAGATGGCGCCAATGCTCGGTGGACTGGGCCGGTGATGATCGGAGGGCTGGCGTTCCATCACGTCACCGGACGTAGGGCAGAGGAGTTTTTGCCTTCTATCTGTAGGCCCGGCACCGCCATTGTTACCAATCAACCAATAGAGTGGACGGGGCCGTGCATCTTGCTGGACGCAAGAGTTCTAGAGCGCACCGGGGCTGTGGCGATCAAGGTGACGGATGCCGCAACGCGCGTGGAGACTGCATCGGCAACGGCAGGCCCGCGCCTTTGGGCTGGGTCTCTGGCGACCTCGGAACCCAAGGAAATCAGGGCGCTACGCGCCGCACTACCGGTTGAAAACGCGCCAACGCCGGATCAGTAGGTGCGCATCAGCCCCACGAGGCGGCCCTGAACCTTGACCTGGTCGTCGCGGAAGATGCGCGTCTCGTAGGCCGGGTTCGCGGCTTCCAGTGCCACGGCTCCTGCGGCACGGCGGAAGCGTTTCAGCGTTGCCTCGTGCCCGTCGACCAGCGCCACGACGATATCGCCGTTGTCGGCGGTGGATGTTTCCCGGATCACGACGATGTCGCCATCGTTGATGCCCGCGTCGATCATCGAGTCGCCCTTGACCTCAAGCGCGTAGTGATGCCCGCCGACGCGAAGCATCGATGCGGGGACTGCCACGTTGTGAGATACTTCGCTGATCGCCTCGATCGGGACACCAGCAGCGATGCGGCCCATGACGGGGAGTTCCACGGCATGGTTTTCCCGCTCGACCTGCAGCGCTGCTGCCGGGCGCGGTGTTCGGTCCCCCTCGATCACGCGGGGGGTGAAACCATGCGGGCGCTGTTCCATGGACTCGGGCAGTTTGACGATCTCGATGGCGCGGGCACGGTGGGCAAGGCGGCGGATAAAGCCGCGTTCCTCAAGCGCCGTGATCAGCCTGTGGATGCCGGACTTGGAGCGCAAATCCAGCGCATCCTTCATCTCGTCGAAGGAAGGCGGCACGCCGTCCCGTTGCATCCGCTTGTGAATGAAATCCAACAGTTCCAGTTGCTTCTTGGTCAACATTGTCTCGATCCTCAAAGGGGCCTGGGCAGCGCGCCGTTGCTCGGCGTTCAGACAATGTTCTACGTGCGTTCTCTGTTTGTGTCAACGCCCTATGGTAGGGGAATGAACTCGATCAGATCGCCTTCCGCGCGCGCCGGGTCGCCGATCGGGCGGATCATGAGGGCGTTGGCCGAGGATAGGACCGAAATCAGGGAGCTGTCCTGGCGGTCGTAGGCGGTGATACGATCGCCATCGAGCCAGGCGCGCATGTAATGTTCGCGCTTGCCGTTGGGCTCCAGCGCGCGGGCGAGGCGGGCTTGGCGACGCAGCATGGCTTTCGGCGCGAGCCCCTGCATCGCGCGGATCGCGGGTAGGATGAAGAGCGTTCCGCACACCATCGAGGACACCGGGTTGCCCGGCAATCCGATCATTGCTGCATCGCCCAGCCGGCCCGCCATCAGTGGTTTGCCCGGACGCATGGCGATCTTGTAGAAGCTGCGCTCCATTCCGATCTCGGCGGCTGCAGCGGCCACGAGGTCATGGTCCCCGACCGAGGCGCCGCCGATGGTCACCACCAGGTCAGCGCCTTCGGCCAGGTCGAAGGCCGTCTTGAGCGAGGCGGTGGTGTCGCGCGCGATGGGCAACATGCGGACCTGTGCGCCTTCGGCCTCGAACAGCGCCTTCAGGCCGAAGGCGTTGGAGGCGATGATCTGGTCCGGTCCGGGCGTCTCGCCGGGCATGACAAGTTCGTCCCCTGTGGCGATGAGCGCGATGACCGGGCGGCGCGCAACGGCAACCTCGGGGATGTTCATCGAGGCGAGCAGGGCTACGTCCGACGCGGACAGGCGCCGAGGCGCCTCAATCCGGGTGCCCGCCCGGAAATCGCCGCCTGCGGGACGGACATAGGAGGATTGGTCCAGATCCTCGCGCAGGGTGATTGTGTCGCCCTCGCGGAGCACGTCTTCCTGGATCACGATCCGGTCGGCGCCTTCCGGGACCGGGGCACCGGTGAAGATCCGCACCGCCTCACGCGGGCTGATCCGCCCGTTGAAGGCGTGGCCGGCGGCGGCCTCTCCGATCACGGTGAACTGGGCGCCGGGTTTGACCTCGGAGCCGATGACGGCATAGCCATCCATGGCAGATGACGGGAAGGGGGGCTGGTCGCGGCGCGCTTCCACCGCCTCCGCCAGAATTCGGCCCGCCGCGTCGATCAGCGGAACCGTTTCGGCCTCGAGCGGCGAGACCAGATCGAAGACATGGGATAGAGCCTCTTCGACCGAGATCATCACTTGGCCTCGTAGCGCCCGGATTTCCCGCCGTCCTTGAGGACCAGGCGGATGCCGCCGATTTCCATGCTCTTTTCCACGGCCTTCACCATGTCATAGAGGGTGAGCGCGGTGGTCGACACGGCGGTCAGCGCTTCCATCTCCACGCCGGTCTGGCCGGTGGTCTTGACGGTGGCTTCGATACGGACGCCGGGCAGAGCGGTGTCGGGCGTCAGTTCCACGGCGACCTTGGTGACCGGCAGCGGGTGGCAGAGCGGGATCAGGTCGGCAGTTTTCTTGGCGCCCATGATGCCAGCAAGGCGCGCGACACCCAGAACGTCGCCCTTCTTGGCGCGGCCTTCGGTGATGATCGCCAGCGTCTCGGGGGTCATCTTCACGAAACCCTCGGCCACGGCGACGCGAGAAGTCACGGCCTTTTCGCTCACGTCCACCATGTGGGCGTCGCCCTTGCCGTCGAAATGGGTCAGTTCGGACATCAGGCGGCTCCTGCAGGGAGTGGGTTGGCGAGAATGCGTCGGGTGGCCTCGGCCACGTCGCTCTGGCGCATCAGGCTTTCGCCGATCAGAAAGCAGCGCGCGCCGTGGCGGGCCAGGTCGGCCAGGTCTTCGGGCGTGTTCAGACCGCTTTCGGCGACGAGCGTGCGCCCGGGTTCGGCCAGTCTGGAAAGGCGCCGCGTGGTTTCGAGCGTGGTCTCGAATGTCTTGAGATTGCGGTTGTTGATGCCCAGAAGCGGCGATTTCAACGCGGTTGCGCGCTCAAGCTCTTCCTCGTCATGGACTTCGACCAGCACGTCCATACCCCAGCTAAAGGCCGCGTCTTCCAATTCGGCGGCCTGTGCGTCCGAGACGCTTGCCATGATGATCAGGATGCAGTCCGCATGGAGCGCGCGCGCCTCGGCCACCTGGTAGGTGTCGTACATGAAATCCTTGCGCAGCGCGGGCAGGGTGGTGGCTTCACGCGCGGCGGTCAGGAAAGGGTCTGCGCCCTGGAAACTCGGCCCGTCGGTCAGGACCGACAGGCAGGTTGCACCGCCGTCCTCATAGGACTTGGCCAGGGCTGGCGGATCGAAATCCGCGCGGATCAACCCTTTGGAGGGGCTGGCTTTCTTGACCTCGGCAATGAGGCCATAGCCGGTCTTGGACGCGGCGATGAGCCTCTCGGCGAAACCACGCACCGGCGGCGCGGCACGGGCGGCGTCTTCCACATCGGCGAGGGGGTGGCTGGCCTTGCGCGCGGCCACATCCTCGAGCTTGTAGGCTTTGATTTTATCGAGAACGGTCGTCATGGGATCGGCATAGCCCGAGACGCGAGGGAAGAAAAGAACAGATCATGCGGCACACGGCGCGCTTGATTTGGATCAGTGTCTGGCATGGGATGGTGTGAAGAATTCCAGCGGGGAAATGGGAGGATCAATGAGCAAGAGACAACCCGTGGAGCCATCGCGGCTACCGTCAGTTGGCCGCATCACGGTGGCCGAACTTTTCGCCGTCCTGAGCGATGGGTGGTTCGATTTCCGCAGGGCGCCCGCCTACGGGATGTTTTTCAGCGCGGTCTACGTGATCGGCGGCTTCGCCTTGATCTATTTGGGAGCCGGAACCGTCAGTTGGGTGCTGACCGTCTCCCTCGGGTTTCCGCTGGTCGCGCCCTTCGCCGCCGTGGGGCTTTACGAGGTCAGCCGGAGGCTGGAAACGGGCGAAGACCTGTCCTGGTCCGAGGTGTTAGGCGTCGTGATCGCCGAAAAGGACCGGCAGATCCCGTGGATCGGCGCGATCATCGTGATCGCCTTCCTGTTCTGGACCTTCCTTGCCCATATGATCTTTGCCCTCTTCATGGGGCTGTCGGCGATGACCAACATCAGCAATTCCTACGAGGTCTTTCTGACTGGGCAGGGGTTTCTGATGGCCTTGGTGGAACTCGGGATAGGGGGCGCGTTTGCCTTCCTGATCTTCTCGATCACCCTGGTAAGCCTGCCACTACTTCTGGAAAAGGAAGTGGATTTCGTGACCGCGATGCTTCTGAGCATGGCGGTCGTTACGCAGAACCTGCCGGTGATGCTGCTGTGGGCCGTGATGATCTCGGCGCTGCTGATCCTGGGGATGCTGCCCGCGTTCCTGGGGCTTTTCGTTGCGCTACCTGTGTTGGGTCACGCCACGTGGCACCTCTATCGGCGGGCGCTTTACGATGAGTTCAAATGAAAAGGACACCGCAGCGCGATGCCCTTCCATATCAAGGCTGACCAGATGGTTTAGCTCTTGGATTCGGAAGCGGGCTTCGGAACCGCGCCACCTTTGCCCGCACCGGAGAGAGGATCGTCCTGACGCTGGACCGACCCTTCGAAATGCGCACCGCTTTCGATCGCGATGGTCTTGTGGATGATGTCGCCTTCCACACGCGCGCTCGACGTCAGGCGAACCTTCAGACCGCGAACCCGGCCTTCAATGCGACCGTTCACGACAACGTCATCTGCTACGATTTCGCCTTTGACAGTGGCGGTCTCACCAACGGTGAGGAGATGGGCGCGGATGTCGCCTTCGACGGTGCCTTCAACCTGAATGTCGCCGGTCGTCTTCATGTTGCCGGTTACCGTGAGGTCCGACGACAGCACCGATGCCGGCGGCTTGGCTTTCGGTGCGGTCGGGGTGGTGGGTTTGGTTTCGTTCATGCTGGACTTGCTCTCAGTGCTTTCTGCCGGCTTGGGGGCGGCGGTGGTTTCATTCATTTGGTTGGGGCCTGGTTCGTTGATTTTGGATTTAGAAAACATCTCTTCCTGCCTTGATGTAAGTCATCGGATTGACTGCCGAGCCATTCACTCGCACTTCGTAGTGCAGATGCGTACCGGTTGATCTGCCGGTATTTCCCATATCACCTATGCGGTCTCCACGCGATACTCTTTGCCCCACCTGGACGTGGATTTCCGACATATGTGCATAACGGGTCTCGATTCCGAACTCGTGGCGGATCTTGACCAGGCGCCCGTAGGCACCAGCCCAGCCCGCATGCGTCACGACACCGTCGCCGGTCGCCAGGATCGGTGAACCGTGCGCCCCCGCGAAATCGGTTCCCTGGTGCATGCGCCCCCAACGCGGGCCGAAGCCGGACGTGTAGCGGAACGACGTCCGAAGCGGGAGGGAGAATGGTAGTTTTTCTGCTGCGATCCGGTACAGGTTCATCCGATCCATCTGTTCGAGGATCGAATTTGCGCGCACGCTGTCCGAGTCAAGCGGTTCACCCTTGGTCGAAAAGGTGATCGGAGTCAGTGGGCCGCCGCCAGTACCGGAATATCCCCGGCGGATCGAGTCGATGATATCGTCAGTGGGAAGGCCGGCGGCGCGGAACATCTTGTCCAGCGGTTCCAGCGACACGCTCACCGCGTCTTCCAACTGCGCGAAGATACGGTCGTTGCGCTCTTCCATCAGTTTGTGATCAAGCGCCATCTGCTCGACAACATCGTCGGCCCTGATGGCGTTCAGGATCGCGGCATCGCGCTGCGAGGCGGTGTCGTTCAGCGTCAACGCCAGGATGTCGAGCGTCTGCGACATGTCTTCGATCCGGCCGCGCTCGGTGCTGGTGACCTCCGTCGCGTTCAGCTTTGACTCGAGCGCGGCGACTTCCTCGTTGGCCTCTTCGCGCTCCTGCATGGTACGGCGCAGGGTGGCCTGGATCACCTCGATCCCGGTCTCGAGTTCCTTGCGGCGATCTTCGGAGGCCAGCAGGGCCGACTGCATCTCCGAGATCTGGCCGAGGGCGATATTGAATCGCTCCTGTGCGGCAATCGCTTCTTGGGCACGCAGATTCCGCTCCGCCGCAAGCTGGTTGATCCGTTCTTCGTAGAGGGCCTGTTCCCGCTCGGCCTGGTCGCGGATGCTTCCGGACCCGATATTGTCCATCAGCAGGATCGCACTGGCGATGATCGTCCAGCCGGTTACGAGCGCACCGCCGGTCCACGCGACCAACTGCGTGGTCGGAGAAAGGCGGATGAAACGCATGTCGGCGTCAGACCGCAGGAACAGGCGCCGTTCAGGAAAACGGCGTTCCAGCATCCGATCGACGCGATGAGCAACCCTGCTCACGACGGTGAGTTGGCCCCCGTGCAGATTCTTCGAAGTCACGCTATCGTCCCCGTCTGCCTCATTCTTCGGCCTGTGCATTCCCCATAGGCACAGGTTCGACCGAAATGATTACTGACCGTGATTCCGTTGTGCAACCGATTTGCCGCGATCCCGTCGGTGGGGGCGGCCATTCAACGGTTTCCGGCAAGAAATCGCCGATTCATATGATCAAATGCCGGACTAGCGTGGTGGAATCTCGTCGGCGAGCGGCCAATAGAAATCAGGCGGCAAGCCCGCTTCGGCGCGTTTTTCCTCGTTGAAGGGGGGCTTCAGCGCGCCGTGGAAATACTTGCGGACAAGGGTGTGGAACACGTCTTTCGGGTCCGAATTTTCCCGCCCGCAGAGGAAGTGAAACCACTTGGATCCATAGGCCACGTGACCAACCTCTTCGGCATAGATCGTCTCGAGGGCTTCCACGGCGCCGCTGTCACCGGCCTTGCGAAAGATCTCGATCATGCCCGGCGTGACGTCCAGTCCGCGCGCCTCGAGAACCATGGGAACGACGGCCAGCCGTCCCATCAGGTCTTCGGCGGTGTCTTCGGCCGCCCGCCACATACCGGCGTGGGCTGGCAGCGCCCCATAGTGGCTTCCGAGCCTTTCAAGGCAATCGCTTACCAGATTGAAATGCTTGGACTCCTCGTCCGCCGCCTTCACCCAGTCGTCGTAGAACCCCGGCGGCATGGGGACATGCGTGAACCGCGCGATGATGTCCCAGTGCAGGTCGACGGCGTTCAGTTCGATATGCGCCACCGCGTGCAGGAGCGCGAGGCGCCCTGGCTCGGTGCCCGGACGCCTGCGGGGGACGTCTCTTGGTGACAGGAGTTCGGGTTTTTCAGGCCGCGACGGGCGCAGAGGTGGAGAGGCCCGCCCGATAGGCAACGGACGTCCAGCCTCCCGCGCGGCGAACCACGCCGCCGCATGGCGACGCGACAGTGCTGCCTTCGCGCGACCGTCGGCGGTGGTCAAAACCTCGGTCGCCATTTCCGCCAGGGACAAGGTCACAGGGACTGCACCGCGTCGAGAACCGCATCCACGTGGCCCGGCACCTTCACCTTGCGCCAGGTTGCTGCGATCTTGCCTTCGGCATCGATCAGGAAGGTCGAGCGTTCGATCCCCATGAACTTCTTGCCGTACATGCTTTTTTCCTTCCAAACACCATAGCGCTCGCAGACGTCACTGTCCGCGTCCGAGGCGAGGATCACACCGAGATCATGCTTGTCGCGGAACTTGTCGTGCTTTGAAACAGTGTCCTTCGAGACGCCGATCACCGTTGCTCCGAGCGCTTCGAATTCCGCCAGGCGCGCCGTGAATTCCAGCGCTTCCCGGGTGCAGCCGGAGGTGTCGTCCTTGGGGTAGAAGTAGACCACCAGGGGCTTGCCCCGAAACGCGGAGAGGCTTACTTCCGATCCGCCATCCCGGGGAAGAATGAATTCCGGTGCGTTATCGCCGGTCTCGATCATGTTATCCTGTTCCTTGTCGTGTTGGTTTTGTTTCTGTTCTAGAACAGAAACCAGGAAGTTAAAGACCGGGCTGACTTGGCCCCGGCGACTGGTACCGGATGAAAGACGAGACAACCAAGGTCAAACCGAGGGCGCGCCGTGGGCGGCGGCGGCGTATCGGGCTTTGGATGCTGCTCAGCTTGGCCTTCATGGGCGCGTTCCTCATGCTTGCGGCGCTGAGCCTGACCGGGCGTCCGTTGATCTTTCCGGACTGGGTGACGGCCCGGATCGAAGGTCGTGTCAATGGCTCGATTCCCCAGGGGCGCATCACGCTCGGGGCGCTCGAACTGTTCGTCGACCGAAGCGGTGTGCCACGGCTGGCACTGCGCAATGTCGGCCTGATCGACGGAAGCGGTGCGGAACTGGGGCGGCTCAACGAAGTCCGCGCCCGGTTTGATCGTGCGGGCCTGCTTCAAGGCAACCTGGCGCCTGATGTTCTGCAGCTTTCCGGGGCGCAGATCACGCTGCGCAGACGGGTCGACGGGAAATTCGACCTGTCGCTCGGCTCGTCCCGGAGCACCAGCGGGACCCTTCCGGCCTTGCTGGACCAGGTGGATCACCTTTTTGAAGAGGGGGTTCTTTCGCGCGTCACCGGGATCGAGGCACGGGAGTTGACGGTCACGCTTGAGGACGCACGCTCCGGTCGCATCTGGCAGGTCACCGGTGGTTCGCTGACCCTCGGGCAGGATGCACGCACGATCGACATGACCCTGGCCTTCGAAGTGTTCAACGGAACCGAGGAACTGGCCAAGACGGTGATCGGTTTCCGGACCGAGAAGGGCTCTCCGAAAGCGGCCTTCGGGGCCAGTTTCGAGAACGCGGCGGCGGCTGATATTGCGGCGCAGTCGCCGGTCCTGTCATTTCTTCAGGTCATCGACGCGCCCATCTCGGGGGCCATCCGCGCCGAAATCGGTGAAAACGGGTTGCTTAGGGCCCTGGCCGGAACGCTCGAAGTGGAAGAGGGCGCCCTGCGCCCGAATGATGCCACCACGCCCATCGTCTTCAATGAGGGCAAGGGCTATTTTTCGTATGATCCGACCGAGGAAGTCATCCATTTCAGCGAGGTTTCCGCTGAAACCGGCGCGGCGGTCATCGCCGCCTCGGGCAAGGCCTATCTGCGCGATTTCGAGGACGGGTGGCCGCAGACCTTCCTAGGGCAGATGCGCCTGACGGATGTCGTGGTTCGGCCCGAGGGTGTCTTCGCCGATCAGCTTCGGTTTTCCGAAGGCATACTCGACGTCAAGGTAGCGCTGGACCCGTTCGCCGCGACTATCGGGCAGCTTGTCCTCGTGGATGGAGAGCGAAGGTACCGCCTGAAGGGCGACGTGCAGGCCGGACCCGAAGGATGGGAGGTCGCCGCCGATCTTGGGCTGAATTCCATCGAGCACGACGAACTGCTTTCTCTTTGGCCCGTGACCGCAGCGCCCAATACCCGGGATTGGCTCGTCAGAAATGTGCAGACCGGTCGTCTATTTGATGTGAAAGGCGCGATCAGACTAAAGCCGAATACCGATCCGGTGATCTTCCTCAGCTATGACTTCGCCAACACCGGTGTTCGGCCTGTCCGCACCCTACCGCCCGTTAACGGCGGTCATGGCTACGCGACACTTGAAGGAACGCGCTACACGCTTGTGATGGACGGTGGGCACATGGTCGCGCCCAACGGCGAGAAAGTCGATCTGGGAAACTCGGTTTTCGTCGTTCCGGACGTCTCGATCAAACAGGGACCCGCCAACTTGACTTTGCGGGTGAACGGGGGGATCCCGGCAGTCCTCTCCCTGCTGAACCTGCCGCCGTTCCGGATCATGGACAAGGCGGGGCGCGACCCGGATTTCGTGGATGGAACCGCCGACCTGGAAGGCATCTTCCGTTTCAACCTCGTGCCGCGGCTGATGCCCGAGGATGTGGAGTACGAGGTATCAGGAGAACTGCTCGATCTCTCCACCGACAACCTTGTGGAAGGCAAGACGATCGCGGCGCCTTTGATGTCACTGGTCGCGACGCCCGAACAGTTGGAGATATTTGGCCAGGGCCGGATAGACGATCTCCCCTTCGATGCCACCTGGATCAAGCCGATGGGCCCGGAAAACCAGGGCTTGAGCCGGGTTCTGGGGCGGGCTGAACTGTCTCAGCGTTTCCTCGACACCTTTTCCATTGCGCTGCCTGAACGCTGGATTTCGGGGCGCGCTTTCGGTGATTTTTCGCTCGAGTTCGGGCCCGATGCGCCGCCCGCATTCGCGTTGCGTTCCAACCTGGAGGGTCTGGGGCTGAGGTTGCCGGAACTCGCGTGGTCCAAGTCGCCCAACACTGCGGGTGCTTTCGAGGTTGCAGGTGCACTTGGCGAAATCCCTACCGTGGATCGGATTGCGATGTCCGCTCCTGGCCTGGAAGCCCTCGGCAAGATCGCGTTCGGAGAAGGTGGGTCCTTTGCGGAAGCGAATTTCGAAAGGGTTAGCGCGTCTGGCTGGTTCGATGCGCCTGTCATTCTGACGTCGCGCGGGGCGCGGCGATTGCCCGCCATCGAAATCCCTTCCGGGCGTCTGGATATGCGGCGCCTGTCGGCCGGCGGCGGGGCCGGGAACGGGGGGGCGCAGCCGATTTCTGTCGCCCTTGACCGGCTGGTGGTGTCGGAAGGGATCACACTGACCGGGTTTCGCGGAAATCTGAATAGTGGCCCCTCAGGCCTGGATGGTCCCTTCAGGGCGCGGATCAACGGAGGGGCCAGGATCTCCGGTCAGTTGGCGCCGTCTCGAACCGGGACAACGGTGGCCATCTATTCGGAAGTGGCTGGGGCGGCGGCGGCCGATGCGGGGGTTCTTGAGAACCTTCGCGGCGGAGAATTGAACATGTCGCTCGCCCCGACGGGCTCAAGGGGCGTCTACCGTGGAAAGGCCCGGATTACGGGCGCGCGGATCAGCCAGGCACCGGCCATGGCGGAGCTACTCTCGGCGATTTCCGTGATCGGCCTTCTTGAGCAACTCGACGGGAAGGGGATCATGCTTTCGGATATCGAGGCGGATTTCGAATTGACGCCGACCCAAGTTCGTCTGCTGAAGTCCAGTGCCATAGGCCCCTCGCTTGGTATTTCCCTCGACGGGATTTATGACCTCACCGATCACAGGATGAACATGCAGGGGGTGATCTCGCCCTTCTTCATCGTCAACAGCCTAGGGTCGATTCTGACACGCAAGGGCGAAGGTTTGTTCGGCTTCAGTTTCAATCTCAAGGGGCAGCCGGACGATCCCAAGGTCTCGGTGTTTCCGCTGTCGATCCTGACGCCGGGCATGTTCCGGGAGATCTTCCGCCGTCCGCCGCCCGAACCCACCAACAACCGAAGCAAGAGATGAAACTCAGCGATTTCGATTTCGACCTGCCGGAGAGCCTGATCGCGACCCGGCCCGCAAAGCCGCGCAGTTCGGCCAGGCTTCTGGTTGCCACGCCCGAGACGATTGCGGATGCGCGGGCGCTGGATCTTCCGCAGTTCCTCAACCCGGGGGATCGCCTCGTGCTGAACGATACGAAGGTGATCCCGGCCAGGCTTTCGGGGATCCGCCACAGGGAGACCGGCCAGGGGCCTGTGGAGGCCAGGATCGAGGCGACCTTGCTTGAGCCGCAAGCCGATGGGGGATGGAGGGCGCTGCTCAAACCGCTCCGCAAGGTTGCCGAGGGCGAGGAGATCCGGTTTTCAGATGATCTTTCCGCTACGGTGCAGAGCAAGGACGAGGGAGCGGCGATTCTTGCGTTCAACCTCAATGGCGAGGATTTCGACGCAGCGCTGGCCGAGGCCGGGGCGATGCCCCTGCCGCCCTACATCGCCGCCAAGCGTCCGGCAGATGCGCGGGACCGCGAAGATTACCAGACCATCTGGGCGAAACGATCCGGCGCCGTTGCGGCGCCGACGGCCTCGCTTCATTTCGATGAGGCGCTGATGGCCGCGCTTGCCGAACGCGGGGTCGAGATCAGTTTCGTTACCCTCCATGTCGGCGCGGGCACGTTCCTTCCCGTGAAGGTCGAGGATGTGACCACCCACAAGATGCACGCCGAATGGGGCGAGGTCTCGGAACGGGCCGCGTCGGAAATGAATGCCACGCGCGCGGCGGGCGGGCGGATCATCCCGGTGGGCACGACGGCCCTGCGCCTGATCGAGAGCGCGGCGGCTGAGGATGGAACGATGGCCGCATGGCAGGGCGAGACGGATATCTTCATCTATCCGGGCTACGCGTTCCGGATCGCCGACGCGCTGATGACCAACTTTCATCTGCCGAAATCGACGCTGATGATGCTGGTCTCGGCGCTGATGGGGCCAGAGCGGGTGCGACAGATTTACGCCCATGCCATTGAAAAAGAATACCGGTTCTTCTCTTACGGTGACGCGTCGCTTCTGTTACCCGGCGGGTGAAAAAAGTCGAAACCTGTCGTTTTGGGCGGGTTTCTGACAGAAATGAAACTTATCGTGGCCGGATCGAACCGGGGGTAGCATGTTCCAGGTACTGAACTCGTCTTGGGCACTTTTCGCAGGGATGTTCCTGCTGATGGTCGGCAACGGCCTGCAGGGCACGCTGCTTGGCATCCGCGGCGGGATCGAGGGGTTCTCGACCTTCCAGATGTCGGTCGTGATGTCGGCCTATTTCGCAGGCTTCATGATCGGCAGCCGGGTGACGCCCGAGATGATCCGCCGCGTCGGTCATGTGCGGGTCTTCGCTGCGCTGGGGTCGTTCATTTCGGCGGCGCTGATCCTCTATCCCGCGATCACCGATCCCTGGGCCTGGTCGATCCTGCGGGTAATCATCGGCTTCAGCTTCTGCGGCGTCTACATCACAGCCGAAAGCTGGCTGAACAATGCCGCCACGAACGAGACGCGCGGCAAGGCGCTGTCGCTTTACATGATGGTACAGATGGGGGGCATCGTCTCGGCGCAGGCGTTGCTCAACCTTGGTGATCCGTCTGGGTTCATCCTGTTCATCATTACCTCGGTGCTGGTTTCGATCTCCTTCGCGCCGATCCTGCTCAGCGTGAACCCGACCCCGGCCTTCGAGACGACCAAACGGATGAGCCTTCGGGACATCTTCAACACCTCTCCGCTGGGCTGTATCGGCATGTTTCTGGTCGGGGGCGTGTTTTCCAGCATGTTCGGCATGTCCTCGGTCTATGGGTCGATCGCAGGCCTGACCGTGGCGCAGATATCGATCTTCGTCTCGTCCTTCTACGTGGGGGGGTTGCTGCTCCAGTTTCCGATCGGTTGGGCCTCTGACCGGATGGACCGGCGCCACCTGATCTTTGGCGTCGCAGCTGCAGGCGGCGTGGCATCCTTGGGCGGACTTCTGTTTTCGAGCGGCTTTGCCCCGCTGGTGGCCATCGGGTTCCTGATCGGGGGGCTCAGCAATCCGCTGTATGCGCTGCTGCTTGCCTATACCAACGACTTCCTGGACGTGGATGACATGGCGGCGGCCTCGGGCGGGCTTCTCTTCATCAACGGGATGGGGGCGATCTTCGGGCCGCTTGCCCTGGGACCGATCATGGAGACGGTCGGCCCCGAGGGGTATTTCCTCTTCATTGCGATCCTCATGCTGGGGATGGCGGCCTATGCGGCTTATCGGATGACTCAGCGTCCCGCGCCCAGCTACGAAGACAATTCGAGCTACGTTCCGGTCTATCCGTCCGCCACGCCCGTTGTGATGGAGGCCGCGCAGGAGGTTGTCATCGAGGCTGCCGAAGAAGCAACACTGGAAGCCGAAGCCACGTCTTAGGACTTGTGAATACAAGCTTTCAATGAGACCCTTTTGATGTTGGGGTAACAATCGGGGCGCAGGAGAGATGACGAACCCAAACGACATCCTGACCTATTGGCTGGACGAGATCGGGCCGCAGGGATGGTACAAGGGCGGGGACGACCTCGACCAGGAGATACGCGACAAGTTCCAGCAGGCATGGGAACAGGCGCAGGAAGGGGCGTTCTCGCTCTGGCTGACCTATCCCAGCGGCGTTCTGGCGTATCTTATTCTCATGGATCAGTTTCCGCGGAACATGTTTCGCGGAACGGCGCGCGCCTTCTCAAGCGATCGGGTGGCCGTTGCTGCGGCCAAGGCCGCCGTGCAGAAAGGCTGGGACATGAAGATCGACGAACCCGCGCGGCAGTTCTTCTACTTGCCGCTCATGCATTCTGAGAACCTGGGCGATCAGGATCGCTGTGTCCGGCTCATGAAGACCCGGATGGCGGATACCGGTGCCGACAACCTGCTGCACGCAAGGGCGCACCGCGAGGTGATCCGGATGTTTGGTCGCTTCCCGTACAGGAATGAGGCGCTGGGCCGTGCTACCAAGCCGACCGAGACAGAATTCCTAGAGGGCGGTGGCTACATGAGCGCCCTTCAGACGGTTCGCGAAAGAGCCGCGTGAAGTGGATCGCCATGCACCGCCGTCAAGGCGGGCTTTCCGGCTCGGCAGGGCCGGAGCGCGGTCTTCCGTTGAAGCTGCCCGGATGATGGTTTAACGTTCAACTAAATCTGAATCCGGAGGAGCATCCATGGCTGCCAAGAATTTCGACATGATTGTCATCGGCGCCGGGCCGGGGGGTTACGTTGCCGCGATCCGCGGTGCGCAGCTTGGCCTGAACGTCGCCTGTGTTGAGCGTGAACACCTGGGCGGGATCTGTCTGAACTGGGGCTGCATTCCCACCAAGGCGCTGCTGCGCTCGTCGGAAGTCTTCCACCTGATGCACCGCGCCAAGGAATTCGGACTGAAGGCCGACGGGATCAGCTATGATCTGAACGCCGTCGTCCAGCGCTCGCGCGGTGTGGCAAAGCAGCTTTCGGGCGGCATCGGGCACCTGTTCAAGAAGAACAAGGTGACCTCGATCATGGGCGAGGCCAAGCTGACCGGAAAGGGCAAGGTCACCGTCAAGACGGACAAGGGCACCGAGGAGCTCACCGCCAAGGCCATCGTCGTGGCCACCGGCGCGCGGGCGCGGGAACTGCCGGGTCTCGAGGCTGACGGAGACCTGGTCTGGACCTACAAGCACGCGCTCAACCCGCCGCGGATGCCGAAGAAGCTTCTGGTGATCGGCTCGGGCGCCATCGGGATCGAATTCGCCAGCTTCTACAACACGCTCGGGGCCGACACGACCGTGGTCGAGGTCATGGACCGGGTGCTCCCGGTCGAGGACGCCGACATCAGTGCCTTTGCCAAGAAGCAGTTCCAGAAGCAGGGCATGAAGATCATGGAGAAATCCATGGTCAAGCAGCTGGACCGTGCCAAGGGCAAGGTCACGGCCCATATCGAAACCGGCGGCAAGGTCGAAAAGCACGAATTCGACACTGTGATCTCGGCCGTGGGCATCGTCGGCAATGTCGAGGGGCTGGGCCTCGAGGAGCAAGGCGTCAAGATCGACCGCACCCACGTGACCGTGGATGAGTACTGCCGCACCGGGGTCGAGGGCGTCTATGCCATCGGCGATATTGCCGGGGCGCCGTGGCTTGCTCACAAGGCCAGCCACGAGGGCGTCATGGTCGCAGAAATGGTGGCCGGGAAGCACCCGCACCCCGTCCGCCCCGAGTCGATTGCCGGCTGCACCTATTGCCACCCGCAGGTTGCCAGCGTGGGCCTGACCGAAGCAAAGGCGAAAGAGCAGGGCTACAAGATCAAGGTCGGCCGTTTCCCCTTCATCGGTAACGGCAAGGCGATCGCGCTGGGTGAACCCGAAGGCATGGTCAAGACGATCTTCGACGAGAAGACTGGCGAGCTATTGGGCGCGCACATGGTTGGGGCCGAGGTGACTGAACTGATCCAGGGCTACGTGGTGGGGCGCCAGCTCGAGACCACCGAGGAAGACCTGATGAACACCGTCTTCCCGCACCCGACGCTGAGCGAGATGATGCACGAAAGCGTCCTCGACGCCTATGGCCGGGCGCTGCACTTCTAGGCGTGAAGTAGATACAGGAAAAAGAAAAGGCCCCGATCAAGGGGCCTTTTCCATTGGGATGGCTTAGGCGAGCGGCCCGCCGGCCCCTGTCCAATCCTTGAGCCCGCCGATGTTGACGGCGTACAGATGGCCGTATTCCTGCAACTGCTGCGCGGCCTTGCCGCTGCGGACACCGGTTGCACAATAAAGCGCGACAGGCAGGCCCAGCTTGAAGACATCAAGACACTCCGGGCTCGCCGGATCGGCCATCGCCGGGATTTGCAGAAGCGGAATGTGGATGGCGCCTTGCGCGATGCCGCTCACTTCCACTTCCTGAATGCCGCGCACGTCAACCAAGATCATTTCTTTGCGGGCAACGCTGGCGATGATTGCGGGCAAATCTGCTACCGGATCGAATGTCGGTGCGCTCTGGGTCATCTGGCTTGTCTAATCCTGGTGAGTTTCAGCAAAAATGGTTGCCGAGCCATTAACTGAAATTGTCGCTAAGGCCAAGTCGCCCTTCCCTTGATTGGGTGCGACTAATTCCCTGTCGGCGGATTTCGGCCCTTCAGTTGCGAAACAGGCAGGGCTGTCCAGCGAATTCATCTCGGTTCCGGGGGGGGCGCGCAGCAAACCGTCACATGGCGAGAGCTTTCACCTACTTGACCCGAAGCCGATGCCGGTGCAGGTCCTATGGACCCCAAACCTGACGCCGGTGGACCCATCCATGACGACCGACCCTGCTCCCTCCTATCAACTCGGCATCCGCGAAAACCTGACGCCCTTCGTCCAGCAACTCCTGCAGGTGTTTTTTGTCGGGATGACGATCGGACTGCAGCGCACGGTGCTGCCTGCCTTGGCTGGCGAGGAATTCGGTGTGCCCGAGGGATCGTTCACGCTGCTGCTGACTTTCGTCGTCAGTTTCGGTTTCGTGAAAGGGGCGATGAACTTCGTGTCTGGGCGGATCTCGGAAAAGGTTGGGCGCAAGACGGTGCTGATCTGGGGCTGGATTGCAGCCTTGCCGATCCCGTTCATAATCCTCTGGGCGCCGAACTGGGGGTGGATCGTCGCGGCCAACATCCTGCTTGGGCTGAACCAGGGGTTCGCCTGGTCGATGACGGTCACTTCGAAGATGGATATCGTGCGCGCCGACCAGCGCGGGCTGGCGACAGGGTTCAACGAATTCGCAGGCTACGGGGGTGTTGCGCTCGCCGGACTTCTGACCGGATACCTCGCAAGTTATTTCGATCCGCGGACCAGCCTTTTCATTTTTGGCCTGGCGGTAACCCTCCTGGCGCTGGCCGGGGCCGTCCTCGCCTTCACCGAGACGCTGCCCTACGCCCGGGCGGAAGGCGCGCGGCAAAGGGCGGGCACGGCCACTGGCCCGGCGCCGCGCTATGCAGAAACCCCATCGGCCAACCCCGGCTCGCGCGAGATCTTTGCGCTGGTGACTTGGCGCAACCGGGATTTCATGGCGCTGTCCCAGGCGGGCTGTATCGAGAAATTCGTGGATGCGCTGGTCTGGGCGCTGCTGCCGGTTTTCCTGAAAATGCAGGGGGCGAGCCTCATCGAGATTGGCTGGATCACCGGGATCTACGGCTTTGTCTGGGGCGGCAGCCAGCTTTGGACCGGGCCGCTTTCGGACCGGGTGGGGCGGAAATGGCCCGCGGTCTGGGGCATGTGGATCTGCGGGGCAGGGGTTCTGGCCCTGCCGATGTTCTCGAGCCTTTTGGGCTGGGGGCTGGCGGCGGCAGTCACCGGCGTAGGCATGGCGCTTCTTTATCCGACGCTGATCGCGGCCATCGGGGACATCTCGCACCCGGACTGGCGCGGCAGCAGCCTCGGCGTCTACCGGTTCTGGCGTGACCTCGGTTACGGTATCGGGGCGCTGCTGATTGGCCTCGTGGCCGATCTCAGCGGAACCGCTGAAGCCGGGTTCTGGCTCACTGGCGGAGCGATGCTGGCCTCGGGCCTCTGGCTGGCGCTGGCGCTTCGCGAGACGCACCCGCGGGTCGGCTGATATCTTTCCTGTATGTTCTTGTAATGTTCTGGTAATTTGTTTGGAGATTCGGCGTCGGGAGCCTATGTGAGACCGGCGGAACCCGAGGGCAATCATGGCCGAACTGAAAAAGATCGAGGTGCGCGGCGCGCGCGAGCACAATCTGAAGAACATCGACGTGGACATTCCGCGCGATGAGCTGGTGGTGATCACCGGCCTCAGTGGATCGGGCAAGTCGTCGCTGGCCTTCGACACGATCTATGCCGAGGGGCAGCGGCGCTACGTCGAAAGCCTCAGCGCCTATGCGCGGCAGTTCCTCGACATGATGGAAAAGCCCGACGTGGATCACATCTCGGGCCTGAGCCCTGCGATCTCGATCGAGCAGAAGACGACCTCGAAGAACCCGCGCTCCACCGTGGGCACTGTGACCGAGATCTACGACTACATGCGCCTTCTGTTTGCGCGTGTCGGTACGCCCTATTCCCCTGCCACTGGTCAGCCCATCGAGGCGCAACAGGTGCAGGACATGGTCGACCGGGTGATCGCGCTGGAAGATGGCACACGCGGCTATCTACTGGCGCCCATCGTCCGGGATCGCAAGGGCGAATACCGCAAGGAATTCATCGAGCTGCGCAAGCAGGGCTTCCAGCGCGTGAAGGTGGACGGGGAGTTCTACGAACTGGACGAACTGGACGAACCGCCGACGCTGGACAAGAAGTTCCGCCACGATATCGACGTGGTGGTGGACCGGATCGTCGTGCGCGAGGGGATCGAGACCCGCCTGGCCGACAGTTTCCGCACCGCGCTGGACCTGGCGGACGGGATCGCCATCCTCGAAACCGCCCCCCGCGAAGGGGAGGGCGAGGCGGAGCGCATCACCTTCAGCGAAAACTTCGCCTGCCCGGTGTCGGGCTTCACCATCCCCGAGATCGAACCGCGGCTATTTTCCTTCAACGCGCCCTTTGGGGCCTGCCCCTCCTGCGACGGGCTTGGGGTGGAGTTGTTCTTCGATGAGCGGCTGATCGTGCCCGATCAGAACCTCTCGGTCGCGGATGGTGCCATCGCGCCGTGGCGCAAGGGCAAGTCGCCCTATTACACCCAGACGATCGAGGCGATCGCGCGGCATTACGAATTCGACAAGGGCGCCAAGTGGAAGGACCTGCCCGCCCATGTGCAGCAGGTCTTCTTGCACGGCTCGGGCGAGGAAGAGATCACCTTCCGCTTCGACGAGGGCGGTCGCGTCTACCAGGTGAGCCGCCCGTTCGAAGGGGTCGTGCCCAACTTGGAGCGGCGCTACCGCGAGACGGACTCAAGCTGGATCCGCGAAGAATTCGAGCGCTACCAGAACAACCGCCCCTGCGGCACCTGCGAAGGCTATCGCCTGCGGGAAGAGGCGCTGGCGGTCAAGATTGGTCCCGCCAAAGGCGGTCATGGGCAGCTTCTGCACATCGGCGAGGTGGTGCGGATGTCGATCCGCGAGGCCCATGCCTGGTGCGAAGGCGTGCCGGAACATCTGACCGCCCAGAAGAACGAGATCGCCCGCGCGATCCTCAAGGAAATCCGTGAAAGGCTTGGCTTCCTGAACAATGTCGGGCTGGAATACCTGACGCTCAGCCGCAACGCGGGAACGCTATCGGGCGGGGAATCCCAGCGTATCCGCTTGGCAAGCCAGATCGGATCGGGCCTGACCGGCGTGCTTTACGTGCTGGACGAACCCTCCATCGGCCTGCACCAGCGCGACAACGGGCGGCTTCTGCAGACGCTGAAGAACCTGCGCGACCAGGGGAACACGGTCATCGTCGTGGAGCATGACGAGGAAGCGATCCGCGAGGCCGACTATGTCTTCGATATAGGCCCCGGCGCCGGGGTTCACGGCGGGATGGTCGTGGCCAAAGGCACGCCCGAGGAAATCGCCGAGGACCCGGCCTCGGTCACCGGGCAATACCTGAAAGGCACCCGGGAAATCGCCATTCCGGTCGAACGACGGGCCGGGAAAAAGAAGAAGGTCACCGTGGTCAAGGCCAGTGGCAACAACCTCAAGGACGTCACGGTGGACTTCCCGCTGGGCAAGTTCGTCTGCGTGACCGGCGTCTCGGGCGGGGGCAAATCGACGCTCACCATCGAGACCCTGTTCAAGAGCGCCTCGATGCGGCTGAACGGCGCGCGCCAGACGCCCGCGCCCTGCGAGACGATCAAGGGGCTGGAGCATCTGGACAAGGTGATCGACATCGACCAGCGGCCCATTGGCCGCACCCCGCGTTCGAACCCGGCGACCTATACCGGCGCCTTCACCCCGATCCGCGACTGGTTCGCCGGGCTGCCCGAGGCCAAGGCGCGCGGCTACAAGCCAGGGCGATTCAGTTTCAACGTGAAGGGCGGACGCTGCGAGGCCTGCCAGGGCGACGGGGTCATCAAGATCGAGATGCACTTCCTGCCCGATGTCTACGTGACCTGCGAGACCTGCAAGGGCGCGCGCTACAATCGAGAAACGCTGGAGATCAAGTTCAAGGGCAAGAGCATTGCCGACGTTCTCGACATGACGGTCGAAGACGCGCAGGGCTTCTTCAGCGCCGTGCCCTCGATCCGCGAAAAGATGGACGCGCTGATGCGCGTGGGCCTTGGCTACATCAAGGTCGGGCAACAGGCGACGACGCTCTCGGGCGGCGAGGCGCAGCGGGTGAAGCTGTCAAAGGAACTGGCGAAGCGCTCCACGGGACGGACGCTCTATATCCTGGATGAACCGACCACCGGTCTGCATTTCGAGGATGTGCGCAAGCTGCTCGAGGTGCTGCACGAGTTGGTGGAGCAGGGGAATTCCGTCGTGGTGATCGAGCATAACCTTGATGTCATCAAGACCGCCGACTGGATCATCGACATCGGGCCCGAGGGTGGTGACGGGGGCGGTGAGGTCGTGGCGACCGGGACCCCCGAAGATGTGGCCACGGTCGAACGCAGCCACACCGGCAGGTATCTCAAGGATATTCTGGCCGCGCGCAAAGTCGCGGCCGAATAAGCTCAGTCGGCGACGTTGCGGATCGCTTCGAACAACTCCAGCACTTCCAGCGTGTCGTTCTTCACGCGGATGTAGTTGTCGCCGATGCGGTAATACGCCTCGCCCCGACGCGGACGCGGAAGACCGGCGCGTTCCCAATCCTCAAGCTCGTCGTAATCGCCCTGAAGACGGTCACCGATGCCATACTTCATGGCCTGACCCGGAGGGATGCAGGGCGGGTTCTTCCGTGCCAGGCCTGGCGGGCAATGACGTGCCCCGGATGGCGCCGCGCCGCCGCGGGCCGAGCCTTCCTGCCGATCTTCCTGCTCAGGGCGGTAGATGCCCGACTCCCGAACCGTGTTCAGCAGGTTATTCTTTGCAACGGCCGTCATGGGCATCGCCATGGAAATGGCCGCAGCCAGCAATACGGTGCGTTTCAACATTATCTGCTCCTTTGCCCCCGGCGCATATTCTAGCAGCTTCGATTCGCCTGCTAAAGCGGGATTGTCGGTTCGGTCAAATTCCGCCGATCACGTTTCAGGCATCCAGTTCGACCCAGACCGGCACGTGGTCCGATGGCTTGTCGCGGCCGCGGATCTCGGCGTCGATGCGGCAGTCGATCAGCAGGTCGGCGGCTTGTGGCGTCAGCAGGATATGGTCGATCCTGATGCCATCGTCGCGGCCATAGGCATTGGCCTGGTAGTCCCAGAAACTGTACTGGCCCGCGGCTTGCGAGCGGGCGCGGAAGGCCTCGGTGAACCCAAGGTTCAGGATGCGGCGATAGGCGGCGCGGCTTTCGGGGAGAAACAGCGCGTCCTTGGTCCAGGCCTCGGGGCGTTTTGCATCTTCGGCCTGGGGGATGATGTTGTAGTCGCCAGCCATCAGCGCGGGTTCTTCCGCCGCCAGCAGGGCCTCGGCGCGGGTCTTCAGGCGCTCCATCCAGGCGAGCTTGTAGTCGTATTTCGGGCCCGGCACCGGGTTGCCGTTGGGCAGGTAAAGGCCGCAGATGCGGATTGCCTGCTTGCCCACTACCGTTGCCTCGATCCAGCGGGCCTGTTCGTCGCTGTCGTCGCCGGGCAGGCCACGGGTCACGTCCTCCAGCGGCAGTTTCGACAGGATCGCCACCCCGTTAAAGCTTTTCTGGCCGTGGGTGGCGACGTTGTAGCCGCGTTCTTCGAAAGGTTCGTGCGGGAAGTTTTCGTCGACGGACTTGATCTCTTGCAGCAGGGCGACGTCGGGCTGCGCCTCGTCCAGCCACTCCAGCAGCGCGTTGATCCGCGCCTTGATCCCGTTGATGTTGAACGTCGCGATTTTCACCCGTTTCCCCCGGTTCTGCCTTGCGCGAGACTATCCCTTTCGGGCGCGGGAAAGTCCATGCCGAGTGGCGGTGTTTCGTGCGATCAGCCTGCTGCGATGGCGGTCCCCGCCGCCCATCCCGATGACCAGGCCCATTGGAAGTTGAACCCGCCCAGCCAGCCGGTGACGTCCACCACCTCGCCGATGAAATATAGCCCGGGAACGGATTTCGCCTCCATCGTGCGGGAATTGAGCGCATCCGTGTCGACCCCACCCAGGGTAACCTCCGCCGTGCGGTAGCCCTCGGTCCCGATGGGCCAGAGCTGCCAGTCGGTCAGGGCCTCGGCGATCTCGGCAAGGCGGCGATCCGATTGGTCAGCGATATTGCCGCTAATCTCAAGGCGCGCCGCCATGGCTTCGGCCAGCCGCGACGGCAGGATGTCCGACAGCACGTTCGCCGCGTTGCGCCGTCCGTTTTCCGACCGTTTGTCCTTGAGGGTCCGCAGAGGGTCGCTCATGGGGAACAGGTTGACCGAGATCGGCTGTTTCTCCCGCCAGTAGCTTGAAACCTGCAGGATCGCGGGGCCGGAAAGGCCCCGGTGGGTGAACAGAAGCGCTTCGTCGAACCCGGCGCCCCCCGCGTTGACCCGCGCCGGGACGGAGACGCCCGCGAGCGGTTTCATCAGGGCCAGATCGGCCTCTCCGAAGGTCAGCGGCACAAGGCCCGCGCGCGTCTCGGTCACTCGCAGGCCGAACTGCGTCGCGATGCTGTAGCCGAACCCTGTCGCGCCCATCTTCGGGATTGATTTGCCGCCCGTGGCCACGACAAGACGGGCCGTCCGGAGGGTCTTCCCGTCCGACAGGAGAACCTCGAAACCGTCGCCTGCCTGCCGGACCTCGGTCACGCTGGTGCCGATCCGCAACTCCGCCCCGACGCGCTTCATCTCGTCAAAAAGCATCGCGATGATCTGCTTGGCGGAGTCATCACAGAAGAGTTGCCCGAGGGTCTTTTCATGCCACGCGATGCCGTGGCGCGAGACGAGGTCGATAAAATCCCATTGGGTGTAGCGGGCCAGTGCGGATTTGGCGAAATGGGGGTTTTCCGACAGGAAGTTCCCGGGCCCGCAGTGCATGTTGGTGAAGTTGCACCGCCCGCCGCCCGAGATCCGTATCTTCTCGCCCGGCGCCTTGGCATGGTCGATCACCAGTACCCGCGCGCCGCTTGCCGCCGCATGGGCCGCGCACATCATGCCGGCGGCACCGGCGCCCAGGATGATCGCGTCACATGTGCTCAAGGCGGGCGCCGGGTCTGTTTGCAGAGGGTGGTCTTATTGGGCGCGCAGCGCGGCCACGATCCGGCGCATGTCGGCCAGGGGCACGTAGCCGCGCAACATCTGGTCTTCCATTACGAAGGCCGGGGTGCCCGAGATGTTCAGCTTGTCGGCCAGTTCGTGGTTCGCCCGGATGATAGCGGTGATCTCGTCACTGTTCATCTCGGCGAAGATCGCTTCGAAATCGAGTTCCATGTCCTCGGCCAGGCGCTTCAGGGACGACTCGGAGATCTCCGCACGAAGGGTCATCAGCCGGTCATGAACCTCACCATAGGCCTCATCACCCTCGACATTCTTGACCGCGATGGCGAAGCGCGAGGCGAGGACCGAGGCCTCTCCGAGGATCGGGAATTCCTTCACTATGAAGCGGATGTTGCCATCGCTGGACAGCAGTTCGGCGACTTCGGGGAAGGCTTTCTTGCAGTAGGTGCAGCGGTAGTCGAGGAATTCCACGATGGTGATGTCGCCATCGGGATTGCCGCCGACCCAGGAAAACCCGTCGTTGAAGATTGCGTCTGCATTGGCGGCGACCATGCGCTGGTCTTGCACGGTCTCAGCCTCCGCTTCGCGCTGGCGCAGCACGGCGATCGCTTCGGCCAGGACTTCGGGGTTGTCCAGAAGATAGGCGCGCACCTCGGCGCGGAACGTTTCGCGCTCTGCGTCGGTCATGTTGTCGATGTCGGTTGCCGCTGCGGGCAGGGCTATAACTGTGGCCAGGACGATGGCAAGAAGTGCGCGGATCATTCGGGGCTCCATAAACTAGGTCGGCGGCGGTTCTATCACATCTTCGGACCGGCGCCACCATTGACGCCGCGACCGGGGCGTGATTTTCCGATCGCCGATCAGAGTAGGAAAGAGATCATGCGGCAATCAAGGCGAAGTGCGGTCGATCCCTTTATCGTGATGGACGTGATGGAGGCGGCGAGGAGGGCCGAGGAAGCCGGCCGTCACATCATTCATATGGAGGTGGGCCAGCCCGGAACTCCGGCGCCGGAAGGTGCGCGCCAAGCCTTGGTGCGGGCGATGGAGGAGGGCAGTCTTGGCTACACCGTGGCCCTTGGACTGCCGGAACTGCGCCAGCGGATCGCACGGCTGTACAAGGACTGGTACGGCGTCGATCTGAACCCCGAACGCGTGGTGGTGACGGCCGGGTCCTCCGGGGCCTTCATCCTTGCTTTTACGGCACTTTTCGACACTGGCGACAAGGTCGGCGTCGGTGCGCCGGGCTATCCGTCCTATCGTCAGATTCTTCGTGCGCTGGATCTTCAGGCGGTCGATATCGAAACTGCGGCGGAGCATCGCTACCAGCCCGTTCCGGCGGATCTACCCGGTGATCTGGCGGGCCTGATGGTCGCTTCGCCCGCCAACCCGTCCGGCACCATGCTGGATCGCGAGGCGCTGGCCAGCCTGGTCGGCGCCGCACATGCACAAGGCACGGCGTTCATCTCGGACGAGATCTACCATGGCATCCAGTATGATCGCCGCGCGGTCAGTGCGCTTGAGATCAGCGATGACGTTTACGTGATCAACTCGTTCTCGAAGTATTTCTCGATGACCGGATGGCGGATCGGCTGGATGGTCGTGCCCGAGGATCATATCCGCACCATCGAGCGTCTTGCGCAGAACCTTTTCATCTGCCCGCCCCATGCGAGCCAGGTTGCGGCACTGGCCGCGATGGATTGCGACGAGGAATTGCAAGCCAATGTCGGGGTCTACGCAGAGAACCGTCGCCTGATGCTGGAAGAACTGCCAAAGGCCGGTTTCACCAAGATCGCGCCGCCGGACGGGGCGTTCTACATCTATGCGGACGTGTCGGACCTGACCGATGACAGTCGTGCCTTCGCGGCCGAGATCCTTGAAAAGGCAGGCGTCGCGGTCACGCCCGGCCTCGATTTCGATCCTGCTCGTGGGGGCGGAACGATCCGGTTCTCCTATGCGCGCGCCACCGAGGATATCGCCGAAGGGTTGGAACGGTTGAAACGGTTCATGGCCGCGCGCTGATGCTTTGCCGGACGCCGCGCCTGCGCTATAGTTTGACAAAACGAACGTGAGGCCGATGAGCAGGGTACTCTCACTTCTGGTGGCTTTGTGCCTCTGGGCCAGCGCGGCTGCGTCCCAGGAGTTGTCGGCGCTTGCCCGGATCGACTTGTCGCGATCCGAGATCACGGACAAGGGCAGGGGCGTGGCCATCGATTTGGTGCTGTCGCATCCGGTGCCGTATCGCGTTTTCACGCTGGATGCTCCTCCACGATTTGTTGTCGATTTCAACGAAGTGTCCTGGGCCGGGGTCTCGGCGGAAGACCTTGATCGGGCGGATCGGGTGCTTTCCCTGCGGACAGGGCCGTTTCGCCCCGGTTGGTCACGCATGGTGCTGGAACTGGATGGGCCGCTGGCGCTGAGTGAAGCCGCCCTGGAAACCGACGATGAGGTGCGCCTTCGTCTGACCCTGGCGCCGGTTTCGCCCGAGGAGTTCGCCGCGCGGTCAGGCGCCCCGCGCGAGGCGCGTGTTCTGCCTGAGGCGAGTACGATGCCCGCGATCCCAAGGCGGCAGAGTGGTGAGCGCCGGATCGTGGTCGTGCTCGACCCGGGGCATGGCGGGATCGATCCGGGGGCGGAACATCACGGCGGGCGGGAGGCCGACCTGATGCTGGGCTTCGCGCGCGAACTGAAGGAAGTCTTGCTGCGCGCCGGGGGCTTCGACGTGGTGCTGACCCGCGAGGAGGACGTGTTCGTCCCGCTCGAGGCGCGGGTCTCCATCGCGCGGGCTGCCTCGGCGGATGTCTTCATCTCTCTCCACGCCGATGCGCTGGCCGAGGGGCGCGCCACGGGGGCGACGATCTATACGCTATCGGAAAAGGCGACCGACCTCGCCAGCCAAAGGCTGGCCGAGCGCCATGACCGGGAAGATCTGTTGGCAGGCGTCGACCTCAGCGACCATGATGACGAGGTTGCCACAATCCTGATGGACCTTGCCCGGGCCGAAACCGATCCGCGCAGCGACCGTCTTGCGGATGCTTTGGTGAAGGGGCTGCGCGACAGCATCGGACGCCTGCACAAGCGCCCGCGGCTTGAGGCGGGGTTCTCTGTTCTCAAGGCCCCGGACATGCCGTCGGTGCTGATCGAACTGGGCTTCATGTCGAGCCGCCGCGACTTCGCCAACCTGCAGAATCCCGAGTGGCGGCAACGCGCTGCAGAGGGTATCCTGAACGCACTTGCCGACTGGGCACGAGAGGACGCGGCCGAGGCCGGATTGCTGCGCCGTTAGGCTGGCGCAAATCGGCCTATTGCCAGCCGCATGTTTTTGACCCCGCCAACGGCAGAGTGTAGTTAGGGCGGGCACCACACAAAGGGTACGCCGTGCTTCGTTTCATCCTGTCCTTCATCGGATCGATATTCACCTTCCTGACGCTCGGCGCCATCATGGCAACCATTGGGCTGGGGGCGATCTTCTGGATGTACGGTCGCGACCTGCCCAACCACGAACAGCTTGCACAATATGCCCCGCCGACGATCAGCCGGATCTACTCGGCCGAGGGCAAGATCATCGACGAATTCGCGGAAGAGCGGCGCATCTTCGCACCGATCGAGGACATTCCCGACATCGTGAAGCACGCCTTCATTTCCGCAGAGGACAAGAACTTCTACTCGCACCCGGGCTACGACATCCGTGGCATCATGGCCGCCGCGGTTCAGGCCGCGCGGGGCGGGCGGCTGCGTGGCGCCTCGACCATCACGCAGCAGGTGGTGAAGAACTTCCTTCTGTCCTCGGACCGGTCGGCGGAACGCAAGATCAAGGAACTGATCCTTGCGACCCGGTTGGAGCAGGTGCTTCCGAAGGAGGAAATCCTCGAGCTCTACATGAACGAGATCTTCCTCGGGCAGAACTCCTACGGCGTGGCGGCGGCGGCGCAGACCTATTTCAACAAGCCGCTTTCGCAGATCACCGCATCCGAAGCGGCGTTCCTTGCGGCACTTCCGCAGGCGCCCTCGAACTACCATCCGGTGCGAGCGAAAGAACGGGTCACGGACCGCCGGAACTTTGTGCTGCGCGAGATGCGCGAGAATGGTTTCATCGACGAACAGACCTATGAGACCGCTCGCGCCGAGCCGTTGCTGACCGTTCAGAACGGCGACTACGAGCCGTTCCGCGCGCAGCTTCCGCCGCGGGGATATTTCACCGACGAGATCCGCCGCCAGCTCAGCCGCAACTTCGGGGAAGAGGAATTCTTCGGGGGCGGCCTGTCGATCCGGGCCACCTTCGACCCCGGCCTGCAGGAAGAGGCCGCCAAGGCGCTTCGCGCGCAGCTTGAGGCCTATGACCGCGGGCAGGGCGTCTGGAAGGGCACGGGTGTGACGCTTCCCGCCGAGGTGCTTGGCTCTGACGCCGCCTGGCGCGAGGCGCTGGCCGAGGCGGAAGTCGCCCGGGATATCGAGGGATGGTATCCCGCCGTGGTCCTTGAAGTGGGCTCCACCCATGCGCGGATCGGGATCGAGGGCGTTGAGGATGACGCCGACGGTCATTGGATTGCCCCGGAAGACGTGACCTGGGCCCGCCCCGAACGCGAGGACGGCAGCCTTGGCCGGGAGGCCAGAACGGCCGGTGACCTGCTGAAAAGGGGCGACGTTGTCCACGTCATGCGCCAGAAGGGCGAGAACGGTGAATTCCTGCGCTGGTCCCTGCGCCAGGTCCCCGAGGTTCAGGGCGCCTTCATGGCGATGGACGTGGATTCCGGCCGTGTTCTGGCGATCCAGGGCGGGTTCTCGTACCAGCATTCGGTCTTCAACCGCGCGACCCAGGCTACGCGTCAGCCGGGTTCGTCGTTCAAACCTTTCGTCTATGCGGCGGCATTGGACAGCGGGTTCACCCCGGCGACGATCCTCGTGGACGCGCCGATCGAGGTGGAGACGCCCGAAGGCTTCTGGCGACCAACCAACTCCTCGGATCGCTTCTACGGCCCGTCGCCCCTGCGCACCGGGATCGAGATGTCGCGGAACCTGATGACCGTGCGCCTGGCGCGCGAGATCGGGATGGAGACCATCGCCGGATATGCCGAGCGTTTCGGCGTCTACGAGCACATGGACCCGTTCCTTGCGAACTCGCTTGGGGCGCAGGAAACCACGCTTTACAACATGGTCGCGTCCTACGCGATGTTCGCCAACGGGGGCGAGCGCGTGGAGCCGACGCTGGTGGACCGGGTGCAGAACCGCTGGGGCGAAACCATCTACCGCCACGATCAGCGTCGCTGCATCGATTGCAGCGCAGGCACATTGCCCGAGGGCCTTCCGCCCCGCATCACCTCGGACCGCGAACGTGTGATCGATGAAATCACTGCCTACCAGATCACCTCGATGCTGCAGGGCGTTGTGCGTCGGGGCACGGCTGCGGGACAGATCACGCTCAATGTGCCGTCCGCCGGCAAGACCGGCACCACCAACGACTCGCGCGATGTCTGGTTCGTGGGCTTCACCTCCAACATCGCGGCGGGCTGCTACATCGGTTTCGACCAGCCGCGCAGCCTTGGTGAGCGCGCCTATGGCGGTACCATGTGCGGCCCGGTGTTCAACGATTTCATGACGGCGGCCACGGCAAAATACGGTGGTGGTCCGTTCATGCCGCCGGAAGGAGGCCGTTTCATCAAGATCGACCGTTTCGGTGGGGGGCGGCTGCCCGATGACGCGGAGGGTGATCACGTGGTTTCGGAATATTTCCGTGACGGTGAAGAGCCCGATTTCGGCTTCATGGTTGACGGTGGCTATGCCATGGGCACCAACCTTCCTTTGATCCGCGCCGAGGATGGTGAAAAACCCGTCGAGCGCGAAGTGCGCACATCGACCGGAGAGGTTGTAAAGATGGGCGACCGTGCCAATTTCGGTACGGTGAGTTCTGGCGGGCAGTACTGAGGGCGCGCTATTGCCCGCCCTTTCCGCCATTGCTATGAGACGGCTCAAGCCAAACCCCGAAGGACCGATATGCGCGCCGAGACGCAAAAGACCGTTGATGCCATTCAGAAATCCCTGGCGCTGCTGAAGCAGCGGCTGGATTGGGACACTGCGCCCCATCGCCTGGAGGAATTCAACGCCCTGACCGAGGATCCCACGCTCTGGGATAATCCCGAGCGTGCGCAGAAGCTCATGCGCGACCGGCAGGCGCTGGTGGATGCGATGGACACCTGCAAGAAGATCGAACAGGATCTGAGCGACAATATCGAGTTGATCGAGCTTGGCGAGATGGAAGACGACGATGACGTCGTGGCCGAGGCCGAGACCTCGCTGAAATCCCTCTCGGAGCTGGCCGGGCAGAAGGAGCTCGAGGCGCTTCTGAACGGCGAGGCGGACGGCAACGACACCTTCCTCGAGATCAACGCAGGCGCGGGTGGGACCGAAGCCTGCGACTGGGCGCAGATGCTACAGCGGATGTATGTCCGTTGGGCCGAGAAACGCGGCTATGACGTGGAGCTTCAGTTCGAGGAAGCGGGCGCCGAGGCGGGTATCAAGTCCTGCGGCTACAAGATTTCCGGTCGCAACGCCTATGGCTGGCTGAAGTCGGAATCCGGCGTTCACCGCCTGGTGCGTATCTCACCCTTCGGCAAGGGCACGCGCGAGACCTCGTTCGCGAGCGTCTGGGTCTATCCGGTGGTGGACGACAATATCGAGATCGAGGTGAATCCCTCGGACATTCGCCTTGATACGTACCGGTCTTCGGGCGCGGGCGGCCAGCACGTGAACACGACCGACTCGGCGGTGCGGATCACCCACATTCCGACCGGCATCGTGGTCACCAGCTCCGAGAAATCCCAGCACCAGAACCGCGACATCGCCATGAAGGCCCTGAAATCGCGACTCTACCAGATGGAGCTGGACAAGCGGAACGCCGACATCAACGCCCAGCATGAGGCCAAGGGCGACGCGGGCTGGGGCAACCAGATCCGGTCCTACGTGCTGCAGCCCTACCAGATGGTGAAGGACCTGCGCACCAATGTGGAAACCTCGGACACGCAAGGCGTGCTGGACGGTGACCTGGACAAGTTCATGGCGGCGACGCTTGCCATGGACGTGGCGGGCAAGAGCCGCGCCGACGCCCAGGGCGAGTAATCAGCCCGCCTTCGCGGCGGATGTGATCGCGGCCAGTTTCTCGAGCTTGGTCTTCGCCGCCCCGCTGTCGATGCTTTCGGCAGCCATGGCAACGCCATCCTTCAGGTCCGACACCTTTCCGGCAATGACCAGCGCGGCGGCGGAATTCAGCAGCACCGCATCGCGATAGGCGCCTGCGGCCCCGTCTAGCAGGGCGCGGAAGGCCTGGGCATTCGCATCCGGCTCACCGCCGACGATGGCCTCGAACGGATGGACCGGCAGGCCGGCATCCTCGGGGTGGATCTCGCGATCGGTGACGGTGCCGTTTTCCAGCGCCGCGACCCAGGTGACGCCGGTGATGGTAATCTCATCGGTCCCGTCCGAGCCATGCACCAGCCACGCGGCCTCGGACCCCAGGGCGTGAAGGGTTTCGGCCATGGGACGGATCATCGCGCGGGAAAACGCGCCGGTAAGCTGGCGCTTGACGCCCGCCGGGTTCGTCAGCGGCCCGAGAATGTTGAAGATCGTCCGCGTGCCAAGTTCGGCCCGCGTCGGCATCACGTGGGCGATGGCCGGGTGATGCATCGGGGCCATCATGAAGCCGATCCCGGCCTCGGCCAGCGCCTTTTCCACCACCTCGGGGCCGACCATCACATTGATGCCCATCTGGGTCTGCACATCCGCCGCGCCGGATTTCGAACTCAGGTTCCGGTTGCCATGTTTGGCCACTGGCACGCCCGCCCCCGCCACGACAAAGGCCGTGGCGGTCGAGATATTCAGCGTGCCCTTGCCGTCCCCCCCGGTGCCGACGATGTCCATCGCGCCCTCGGGCGCGCGCACCGGCTTGCACTTGGCGCGCATCACGCTGGCGGCGGCGGCGTATTCCTCGACCGTTTCGCCACGGGTGCGCAGCGCCATCAAGAGGCCACCGATCTGGCTTGGCGTGGCTTCGCCGCTCATCAGGATGTTGAAGGCCTGCTCGGCCTCGGCGCGGGTGAGGGGGCGGTCGGCAGCAGCACCGATCAGCGGCTTCAGCGCGTCGCTCATGCCGTCACCGGGACCGTGTCGAGGAAGTTCTTCAGCATCTCGTGTCCATGTTCTGATGCGATGGATTCGGGGTGAAACTGCACGCCTTCGATAGGCAGCGTCTTGTGCCGCAGCCCCATGATCGTGCCATCCTCAAGCCATGCCGTGACCTCGAGGCAATCGGGCAGGCTTTCACGCTCGACCACCAACGAGTGATAGCGCGTCGCCTGAATGGGCGAGGGCAGACCCCGGAACACGCCTTTGTCGGCGTGATGGATGTTGCCCATCTTGCCATGCACGATCTCGTGGCAGCGCACCACCTTGCCGCCGAAAGCCTGACCGATGGTCTGGTGGCCGAGGCACACGCCCAGAAGCGGGGTCTTCGTCTCGGCCGCTGCTTCGGTCAGGGCCAGGCAGATCCCGGCCTGCGCCGGGTCGCACGGCCCGGGCGACAGGACGATCCCGGCGGGCTTCAGCGCCATCGCCTCCTGCACGTTCAGCGCGTCATTGCGTTTGACGACCACATCCGCCCCGAGCTCGCCCAGATAATGAACGAGGTTGTATGTGAAGCTGTCGTAGTTATCGATCAGTAGGAGCATTAGCGCTGGTATCCGCGAAAAAGGGTGATTACGCAGGGTTGACGCGGTATACATGGGCTGAGGCAGTATCGGGGGTCAAGGGCAGGATTGCATCTGACCCCGGCAAGAGACGGAGAGAGTGACGTGGCGCGCTTCTTAATGGGCATCATAGTTGGGGGTGTCGTTGCAGGGATCATGATCGCTGCGGCGTCTTTCTATACTGATCGGATAGAGCTTGCGCCGCAGCCGCGTGACTTCACGACCCGGACTCCGGATACGCAGGACCCTGAAACCGGGAACGGTGCCGGTGGGGCGTCAACTGAAATGGCGGGACAACCATCCGCGCCGGAATCCTCCGGCGTAAATGTCGATTCGGAACCATCCGACGGCGCGGCTCCGGCGGGAGAGGTATTCGTCCAGACTGATGGCGCAGCCCCGGCACAGCCCTCGGCGGTGGGGGTCGACATTGGGTCTGCTCCGGCCGGAGATGGTGGGGCAGTTGATGGCGCTGGTGTCGTGGATCCTTCGCTGGCAGCGACTGACTCTGTGCCATCCGGAGTTGAGCCAACCGCTCCAGAGCCCGAGGTGGTCGGGCCTCCCATCGAGGCATTCGCCGCTACCTTCGAAGATTCGGCCAATCGGCCGCTGGTCGGTATCGTGCTCATCGATGAGCCGGGCAACCGGCCTTCGGCCGACAGCCTGATGTCCTTGTCTTTCCCGCTGACCTTCGCGGTGGATGCGACTGATAGCGGCGCGGCCGAGGCGATGGACTATTACCGGCAGGCCGGGCATGAGGTCGCGGTTATCGTGCCTCTCTCTGCTGGCGCGGGGCCGGATGGCGCCGAGGCGGCAATCTCGGGGGCGCTGGAAACAGTTCCCCAGGCCGTGGCGGTGATGGATATTCCTTCTGCCGAATTCCAAGCCGATCGCGCCGTGGCCGGGCGAATCGTGGAAATGATGGAGGCCTCGGGCCGCGGCTTCCTCACCTATGCGCGCGGCTTCAATTCCGCCCAGCAGATCGCGCTGCGTGACAATGTTCCCGCGGCGCTGGTGTTCCGGGACATCGACAGCGACGCGCAGGATCAGGCGTCCATCGGCCGTTTCCTAGATCAGGCCGCGTTCCGAGCGGGGCAGGCGGATCGGGTGGTGCTGGTCGGTCATAGCCGCCCCGAGACCATCGCCGCCATCGTGGAATGGAACCTGGGCAACCGCGCGGCCATGGTGGCGCTGGCGCCGCTCTCCGCGACGTTGCTCGCCCGATAAGAACTCAGCCGTTGCCGGTGCGGGTGAAAAGGCCCGCGTCGGCGGCGGCCTTGCGGATCGCCTTCGACTTGTTGACCGTCTCCTGGTACTCGGCCTCCGGGTCGCTATCATAAACGACGCCGCCGCCGGCCTGGATATAGAGCTTCTGGTCCTTCAGAACTGCCGTGCGCAGGGCGATGCACATGTCCATGTCCCCGCCTGCGCTGAAATAGCCCACACCGCCGCCGTAGACGCCACGCTTTTCGGGTTCCAGCTCGTCGATGATCTCCATCGCGCGGACCTTGGGCGCGCCCGAAACGGTGCCCGCGGGCAGACCCGCCAGCAGAGCCGACAGCGCGTCGTGTTCCTCTGACAGCTCGCCCACGACGTTCGAGACGATGTGCATCACGTGGCTGTAGCGCTCGATGATGAACTTCTCGGTCGGGCGCACGGTGCCGATCTTGGCGACGCGGCCCACGTCGTTCCGGCCCAGGTCCAGCAGCATCAGATGCTCGGCCAGTTCCTTCTTGTCGGCCAGCAGGTCGTCTTCATGCGCCTTGTCCTCTTCCGGGGTGGCGCCGCGCGGGCGGGTGCCCGCGATCGGGCGGATTGTCACCTCGCCACCGAAAACCCGCACGAGGATCTCGGGGCTGGCGCCGATGACCTGGAAACCGCCGAAGTTGAAGTAGAACATGAAGGGCGATGGGTTCGTCCGCCGCAGCGAACGGTAAAGCGCGAAGGGAGGCAGCGGAAAATCCTGCGTCCAGCGTTGGGACGGCACCACCTGGAAGATGTCGCCCGCGCGGATGTAGTCCTTGGCCTTCTCGACCGCGGCCTTGTAGTCCTCATGCGCGAAGTTCGAGACCGGCTCGCCCAGGGAAGCGGTCTCACCAAGATCGCGGCCCATCTCGGCGGGCTGGCGTTCCAGGTCGCGCACCGCGTCCATGACCCGCTCGGCGGCTTGGGCATAGGCGGCCTTGGCCGACAGGCCCGACCCGGTCCAGGCGGGGGACACCACGGTTACCTCGCCCTTCACGCCGTCCAGAACCGCCACGACCGAGGGGCGCAGGAGCATCGCGTCGGGTGTCCCGATCGGGTCTGGATTGACGTTCGGCAGGTGCTCGACCAGCCGGATCATGTCATAGCCGAGGTAACCGAAGAGGCCTGCCGAGGCGGATGGCAGATCATCCGGCAGTTCGATCCGGCTTTCGGCGATCACCGCGCGCAGGGTGTCCAGCGGATGCCCGTCCAGATCCTCGAACGCGTCCCCGTCGAACCGGGCCTGCCGGTTGATCCGGCTCTTCTCAGCCCGACAATCCCAGATCAGGTCGGGCTTCATTCCGATGATCGAGTAGCGTCCGCGCACCTCGCCGCCGGTTACGGATTCCAGCACGAAGCTGTTCTGCCGCGCCTCGGTCAGCTTGAGCATCAGGCTCACCGGCGTGTCGAGGTCGGCAGCAAGCCGGGTATAGACCACCTGGTTATTACCAGCCTCGTAGCCCGCTTCGAACTCGGCGAAGGAGGGAGTCAGCGCGGCCATCAGGGGAACTGGGCATGCACGGCGTTGATCGCCGCCTGGTTCAGAGAAATCCCGGCATCCTGCTGCACGTCGGCCACGAAGGCCCCCAGGATGTCGCGCGCAATCGCCTGGATCGTGGCATCGTTCAGCCGCTCGCGGATCGCATCCACGTCAGGGTCATTGGAATCGGGCGGCAGGATGTCTTCAAGCAGCACAAGGGCCACCTGATCCTCGCCCTCCACGATCCGGGTCTTGCCTTTCTCCATCTCGAACACGGTCTCGATGAGCCGGGCAGGAGGGCCCTCGATGAAATCGTCGCGGGTGATGTCGGTTTCCGCGATGGCCTGAAGGCCAAGTGTGTCGATGGCCTCTCCACTATCAACCCGTGCCTGCAGCGCTTCGGCCTGCGAACGCAGCAAGTTGGCCATAGCCTGAGCTTCCCAGCCTGCGATTACCTCTTCGCGGACGGTTTCGAAGGATTGCAGCCTCGGCTCCAATACCTCTTCGAGACGCATGGCGAAGATACCGCCGTCCTCGAGTTCCAGGACCTCCGGGAAATCGCCCTCGGCCAGCGCATTGACCGGCTCGCCAAAGGCGGCATAGGCGGCGATACCCTCGGAAACGCCCGGATACCAGTCGATCGAGCCCATCTGCATGGCGGTCTCACTGGCCAGTTCCTCCAGCGTTGCGCCACTGGCCAGAAGATCGTCGATCCCCTCGATCCGGTCGCCGATCATGCGCCGTGCGCTTTCGGTCGCCAGTTCATCGGCCAGTTCGTCGCGCACATCCTCGAACGGGGTTTCGCGCGCCGCGAGGATCCCGTTCACCCGGAAGATCGCTGGGCCCAGGTCGGTTTCGGCAGGGCCTGCAACGCCGGGTTCCTCCAGCGCGAAGACCGCGTCTCCCGCGGAACCGAGGGAGGCCTTGGTCACGTCGCCCATATCCACGTCCACGAGCGACAGGCCGCGATCCTCGACGATGGTTTCGAAGCTTGTCCCGCCGTTCAGGCGTTCCATCGCGGCGTTCGCTTCCTCGGTGGTGCCGAAGATCAACCGCTCGACCAGGCGGCGCTCGGGGACATTGTATTCGTCACTGCGCTCGTCATAGAGCGCGCGCAGGGTGGCCTCGTCGGTTTCCACCTCGTCGAGCAGGAATTCCGGAAGCAGCCATGCGTAGGTGATGCGCTTGGTCTCGGGCAGGGTATAGGCGTCGGCGTTCTCGTCAAAATAAGCGCGCAGTTCCGCGTCCGTCGGCTCGGCCAGCGGCTCTTCGATGAGCGCGGGAGAGACGGCCACCCAGGTGAAATTGCGACGCTCGGCGAGCCAGTTCATCACCGCGTCGCCGTAGGCCTGCGGCGGCTCCAGCCCGGCGACAAGCGCGCCCTGCAGGATGGTGCTGGCTGTGTTGCTGCGGATATCGGCCTCGTATTCGCGCACGCTCATGCCATTGCGCACCAGAACGTCCTCGTAGGCGGCACGATCGAACTGGCCGTCCAGCCCCTGGAAGCCAGGGTTCTCAACGATCTGTCGGCGCACCGAGGCATCCCCGACCGAGAGCCCTGCAAGCCGGGCTTCCTCCTCGAAGGCGGCTTCGGCCAGCAAGCGCTGGCGCACCTGGATGTCGATCCCGAAGGCTTGCGCCTGCGACAGCGTGAACTGCTGCCCGGTCTGCGCGGCGAGGGCCTGAAGCTCCTGCTGCAACTCGCGGCCATAGGCCGGGACGCTGATCTCGGTCTCTCCGACCGCGCCGATGGAGCGGACGTTGCCGCCGAAATTCGTGGCGCCAAACCCGGCAAGGCCGGCGATCAGCAGGATGACGATGACGCCGCCGAAGTTCTTGGCGGCCTTGCTTTTGAACCCAAGGGACATGGTCTGCCTCTGTTACCTTCGGGGCGAATGTGTAGGGGGTTGCGCCAGCCGGGACAAGGGCGGAAGCGGCTGCCCGGGGCGACGGGTCAACTGTTGCCGCGATAGGGTTCCACGTATTGCAGCGCCATGTCCCAGGGGAAGAAGATCCAAGTGTCCTGGCTGACCTCGGTGATGAAGGTGTCCACCATGGGCCGACCCTTGGGCTTGGCGTAGACCGTGGCGAAATGCGCCTTGGGATAGAGCTTGCGCACCAGTTCCAGTGTCTTGCCGCTGTCCACAAGGTCATCGACGATCAGGATGCCCTCACCATCGCCCATCAGCGCCGCGTCGGGGGCTTTTAGAACCAGTGCCTCGTCCTGCGTCTGATGGTCGTAGGATTTCACGCTGATCGTGTCCACGGTGCGGATATCGAGTTCCCGCGCGACGATCATCGCCGGCGCCATGCCGCCGCGTGTGATCGCCACCACGGCCCGCCACTCGCCACTCTCGGGGCCCGAGGCGTCCAGACGCCAGGCAAGGGCGCGGCTGTCCCGGTGAATCTGGTCCCAGCTTACGTGGAAGCCTTTCTCGTGCGGCAGTCTGTCGGACATGATCTCCCCCGTCTTGATTTGGCAAAGGTGTTACGGTCAAAGTCGTCTTCATTGCAATTGATATTGCGCATTCTGCACGAGGATTGTCGGCAGTTGGCGTGTGTCCTCGAAGGTATTGTAGGCCGGGGCGAGGCTTTGCCAGAAGCCGAACCACGCGTGACCTTCGGCCTGTGCAAGACGCGCCTCGGTCATCCGAAAGGGAAAGGCGTGCACCGGAACGGCGGGGTGCCCGGCGTCCAGCGCGGCCTCGACCAGAACGTAGATTTCCTCGATCGCGGGGTCGGTCATCGCGTAGCATCCGATCGACACGCATTTGCCGTGAACCATCAGGAAGCTGCCGGTTCGCCCGTTCGCGCGGTCAAACGCGTTGGGAAAACCGAGGTTGAACGAAAGGTGGTATCGCGATCCCGGGTTCAGGGCGCTTCGGTCCACGTTGTAGAAGCCTTCGGGGGCTTGCCGGTCGCCTTCCTGCAATTTCGGCCCCAGGCCGCCGGAGAAACTGCAGATCGGGTAGGCTCGGAACAGGGCGTAGCTGTCGCCGTCCGCGACCCAGAGCTCAAGTTCTGCTTCTTCCTTGAAGATGCGGATATGAACCGGGGCGCCGAAGGACAGCCCTTTTTCTTCAAGCGCTTGTGTCAGAAGGGGGCGTTGGCGCGCGCGAATCTCTGAAATGTCCGCGCGCAGCCCGAGGTTTTCGGCGACTTGCGTGGGCAGCAAGTGGCTCCGGGCACCGATCGCTAAGGAAAGCGCCGCGATCAGCGCAACAGAAACGGCAAGCCAGAGCCGCCGTCTCACCCCTTGGAAATATCCGGCGCGTCGACGGCCTTCATGCCGACCACGTGATAGCCCGCGTCGACGTGCAGGTTTTCACCCGTGGTGCCCGAGCCGAGGTCCGACAGCAGGAACAGGGCGGCCTTGCCCACATCCTCGATGGTGACGTTGCGGCGCAGGGGCGAGTTGTACTCGTTCCACTTCATGATGTAGCGGAAATCGCCGATACCCGAGGCGGCCAGCGTCTTGATCGGACCGGCCGAGATCGCGTTGACGCGGATGCCGTCCTTGCCCAGATCCTCGGCCAGGTATTGCACCGAAGCCTCGAGCGCCGCCTTGCAGACGCCCATGACGTTGTAATGGGGCATGACCTTTTCGGCACCGTAGTAGGTCATGGTCAACAGCGACCCGCCATCCGTCATCAACTTCTCGGCTCGCTGGCAGACGGCCGTGAAGGAATAGACCGAGATGTCCATGGACATGGCGAAATTCCCACGACTGGTGTCGACGTAGCGCCCACGCAACTCGTTCTTGTCGGAAAAGCCGATGGCGTGAACCACGAAGTCCAGCTTGCCCCAGGCGGATTCCAGTTCCTTGAACAGCGCGTCGATGGAAGCCTCGTCGTTGACATCGCAGGGCAGCACAAGATTCGAGCCAACTTCCGCGGCCAGCGGGTCCACGCGTTTCTTCAGTTGCTCGCCCTGGTACGAGAACGCCAGTTCGGCCCCCGCATCGGCACAGGCCTTGGCAATGCCCCATGCAATCGACTTGTCATTGGCAAGGCCCATAATGAGCCCGCGCTTCCCCTGCATCAGATTAGTCGACATCCGCTGTCCCCTGGCCGCTGTTTATTGGTTGAAGTGCTTTAGACAAAAGCCCCAGTGGCATCAAGTCTGGCCGCCGGGGATAGGCGGGTTGCCGACCGGCTGCGTCTGTTCTACCTCAGGGGAAACGAGGGGGAACAGAATGGCCGAGCGCAGCGGAATTTTCGCGGGGGGCGACCCCTTCCAGCTTGTTCGGGACTGGATGGCCGAAGCCGCGAAGTCCGAGCCGTCGGATCCGAACGCGATGGCGTTGGCCACAGCCGACAGCGACGGGCTGCCCAACGTGCGGATGGTCCTCCTCAAGGATATCGAGGAGGACGCCTTTGTCTTCTACACCAATTATGACAGCGCGAAGGGTCAGGAACTTTCGGCCAATCAGCAGGCGGCCTTCGTGATCCACTGGAAATCGCTGAAGCGGCAGATTCGCGTCAGGGGCTTCGTGGAAAAGGAAGACGGACCACAGGCGGATACCTATTACAAGTCGCGCGCCCTGCAGAGCCGGATCGGGGCCTGGGCGTCAAAGCAGTCCCGGCCGCTGGAATCGCGTGCAGCACTCGTGGCCGAGGCGACTCGGCTTGGCGTGAAGCTGGGAACCAACCCGGATCGCCCACCGTTTTGGGGCGGATTCCGCATTCGACCGCTCGAAATCGAGTTCTGGGCCGATGCAAAGTTTCGCCTTCACGACAGATTCCGTTGGAAACGTGCCACTATTAACGACGCATGGGAGATAGATCGGCTTTACCCGTGACTTTTCCGTAGCTTGAGTTTACGAATTGTGTCGGCCAAGAAAAATTTCTTGATCTTGCGGCGGAGGGTGTCACAAGAGCGTTCTGTTGGGGCTAAGACGCTAGAAAGCGCGTGGGATGACAGATGAGAGCCGGACGGCGGAAGCCGTGCGAGGGCATGTTAAATGGTTTGATCCTTCCAAAGGATTTGGATTTGTGATCGCTGAAGATGGTGGGCCTGACATTTTGCTGCATGCAAATGTTCTGCGGAACTTTGGCCAAAGTTCCATTGCGGACGGTGCACACGTGTCTCTTCTCGTTCAGAACACTGCGCGTGGAAAGCAGGCCGTTCAGGTCATGGAAATCCACGCCCCCGATTCTGAATCCGTGATTCTGGAAGAAGACGAGGCCGAGACCGCGCAGGACGGGCCGCTGGTTCCCGCACGGGTCAAGTGGTTCGACAAGGCCAAGGGCTTCGGTTTTGCCAATGTTTTCGGCAGCAGCGAGGACGTGTTTCTTCACAGCGAGGTTCTGCGCCGGTCGGGTCTTGCCGATCTGCAGCCGGGCGAGGCAGTCTGCCTGCGCGTGATCGAAGGGCAGCGCGGTCGCATGGCGACCATCGTTGCCGCCTGGGACGCGGCCAATTGCCAAGAGTCATGATCCGCTGGATTTCGATCCTGCTGCTGGTCCATCTTCCGACGCTTGCCGCCGCGGCCTGCAGCGAGGGCGTGGTCGATCTGCGCGGTGACTGGGGCCAGGCCCGGTTCCAGGTCGAGATCTCCGACGATCCCGAAGAACGCAACCGCGGCCTGATGTTCCGCGAATCCATGCCGCGCAGCGCCGGGATGCTCTTCATCTACGAGGAGCCGCAGCGGGTGGCGTTCTGGATGCGCAACACGCTGATTTCGCTGGACATGATCTTCCTCGACCCCTCGGGCACGGTCACCCGCATCCACGAAAACGCCGTGCCGCTCGACGAGACCCCGATTCCCGGCGGCAACAACATCCAGTCCGTACTCGAGGTCAATGCCGGCATCGTCTCGCTCTACGGCATCGACGAGGGCTCGGAGCTTCGGCATCCCGGTCTGGATCAATCCGTGGCGGCCTGGGGCTGTTGACGCTTTTCTTCCGTGTGCGGAGCCGCTAAAGGACAACCCGTCGGGGCGTGGCGCAGCCTGGTAGCGCGACGGTTTTGGGTACCGTAGGTCGTAGGTTCGAATCCTATCGCCCCGACCATTTCCTGAATGTCACTGCATTTGCCCGGTTTACAGCCGTGCTTCCGCGTCCGGTTTCTTCCGCCGACTCGGGGCGTCGTGGGGTCTGGATGCATACCGGAAAAGAGTTTCTGAGCGCTTGGCCTTCTCCGGTCTTGTCCTCGCGAATTGGTTTCTCGCCCGAGACACCCATCCGACTCCCCCCCGAAATGATGTATGGGCGCCCGTCATAGCCCCGCGGTCCTTGCACCGCAGATTACGATTCGGAGTAGGGCCGGTTTCACTTCGGCGCCAAACCCCTTGATCAGCATGGGCTGAAACCCGTTCGAAGCGCGATCAGCCCTTGGTGTGTTGTTGAAAGATGCCTGCTACATCTTGTGGCCGCGGCTCAGGGAAAATCCGTCGGGTCAACAGAAAAATTCGCTGTTTGAGGCAGATATTTCCGTTGACCGCGGGCGCCTCCATACGTCAGATTGTGTGAGCCGGTCCGGATGCCACTAGATTTAGTGGATGGTGGGGGCGGGGACAAATTTTGCCAGTAACAAACCCCCGTCAGAGTGGGTGAGAGCTCGTGGTTATGCCGCGAGGTGGTGATTTCGTGTCTCTACCGTCCGGAGTCGACGAAAAAGCAGGTGAGCCGCACATGAAGATCGGCCGCCAGGGTCAGGAAACAGAATTGCGACGGGGCAAGACATGAAGATCGAACGGAAATTCACCAAGGCAGGTGCAGGCGCCTACGCCGACATCGAATTCACCACCACAGCCTCGGAGATTCGCAATCCCGACGGCACCGTCGTGTTCAAGCTGGACAACGTCGAGGTTCCCGCGCGCTGGAGCCAGGTGGCCTCGGACGTGATCGCGCAGAAATACTTCCGCAAGGCCGGGGTTCCGTCCCGCCTGAAGCCGGTCAAGGAAAAGGGCGTGCCCGAGTTCCTGTGGCGCTCGGTGCCGGACGAAAAGGCGCTGGCCGACCTGCCGGAAGCCGAACGCAAGGGCGGCGAGATTTCGGCCAAGCAGGTCTTTGATCGTCTTGCCGGGGCCTGGGCCTACTGGGGCTGGAAGGGTGGCTATTTCACCACCGAGGAAGACGCGCGCGCCTATTTCGACGAGATGCGCTACATGCTGGCGACCCAGCGCGCCGCGCCGAACTCGCCGCAGTGGTTCAACACCGGCCTGCACTGGGCCTATGGCATCGACGGTCCGGGGCAGGGCCACTACTACGTGGACTACAAGACCGGCAAGCTGACCCGGTCGAACTCGGCCTACGAGCATCCGCAGCCCCACGCCTGCTTCATCCAGTCGGTCTCGGACGACCTGGTAAGCGACGGCGGCATCATGGACCTCTGGGTCCGTGAGGCGCGGCTCTTCAAATACGGTTCGGGCACCGGCACCAACTTCTCGTCTCTGCGAGCGGCGAACGAGCCGCTCTCGGGCGGTGGCAAGTCCTCGGGGCTGATGGGCTTCCTCAAGATCGGTGACCGCGCCGCCGGGGCCATCAAGTCGGGCGGCACCACGCGCCGCGCGGCCAAGATGGTGATCTGCGACATGGATCATCCGGATATCGAGGAGTTCATCAACTGGAAGGTCCTTGAAGAACAGAAGGTCGCCTCGCTGGTGGCCGGCTCGAAGATGCACGAGCGCCTGCTCAACGAGATCTTCTCGGCGATCCGTGCCTGGGACGGCTCCACCGAGGATGCCGTGGACCCGGCCAAGAACGATGCGCTGAAATCCGCGATCCGCGCCGCCAAGAAATCGGCGATCCCGGAAAACTACGTGAAGCGCGTGCTGGATTACGCCAAGCAGGGCTACACCGGCATCGAGTTCCCGACCTACAACCTTGATTGGGACAGCGAAGCCTACACCACCGTGTCAGGCCAGAACTCCAACAACTCGGTCCGGGTCACCGATGCCTTCCTTCAGGCGGTGCGCGACGATGCCGACTGGGAGCTGATCCACCGGACTGACGGCAAGGTGGCCAAGACCGTGAAGGCCCGCGAGTTGTGGGAGCAGGTCGGCCACGCCGCCTGGTCCTGCGCTGACCCGGGCATCCAGTTCCACGACACCGTGAACGCCTGGCACACCTGCCCGGAAGATGGCCAGATCCGTGGCTCGAACCCGTGCTCGGAATACATGTTCCTGGACGACACCGCTTGTAACCTGGCCTCGATGAACCTGCTGACCTTCTACAAGGACGGCGTGTTCCAGGCCGAGGATTACATGCACGCCACGCGTCTGTGGACGCTGACGCTGGAAATCTCGGTGATGATGGCGCAGTTCCCTTCGAAGGAAATCGCGCAACTCTCGTACGATTTCCGCACCCTGGGCCTGGGCTATGCCAACATCGGCGGCCTGCTGATGAACATGGGCCTGGGCTATGACAGCGCCGAGGGCCGCGCCATGGCCGGAGCACTCACCGCGATCATGACCGGCGTGTCCTATGCCACCTCGGCCGAGGTCGCCTCGGAACTTGGCCCGTTCTCGGGCTACGAGCGCAACTCGAAGCACATGCTACGCGTCATCCGCAATCACCGCACCGCCGCCTATGGCAAGACCGATGGTTACGAGAACCTGGCCGTCAAGCCGGTGCCGCTCGACATCGCGAACTGCCCCGACGACCGCCTGGCCGGATTGGCCCAGAAGGCATGGGACGATGCGCTGGCGCTGGGCGAGAAGCACGGCTACCGCAACGCGCAGTCCACGGTGATCGCGCCCACCGGCACGATCGGCCTCGTGATGGATTGCGACACGACGGGCATTGAACCGGACTTCGCCCTGGTGAAGTTCAAGAAGCTGGCGGGCGGTGGTTACTTCAAGATCATCAACCGGTCGGTGCCGGCGGCGCTCGAGACGCTCGGATATTCCTCCTCCCAGATTGAAGAGATCGTCTCCTACGCCGTCGGTCACGGTACGCTGGGCAACGCGCCCGGCATCAACCACACCACGCTGGTGGGCCACGGCTTCGGCCAGGCCGAACTCGACAAGATCGAGGCGGCGCTGCCTTCGGCCTTCGATATCCGCTTCGTGTTCAACCAGTGGACCCTGGGCGAGGCGTTCTGCCGCGAGACCCTCGGCATTCCCGCCGAGAAGCTGAACGACCCGACCTTCGACCTGCTGCGCCACCTGGGCTTCAGCAAGAAGGACGTCGAGGCCGCCAACGACCACGTCTGCGGAACCATGACGCTGGAAGGCGCCCCGCATCTTGACCCGGCGCATTACCACATCTTCGACTGCGCCAACCCCTGCGGCAAGAAGGGCATGCGCTTCCTCAGCGTGGACAGCCACATCCACATGATGGCGGCCGCGCAAAGCTTCATCTCGGGGGCGATCTCCAAGACGATCAACATGGCCAACGACGCCACGATCGAGGATTGCCAGAAAGCCTACGAGCTGAGCTGGAGCCTCGGCGTCAAGGCCAACGCGCTCTATCGCGACGGCTCCAAGCTCTCGCAGCCGCTGGCCTCGTCCCTGGTCGAGGATGACGAGGAGGCCGAGGAAATCCTCGCCTCCGGCTCGCCCCAGGAAAAGGCCGCGGTCCTCGCCGAAAAGATCGTCGAGAAGGTCATCGTGAAGGAGATCGTCCGCAGCCACCGCGAGAAGATGCCCGAACGCCGCCGCGGCTACACCCAGAAGGCCATCGTCGGCGGCCACAAGGTCTATCTGCGCACCGGCGAATACCGCGACGGCAAGCTGGGCGAGATCTTCATCGACATGCACAAGGAAGGCGCGGGCTTCCGGGCGATGATGAACAACTTCGCCATCGCCGTGTCGGTGGGCCTGCAATACGGCGTCCCGCTCGAGGAATTCGTGGACGCCTTCACCTTCACCCGGTTCGAACCGGCCGGGATGGTGCAGGGCAACGACTCGATCAAGAATGCCACCTCGATCCTCGACTACATCTTCCGGGAACTGGCGGTCAGCTACCTCGACCGCACGGACCTGGCGCATGTGAAGCCGGACGGCCAGTCCTTCGACGAGCTTGGCCGCGGCGAGGAAGAGGGCAAGCGCAACTTCACCGAAGTTCCCGACAGCGGCGGTTCCAGCCCGCTCGAGGTGCTGCGCCAGGTGGCCTCCACCGGCTACCTGCGCAACCGGGTTCCGCAGGAACTGGTGGTGCTGCAGGGCGGCGCCAATGCCATCTCGCTGGACGCTGACGCGGCGCTCGCCACCCTGGTGCCCGAAACCCGCAGTTCCACCACCGCCGTGGCCAGCGGCACCGTCACCATGGACGCCCGCACCAAGGCCAAGATGCAGGGCTACGAGGGCGACCCCTGCGGCGATTGCGGCAACTACACGCTGGTTCGCAACGGCACCTGCATGAAGTGCAACACCTGCGGCGCGACAAGCGGGTGTAGCTGAAACGGTGATCCGGGTCGGGCGTCCGACCGGCCCGGATCATTCCGATAGGGTGGGACGACCCTCACGTCCTCCCACTCCCACTCTCACACGGGGCGGGTGCGCTCGCCCTGAACGCGGGTCAGGCCGCAGGCAAAAAACCGGGCGGTACAAATGATGAGCCTGATCAGCGAAACTGGGGCCCCACGGGGCCCCATTTTCTTTTCCGAAGTGGGGTTGCGCCGCTACTCGGTGCCGCGGCTCAGCGCCGCCACGCCGGTCCGGGCGATCTCGACCAGGCCCAGCGGGCGCATCAGATCGGCAAAGGCATCGATCTTCTCCGGCGTTCCGGTGATCTCGAAGACAAAACTCGTCAGGGTCGAATCCATCACGCTGGCCCGGAAGATATCCGCCAGCCGCAGCGCCTCGACCCGCTTGTCGCCTTCTCCCGCCACCTTCAGCAACGCCAGTTCGCGCTCCACGCTCGGACCCTCGACGGTCAGGTCATGCACCTCGTGAACCGGCACAATCCGGCCCAGTTGCGCCTTGATCTGCTCGATCACGCTGGGCGTGCCGGTGGTCACCACGGTGATGCGGCTCCGATGACCCAAGTGGTCGATCTCGGCCACGGTCAGGCTTTCGATATTGTAGCCGCGCCCGGAAAACAGCCCGATCACGCGCGCCAGAACGCCCGCCTCGTTATCCACCACGATGGCCAGCGTATGGCTCTCGATCACATCGGCATTCGGATCGCGCAGGTCATAGGCCGAATGCTTCGAGGAACCCTTCTTGATCTTCAGTGCGGACATGTCAGCTCTTCTTCTGTTTGAAAATATCCTCGGGGGGTGCGGGGGGCAGACAGCCCCCCGCGGCGCTTACACCAGCACCGCGCCGCCCGACTTGATCGCATCCTTGGTCGAGGCGTTCTCGCCCAGCAGCATCTTGTTGTGCGGTTCGCCCGACGGGATCATCGGGAAGCAGTTCTCGTGCTTCTCGACCAGGCAATCCATGATCACCGGCCCGTCATGCTCGATCATCTCCATGATCGCGTCATCCAGGTCCTTGGGATCCTTGCAGATGATGCCCTTCGCACCAAAGGCCTCGGCCAGTTTCACGAAATCGGGCAGCGCCTCGGACCAGGACTGGGAATAGCGCTCGCCATGCAGCAGTTCCTGCCACTGGCGCACCATGCCGAGCCGCTCGTTGTTGAGGATGAACTGCTTCACCGGCAGGCGATACTGCACCGCGGTGCCCATCTCCTGCATGTTCATCAGCCACGAGGCCTCGCCGGCCACGTTGATCACCAGCGCGTCGGGATGGGCCATCTGCACCCCGATCGAGGCCGGGAAGCCATAGCCCATGGTCCCAAGCCCGCCCGAGGTCATCCAGCGGTTCGGATCCTCGAAGCCCAGGTATTGCGCGGCCCACATCTGGTGCTGGCCGACCTCGGTGCAGATATAGCGGTCATGGCCCTTGGTCAGCGCCTCGAGCCGGGCCAGCGCGTGCTGCGGCTTGATGGTGTTCCCGGACTGGGTGAACTTCAGGCAGTCCACCTTGCGCCACTCGTCGATCTTGCCCCACCACTTGGCCAGCCCTTCGGCATTGGTCTTGCGGCCACGGGCCTTCCAGATGTTGAGCAGGTCCTCCAGCACATGGGCCACGTCGCCCACGATCGGGATGTCGACGTGGATCACCTTGTTGATCGAGGAAGGATCGATATCGATATGGGCCTTCTTAGAATGCGGGCTGAAATCCTGCAGTCGGCCGGTGATCCGGTCATCGAACCGGGCGCCGACGTTGATCATCAGGTCGCAGCCGTGCATGGCGAGGTTCGCCTCGTACAGCCCGTGCATCCCCAGCATTCCCAGCCAGGCCTTGCCGCTGGCCGGATAGGCGCCGAGGCCCATCAGCGTGGAGGTGATCGGGAAACCCGTCCCTTCCACCAGCTCGCGCAGAAGCTGGCTGGCCGCCGGGCCCGAGTTGATCACGCCGCCGCCGGTGTAGAAGATCGGGCGCTCGGCCTGTTCGATCAGTTCCACAAGCTGGGTGATCGCCTCGCGGTCACCCTTCACCTTGGGCTGGTAATGCTTGGTATTGGCCTTCTGCGGCGTCACATAGGTGGCGGAGGCGAACTGCACGTCCTTGGGAATATCAACCAGCACCGGCCCCGGGCGGCCCGAGGTCGCCACGTGGAAAGCCTGGTGGATCGTGTCGCTCAGCTTCGCGGTGTCCTTCACCAGCCAGTTGTGCTTGGTGCAGGGGCGGGTGATGCCGACGGTGTCGGCCTCCTGGAAGGCGTCGTTGCCGATCATGAAGGTCGGGACCTGGCCGGTCAGCACGACGATCGGTATCGAATCCATCAACGCATCGGTCAGGCCGGTGACGGCGTTCGTGGCGCCGGGGCCCGAGGTCACCAGCACCACGCCGGGCTTGCCGGTGGCGCGGGCATAGCCTTCGGCCGCGTGCACCGCGCCCTGTTCGTGCCGCACCAGGATGTGGCGGATGTCGTTCTGCTGGAAGATCTCGTCATAGATCGGAAGCACGGCGCCGCCGGGATATCCGAATACCGTGTCCACGCCCTGGTCCTTCAGAGCCTGAACCACCATTTTCGCGCCGGTCATCTGACGTGTCATCTTGCTCTCCGTGCTCGCCGTCTACTCGGTCCTGTTACGCATAAAAAAGCCCCCGTGTTTTTTTCGGGGGCGCATGGGGTCCTCAATGGGTGTCCGTTACCGGCCCATGCGCCATTTTCCTACTACTACGATGAGGTCTCTCATCCGGGTCTCCTTCGTGTGAGGGGACATTATGATTCCCTTGCCGGAGGGTCAACACGCGAAATTAAGAAACTGTCGCGGAACGCGCCTGATCTTTACGAAAATTTCGATATTCTCGGGCAGATGATGCGAAGCTGGAAGAATGGATTGGGGGTTGAAGGCAGGCTTGGACGCCATGAGATGGCAAATCCGGGCCAAAAGTCCGATGAAAGTCCGATAGAATTCCGATGAAATTCCGATTTGGGATTTCGGGCCGCAGCGCCTTTTATTTCTGGGTCGGGCGGCTGTCGGGCAGGCTGATGCGGGCAACCTGGTCGGCAATGGGATCGGACAGAAGCGGATGGGTATCGGCCGAATGCGCCTCGGGGTCGCCGATGTCCTGCCAGCGGCTGTCCTTGTAGATCTCGAGCGCGGAAAACTTGGCCTTGTAGCCCATCTTCGGGCTGCCCGGCACCCAGTAGCCCAGGTAGACGTAAGGCAACCCCGCCTCCTGCGCGATGCGCACATGGTCGAGGATCACGTAGGTGCCGAGGCTGTGCTTGAACCGGTCGGGATCGTAGAAGGAATAGACCATCGACAACCCGTCATCGAGCACATCCGTCAGGCAGACCGCCGCCAGCGGGCGGGCCATGTCCTCGGCCTCGGCGGGTGCGGAATACTCGATCACCCGGCTTCGGATCGGGGTTTCCTCGATCATCGCGGCAAACTCGAAAATATCCATGTCCGCCATTCCGCCATCGGCGTGGCGGCTGTCCAGGTAGCTGCGGAACAATCCGTATTGCTCTTCCGTGGCCCAGGGCGAGGTCGCCTCGCGCACCAGGTCGGCGTTGCGCCTCATCGCGCGATTCTGGCTTTTCGAGAACTTGAAGTCCTTCACCCGGATCCGCGCCGACAGGCAGGCCGAACATTCGGCGCAGGACGGCCTGTAAAGCACGTTCTGTGACCGGCGAAACCCTTGTTTGGAAAGGGAATCATTCAGCTTTTCCGCATATTCGCCCTGCAGGGCGGTAAACAGCTTCCGCTCCATGCGACCATCGAGATATGGGCAGGGTTGGGGAGCCGTTACATAAAACTGCGGCGCAATAGGAAGCGTGTGGCGCATGTCGATCCAACTGAGTACCCGCAGACGTTAGCAAGCCAGTTTGCATCCGCCAAGCCCCTCGAAAGGCTAGTTTCAGAACTCGGCGGGCCGGTTGATCGCCGCCGTCCCCAGCGCGAGGTCGGACAACCCCTGCCGACGGGGCGTTGTCAGCATCAGGATGATCGACACGACCTGGGGAAAGAACATCCCGATGGCGACCGAATAGATCAGCGTGTGCATCGCCGCCGTCGCAAGGCCGAAGCGGGTGCCAGTATGCTCGCGGAACTCGATTGCCATCAGCCACATGCCGGGCGTCGCCGACCAGTTGACCAGTGTCACGACCCGATAGGCAAAGCTTACCGTCAGCCACAGGGGGATCAGGAAGAACAGGCCAACGAAGGCCGTGAACGGCAGAACCACAATGGTCAGTGCCGTGATCGCGAAGAAATCAAGGACCCAGGCCAGAAGGCGCTTGAACGGCACGTCGGCATAGAAGTCGGCGTGCAGGTCCGGGTCGGGAAGGCCATAGTCTGTCGTCGTCATGGTCGATTCACTTGGGTCCATTGGGCGCGTTTGACAAGGGGCCGCCGGGCGGCCCCCGCTTGGGTTACTTGTCCGATTTTTCGTCGGCCTCGTCATCACGGGCGCGTTTGGCGCGCTCGTCCATGAACTCGTCGAACTCGGCCTTGTCCTTGGCGGCGCGCAACCGGTCCAGGAAGGATTCGAAGGCATCTTGTTCCTCTTCCAGGCGGCGCAGGGTCTCGGCCTTGTAGGCGTCGAAGGCCGAGTTGCCGCTGGACGAGAATGTATGACGCAGGTTGTCGGTCCCGTGCTTCATGCGACCCCGGCAATGGCCCGCGAAGATGCGCTTGGTCCAGAGCATGTAGGCCAGCAGAACAAGGCCAATCGGCCAGAACACGACAAGCGACACCACGAGCGCCGCGATCCATGCTCCGGGGCCGCGCTCGTCGAGCCAGGATTCGGCGCGATGGGGCCAGGAGGCTTCGGCGGGTGAGGAATAGGTGGTCATCAAAAGGCTCCCTGATCGGATCTGTGAATATGTGAACTTCTTTCACATAAACTGAGATCGGGGTTGGAACCGCGCGATTCAAGGGATCATGTAACGAATTTTTACATAAAGGCGCCCGATACCCTAGGAGGTGAACTCGGCGAGGGTCGCGGATGTCAGGGTTTCCAGCGTCTTGGGCGAGATTTCGAAGATGTGTCGCGGGGTGCCAGCGGCGGCCCAGACCGTGTCGAATTCCATCAGACGCGGGTCCAGAAATGCCCGGATCGGGGAAAGATGCCCGACCGGGGCGACCCCGCCGATGGCAAAACCGGTCTGCGCCCGCACCAACGCGGCATCGGCCTTCCCCAGCGGTTCCCCGGCCAGATCGGCGGCCTTTGTCGCGTCTACCTGGTTTCCGCCCGCGGTCAGGAACAGGATCGCCGCGCCGCTCGTCTCGCCGCGAAAGATGATCGACTTGGCGATCTGGTCCAGTTCGCATCCAGCGGCCTCGGCGGCTTGGGCTGCGGTTCGGGTCTCGGCCTCCATCTCGAGGATGTTCGGCTCCAAACCGGCATCTTCCAAGGCGCGCCGAACGCGTTTCAGGCTCTTGCTCATGGGCGTCTCCTTCGGTCATCCGTGCCTAGATCATCCAACGGTCGGGGCGCAACCATGGGTGCTTTTGCCCGCTTGACCACGGGACTTGGACAGGTTCAGTGTCGCGCCCATGAGCCTTGCATCCCGCCTGACCCGATCGCCCCGACCTTTCGACGCGGACCGCGCTGCCGAAATCCGGGACGCGTTTGACGATCTGCAACCCGAGCAGCGCGAATTCCTGTCCGGAACGGCGGGCTGCAGCCCTTATCTGCATGGGTTGATCGAGCGCGAGGCGGACTGGCTTCGTGCCATTCTTGACCACGAACCCGAGGCGACCTTCGAGGCAATCCTCGAGGCCATACCACCCCACGACGCCGGAGAACTGCCCGCGGAACTGCGGCGGGCCAAGCGTCGCGTGGCCCTGTTGACCGCCCTGGCTGACCTTGGCGGGGTTTGGCCGCTTGAGCCCGTCACCGGGGCGCTGACCCGGTTCGCGGACCTGGCCACGGATCGCGCGCTCAAGGCCGGGGTCGCCGCCGAGATTCGCCGTGGAAAGCTGCCCGGCGCCGAGGATGGCGATGTCGACACCGGCGCGGGCATGTTCGCGCTGGCAATGGGCAAGATGGGGGCGGGCGAACTCAATTATTCCTCGGATATCGACCTGATCTGCCTGTTCGATGAAAGCCGGTTCGCAGAGGATGACTATTACGACGCCCGCAGCGGTTTCATCCGGGCCACGCGGAAGATGGCGGCCATGCTGTCGGATATGACTGCGGAGGGCTACGTCTTCCGCACCGATCTACGGCTGCGGCCCGATCCCGCGTCGACGCCGGTCTGCCTCGCCATGGATGCCGCCGAAAGCTACTACGAAAGCCTCGGGCGGACCTGGGAACGCGCCGCCTATATCAAGGCGCGCACCGCCGCGGGCGATCTGTCGGCGGGGGAGGGTTTCCTGAAGCGACTGACGCCCTTCGTCTGGCGCAAGCACCTTGATTTCGCGGCCATCCAGGATGCCCATGACATGCGCCTGCGCATCCGAGAGCACAAGGGCCTGCACGGGCCGATCGCGCTTGAAGGCCATGACATGAAGCTCGGCCAGGGGGGCATCCGCGAGATCGAGTTCTTCACCCAGACCCGGCAGATCATCGCGGGCGGGCGCGATACTGACCTCAGGGTGCGCGGCACGGTCGAAGGACTTGCGCGACTGGCCGAGAAGGGCTGGATCCCCGAGGATGTGGCCCAGACCCTGACCGAAGATTACCGCGCCCATCGCGAGGTGGAGCACCGCCTTCAGATGGTCCGTGACGCCCAGACCCACACCATGCCGACCACGGCTGAGGGAATTGCACGAATTGCCGCCTTCATGGACTTCGACGAGGCCGATCTGCGGCGCGATGTGAAGGAGCGGCTGGAACGCGTGGCGGAATTGACCGAGGGGTTCTTTGCCCCCGGGCAATCTCGTCCCGAGCCGCAAATGAGTGCGACGGCCAGTGAAATCGTCTCGCGCTGGACGACATACCCGGCCTTGCGCTCGGCGCGCGCAATGGAAATCTTCGAACGGCTGAAGCCGGAACTCCTGTCCCGACTTCAGAAGTCGGCGAAGCCGGACGAAGCGCTGCTGCAGTTCGACGGGTTCCTGTCGGGTTTGCCCGCCGGGGTGCAGCTCTTTTCCCTTTTCGAGGCCAGCCCCCAGTTGGTGGATCTTATCGTGGATATATCCGCGACTGCCCCAGCCCTGGCGCAATACCTGAGCCGCAATTCCGGCGTTTTCGATGCGGTGCTGGATGGCCAATTCTTCGCGGATTGGCCCGGGAGTGCGGCGCTCGAACAACGGCTGTGCGACGTTCTGGCAGAGATCGACGATTACGAGAAGAAGCTCGATGGTGCGCGCCGCTGGTGCAAGGAATGGCATTTCCGGATCGGCGTCCATCACCTGCGCGGGGTGATCGGCGGCGCGGAGGCCGGGAAGCAATATGCCGACCTGGCCGTTGCAACGCTGGCGGCGCTCTGGCCTTCGGTGCTGGAGGAATTCTCCGCCAAACATGGCGTGCCCCCGGGCCGCGGTGCTGTCGTTCTGGGCATGGGGTCGCTGGGGGCGGAACGCCTGTCGGCCACGTCGGACCTGGACGTGATCATGATCTACGATGCCGCCGGTGTTGATTTTTCCGAGGGGCGTCGACCATTGGCCGCGCGAGCCTATTACGCACGGCTGACCCAGGCTCTGGTGACGGCGGTTACCGCGCCGATGGCGGAAGGGAAGCTCTACGAAATGGACATGCGGCTGCGTCCCTCGGGGCGGCAGGGGCCGGTAGCGACCTCGCTGGACTCTTTCCAGACGTATCAGCGCGAGGAGGCCTGGACCTGGGAACACATGGCGCTGACCCGTGCGCGTCCGGTGGCGGGCTGCATGGATCTTGGTGAAGAGGTGGAGCAGTTTCGCCGCTCCTTGCTGGCAGAACCGCGCGATGTCGAGAAGATCGTTGGCGATACGAGGGAGATGCGCGATCGGTTGGCCGAGGCCAAACCCGGACGTGGGACCTGGGATCCTAAGCAGGGCGCGGGCCGGATGATGGAGATCGAACTGGTCGCACAGGCCGGGGCGCTGCTGGCGGGCTCGCCGGATCGGTCGGTGCCGGGGCAACTGGCCGCCGGGACAGAAGCGGGGTGGCTGACCGAGGATGAGGCGCGGGTTCTGACATCCGCTTACGACCTGTTCGGGCGGGTGCAGATGGTCTCGCGCCTGCTGAGCGGCGGGGCGCTCGACCTAGAGGCCGTGGGGCAGGGCGGTGCCGATTTCCTGCTTCGCGAAACCGATGCACGTGATATTGCTTCGCTTGGGCGCAAGCTGGACGCCACGGCCGACGGGGCGTCCGGTGCGGTCGAGGCGGCCTTCGGTCGCGCCCCGAAGGTGACGTGAAGGGAATGGAGAGGCGCAGATGACCGCCGAAGACCAGATTGACAAAACGGGACTGATCCGCGAGGCCTATCAGATCGACGGGATCGGCGCGGCCGAATGCCGGTCGATCTTTCTGGACTGGGCGATCAAGCTGCCTGCGGATATCGCGCCGCGGGAGGCGATCCAGATCCTCCTGGATCGCTACGCGCAGGATGCCCCCGACCACCCGATGACCCAGGTTCTGAACGCCGGTCTGGCCGAGGAAGCCGCCCCGCGCAGACGCGGCGGACGGCGCGCCCGGCTAGACGGTTAGCGGCTGAGCTGGCTGGCCTCGCGGGCAAGCGCCTCAATCCGGTCCCAGTCGCCACTGGCCACCGCATCGGCGGGCGCGACCCAGCTTCCACCTACGCAGAGCGTGTTGGAAAGGCCCAGGTAATCCGGCGCGTTCTTCAGGCTGACGCCCCCCGTGGGACAGAATCGGATCTGAGGGATCGGCGCGCCGATGGATTTGAGCGCCGGCGCACCGCCCGAGGCTTCGGCGGGGAAGAACTTCTGAACGGTGTAGCCCCGTTCCAGCAGCCGCATCGCCTCGGTCGCCGTTGCCGCACCGGGCAGAAGCGGCAGGTCTTCGGATTCACAGGCAGCCAGCAGACGGTCCGTTGCTCCGGGCGACACCCCGAAGCGCGCGCCCGCCGCCTTGGCGGCCTTCACGTCTTCGGGCGTCAGCAGCGTGCCCGCGCCGACCACGCCGCCCGGCACCTCGGCCATGGCGCGGATCACGTCGAGCGCGGCGGGGGTGCGCAGCGTGACTTCAAGCACCGGCAGCCCGCCCTTCACCAGCGCCTCGGCCAGCGGTTTGGCCTTGGTCGCGTCGTCGATCACCAGAACCGGGATGACCGGGGCGAGGCGGCAGAGCTTCTCGCTTTCGATGGAGGCGTCCTGGGGGGTCATCTTCTGTGTCCTTCTTTCGAACTGCGCCACTGTGGGCGGTTATGCATCAAACGACGACGCCTGCGCCAGCGGTGGCTGGGCCGACGCTCTGGCGGAAGACTTCGAAAAGTTCCCGCCCGACGCCATGGCCGTTCCCGCTCAGATCGGCGCTCACCGGGCTGCGGCTGTCGAAATCGGCTTCCAGCACTTCGAGCTTGCCGCTGACCGCATCCACGCGCACGAGATCACCGTCGCGGACCTTGGCGATCGAGCCGCCATCGGCGGCTTCCGGCGCCACGTGAATCGCCGCGGGCACCTTGCCCGACGCGCCCGACATGCGCCCATCCGTCACCAGCGCGACCTTGAGGCCGCGGTCCTGCAGCACCGCTAGGGTGGGGGTCAGCGAATGAAGTTCGGGCATGCCATTGGCTTTGGGCCCCTGGAAGCGGACGATCACCACAGTGTCTTCGGTAAACTCACCAGCTTTGAAGGCATCCTTTACGGCTTCCTGGTCATGGAAGACGCGCGCCTTGGCCTCGATCAGGTGACGCTCGGGCGCCACGGCAGAGACCTTCATCACGCCGCGGCCAAGGTTGCCGTTGAGGTCCTTCAGCCCGCCGCTGGGCTGGAACGGGTCGCTGGCGGGGCGCAGGATCTTGTCGTTCTGCGTCTCACCGGCCCCGTTTTCCCAGACGAGCCGCCCGTCCTGCAGCTTCGGTTCTTTCGTATAGAGCGCAAGCCCATCGCCCGAGACGGTCTTGGTGTCGGGATGCAGCAGCCCGGCCTCGAGCAACTCGCCGATCATGTAGCCAAGCCCGCCCGCGGCGTGGAAATGGTTCACGTCCGCCAGCCCGTTCGGATAGACCTTGGCCATCAGCGGCGTGACTTCCGAGATATCGGCGAAGTCCTGAACATCGAGGATCACCCCGGCGGCGCGGGCCATGGCGGGCAGGTGCAGCACGAGGTTCGTCGAGCCACCGGTGGCCATCAGTCCCACGATCCCGTTCACGAAGGCCTTCTCGTCGAGGATATCCGACACCGGGCGATAGTCGTTCCCCAGCGCAGTGATCTCCAACGCGCGTTTCGCGCCTTCCTCTGTCAGCGCATCTCGCAGCGGAGTGCCCGGGTTCACGAAGGAGGCGCCGGCGAGATGCAGCCCCATGAACTCCATCAGCATCTGGTTTGAATTCGCGGTGCCGTAGAAGGTGCAGGTGCCCGGCCCGTGGTAGGAGGCCATCTCGGCCTCCATCAACTTGTCGCGCCCGATCTCGCCCGCGGCGAACTGTTGGCGGACCTTGGCCTTCTCGTCATTGGGCAGGCCACTGACCATCGGTCCGGCGGGCAGGAAGACGCCCGGGATATAGCCGAACGTCGCGGCCGCGATCACCAGGCCCGGCACGATCTTGTCGCAGACGCCCAGGTAGACCGCCGCGTCGAAGGTGTTGTGGCTGAGCGAGACCCCCGTGGCCAGCGCGATCACGTCGCGGGAAAAGAGGCTCAGCTCCATCCCGACCTGGCCTTGCGTGACACCGTCGCACATGGCCGGAACGCCCCCTGCGACCTGGGCGGTTGCGCCCACGCGGCGCGCGGCCTCCTTGATCTGGGCGGGGTAGGTTTCGAACGGCTGATGGGCCGAGAGCATGTCGTTATAGGCGGTGATGATGCCGAGGTTCGGCGCACGCCCGCCGGCCAAGGCGTCCTTGTCACCGCCCATCGCCGCATAGGCGTGGGCCTGGTTGCCACAGGTCAGATGCGCCCGGCGCGGGCCCTCTTCGGCCGCGCGGGCCATTCTTTCCAGATAGGTTTGGCGCGGCTTGCGGCTGCGCTCGATGATGCGCTGTGTGACGTCCTGAATAGTCGCGTTGAGAGACATCGGGTCCTCCCAGGTTCCGAAATTTGAGCGAACCATATACCGCTAGCGCTAACATTGCCAGCCCCGCCGATGCTGCAGTTGCAAAATGCGCATGACGGCCTTGCAATATTGGAAATCGAATATGTTCGCCGGGAGTCCTATCTACCTGCCAAGGGCAAAATCCCTGAATGAATAGGACAAGATATGGTTTATCCGACCCCCAAACTCCCGATCGACACGTTCAAGATCGAACGTGAAGCCCAAGCCCTTCGCTCGAAGGCCGTTGCCGAGGGCACCAAGGCGCTGATGCGCTGGATCGCCGCGCGCCTTCAGGCCTCGCACAAGGTTGGTCAGGCCAAAGCCGCCTGATACCGGCTTCCAGCCGCGGATTGAGAAACCCCGGAGGAGACTCCGGGGTTTCTCATTTTGGCCCTTTTCTTCGGCGAGAACAGTCTCTGGAAACGAAAAAGACTGTCGAGCCAAGCAGGGATGATGACCCGCGCCATTTTTTTGATTCTGGGCTTTCTGGCCATAACGGGCTGCACTAGGATAGATACGAATTTCGGCATGGCGAGTACGCCGCTGGAAACCAGTCGTTCTGCGGTGGCCGCAAGTCCCTACAATGTGCGCAAGATCAACGTGGATGTGCCTCGTTCGCTCTCGGTTTCCGAGGCAAACGCATATTTCCCGCGTGCCGATATCGTTTGGCGTGGCGATCCCTTCGGGGATCGGCATGCGCAGGTCGCAAGGATCATGCAAAGCGGACTGGAAAAGGGAACTGGCGCCCTGCGCGGGCGTACCCCCGTTGTCCTTGATATCAGGGTTCAGAGATTTCACGCCCTCAGTGACAAGGCGCGTTACAGTTTTGGAGGTGTGCACAATATCGTATTCGCCATGCAGATTAGAAGTGCTGCCACGGGGCAGGTGGTCCAGCCTTGGCGGTTGATCAACGCGGAGTTTCCGGCAGCCGGGGGAACAGCGGCGATCGAGGAGGAGCGCCGGGGGCTGACTCAGAAGGTTCTGATTGAAAGGCGCCTCGCGCAAGTGATCCAGTACGAATTAAGCGCAACGCCTGCCAATTGATCGACGCTGAAACGCCCCGCCGCACGAAATTCGCCAAGAAACCGGCCACGCGTCAATAAAGAGGTTGGACTCTGCACAATTTGTTCGGAAAGTGATAGCAAGAGTTTATCGAGCAGAAAAAGATTTGGAGGCGAAGGATGACAGCCCGTCCCTTTATTCTGGTGGCGGTACTTCTATCGACTGTTGCAGGCTGCACCAAGATCGACAGGAATTTCGGGATGGCCCCAGTCCCGATGGAGGCCAGGGAAGACCTGGTGCCGCTCAGCCCGTACCGGGTGGAGCATGTTCACGTCGAAGTCCCACGTGACCTTAGTGTTTCCGAGCGCGATAGCTATTTCCCTCGCGGCGACATCGTCTGGCGCGAAGACAGGTTCGGGGACCGGTATGAACAGGTCTACGAGGTCGTGCATACAGGTCTTCACTTGGGCGCCGACGAGTTTTCAGGGGACTTCCCGATCGTGGTGGATGTCCGTGTGCGACGTTTCCATGCGCTGTCGGAAAAAGCGCGCTATAGCGTCGGTGGGATCTACAACATACTTTTCGATATGCAGGTTTCAGACGCCGTCTCGGGCGAGGTCCTATTCCCATGGTATGCCGTCAACGCGGAATTCGCGGCCAACGGCGGGCGTGCGGCAATGGCCGAAGAGCTGCAAGGTTACACCCAGCGCGTCCGCATCCAGGACCGGCTGAAATACGTGATGCAATACGAGATCCTGAATCTCCCGGACCCGTAGAATCCACCTGTTGCAACCTCCGCAATAGGGATAAGACGCGGGGCATGAGTGATACCCGTCCCACAGTCCGCCTGTTGCCCAAGGCCGAGGCCCGCGCGATCCGCCATGGCTTCCCTTGGGTCTATGCCAATGAATTGGTGACCGACCGCCGCACGCGATCTCTCGAAATCGGCACCATCGCGCTGCTGGAAGACAGCGAGCGACGGCCGCTGGGCACGGTGGCGGTGAATACGAATTCGCGGATCATTTGCCGCGTGCTGGACCGTGACCCCGAGGCGCAGATCGATCAGGCGTGGTTCCGCGCGCGGCTGGAGCGCGCGCTGGCGCATCGCGCGCGTCTCTATTCCGAACCGTTCTATCGCCTCGTCCATGCAGAACCGGACGGCCTGCCCGGGGTCGTGATCGACCGCTTCGGTGAGGCCGCCGTGATCCAGCCCAACGCCGCCTGGGCCGAGCGTCACATCGAAGACCTCGTCGCGGCGCTGGTCGAGGTGACCGGTGTCACGACGGTGATCAAGAACGGCACTGGCCGCGCACGCTCGCTGGAAGGGCTGGAGGAGGAAACGGTCGTTCTTCGCGGTGGTGTCGACGGGCCGGTCCCGGTTCCGATGAACGGCGCGACCTACATGGCCGATCTGCTGGGTGGCCAGAAGACCGGGCTGTTTTTCGATCAGCGTCCGAACCACGCCTTTGCCCAGTCACTGGCGCATGGCTCAAGGGTGCTGGACGTGTTCTCGCATGTCGGGGGGTTCTCACTTGCGGCCCTCGCCGGGGGCGCGACGGCGGCGCTGGCTGTGGACGGCTCCGAACCGGCGCTGGCCCATGCGGCCGAGGGCGCCCTGCGCATGGGGGTGCAGGACAGGTTCCAGACCCGCCGGGGCGATGCATTCGACACCATGGCGGAATTGGCCGAGGAGGGGCAGCAATTCGATCTGGTGATCTGCGACCCGCCTGCCTTTGCGCCATCGAAGAAGGCACTCGATGCCGGGCTTCGCGCCTATGAGCGCGTGGCGCGGCTCGCGGCGCCGCTGGTGGCCGAGGGCGGTTACCTGGTGCTGTGCTCCTGCTCCCACGCTGCTGACCTTTCGAAGTTCCGTGCTGCCTCGGCCCGGGGGATTGGCAGGGCCGGTCGGCGCGGACAGATCATCCACACCGGGTTTGCCGGGCCGGATCACCCGCTGCTCCCGCAACTGGCCGAAAGCGGCTACCTCAAGGCGTTGTTCTTCCGGCTGATGCCATGAAAGTTCTGCTCGACGCCTGCGTGCTATACCCAACGGTGATGCGCGAGGTGCTGTTGCGCGTGGCCGGGCAGGGGCTTTACACCCCGCTCTGGTCCGAGCGGATACTCGAGGAATGGGCGCGTGCCGCGCGCAAGCTCGGCCCCGGCGGCGAGGCGCAGGCGCGGGGCGAGATCGCACTTGTGACAGCCGCCTGGCCCAAGGCCGTGGTGCCGCCATCGCCGGGGCTTGAGTCGCGGCTCTGGTTGCCGGATCCGGCCGATATTCATGTTCTGGCCGCGGCGATCGCCAGCAGCGCCGACCTGATCCTGACGCTGAACGTTTCGGACTTCCCGCGCAACATCCTGCGTGAGGAAGGGCTTGAGCGGGACAATCCGGACGATTTCCTCCGTGGCCTCTGGCAGGAACATCCCGACAAGGTGGAAGCCGCCGCCGCTACCGTGCAGGCCGAGGCCGAACGGCTTTCTGGGGCGCCCTGGCCGATCCGGAAACTGATGAAGAAGGCGCGATTGCCTCGGCTGGGGAAAGCGCTGGAACAGGCTTGGGCTGAGCGAGCCTAGGTCAGCCCCCACTTCGCCTCGTTCGACTCGATGGCGCGGATGCGCTCTTCGGTCTTGGGATGGGTCAGAAGCCAGGCGGGCGCCGCGCCCATGTTGGTTTGGGTCAGGGCTTCGAGCTTGGCAAAGAGCGATTTCTGCGGCTCCGTGCCGATCCCCGACTTGATCAGCAGGGCCGAGGCATAGGCGTCGGCCTCGTATTCATCCTTGCGCGACAGCTTGGCGGCCAGAAGCGAGGTGAGAAGCCCCGCGACATAGACCCCGATCCCCGGCAGGAAACGCGAGAGCACCATCGCCAGCGCCGTGCGCAGCGCGTTCTGACCCGAGAAATCGATCATCCGGCGACGCGAATGCCCGAGCGCCACGTGACCGAGCTCGTGGGCGATAACGCCTGCGAGTTCCTCGGCCGAAACCTCGCCCGACTGGTATTTCCGAAAGAACCCGCGGGTGATGAAGATCCGTCCGTCGGCCGCCGCCAACCCGTTCACCGGCTCGATCTCGTAGATGTTCACGCGGATGCGCGGCAGGTCCAGCGCCTCGGCCATGCGGTCAGTCAGGCGCTTCAGGCGCGGATCGGCAAGCTCGGTCGACTTCACGTCCAATTCCCTGCCCATCCGCCAGACCGAGAAGCGGTACATCAGCAGGGCATAGAGAATGGCAAGCAGGATCGGGGTGAACTTGAGCATGCGTTGAATATGGGTGCCAAACCCCTTGGCAGCAAGCGTCCGGCGTTAGTGTTTTGCTTGATGGGTCGCGCGACGCAGTGCGAGGCCGAGGATCACGACCAGCACCAATGCCGACAGCAATCCGACCGAGTTTTCCAGCAGGTCCGACACCTGGTCGAGGTATCCGGCAAAACCATACCCAAGCCCGACGTAGACCGCGACCCAGATCGCTTCGCCCGCGGTGTCCCAGAACATGAAGCGCCTGCGCCCCAGGCCCGTGGCGCCCGCGACCAGATTGACCCAAGGACCGAGCGGCGCGAAAAGCCACGTGCTGAAGAAGACCCCGACGCCCCCACGCTTGCGCACCTCGGCGCGCGCCTTGGCAATCAGGTCTCGCCGGGATGGTTTTTGCTCGAGCCGCGTGATGATTCCCGGGCCGAAGGACCGCCCGATCTGATAGCCGAGGTTGTCCCCAAGGATTGCGCCGCCGAAGGCCGCCGCCAGAACCGGCGCAAGGCCCAGATCGCCCGAGGCTACGAAAGCGCCACCAGCCAGCATGATGACCGAGCTTGGCATCGGGATCGCAAGGCAGGAGAGGAGCGTCGCGGCCAGTATGATGGGGGCGCCATAGGTCGAGACGAGGAGGAAGGAGTAGTCACTCATTTCCGCTCTCGCGGTATTCGCGGATCGCGCGGTCCAGATCCCGCGCAAGCTCCTGGACGCTCACGCCCCGCCGGGCGCCGAGTTCCTCCAGCGTCACTCGCCGCCCGGTTCCGTCCATTTCCAGCGATAGAGCTCCGGCGACAACCTCGGGCGGGACGTCCCAGGAATGCACGACATAGCGCAGCGTCATCCAGCCCGCGATGGGCTGGTCGCGGTGGTCCGGGTCGCTCCAGTAGATGGTGAAGACAGTCAGGCGAATGGCAAAGAACAGGGCCGCCACGCAGGCCAGCAGGAAGGCGATCAGAAGGCCGCGATGTTCCTGCCAGAGAAAGTTGAGCCGTGATCTCAGCGCGCGATCTCCTTCATGCCGCGCTCGATCCCTTCCAGTGTCATCGGGACCATGCGGTCGGGGCCGAAGGTCTCGCGGATCATGTGGATCGACTGGGTGTGGGGCCAGTAACGCTCGGGCAGGGGGTTGATCCACAAATGTTTCGGCCACTGGTCGCGGGCGCGTTCCAGCCAGACCTGGCCCGGTTCATCGTTATAGTGCTCGTTGGCACCGCCTCGATAGGCGATCTCATACGGTGACATGGAGGCATCGCCCACGAAGATGCAGCGATAATCGGGCCCGTAGGTGCGCAGCACGTCCCAGGTGGGTGTCTGCTCCTGCCAGCGGCGGCGGTTGTCGCGCCAGACCCCTTCGTAAAGGCAGTTGTGGAAGTAGAAATACTCGAGGTGCTTGAACTCGGTCCGCGCCGCGCTGAACAGTTCCTCGACCACACGGATATGCGGGTCCATGGAGCCGCCCACGTCGAGGAAAAGCAGCACCTTGACCGCGTTGCGCCGCTCGGGACGGGTTTTCACGTCGAGGTAGCCATGTTCCGCTGTGGCCCGGATCGTGCCGTTCAGGTCAAGCTCATCCGCCGCGCCGTCGCGGGCCCAACTGCGCAGGCGCTTCAGGGCCACCTTGATGTTGCGGGTGCCCAGTTCCACCGTGTCGTCGAGGTTGCGGAACTCGCGCTTGTCCCAGACCTTGACCGCGCGTTGGTGGCGGCTTTCATCCTGGCCGATGCGCACGCCCTCGGGGTTGTAGCCATAGGCGCCGAAGGGTGAGGTGCCCGCCGTGCCGATCCATTTGGAGCCGCCCTGGTGGCGGCCCTTCTGTTCGGCCAGCCGTTCTTTCAGCGTCTCCATCAGCTTGTCGAACCCGCCAAGCGCCTCGATCTCGGCCTTTTCCTCTTCGCTGAGGTGCTTTTCGGCCATCTTGCGAAGCCAGTCCTCGGGCAGATCGACGGCTTCGAGAACCTGCTCGAGGCTGATCTGTTCCATGCCCGCGAAGCTTTCGGCAAAGGCGCGGTCAAAGCGGTCGAGGTTCCGCTCGTCCTTCACCATGACGGTGCGGGCGAGGTAGTAGAACCCCTCGACATCGTAGGTCACGAGGCCCGCGCGCATCCCTTCAAGGAAGCCGAGATATTCGCGCAAGGAGACCGGGATCCCGATCCGACGCAAATTCTCGAAGAAGGTCAGGAACATCGGCTCAGAGCAGGCGCTCGACAAAGATGGTCAGGAAAAGGCCGGCAATGGCGAAGGCGATGCCATAGCCCGCTGCGTATTGCGCCATGTCCAGGCGGTTGCCCTTGCGGCGACGGGCCAGGGTGGCCCCCCAGATGGCTCCGATTACCAATCCCGCGATGACGATCATGCCTAGCTGCCCCTGCTGGTCCTTGGCCTCAGCGCCGCAATCTCGGCGGCGCGGCGGCGTACGTTGCTGTCCGAGCCGAAGCCATACCGCGCCCAGCCCAGACTGTCGAGCCGCACCACCTCGGCCTCGGCGCTGCGCCCGAGGGTTTCCAGCGCTTCGGCCTTGATCATCAGCATGGTCGACAGAAGCGCGGCGTTTTCCGAGGCGGCCACCGGTCCGATATGCCGGTCCACCAATTCGATCGCGGTCTGCGGCTGGTTCGAGGCGAGCGAGAAGGCGGCAAGCTGCATCGCCACATGGGCGGCTTGCAATTCGGTTTCCGACGATCTGGCATAGACCTTTCCGGATTCGAGGAACGCGCCAAGGGCGGTTTCCGAACTGGTTCCAAGGCTCACGCGACCAAGAACGAAAAGGCTGAAGCCAAGGCGGTTGTCGTTCCATCCCCGTTGCTGCGCGATGGAGACCGCGCGCCGGGCTGCAGCCTGTCGCCGGGCAGGGGTCACGTTCTGCCCGATGGCCGTCTCGATCGCGTCTTCCCATTCATTCGTGCTGGGGCGGGACGCGCCTGTGCTTCCCCACCGGCCGCGGGGGTTGAGGCGGTTCAGGATCGCCGGAAGCCGCTGCGCCACCTGCGCCTCGGTCATGCCGGACCGCAGAGACGGGTCGTAGAAGGCGCGCAGGATCAGCATGTCGAAGCCGGTCAGGACGGTATGGAAATTGTCATCGTTGAACACGCTGTCGGGCAGGCGATAGAGGTCATTCACCGGGCCGAGGGCCTGGGCGATTTCCTCGTGCAGGCAGTCGCGGACTTCCTGCGGGCTGACATCGCCGGGCAGAAAGATCGCCATCCGGTCCCGGACCTTCAGGGTTGTCCAGTCGGTCAGGCTGTTGCGGCGGTTCATCCGGTACTCGTTCCAGCTGGTGACCCGGGGAACGACGAAACAGGCGGCTTGCGGGACCACGCGCTGAAGCTGCGCGCGCGAAATCACCTCGATGGTGATCGAGGCGGTCTCGGATCTTGGAACGCGGCTGATGTCGATCCCGGCCTCGCGTCGCAGGCGGTCGATCAACCGGTCGAGATCGGTATAGAGGCTGGTCGACGGGGACCCCGTGACGCGCACGGTCACCGGCCCTTCGAAGCGGCTCAGAACCGGAAGCTGGCGGCCGCTTTCCAGGCGGAATGCCAATTCCATGAAATCGCGCGCGATGGCCGCGTTGGAGCGGGACGGCGCCCGGACCCGGGGCGATGCGAAGGTTTTCATTGGTGGCAGGGCGGCGGGGGCGGAACTCAGTCGGCCGGTCACCTCGGGCGCCGCGCAGGCGGAAAGCGCCAGCAACGCGGGCAGAACAAGGCGCCGGATCATGACGCCGGTTTCCTGTTGTAGCGGATGAAGGGCGTGAGCTGCCCGATCCGGTCATAGAGCAACCGCGCCTGCGTGTTGTGATCCTGCGTCAGCCAGTAGACGGACGGAGCACCTTCCGCGTCGGCGGCATCATAGACAGCCTCGATCAGGGCGCGTCCGATTCCCTTTCCCCGGTAGGCCGGGTCGGCATAGAGGTCTTGCAGATAGCAGGTGTTTTCGATCTTCCAGCAATGCCGGTGGAAGAGGAAATGCACGATCCCGGCAAGGCCCGACCCGGTATCGGCCACAAGCCCGTTGAAGTCCTGTGGGTCATCCCCGAGCAGCCGCGCGAAGGTGCTTCGGTAGACGTCTTCACCGACGCTGGCTTCGTAGAACTCCAGGTAGCCGGTCCAGAGACGACGCCACTCGGCCTCGTCATCCTCCCGCAGGGGGCGGATTCGTATCTCAAGAGCGCCTGACAATGGCCTAGGATTCCTCGGTTTTTCGAACCAGACCCCCACGCTAGCCGCGAAATCCGATTCGCGGAAGCGCAGGGATTTCAGGCGCCGCGCCCTGTGGCGGGCTTGCCGCTATCGCTGGGCGCGGGCCATGAAGGCCAGACGCTCGAACAGGTGCACGTCCTGCTCGTTCTTGAGCAGCGCGCCGTGGAGCCGCGGCAGGGAGGATTTCCCGTCGCTTCTCAGGTCTTCCGCCGACAGGTCTTCGGCCAGCAGCAGCTTCAGCCAATCCAGCACTTCCGAGGTCGACGGCTTCTTCTTCAGCCCGTTTTGTTCCCTTATTTCAAAGAATTGGGTCAGGGCGGTCGTCAGAAGCGCCTCCTTGATCCCCGGGTGGTGCACCTCGACGATCTGTTTCATCGTTTCAATATCGGGGAAGCGAATGTAGTGGAAGAAGCAGCGGCGCAGGAAGGCGTCGGGAAGTTCCTTTTCATTGTTCGAGGTGATGATCACGATCGGGCGGACCTTGGCGCTGATCGTCTCGCCGGTTTCGTAGACGTGGAACTCCATCCGGTCGAGTTCCTGCAGCAGATCGTTCGGAAACTCGATGTCTGCCTTGTCGATTTCGTCAATCAGCAGCACGACCTTGCCCTCGGCCTCGAACGCCTCCCAAAGCTTGCCCTTGCGGATATAGTTCTTCACGTCATGGACGCGCTCGTCGCCCAGCTGGCTGTCACGCAGGCGGCTGACCGCGTCGTATTCGTAAAGGCCCTGCTGCGCCTTGGTCGTGGACTTGATGTGCCATTCGATGATCGGCAGATCGAGCGCCTGGGCCACCTGCTTGGCAAGTTCCGTCTTCCCGGTGCCGGGCTCGCCCTTCACCAGGAGGGGGCGTTCCAACGTGACCGCGGCATTGACCGCCACGGTCAGGTCTTCGGTGGCCACGTAGCTATCGGTTCCGTTGAATTTCATGGGCTTGGGCACCTCGGCTGAACTGTTGCGTCGCGGACATTATCACAGAGGGTTGATGCTGCAACTGCAACGATCGGCTAGTGACAACCAAGGACGTCGCTGGTAAACGGGCCGCGTAGGAGGACCGGATGCTTGAAAATGGCCAAAGCCTAGAGTCCGGCGAGTATAAGGACCGAACCATGAAAGTAGAGGTTTTTCTGCCTGACGATTATCGTCCGGCCGAAGATGAACCCTTTATGAATGAGCGTCAGCTCGAATACTTCCGCCGCAAGCTTTTGAACTGGAAGTCCGAACTTCTCGACGAAAGCAAGCACACCATCGAAGGACTGCAGGACAGCGGCCGGAACGTTCCGGATATTGCCGACCGTGCGAGCGAAGAGACTGACCGTGCACTGGAACTTCGCACCCGTGATCGCCAGCGGAAACTGGTGGCCAAGATCGACTCGGCGCTGCGCCGGATTGACAACGGGGAATACGGCTATTGCGAAGATACGGGCGAACCGATCTCGTTGAAGCGGCTCGATGCACGTCCGATCGCCACGCTGAGCCTCGAGGCGCAGGAGCGTCACGAGCGCCGGGAAAAGGTTCATCGCGACGACTGATTGCGTGATAGCGCAGAGGATTTTGAACGCCGGGGCCCACGTACCTCGGCGTTTTGTTTGGAGGGGGTCACATGTCCGCCATCGGTCTTTCGGTTGACGTGATTGGCGCCGGGGTGGCCGGGCTGGCGGTCGCCACGGCGCTGGCCCAACGCGGGGCCTCTGTCACCGTTCACGAACAGGCGCCGGAGATTGCCGAGGTCGGTGCCGGGCTACAGATTTCCCCCAACGGCGCGGCGGTTCTGGCGGCGCTGGGGCAGGGGGATGCTCTGCGCGCGGCGGGTCTGGACTCGCGGGCGGTCGTCTTGCGGGACTATGCTCAGGGGCGGCAAGTGCTGCGGCTGGACCTGACCCGTCTGCCCGGGCCGCATCCCTTCATCCTGATCCATCGCGCGCGCCTGATCGAGATTCTCGAACGCGCGGCGCGGGGGGCCGGGGTAACGATCAAGCTTGGGAGCCGGGTCAAGGCGGGCGATCTTGATGCTGGCCTTGTCATCGGCGCTGACGGCGTGCGGTCGGGCATACGCGCGGCGCTGAACGGTTCAGGAAAGCCGTTCTTCACCGGGCAGGTCGCCTGGCGCGCGGTGATCGCGGACGAGGGAGTCTCGCCAGAGGCCCATGTCTGGATGGGGCCGCGGCGCCACCTGGTGACCTATCCGCTGTCAGGCGGGCTGCGCAACATCGTGGCGGTGGAGGAACGCAGCGCCTGGGCCGATGAAGGCTGGAACCACGAGGACGATCCCGCGAACCTGCAACGCGCATTCGCGGGCTTCGCGCCCGAGGTTCGGGGGTGGCTCGACCGGGTGGAGACGGTGCATCTCTGGGGCTTGTTCCGGCATCCTGTGGCGGCGCGCTGGCACGACAATGGCCGTGTGATCCTGGGCGACGCCGCACACCCGACGTTGCCGTTCCTGGCGCAGGGGGCGAACCTGGCGCTGGAGGATGCCTGGGTTCTGGCCGATTGCCTTGCGCAGTTGCCGCAGGCGGAGGCATTGGCGCTCTATCAATCGCGACGCGCCCCGCGCGCGCGGCGGGTCATCGAGGCCGCCAATGCGAATGCGCGCAACTATCACCTTGCCAATCCGCTGGTCCGGAACGTCGCGCACACCGTGTTGCGGGTCGGCGGGGCCGTGGCGCCGCAGGCGGCGCTGGGCCGGTTCGAGTGGCTCTATGGCCATGACGTGACAAAGGGCGGGTAAGACCCGCCCTTTGCCCGAATTCCGGATTTTCAGGCGACCTCAGGCCGCGGCTTCCAGCGCGTCGATGATTCCGATGAAATCGCCCGCCTTCAGCGAGGCGCCGCCCACCAGCGCACCGTCCACGTTCGACACGCCGAAGATCTCTGCCGCATTCCCGGGCTTCACGGACCCGCCGTAGAGGATACGCACCGCCGAGCCGGTCTCGGCCCCAAAGCGGGCTTCCAACCGCGCGCGGATGAAGTCGTGAACCTCGCCGATCTGCTCCAGCGTCGGAACCTTTCCGGTGCCGATGGCCCAGACAGGCTCATAGGCGATGACGAGGGTCGCGCCGGACACGCCATCGGGCACCGAGCCTTCAAGCTGCGTGCCGATCACCTCCAGCGTCTTGCCAGCCTCGCGTTCGTCGAGCGTTTCGCCCAGGCACACCACGGCGATCAGACCTTCCGACAACGCAGCCTCGGTCTTGGCGCGGACATCAGAATCGCTTTCCCCGTGATCGGCGCGACGCTCGGAATGGCCCAGGATCACGTGGCTGGCGCCCGCGTCGCGCAGCATCTCGGCCGAGGTGTCGCCGGTATGCGCGCCCGAGGCCTTGGCATGGCAATCCTGACCGCCAACCGCCACAGCCGAGCCATCCAGAGCCTGCGCCATGCGATGAACCAAAGTCGCGGGCGGGCAGAGCAGCAGGTCGCAGCCGGGTTCCGGCTTGGCCTTGGCCAATGCCTCGGCCTCGGCCAATGAGGCGCCCGTTCCGTTCATCTTCCAGTTTCCTGCCGCAAGTTTGCGCCGCATGTCACAGTCTCCCTCTCACTCGGTTGAGCAAGGGATAAGGGAAGCGGCGCCAGTGTGAAAGACCGGCGGGCCAATTCATGCGTGGAGAATTGACGTGGGTCTCAGCCCTGCGCGCTTTCGCGGGCGAGTTCTTCCACGTCCTTGAACTTGATCGACTCGCCGCAACCGCAGGCGTCGGCGACGTTCGGGTTGCGGAACTTGAACCCGGATTCGAGCAGCGCGACCTCGTAGTCGATTTCGGTTCCGAAAAGGAACATCTGCGCCATCGGGGCGATCATCACCCGCGCGCCGTCCTGTTCGATCACCTCGTCATTGGCGTCGATCTCGGAGACGTAGTCCATGGTGTATTCCATGCCCGCGCAGCCGCCCTTCTTGACGCCGATGCGCAAACCCTTGGAGCCGTCACGCTCCATCAGCTTGACGATCTGCTTCACGGCGGCCGGTGTCATGCTCACAGCCTGTTTGCCGGGAATCCCGAACATGTGCGTCTCCGTTGTCCTGCGCGGGGTGAAACCTATTCCTTCGCGGGCAAAAATCCAAGGGGGCCGCGAGAATTGGCCGCGGTAGCGTGCCGTGGGAAGCACATTGTTCACGGCTTCGTGATTGGGGCGAACGGGGTCACTTCGTCATCGGGCGCGCATGAGTTCCTGCGCCCTGCGCCGCCGCGCTACAAGGTCGGGATCGCCGGGGTCATAAGGGTCACCGGCGATCAGACACTCGTGGGCCGTCCTGGTCACATAAAGCCCAGCTCGAGTCTTGCCTCGTCGGACATCATGTCCATGCCCCAGGGCGGATCCCAGGTGATTTCGACATCGACCTGCTTGATCCCGTCCAGCGGTTCGATGGCATCGGCTAGCCAGCCTGGCATCTCGCCCGCAACGGGGCATCCCGGCGCGGTCAGGGTCATGATGACGTTGACCTCGTTTTCATCACTGATCTCAATGGTGTAAACGAGTCCCAGATCGTAGATATTCACCGGGATTTCCGGATCATAGACCGTGCGGCAAGCCTCGACCACGCTGTCATAGAGCGGGTGGCTCGTCGTTGACGGTTTGATCAGGGGTGCCCCTTCGAGCTGTTCTGTCGCTTCGCTGCTCATGTCTGCCTCGCGCAATTCCGACCAAAGATATAAGGAAAGGAGCGGGCGGCGTCCAGACGTGCCGACCCATGGAATTTTCGCCGGTGAGACGCGGGCGCAAGAAGTCAGTGGAGGAGGGCCTTCCCGATACTCAGAACGATTTTCCCCCGGACATGGCCCGTCATGCTGGCGCGGAACGCATGGGCGGCGTCCTCGAGCCGAAATTCCCTCACCGGGGGCGGGCGGATTTCGCCCCGGTCGATCAGCCATGCGATGGCCGAGAGGGCCTGTCCGTCGGGGCGCACCACCAGGTCCACCTCGCGCACGCCCAGGCATTCGGCGGCGCCTCCGATCGGTGGCTCTCCGATGGTCACGATCATGCCTCCGGGACGGAGCAGTTCGTAGGATCGGCGGTGAAGATCGCCGAGCGCGTTGGAAAAGACCGTATCCAGACCCCCTGGGCACGCGGCCCGGATGCAGGCGATCGGGTTCGGAGAGGCGTAGTCGACAACCTTGTCCGCCCCGAGGGAGGAGACGAACTCCCGGTTTTTCGCGCTGCAGGTCGTGACGACACGAGCGCGGCGTGATTTCGCGAGTTGGATGGCGAAGGACCCCGTGCCCCCGGCGCCGGACAGGACGAAGACCGTCTCATCCGCGGCCAGTTCCGCCGTTTCCACCAAGGCCTGCCAGGACGCGAGGCTTGTCAGCGGGATTGCCGCGGCCTCGCGCGGTGACAGGGTGCCGGGCGCCTTGGCGACATTGCGCTCGGGCACTACAGCATATTCGGCGAATCCTCCGCCCGGGCGGTCAAGGCTGGCGAACACATGGTCGCCTGCCGAGAAATCCCGGCATCCGTCACCAACGCAGTCAATCGTTCCGGATATTTCACGCCCGAGAACCATCGGGAAACCGGTGTTGATCTGCGCGCTCAGGCGGCCTTCGCCGATCTTCCAGTCGATGGGGTTCACACCGGCATAGGCCACGCGAATACGCACCTCGCCCGCGTCGGGCTCGGGTATGGGCAAATCTGCCAGCCTCACCCCTTCGGGCGGGCCATAGGCGTCGTAGACCAGAGCTTTCACTCCACCGGCCCCCTCCGGTGATCCGAGGCGATCCTAGCACGGGTCGGAGATTTTGTCGCCCTTCCAGTGCTCGGAGCAATTTCACGCCCCGTTGGGCTTTTGACCGATATCATGTCACGCAACGGGAATATGCGGTTATCATGCACCGAAATCTTGGGAGAAACTGATGTCGGACCGGGTTCAGGGACTGTCGGCAGACCAACTCAGGCGTCGGATCGATCCGGCCTTGTTCGACTTCAGGACAACCGCCGAGATCGGCACCTATGACGGTTTGGTGGGGCAGGAGAGGGCCATTGATGCGATCCGCCTTGCCTCGCAGATCGGGCATCGGGATTTCAACGTTTTCGTTGCCGGGCCACCGGGAACCGGGCGCCACAGCACCGTGCTGAAACTCCTGACCGACGAGGCGCGGGCCCGGCCGGTGCCGGATGATCTGGTCTACGTGAACAATTTCGACCTCCCGCACAAGCCCCGCGCCATGCGGTTGCGGGCAGGCGTTGGCCGCCAGCTCAAGGCCGAGATGGAAGAGCTGATCAATGACCTTGCCAGCGATATTCCGGCGCTTTTCGACTCCGAGGATTACCAGTCGCAGCGACGGGCGCTGGACGAGGAATACGGAGAGCGCCACGAGGAGGCCATGTCCGACTTCGTGGATCGGTGCAAGGCCGAGAGCATCGCGGTTCTGCGCACGCCCATGGGGTTCATGCTGGCCCCGATCCGCGAAGGCCAGGTGGTCAAGCCCGACGATTTCCAGAAACTGCCCGAGGCTGAACAGGCCGAGATCGATGAGAAGATCGAGCGTCTGCAAGTGGAACTCGCAGAAATTCTTCGCGCCGCGCCCGCGCTGGAGAAGGAGCATCGCAAGCGGGTGGAAGAGTTGAACGGACAGATGACCGAGCGCGTGGTGTCATCACAGATCGACGAGGCGCTTGCGCGGTTTTCAGATTTCCCCCAGATCATCGCCTATCTGCGCGAGGTTCATGCGGACGTGATCGAGAACGTAGGCCTTTTCCTGCAGGTGGCCGCGGCCGAGAAGGAGGGGCAGTTCGCGGGGGCGGTCCGCAAATATCACGCCGAGCCGATCTTCGCCCGTTACACGGTGAACCTCATGGTGTCTCGCGGGCCAGACGAGGCGGAGGGCGCTCCGATCGTGACCGAGCATCTGCCGACGCTTGACCACCTCTCGGGGCGGATCGAGCATCTTTCGGAGATGGGTACGCTCATCACCAACTTCACCATGATCAAGCCCGGCGCGCTGCACCGAGCCAACGGCGGATACCTGGTCCTTGATGCCCGGCAGGTCCTGGGCGAGCCTTTTGCCTGGGACGCCCTGAAGCGCTGCCTGAAAAGCAGATCGATCCAGATCACCACCCCGGCGGAAAGGCTGGGGCTGGTCTCGACCGTGTCGCTGGAACCGGATCCGTTCGATCTGGACGTGCGGGTGGTGCTGGTGGGCGACCGGCTGCTTCACGCGCTTCTGGTCTCACTTGATCCGGAGTTCAGCGAATTGTTCAAGCTGCAGGCCGATTTCGAGGAAACCGTTGATCTGAGCGATGAGACCATCCTGGCCTTCGGAAAGTTGCTGGCGGGATTCGCCGAGCACGAGAACCTCATCCCACTGACATCGGATTGTGTAGCGCGCGTGCTGGAAGAGGCCGTGCGGCTGGCCGAGGATTCCACCAAGCTTTCGCTGCGCATCGGATCGCTGGCCGATCTCTTGCGCGAGGCGGATCACTACGCCAAGGCCGATGGCGCCAAGGTGATCGGCGCCGAGAATGTCGAGAAAGCAGTCGCCGAGAAGGAACGGCGCGAGTCCCGTATCCGGGATCGGCTGCGGGAAAGCGTGCGCCGGGGCATCCTGATGATCGATACCCACGGCGAGCGTGTCGGCCAGATCAATGGCCTCTCGGTCGTCGGGCTGGGTGGAACCCGGTTTGGCCAGCCGTCCCGCATCACGGCCCGGGTCCGCATGGGCGAGGGCGAGGTCGTCGACATCGAGCGCGAGGTGGAACTGGGCGGCCCCCTACATTCCAAGGGCGTGATGATCCTTTCCGGGTATCTCAGTGCCGCCTTTGCCACCGACGTGCCACTGTCCCTGCGCGCGAGCCTTGTCTTCGAGCAGAACTATGGCGGCGTGGACGGGGACAGCGCCTCCTCCACCGAGCTTTACGCGTTGTTGTCCGCGCTTGCCGAGGTGCCGATAGACCAGGGCATCGCCGTCACCGGATCGGTCAACCAGTCGGGTGAGATCCAGGCGATCGGGGGCGTGAACGAAAAGATCGAGGGCTTTTTCGACATCTGTGCCGAGCGTGGGCTGACCGGGGATCAGGGCGTGTTGATCCCGGCCTCCAATGTCGAGCACCTCGCCCTTCGCGACCGCGTAGTCGAGGCGGTGCAGGCGGGGAAGTTCCGGATCATTCCGGTCCGGCATGTGGACGAGGGCATCGCGATCCTGACCGGGAAACCCGCTGGTCAAAGGGTTGCCGACGGGAAGTTCCCCGAAGGCTCGGTCAACGCGCTGGTCGAGGCGCGCCTGCGTGGCTTCGCCGAGGCACGTCGTGCTTTCGGTCAACCCGGAAAAGAGGACTGACATGGCGGCCGAGGCGAAAATCCGGCGGCGGATCCTCGTCGGGGCAGGGTGCTTTGCCGACGCGCGCCCCGCCATGGGCCTGGCCGAGAGGCTGGGCGGGGAAATCTGTGGCCTGATGGTCGCGGACCTCGCCGTGATCGAGGCCTCCGGCCTTCCAGCGCAACGCCTGATCACGGCCAAGGGCGATCTGCTGGAGCCCCCTTCGCCAGAACGACAAAAACGCCAGATCGCCGCCGATGCCCGCGCCTTCCGGGCCGAGCTTGTGCGGCTGGCCGAATTGTCAGGACAAACCGCAGATTTTCAGCAGGCCACCGGCGATCTTGTCGCTTCAGTGATTTCCGATGCCAGGCAGTGGGACGTCGTCGTCATCGGACACCGGAGGCTGCGAGGGCATAGCGGGCGGGTTGTTGTCTTGACGTCACCCTCGGAAACGACTTCGGAGGCGGTGGGGTTGGCAGAGGAACTTGCATCCGCTCTGGGCATCTCGGGGATGCATCTTGAGGTGAGCGCGAACGGCATCGAGGCAGTCTTCAGGGAGGTGGCCAGACGAGACATCGCGGCGCTTGTTCTACCCATCGAACTCGCGACCTCTCTCGGGAGTGGAACCCTGATGCGATTGTTGGAAGCCTCCCGCGCGCCGCTTGTTCTGGTCGGCCCAGAAGAAATCAACCGCCCTGAAGGCGGCTGAGAAGGACGACCTCGCTGTCGTCGGAAATCGGGGTGAACCAGTCGTCGTTGTAGAGCAGGCCGTCGATGGCCACGGTCACGCCGCGCTTCAATTGCGGCTGAAGGCCCGGATAGGCCTGCGCGAGGCTGTCCAGCAGCTCGCGCAGGTTGGTGGCATCGACCTCCACCTCGCTCCGGCCATCCGTGGCCGCGGTGAGCGAGCCCCAGATCCGGACCTTGACCAAGGCTCAGCCCTCCTGTTGCCCCTGAACCGCCGCCAGAACCTTGGGCGGGGACATGGGCAGATCGGTCATCCGCACGCCCGTCGCCGCCGAGACCGAGTTCGCCACCGCCGCCAGCGGCGGCACGATCGAGGTCTCGCCCACGCCGCGCACGCCGTAGGGGTGGCCGGGGTTCGGGATCTCGAGGATGACCGTGTCGATCATCGGCAGGTCCGAGGCAACCGGAATGCGGTAGTCGAGGAAGCCCGGGTTCTGAAGGATCCCGTCGGCACCGTAGATGTACTCCTCGTTCAGCGCCCAGCCGATGCCCTGCACGGCCCCGCCCTGGAACTGGCCTTCCACGTAGGCCGGGTGCACCGCCTTGCCCGCGTCCTGGATCACCGTGTAGCGCACGATGCGGGTCGCTCCGGTGTCGGGGTCGACCTCGGTATCCGCGATATGGGTGGCGAAGCTGACGCCCGCGCCCTCGGCATTGACCTCGTGGTGGCCGGCGATGGGGCCGCCGGTGTTCGAGGCGATGGCTGCGATCTCGGCCAGGGTCATCGGGGGGTAGTCCCCGGCGTTCGGCCCGGCGGGTTTCGCGGCGCCGTCTTCCCAGATCACGGCTTCCTCGTCGATACCCCAGATCTTCGCTACGCGGGCGCACATCTCGCGCTTGGCGGCGCGGGCGGCCTCGATGGTGGCCAGGCCCACGGCGAAGGTGACGCGGCTACCGTCGGTCACCTCGTTCTGACCCAGCGCGCCGGTGTCGGCGATCACGGTGCGGACCTTCTCGTAGGGGATGCCCAGTTCCTCGGCCGCCATCATCGACATGGACGCGCGCGAGCCGCCGATATCCGGGTTGCCCTCGGTCACCGTCACAGTGCCGTCCGGGGTGACGTTCAGGGTCACGCAGGTATCGCCACCGAAGTTGAACCAGAAGCCGCAGGCCACGCCGCGCCCCTGGTTGGGGCCGAGCGGTGCGCTCCAATGCGGATGGTCCTTGGCGGCGCGGAGCGTTGCTTCCAGCCCGATGGCGGGGAAGGTGGGGCCGTAGGACGACCGCGTGCCTTCACGCGCGGCGTTCTTCAGCCGCACATCCAGCGGGTCGAGGCCGAAGCCCTTGGCCAGTTCGTCGATGGCGCTTTCCACGGCAAAGGCCGCCATGGGGGCGCCCGGCGCGCGGTAGGCGGCCTGTTTCGGACGGTTGGTGACCACGTCGTAGCCGATCGTCCTCACGTTCTCGAGGTCATAGGGCGCGAAGGCCGACATCGACCCCATTCCGACCGGCGAACCCGGATAGGCGCCACCCTGGTAGCGCAACTCGGCATCTGCCGCGGTGATGCGGCCGTCCTTGGTCATGCCGATCCGGACGTCGATGGAGCTCGACGCGGTCGGGCCGGTGGCGCGCAGCACCTCGGTGCGGTCCATGACGATCTTGACCGGACGGCCCGCCTTGCGGGCCAGCGCCAGCGCCACGGGTTCGATGAAGACGGTGGTCTTGCCGCCGAAGCCGCCGCCGATTTCCGAGGCAGTGACGCGCAGCTGCCCCTGGTCCATGCCCAGCAGCGCGGCGCAGGTGTTGCGGACCATGTAATGGCCCTGGGTACAGCACCACAGATCGGCCTGACCGTCCGGCCCCATGGTGGCAAGACAGGCGTGAGGCTCGATATAGCCCTGGTGGGTGGCAGCGGTCTTGTAGCTGCGCTCGAGCACGCGGTCGGCCTTGGCCAACCCGGCCTCGATATCGCCGTGGCCGTATTCGACCCGGCTCATCACGTTCGCCGAATAGCCGTCCGGCACGGTCTCATCGCTGCGCCCGTCGTGCAGGGCAGGCGCGCCGGGCGCCATGGCAGCGTCCACGTCGGTGACATGGGGCAGGACTTCGTAATCGACCTCGATCAGCTTGGCCGCCTGCCGCGCAATGGCCGCGCTGGTTGCAGCGATGGCGGCCACGGCGTGACCGTCATAGAGCGCCTTCTCACCGGCCATGCAATTGTCGAGCACGTCCTCCATGCCCTCGGGCGCGGCCGCAAAGTCGGCGCGGGTGACCACGGCCTTGACCCCGGCAAGCGCCTCGGCCTTGGAGGTGTCGATGGCGCGGATGCGCGCATGGGCATGGGGGCTGCGCAGGATGTGCCCGATCAGCATGCCGGGGGCCGACATGTCGGCGCCAAACCGGGCGCGGCCGGTCACCTTGTCGATCCCGTCCGGGCGAAGCGGGCGCGAGCCGACGACCTTGAAGGAGCGTGTCTCGGGTGCGTTCTTGTCCAGTGCCATCACGAAGCCCTCCGCATTTCTTCGGCGGCGTCCATCACCGCGCGGATGATCTTGTCATATCCGGTGCAGCGGCAGAGGTTGCCAGCCAGCCAGTAGCGTGCCTCTTCCTCGGTGGGCGAGGGGTTCTGCTCCAGCAGCGATTTGGCAGCGACCAGGATGCCCGGCGTACAGATGCCGCACTGAAGCGCGGCATGTTCCAGGAACTTGCGCTGCAGCGGGTGCAGCGTCTCGCCATCCGCCATGTTTTCAACGGTTTCGATTTCGCGGCCCACGGCCTCTGCTCCCAGCATCAGGCAGGAACAGACGAGCCGCCCGTCCACCGTGACAGAGCAGGCGCCGCAATCGCCGGTGCCGCAGCCTTCCTTGGCGCCGGTCAGGCCCAGCCGGTTGCGCAGCACGTCCAGAAGGGTTTCCTGCGCATCGCAGAGGAACTCGGTTTCGTCGCCGTTCAGGCGGGTGGTCACATGGATCTGGCTCATGCGGTTTCTCCTGCGCGAGCATAGGCAATTTTCGCGGCGCGCTTGGCCAGCACGCCGATGACATGTTTGCGATAGGCGGCGGTGCCGCGCTTGTCGTCGATCGGGGTTGCGGCAGCCGAGCAGGCGGCGGCGAGCGCCTCGAGCGCGGCATCGTCGAGTTTGGTGCCGATCAACGCCGATGCGGCATCCGCGGCCAGGATGACAGTCGGTCCGACCGCGCCAAGCGCGACCCGTGCCGACTGGCAAGTGCCGGTGTCGTCAAGCGAGAGTGCGATCCCGCAACCCGCCACGGCGATATCCATCTCGGTGCGTGGAATGAACCGCAGGTAGGCGTCGCCCGAGAGCGCGGCACGTTTCGGCAGCAGGATTGCGGTCACGAATTCTCCGGCGGCAAGCGAGGTCTTGCCGGGGCCGGTGGGGATTTCCTCGACCGGCACGGTACGTGTGCCGCCCGGGCCCGCGATCTCGACCTTGGCGCTCGCGGCGACCATGGCCGGTACGCTGTCGGCGGCGGGTGAGGCGTTGCAGAGGTTTCCGGCAAGCGTCGCGCGGCCCTGCACCTGAGTCGATCCGATCAGTGCCGCAGCCTCGACCACGCCGGGCCAGTCGCGCGCCAGCCCGTCATGTTCGGACATCACGGCGCTGGGCACAGCGGCCCCGATGCGCCATCCGTCGGCGGTTTCGGTAATCTCGTTCAGGGCGGGGATGCGCTTGATATCCACAATCGCACCGGGCGCAGCCATATCGGCGCGCATCCGGACCAAAAGGTCGGTGCCGCCAGAGAGCACGCTTGCCGCGGCTTGTGCGTCCGCCAAAAGCGCGATGGCGTCGTCGATTGTCGATGGAGCTTCGTATTTCATGACCAATTTCCTTCCGGCGAGATCAATATCCCTCTGGCAACCGGTTCAGGTTGCCCGCCTCGGCCCCACGTCTCGCAGAGGGCAGGGCACCCTGTCCAGCCTGTTGTGAACCGGCTACTGAGAGCCGTCAATCGAAGTCCGGACCTAAGCGGGTTTGAACAAGCCTTCGTCCTTTACCTTGGCATAGGTTTCGTCCAGCGACTTGCGCGCCCGTTCGATCAGGGTGTCGATTTCATCCGTGCTGATCACCAGCGGCGGCGCGATGATCATGCGGTCGCCCACGTGGCGCATCACCAGGTTGTTGGCAAAGCAGCGCTCGCGGCACATCAGGCCCACGGTGCCTGCGTCCGATGCGAAGGGCTTGCGGCCTTCCTTGTCCGGGGTCATGGCGATGGAAGCCATCAGGCCGACGATCTTTGCCTCGCCCACCATGGGGTGATCGGTCAGCGCCTCCCACTTTTCCTTCAGGTAGGGGGCGGTGACCTTGCCGGCGTTCTCCACGATCTTTTCCTCGTCGAGGATGCGCAGGTTCTCAAGCGCCACCGCGGCCGAAACCGGGTGCCCGGAATAGGTGTAGCCGTGGTTGAACTCGCTGCCCGAGATGACGCTTGCCACCTTGTCGCTGACGATGGAGCCCGCGATCGGCGCGTAGCCCGAGCTCAGGCCCTTGGCGATGGTCATGATGTCGGGCCGCCAGCCGACGGTCTGCGAGCCGAACCACTGACCGGTGCGCCCGAAGCCGCAGATCACCTCGTCGGCGATGAACAGGATGTCATTGGCGTCGCAGATGCGCTGGATCTCGGGCCAGTAGGTTTCAGGCGGGATGATCACGCCGCCCGCGCCCTGGATCGGTTCGGCGATGAAGGCCGCGACCTTGTCCTTGCCGAGTTTCTCGATGGCCTTTTCAAGCTCGCGCGCACGGGCGAGGCCGAATTCCTCGGGGCTCATGTCGCCACCTTCGGACCACCAGTCGGGCTGGTCGATGTGGTGAATGTCGGGGATCGGCAACCCGCCCTGGGCATGCATGCCGGACATGCCGCCGAGGCTCGCGCCACCCATGGTGGAGCCGTGATAGCCGTTCTTGCGCGCGATGATGATCTTCTTCTCGGGCTTGCCCAGTTCGGCCCAGTAATGGCGGACCATGCGAATGTTGGTGTCATTCGCCTCGGAGCCGGAGCCTGCGAAGAACACGTGGTTCAGATCGCCCGGCGCCAGTTCCGCCAGCTTCGCGGCCAGCGCGATGGCCGGGACGTGGGTCGTCTGGAAGAAGGTGTTGTAATAGGGCAGTTCCCGCATCTGGCGGGCGGCCACGTCGGCCAGTTCGGTGCGGCCATAGCCGATGTTCACGCACCAGAGACCCGACATGCCATCAAGGATGCGGTTGCCTTCCGAGTCGTTCAGCCACACGCCCTCGGCCCGGGTGATCACCTTGGCGCCCTTCTTGGCGAGCGCATCGCCTTCGGTGAAGGGATGCATGTGGTGCGCCGCATCCAGGGCCTGGAGTTCAGCGGTCGGCAGGTGGTTGGAAATATCCTTCATCACGGGGTCTGACCTCTTTCTCGACGCGCGGGTTCTGATCAGGGTCACCGGTTTGCGGGGCTGAACCAGGCCTGCGATCGCTACGAATTTCATGAAGGTGCGCGCGAAGCAGAGCCAAGTCTGACGCCAACACCAAAGCTTTGTCGCGAAATATGATCAAATTTCGAAAGTCTGTCAATCTGGCGATTTCGGAGGGATCACCCCGGATCGGTCAGCGATTGCCGCACCAGATCGACCCCTTGGTGTATGTCTCCGGCGATCGCTTCGGCCACACCTTTCGCATCGGACGCGGAAAGCGCGTCGATCGCCTCGGCATGCTTGTCGGGCAGGCGAGAGGTCCCGAAGAGGCCGCAGACCACCCGCGTGGAGGGCCCGGACCGCAGCCACAGCGACTGCGCAATCTTCTGCAGGATCGGGGTGTCCGCCGCGTCATAAAGGCAGAAATGGAAGCGGAAATTGTTCAGCAGATAGCCGTGCACATCCCCACGCGATATGGCCGCGTTCAATTGCCGGTCGACCTCGCGCAGGGCTTCCAGTGTTTCCTGTGTGGCTTTTTGCGCTGCTTGGCGGGCCATTTCAGGCTCGATTGCCAGGCGGACGAAGGCGATTTCCTCGAGGTCGCTCAGGGTGATTTCCGGCACGCAGATGCGACGGTTCCCCATCGCCATGAGCGCGCCTTCGGCGGTGAGGCGCCGGATCGCCTCTCGCACCGGTGTGAGCCCGGCCCCAACCTTGTCTTTCAGGCCCATGATGGTGACTGGTTCCCCTGGCGCCAGGTCTCCGAACAGGATCATGTCGCGGATGCGCCGATAGATTGCCTCGTGTTCTGGGAGCTTGGATTCGGCGTACAGGTCTGCCCGGGTCTCGGGCAAAGCTTGGATTTTCGTCGTTCCGGTCATCAAGCTGCATCCATTTTGATCAAATTGTTGCCGAGCCCGGGTGGAACCAATCAATTAGTTGTCCCGAATCGAATTTTGATCAAATAGTAACTCAAATAAGTTCAACGGGAGTCTCAAGATGATGATCAGAACGATTACGTTTTCGGCGATGGCCTCGGTCTTCGCACTGACCGCAGGCGCAGAGGAAGTCCGCGTCTACAACTGGTCGGACTATATCGACGAGGAGTTGCTGACCAAATTCGAGGAAGAGACCGGGATCGACCTGATCTACGACGTCTTCGACTCGAACGAACTGCTCGAGACCAAGCTGCTGGCAGGCGGATCGGGCTATGACGTGGTTGTGCCCTCGGGTACCTTCCTGCAGCGTCAGATCGCGGCCGGCGCGTTCCAGAAGCTGGATTATTCCAAGCTTTCGAACTCCGGGAACCTCTGGGATGTGATCCAGGATCGGACCGCGCAGTACGATCCCGGCAACGAATATTCCATCAACTACATGTGGGGCACCACGGGCATCGGGGCGAACGTCGGCAAGGTGACCGAGGTCCTGGGCGACGACGCGCCCATCGACAGCCTGGAGCTTGTCTTCAACCCCGCCAACATGGAAAAGCTGGCTGAATGCGGTGTGCATTTCCTCGATGCACCGACGGAAATGATCCCCGCGGCGCTGAAGTATATCGGCGAAGACCCGGATTCGAAGGACCCCGAAGTGATCGCCAAGGCCGAGGACGTACTGATGGCGGTGCGGCCTTATGTGGTGAAGTTCCACAGCTCGGAATACATCAACGCTCTGGCCAACGGCGATATCTGCGTGGCCTATGGCTGGTCGGGCGATATCCTGCAGTCGCGTGACCGTGCTGCCGAGGCCGACAACGGCGTCGAGGTGGTCTACAACGCGCCGAAGGAAGGCGCGCTGATGTGGTTCGACCAGATGGCGGTTCCGGTGGACGCCCCGAACCCGGAAGCCGCGCACAAGTTCCTGGACTTCATTCTGGATGCCAACAACGCGGCCCAGGCGTCGAACTACGTCTACTACGCCAACGGCAACATCGCGTCGCAGGAGTTCCTGGTCGAGGACGTGATCGGCGATCCGGCGATCTACCCGGACGAGGCGACGCTGGAAAACCTCTACACCACCACGCCCTATGACGCGAAAGTGCAGCGCGTGGTCACCCGGCTGTGGACCAAGGTCAAATCCGGCACCTGATACGCACAGGCATTGCGGCCCGCACCCCAGTGGTGCGGGCCGTTTTCTTTAGACAGAGAGTTCGATGTCCCAGACCAAATTCGCCCCTTGGGTGGACCCCGACGAAAAACCGCTGATCCGGTTTCAGAACGTCACCAAGCGCTTTGGCGCGTTTACTGCCATCGAGAACCTCACGCTGGATATCTACGAGCGCGAGTTTTTTGCCCTTCTGGGGCCATCAGGCTGCGGCAAGACGACCCTGATGCGAATGCTGGCCGGGTTCGAGGCCGCAAGCGAAGGCGTCATTACCCTGAACGGGCAGGATCTTGCGCCGATCCCACCCAACAAGCGCGAAGTGAACATGATGTTCCAGTCCTACGCGCTGTTTCCGCATCTGAGCGTCTATGACAACATCGCCTTCGGACTGAAGCGATCGACCATGCCGCGTGGCGAGATCGACGCCCGGGTCCAGCAGATGCTGAAGATGGTCAAGCTCGAGAAATTCGCCCGCCGCAAGCCGCACCAGATCTCGGGCGGGCAACGGCAGCGCGTGGCCCTGGCCCGCAGCCTCGCCAAGGCGCCGAAACTGCTGCTGCTCGATGAACCGCTGGGCGCGCTGGACAAGAAACTGCGCGAGGAAACCCAGTTCGAACTGATGGACATCCAGGAGAAGACCGGAACCACCTTCGTGATTGTCACCCACGATCAGGAAGAGGCGATGACCGTCGCCAGCCGTGTCGCCGTGATGGACGAGGGCAGGATCATTCAGGTCGATACTCCGGACCGGATCTATGAAACCCCGAACTCGGTCTATGTCGCGGATTTCATCGGCGACGTGAACCTGATCGAGGGCACTGCCGGTGCCGCCACCGAGGGGCGCATCCCCATGTCCTGGGCCGAGGGTCAGCCCGATATCGTCTGCGCCAGCGAGGCCGAGGTCGCGGCCGGTACCCGAGTCCATTTCGCGATCCGGCCCGAGAAGGTCCGGATATCGAAGGATAAGCCGGAGGACCTGCGCAACGCCGTGCCGGGCAGGGTGCATGACATCGGCTACCTGGGTAACATCTCGACCTATCACGTCGAACTGGCCAACGGCATGTTCATCAAGGCGCAGGTGGCCAACAGCCACCGCATCGGGCGGCGCAGCTTCACCTGGGATGACCAGGTCTGGTTGGGCTGGACCGATACCGCCGGGATGGTTCTGGACCGATGAGAGGCTGGCGCGATCGCATACGGGGATCGGCGCTTGTAGGGGTTCCCTACGTCTGGCTTCTGTTCCTGTTCCTGGTGCCCTTCGGGATCGTCCTGAAGATCGCCGTCTCGGACACCGCGCTTGCGATCCCGCCCTACACGCCGACGCTCGACCTGTCCGAGGGTTGGGCCGGGCTGAAGGCCTTCTTCGCCGATCTGGATTTCGAGAATTTCGTCTGGCTGACCGAGGATGACCTTTATTGGAAGGCCTACCTTTCCAGCGCCAAGATCGCGCTGATCTCGACCTTCCTCGCGCTGCTGGTGGGCTACCCGATCGCCTATGCCATGGCGAGTGCGTCCGAGGAATGGCGCCCCACGCTGATGATGCTGGTGATCCTGCCGTTCTGGACCAGCTTCCTGATCCGGGTCTACGCGTGGATCGGTATCCTGAGCCAGGAAGGCTTTCTCAACCAGTTCCTTCTGATGACCGGGCTGGTCAGCGAGCCGCTGATGCTGCTGAACTCGCCCACCGCCGTCTATATCGGCATCGTCTACACTTACCTGCCGTTCATGGTGCTGCCGATCTACGCCAGCCTCGAAAAGATGGACATCTCGCTTGTCGAGGCCGCGACGGACCTCGGCTGCACTCGGGCCAAGGCCTTCTGGCTGGTGACCTTCCCGCTGTCGAAGCCGGGCGTGATCGCCGGCTGTTTCCTCGTCTTCATTCCGGTGATCGGCGAGTTCGTGATCCCCTCGCTTCTGGGCGGGTCGCAGACGCTGATGATCGGCAAGGTGCTGTGGGAGGAGTTCTTCTCGAACCGTGACTGGCCGGTGGCAAGCGCGGTCGCGATCATCTTGCTGCTGATCCTGGTGATCCCGATCATCCTGTTCCAGCGCAATGAGCAGAACCAGCGGGAGGCCGAGCAATGAGGCGGATGACCTGGTTCAATGCGACCTCGCTGACGCTGGGCTTTGCCTTCCTCTACCTGCCGATCCTGCTGCTGGTGATCTACAGCTTCAACTCGTCCAAGCTGGTCACGGTCTGGGCCGGGTTCTCGACCAAGTGGTATGGCGAGTTGTTCCAGAACGAGGCCTTCCTCGATGCCGCGTGGGTGACCCTGCAGGTGGGGGTTCTGTCCTCCACGCTGGCGACGATCCTCGGCACGATGGCGGCCTATGTGATGGTGCGCGGTGGGCGGTTCTTCGGGCGGACGCTGTTTTCGGGGATGATCTACGCGCCGCTCGTCATGCCCGAGGTGATCACCGGCCTGTCTTTGCTGCTTCTGTTCATCTCCATCGGCCTTGACCGGGGGATCGTGACCATCGTGCTGGCCCATACGACCTTCTCGATGTGCTTCGTGTCGGTCGTGGTCAGTTCCCGGCTGGTGAGCTTCGACCGCTCCGTCGAGGAGGCGGCGCTGGACCTTGGCTGCACGCCCTTCGACGCGTTCCGCAGCGTGACCCTGCCGATCATCATGCCCGCTGTGGCCTCGGGCTGGCTGCTGGCCTTCACCCTGTCGCTTGATGATCTGGTGATCGCGTCGTTCACCGCCGGTCCCTCGGCCACGACGCTGCCGATGAAGATCTTCAGTTCGGTTCGACTGGGCGTCAGCCCCGAGATCAACGCGCTGTCGACGATCCTGATCGGGCTGGTGGCCATCGGGGTGATCACCGCCTCGCTGACCTCCAAGCGCATGATCTCCAAGCGGGCGCGCGAGGAAAAGGCCGCCGTGGCCGGATGATCTGCGGGACGTTTCAAGACCGCCGGGAGGGGTGCGCATGAAGCGCCTCTACGAGCCCTTCGCCTATGGGCAGGAGCCGATCGCGCAGAGCTTCTGGCGTGAAAGCGTCACCTTGCCGGAGCCTTGCCCGGCGGTTTCGGGCGAGGTCACCTGTGACACCGCCATCATCGGCGCGGGCTTCACCGGGCTCAATGCCGCGCTGAAACTGGCCGAGGCGGGGGAGGATGTGGTTGTCCTCGACGCCCAGCAACCCGGCTGGGGTGCCTCGGGCCGCAACGGCGGGTTCTGCTGCCTGGGTGGGGCGAAGCTGGACCCGGCGGCGATACGGCGGCGCTTTGGGGAGGAGGCCGCGCGCACCTATGCGCGGGCCGAGAGGCAGGCGGTCGATCACGTCCGCGATCTGCTCGACCGGCACCGGATCGAAGCTGACACCCATTCACGGGGCGAGACCCTTCTGGCCCACCGCCCGAAGGCGGTCGCAGAGCTGAAGGCGCGCGGGGAAGAGGTCGCTCGTATCCACGGGCTGGACTGCGCATTCCTGTCGAAGGAAGAATTGCCGGAGCACGGCATGGCCAGCCCCGAGTTCCACGCGGCTCTGACCACCCCGATCGGCTTTGCGCTGAACCCGATGAAATACGTCCTTGGTCTGGCGGCGGTCGCCCGTGACGCTGGCGCGCGTCTCTTCGGCGACAGCCCGGTCGAGCGGATCAGCGCGGCCGCAGATGGCCGCCACCTGCTGCACACGCCATCGGGCCAGATGCGCGCCAGGCGCTTCGTGATCGCGACCAACGGCTACAGTTCCGAGGACGTGCCGCGCTGGATGGCCGGGCGTTACCTTCCGGTGCAGTCGAGCATCCTGGCCTCCCGCGTCCTCACCCCCGAAGAGCGCGCGGCCCAGGGTTGGACCACCGCGCAGATGTGCTACGACAGCCGCAACCTGCTGCATTATTTCCGGCTGCTGCCCGACGGTCGGATGCTTTTCGGGATGCGCGGCAGTACCCGGTCCCGGGTTGCGGATCACGAACGGGTTCGCACAAGGATGCGCGCCGATTTCGAGCGCTTCTTCCCCGCCTGGCGCGATGTGGAGACGCCGCATTTCTGGTCGGGCTTCGTCTGCCTCAGCCGCGACCTGACCCCCTTTGTCGGGGCGATCCCGGGCAGTGACGGGGGCTATGCCGCCTTCGCCTATCACGGCAACGGCGTCGCCATGGGCAGCTACGCCGGGGTGCGGCTGGCCGAGATGATGTTGGGGCAGGGCGACCCGCTACCTGCCGTCATGACCACGCCGCCGCGCCGGTTCGAACTTGGTCCCCTGCGCCGGGCCGTCCTGCCGCTGGCCTATGCCTGGTACGGGCTGCAGGACCGGAGCTAGACCTGTGAATGACCCCGGGCGCCGGTTCTTCGCGGCGCAAATGCGCGCACGGACATGCAAAGAGGTTGATTTCACCGGGCGTGACGGCAATTAATTTGATCAAATTAATTGCGGCCAGCACCCAGACCGACAGAGAGGACCCCGAGAATGACCGACACGTTTCCGAGCCATGCCCAGGCGGTGATCATTGGTGGTGGGTCGATCGGCTGCAACCTGGCCTATCACCTCACCAAGCTCGGCATGACCGACGTGGTGGTGCTCGAGCGTGACAAGCTGACCTCGGGCACCACCTGGCATGCGGCGGGCGAGATCGTTCCGGCGGTCCTCGGCAATGAATGGGAGTGTGAATTCTACACCTATGGCCGCAACCTCATTGCAGGCCTCGAGGAAGAAACCGGCCAGGCCACCGGCTGGCGGCGCCCGGGCTATATCCAGCCCGCCGACACGCCCGACCGGGTCGAGGAGATGCGCCGTGGGGCCGCCTTCATGAACCGCTTCGGCATCGAGGTGCACGAGATATCCCCCGCCGAGGCCGCCGAGCGCTTTCCGATCGGGGATTTCTCCAAGACCCTCGCCGCCTTCTGGTATCCGCTCGAGGGACGCACCAATCCCGTAGACACGACGATGGCGCTGGCCCGGGGCGCGCGCAGCCGCGGCGCCCGTATCATCGAGGATACCAGCGTTGAGGCCATCCTGACCCGCAATGGTACGGCGGTCGGCGTGCGCACCGACAAGGGCGAGATCCAGGCCGAGCACGTTGTGATCTGCGCCGGTATGTGGTCGCGCCAGATCGGCGCCACGGTGGGCATCAACCTGCCGCTGCAGGCCGCCGAGCATTACTACCTCATCACCGAGCCGATGGAGGGCATCCACCGCGACCTGCCGCTGGTGGAGGATCCGCACAGCTGGGCCTATTTCCGCGAAGAGGTGGGCGGGCTGCTGGTCGGCCTGTTCGAGCCCGATGGCGCGGTCTGGAACCTCGACGAGATCCCGCAGAACTTCTCGTTCGGGGAGATCGAGCCGGATTGGGACCGCATGGCCCCGCACCTGGAGCGCGCATTCGAGCGTGTTCCCGCCGCCGCCAACGCGGGCCTGCGCAAGTTCTTCTGCGGGCCGGAAAGCTTCACCCCCGACCTCGCGCCGCTGGTGGGGCAGGCGCCGTCGCTGCGCAACTGCTGGGTGGCGGCGGGGCTGAACTCGCTGGGCATCCTCAACGGGCCCGGCATCGGCATGGCGCTGGCCCATTGGATCGTCGAGGGGCATTGCCCGGTCGACAACACCAGCTTCAACGTGGAGCGGTTCGCCGATGGCAGCCACAACACCCCGGCCTTCCGTAGCGCCCGGACCCCGGAACTTCTGGCCAAGAGCTTCGGCGCGCATTTCCCCAACGAGAGCTTCAAGAGCGCCCGCGGCCTGAAACAGTCGGTCCTCTATGACCGGCTCAAGGCCGCCGGGGCCTATTTCAGCGAAGGCTCGGGTTGGGAACAGCCCGACTGGTTCGCGCCCAGCCCCGAACAGGCGAAGATCGAAGCCTATAGCTGGGGCCGCCAGAACTGGTGGGACTGGCACGCCGAGGAACACCGCGCCGCGCGCGAGGACGTGATCGTGATGGACATGTCCTCCATGGCGAAGTTCCAGGTCGAAGGGCCGGACGCCTGCGCGCTTCTGAGCCGCGTGAGCTGTAACGACGTGGACGTGGAACCCGGCCGCGTGGTCTACACCGCCTGGACGAACGAGACCGGCGGGTTCGAGGCCGATCTGACCGTCACGCGGCTGGCGGCGGACAAGTTCCTGGTGGTGGTGGGCGAGAACAGCGCCGGCCACACCGAGACCTGGATGCGCCGCAACCTCCGCGCGGGCGAATTCGTCACCATCACCGATATCACCGCCGGGATCACCCAGATCAACGTGCATGGCCCCAAGGCCCGCGAGTTGATGCAGCGCGTCAGTTCGGCGGACCTGTCGAACGAGGCTTTCCCCTTCATGTCCGCACAGGACATCGACGTGGGCTTCTTCAAGGTGCTGGCCCTGCGGGTGACCTTCATTGGCGAACTGGGGTGGGAGTTGAACGTCCCGGCGATCCACGCGGTGCAGGTCTATGACCTTCTGATGGAGCAGGGGAAGGATCTTGGTGTCCGGAACGCTGGGATGCAGACGCTGAATTCACTGCGGCTTGAGAAGGCCTATCGCGACTTCGGCATCGACGTGGACAATACCGACAACCCGATCGAGGCGGGGCTGGGCTTTGCCGTGAAGCTCGACAAGCCCGGCGGCTTCATTGGCCGCGACGCGCTTGCCGCGATCAAGGAGCAGGGCGTGCCAAAGAACCGGATGCTCCAGTTTCTGCTGAACGACCCCGCGCCGCTGCTCTATGGCAACGAGCTGATCTACCTGGACGGCGAAGCGGTGGGGCACATGCAGGTTGGCGGATACGGCCACACGCTGGGCGGCGCAGTCGGGATCGGCTTTGCCGAACTGGACGAGCCGCTGACCGCGAAAAGGGTCGAGGCGGGCACCTGGGAAGTCCTCGTCGCGGGCACGCGCTACCCGGCCACGGCCTCGCTCAAGCCGCTCTTCGATCCGACGATGGGGCGTGTCCGGTCCTAGATCGGCACGGCCCCGGCGGCTCGAATCTGGCGTGAAGGTCCGATAAAAGTCCGATGGAATTCCGATAGTTTTCCGAATTGGGTTTTGGCCTGGAAAAACGCTTGCCGAGATGTGCGGTGGATGCGCGAAAATGATCGATGTCCTCCGAAATCGAGAGGCCGACATCAAAGCCGGCACCGAACTGAGGTCGAACGCCATGCCAAAATTGCAGGAGGATCGCCTGATGGAATGGCATTATATCGCGCCGGGCAAGCTTCTGCAGAACGGGCTGGTCGAGAGCTTCAACGGCCGCCTGCGGGATGAGTGCCTCAACGAGCACCTGTTCCCGACCCTGCGCCAAGCCCGTAATCTGGTTGCGACTGGCGCGACGAGCGCGATCACTAGCGCCACCACAGGAGCCTCGACGGGCTCACCCCGCGAGAGTATCACCAACGGTCAGAGAAGAACCAAACCCTGAACAAGGCCAACTTATAAAAGCGGACACAAAATGGAGACGGTCATCACTGCCAGCTCCTGTTCTTTGATTTTCAGCTACCCCCCTCGAAAAGCGCGGCTGAAATAGTCGGTCAGGGGTTTTGTCAGATAGCTCATTGGGGTTCTGTCTTCGGTTCTCAGGAAGACTTCGACGGGCATCCCGGGCAGGATTTCCAGATTGGACTGCGCCGGATCGGATAGGGGAGATATGCGGATGATGGCTTCGTAATAGGGCGCGCCCGTCGCCTGGTCCTCGACCGTGTCGGCGGACAGGCGGACGACCGTTCCGGCAATCTCCGGGGTCATGCGCATGTCGAATGTGGTGAACCGCAAACTCGCGTGTTGACCGGGAAAGACCTGGTCGATGTTGGCGGGATTGATCCGGGCCGAGACCTGCAGCGGGATGTCCCCGGGGACGATGAACATCATCGGGTCGGCTGGACGCACGACCGAGCGCTCCGCGACGACGGTCGAGCCGAAGATGACCCCGTCAAGTGGCGCGCGGACATCCAGCCGACTGAGTTGTTCTTTCAGGCTCAGGCGCTTTTGGGAAAGTTCGATCTCGGAATAGCGCAGGTCTCTCAATCGGCTGATAGCCTCTTCGCGGCGGCTGTTGGACAGGCGAAGGCTCTCGATGTCCGTGGCCGTGATGCGTGTTCTCGCCTCGCCGATTGCGGCCTTCAGGCGCCCGATTTCCCCGTGAAGCCGTGCCTGATCCCGGCGCATTTCGGATGCCCTGACAGTTGTCGCCAGCCCTTTGTCCAGCAGTGTTTCCTGGTCGCGCAACTGATCCTCGACCAGCGTCAATTCGGTTTTTGTCGCCTCCATCTGGGCCGACAGCCCCTCGATCTGCTGTCTGATCTGGCCTTTCTGCTCCGCAAGCTGGGCTTGCTCTTTCCCGAGCGCTTCCTTGCGCGCATTGAACAGGTCGACCTGGCCGGAAACCTGTTCCTCGACCCAGTCAGGATCAAGCTCGGAGAAATCGTCTGAGATCTGTATGGTCAGCACGTCGCGGGCGTCCCGTTCAGCTTCCAGCCGTCTCTGGCGCGCAAGAATTTCAACGAGTTGACGATCTACTATCTGCAGTTCGGATCGCAGGAAGGTGCCGTCCAGGCGCACCAGAAGCTCTCCGGCCCGGACATGGTCGCCATCCCTGGCTAGGATTTCGCCCACGACACCGCCATCGGGATGCTGGATGACCTGCCGGTGATTTTCAACTTTGACCGTGCCCTGGGATACGACCGCGCCCGCGATTTCGGTCACGGTCGCCCATGCCCCCAGGCCGCCGACCAGCACGGCGACGGCAAAGAAGCCGACTGCGGCTGGCCATCTGGCCCCCCAAGTTTGTGCTCGGCGCCCCTGTGTCACAGCGCGGCTTTCTCGCGCAAGGCCTGATGGACATTGTCGGCATTCTTGATCATCGACCTGATGACCTCGTCCCGAGGCCCGGAGGCCACCTTCCGCCCGTTTTCCAGAACCAGAAGCTGATCGCATTGAGACACTGCGCGGGGGCGGTGGGTCATGATGATGGCCGACTTGTTGGCCGCCTTCATCTCGGCGATCACTTCGTTGAGCGCTTCGGTGCCATCAGAATCCAAGGCAGAATTAGGCTCATCAAGGATCAGGACCATCGGGTTACCATAGAGCGCCCGTGCCAACGCCAGGCGTTGCTTCTGCCCGCCCGAAAGTTGCACATCGCCCGGGCCGATCCGCGTGTCATAGCCTTTGGGCAGGCGTAGGACGATCTCGTGGATCCGTGCCTTCCGTGCTGCGTCCACGACCTTTTCGGCTTCGGGTTCGAGCGCCATCTGCGCGATATTCTCCGCGACCGTGCCGTCGAAAAACTGGACCTCTTGCGGGAGGTAGCCGATCAGGTCCCCAATCCTGTCGGGGCCGTACTGATCGATCGTTGCGCCGCCCAGCCGGACTTCGCCCGTCGTGGGGTGCGCCAACCCCATCAGAACGCGGCCAAGGGCCGTCTTCCCGGCACCGCTCTTGCCGATGATGCCCAGGGCTTCTCCGGGGCCGACGTAGAAACTGATCGATCGGAGCAACGGGCCATCGCAACCTTCCAGAACCAGTGACACATCGCGGGCATTCAGCGCGGCCACGGGATCGGGCAGCCGGGTGCGCGCCTCGCGCTCAGGGATCGCTTCGAGGAGGGACGACAGAACCCTCCAACTCCGCCGGGCGCGCTGCACGACGGGCCATTGCGGTAGCCCTTGCTCGATGGGGGCCAGCGCGCGCCCCAGCAGGATCGAGGCTGCGATCATGGCGCCACCTGTCATCTCGTTCTGCAGCACGAGCCAAGCCCCGAGCGCCAACATCCCCGATTGAAGCAGAAGGCGGAAGGCCCGCGTGAACGCGCTGAACGAACTGGTCCAGTCGGTGGCGCTCATGTGGCTCGCCAGTGCCTGATCCTGCGCCTTGGTCCAACGCATCCTCAGCGCCGTGCCCATACCCTGCGCCCAGACATAGGGCCCCGCGTCCTGGATCTGCCTGGCGAAGACCGAGGCGGCATGGGTCTGCGCCTGAGCCGCACCGACCCTGCGGGCGGTCAGCACCTGGTTGAGGACTGCGGTCACGATCAGCACCCCGCCACCGGCCAGTGCGAGCCAGCCGAGCATCGGGTGAAAGACGAAGATCGCAAGCAGGAACACCGGCGTCCAGGGCAGGTCGAACAGCGCCAGCAGGACGGGGGAGGTGAAAAAGGTCTTGATCGCCTCCACATCGGCGAGGGAGGCCTCGCGGCCCCTCCGTCCGCCGTTCGTGGCACGATCCTCCAAGAGCGCATCGAAGATGATCGGCGCGACGCGGTCCTGAAACCGCGCGCCGACCCGCGCCGTCAACCGGCCCCGTGCGAACTCCAGCAGGCCGTAGAGCGCGAAAAGCAGAACCACCAATCCGAACAGGGCGACGAGCGTCTCCTCGGACCCCGAGGCAAGCACCCGGTCATAAACCTGCAGCATGAAGAGCGGCCCGGTGAGCATGAGCAGGTTCACGAACAGGCTGAAGAACAGCGCCAGCCACAGCAGGCCACGGCCGTGAGATGCGGCAAGGCCAAGGGGCGTGGGGTAGGAAGAGAGCATTTGCCAGGAATTCTTTCCGGTGTGATTTGCCCGCAATCATCCACATCCAGGAATGGAGAATATGTAAACGATGTCCTTGTCCCTCCCGCCGACTATGATGCATGGGCAAGAACACTGGCTAGTCTCATTTGGTGCCGTGTGACGTGATCCGGCTTTTCACGGTGCGGCTAGGCGCTTCTCTCCGAAGCGGTAACGTTCTGGCGGCAGGTCGACGGCGGATCGCCAAAGACGCCTGCACGCCGGGCAGGCCGACAACCGGTTTGGATTGGATCCCGCATCCGGAAAGATTGCGGTGTCCTAGGAGACCCGATCAAGCTCGGCGATATTGGTAGTCCGCTTCCACGTCGGACTCACTCTCGAGCAGGCGGTCCAGGGCGGCGCGGCCCTCGCTCTTGTGGCAGACCGGATCCGGTGCCTTGGGGTCTCCCAGGATGGCCATGGCCTGGCAGCGGCATCCGCCAAAGTCGATGTCGCGCCGATCGCAGGAGCGACAAAGGTCGGGCATCCAATCCGTGCCGCGATATGCGTTGAACGCGGGGCTGTTGTGCCAGATCTCGGCAAGTGGTGTTTCGACGGCGTTCTGGAACTCAAGGCCCGGGATCGTGGCTGCGGCGTGGCAGGGCAGTACGGTTCCGTCCGGCGCCACGTTGAGCCCGGTCGATCCCCAGCCGCTCATGCAGGGTTTCGGAAAGTCCGAGTAGTAGTCGGGCGGCACGAAATCGATGACCAGTTGCCCTTTGAGCCGTGCCTCGGCTTCTCTCACCACGTCTTTCGCACGCTCGACCTGTGCGCGGGAGGGTTGAAGCCGCGCGCGGTTGACCAGGGCCCAGCCCTGAAACTGTACGCAGGCGATCTCGATGCGGCGCGCGCCGAGGCGGACAGCCATGTCTATGGTTTCGGGAAGATCATCCAGGTTGTCCCGGTGCATCACGGCGTTCAATGTCAGCGGGAAGCCGATTCCGGATATGTGCTCGGCCACATGCATCTTGCGTTTGAAGCCGCCGTTGTAGCCGCCGATCCGGTCGGCGACCTCGGCCGAAACGCCCTGTACCGAAAGTTGAACATGATCCAGACCAGCTTCGTCGAGTTCCCGCAAGCGCCGCTCGGTCAGTCCAATGCCCGACGTGATCAGATTGGTATAGAGACCCGCTTCCCGTGCCGCGACCACGAGATCGATGAGGTCACTGCGCGCGGCGGGTTCCCCGCCCGACAGGTGGAGCTGCAGGACGCCCAGATCCGCGGCGCTGTGGAAGATGCCGGACCATGTGGCGGTGTCGAGTTCCTGTCCCTTGGCCACCAGGTCCGTCGGGTTGGAGCAATAGGGGCAGGCGAGGGGGCAGCGATGGGTGACTTCGGCGAGCATCGCCATGGGGGGGTTAGCCATCGCGCAACTCCAGCAGCCGTTTTTCCGCGAGGTCTTCAAGGTAGGAGATCACGTCGGGCTCGATCACGTCTCGTGGCGCGGCGAAGGTCTCTGCCAGACGATCACAGATTTCAGCGATATTCGCGGTCCCGTCCACGCGCGACAGGATCGCCGATCCGATCTGATCAATCATCAGAACCCGCTCCGGCCCCAACAAGACGTCCGTGTCCCGTACGCGGTCATAATGGCAACGAACGCCCCGGGGCAGCGTCGGGATGGCGGTCGGGGCAATCACTTGAGGCCCTCGCCGGGTTGCCACGCGCCGGGAGGAATGCGTCCGGGTTCGACATAGGCCGACCATAGTGCATCGAGTTGCGCCCAGAGGACCTCTGTCTTGAAGATCAGGGCATCTGCTGCCGCATCCTGATCTGCGCGCGTCACGGCGTGTTCAAGGACCCAGTCCAGCCCGAAGGCCACGTCCTGCGGTGCCTCGACCAACCGTTGGCGGAAGTAGGACATGGTGGTGTCATTGGCGAAATCGTAATGCGCCAGAAGGCCGGCGATCCGGTCGGCATGAATCTTGGGTGCGAAGAGTTCGGTGAGTGACGACGCGACCGCGGGCAGAAGCGGTTCGTCCCGGACAAACCGCACATAGGCGTCCACGGCAAATCGCGTCGCGGGGAGGACGCCTTTCGCCGAGGCTACATACTCGGGGTCAAGGCCCACGCCTTCGGCCAGTTTCAGCCAGCGCTGGATGCCCCCGGTGCCCGGTTCACGTCCGTCGTGATCCTCGATCCGGCGGCGCCAGATGCGGCGCAATTCCGAATCTGCAACCCGAGACAGGAAGGCGGCGTCCTTCATCGGGATACGGGACTGGTAATAATATCGATTGATCACCCAGGCGCGGACCTGATCGGGCGTACACCCGCCAGAGTGCAGCATCTGATGAAACGGGTGTTTGTCATGATACCGCTCATCGCCGATCGCACGCAGCCGGGCTTCGAACATTTGGCGGGTATCGGGGGCTGCATTCATAGCGAAAGCTCCATTCCGTCGTGGGCCAGGTCCCAACCGGCCTCGCGCAGCGCTTTGCGCTCCGGGCCATCGGGCTGCAGGGCCGGATTGGTGTTGTTGATGTGGACGAATATCTTTCGGGCGCGCAGGCCTTTGAGGCGCGCGATGCTCCCTGCCGAACCGTGCATCGGGATGTGACCCATGCGTGCGCCCGTCTTCTCGCCGGTGCCGGTGCGCTGCATGTCGTCATTCTCCCAGACGGTGCCGTCGAAAAGCAGCAGGTCGACGTCGGACAGACGGTCCAGAAGCCAGTCGGGCAGGGCAGCGCAGCCAGGAACATAGGCGAGCGTCTTGTCGGCGCTTTCGATGATCAGCCCGACGGTCTGTTCGCCGATTTCCTCCAATTCGACCGTGTCGCCTTCAAGGAATAGCGCGACCTTGCCGGGCACCGAGAATGGTGTGATCCGCAGTCCCGGCGCTGGCTCGAAAGCCGCGTCCAGCGCCATGGCATGGCGCTGGACCAAGGTTCGGTCGAGGACGTCGAAAATCCGGTTCGACTCCAGGGTGCTCAGCACATCTGATGTGGCATGAAGGGCAAAGCCGGTCTTCTCCCTGAGAACCAGCAGGCCGGAGAGGTGATCGACATCGGCGTTGGTCACGATCACCGCCCGAATTGGCGTGTCGCGCAACCCACGGGGATGCAGCTTGGGTGTGTCCTGAAGCTGGGTCCGGATATCGGGAGAAGCGTTGAGAATGATCCAGTTCTCACCATCGCCCGAGATCGCCACCGAGGACTGTGTCAGTGGCGGCAAAGCCCCGCTACGCGCATCGTTGCAGTTCCGACAGCCGCAATTCCATTGGGGCAGCCCGCCTCCGGCCGCTGCCCCAAGAACGTGTACAAACATATATGTTGCGGATCTTAGATCACGTCACGGTCAGCGCCGCGGTCGTCATCCTCACCGGGGCCGTACATGTTGATTTCCATACCGCATTTGATTTCACGAGCGATCGGTTTGCTCCATGCCATAGGTCTTTCTCCTCCTTGATAGATTAAGTGAGGCGACGATATAGCACTCTGAATGCAAAACAAGAGATTTGATCTGCGTCGGCGGACCAAGGTGAGGTGCCCCTAGTTTCCTAGACACCTGCCGTGTTCAGTTTCTGCTGTCTTGCTTCGAAGTCAACGGGCGACAGCATGCCGTTGTTCGTGTGTTTGCGCTTCGAGTTGTAGAACAGCTCGATGTATTCGAACACGTCCCTCCGCGCGTCATCGCGGGTCGGGTAGGTCCGACGCCTGATCCGCTCTCGTTTCAGCAACTGAAAGAAGCTTTCGGCGACCGCGTTGTCGTGACAGTTACCTCGCCTGCTCATGCTGGGTTCCAGGTTATGCTGGCGCAGGAACGTCTGCCACTCGCTGCTAGTGAATTGGGAACCCTGGTCTGAGTGGACCACGACCTTACCTGCGGGTTCGCGCCGCCACACGGCCATCAGCAGGGCTTGCAGGGCGAGGTCGGTCGTCATGCGAGGTTGGGCGGTCCAGCCGACAACCCGGCGAGAGCACAGATCGATGACGACGCACAGGTACAGCCAGCCTTCATGGGTCTTGATGTAGGTAATGTCGGTCACCCAGACCTGATCAGGCTGAGGCGCATCGAAGCACTGCTCCAGCCTGTTCTCGGCGACGACCGCAGGCTTGCCGCCATATCGGCCCGGATGGCGCTTGTAGCCCACCTGAGCAGCAATTCCGGCCAGCGACGCCAACCGTGCGACACGGTTCTCCGAGATGCGTTCACCCTGGTCGCGCAGATCGTAGGTCAGCTCGCGATATCCATAAACCTTGCCGCTGTCGGCCCGGGCCTGCCGGATCAGCTCCGTCTGACGTACATCCTCCTGTGCACGGTGACTTAACGGTTCCTTAGCCATGCATAGAAGCCGCTGAAATGGACCCGAAGAACCCGGCACATGGCGCGGATACCGAACTTCTCGCGGTGCGCCCGAATGAAGGCGTACTTCATTGGGACTCGCGCGCGAAGTACACGTTCGACCATTGTCCTCGGACCAATGGCGGAAAATGGTCTCACCCTTTTTTAGGATGTCGCGCTCCTCGGTCACCCTGGCCAACTCGCGCTTAAGCCGCCGGGTCTCGGCCTCGTGGTCAATGCCGGGCTTCTTCGCCACAGGATCGCCGAACAGCTTCATCCACTTGTACAGAGAATGCGTGCTCACGCCCAACCGCCGGGAAACCTCCCGAACCGGGTGCCCCCGCACCGTGATCTGATGCACCGCATCCCGCTTGAACTCATCACTGTAATTGCTAGTCCCCATGTCGGCCTCCTTGCCTCAAAACTACGGGGCAAAGCGTCTACAAATCTAGGGGCACCTCAGTTAGCGTGAGGGATGTAGGTGCTCGATACGCATTCGCGCCATGGGAGGTTGTGTTGAGGAACAAGTCTGAGTATGTGACGAAGGTAACGTCCAGCCATTGGGGGGCCTTCGAGGTTGACGTTCAGGATGGGCGCATTGTCCGGACACGTCCTTTTTCAGAGGACCCGTGCCCCAGCGCCATTCCCGACATCTTGCCCAAGGCAGTGCATCACCCTACGCGGGTGGCGCGGCCCTCGGTCCGCCGCGGCTGGCTTGAAAATCGTGATCGCACCGAGCGTGGAAGCGATACGTTCGTTGAATTGTCATGGGATGAAGCGCTGGATATCGCGGCAGCAGAGCTTTGCCGGGTGCGCGAGGTACATGGCAACGAGGCGATCTATGGGGGTTCTTACGGTTGGGGGTCTGCGGGGCGCTTTCATCACGCACAAAGCCAGGTTCACCGTTTCCTGAATTCCATTGGCGGATATGTCGCCTCATTCGGCAGCTATTCCACGGGTTGTGCGCAGGCAATCATGCCACATGTCTTCGGGGTTCCGTTTCTGAAGCTGAACTACGAGCATCAGGATGGATGGCCCACTATCGCGGCCAATACCGAAACGTTGGTGATGTTTGGTGGGGTCAATCCGAAGAATTCCCAGGTCAGCATGGGGGGCGTTACCCGGCACGAGACTGCACTGTGGTTCGAAACCTTTGCCAAGAATGGGATGCGTTGTATCAATATCGGCCCGCAGCGGACCGACGCGCCAGAGGGCTGTGAGTGGGTCTCCCTCAAACCCGGTTCGGACACCGCGCTGATGCTGGCTATGGCATATGTACTTGAAACGGAACACCTCACGGATCAAGAGTTTCTCGCCCGTTGCACTACCGGATTCGAGCGTTTCAGGCCCTACCTTATGGGCGATACCGACGGCTCTCCGAAGTCACCTGAATGGGCCGGGCCGATTTGCGGTGTTGATCCTGACACGATCCGCATCTTGGCGCGCAGGATGGCCGCGACGCGTACGCTGATTACTGTCGCGTGGTCTCTGCAGCGCGGTGAACACGGGGAACAGCCATATTGGATGTCGGCGGTCCTTGCCGCGATGCTGGGGCAAATCGGACTGCCGGGCGGTGGCGTTGGTTACGGCTATGGCGCAATCGGCGGCGTGGGCAAGTCGTTAAAAGGACTGCGGGGTGCCACCTTTTCGCAGGGTGAGAACCCGGTCCGGAAGTTCATCCCCGTCGCGCGGGTTGGCGATATGCTACGTCACCCGGGGGAAATCTATGCATTCAACGGGCGGCGGGAAGCTTATCCAGACATTCGGCTGGTCTATTGGGCCGGAGGTAATCCGTTTCACCACCATCAAGACCTCAACGGCCTGCATGACGCCTGGCAGAGGCCGGAAACGATCATCGTCAACGAACCTTGGTGGACAGCGACGGCAAAGCGCGCGGACATCGTCTTTCCGGCCACGACACCTTACGAGCGAGAGGACATCGGCCGATCCAATTTCGACGACTACCTTTTCCATATGCCGCAACTGATCCCGCCCGTGGGCGAGGCCCGCGACGACTACGCGATCTTTGCGGGGCTGGCCAAGCGGCTTGGGGTCGAAGAGACCTTTACCGAGGGGCGCAGTGCCGGTGAGTGGCTGCGGGTGTTGTATGATGACTACCGAAATATCGCCCGGGATGAAGGCGTGGACGTGCCGAGCTTCGAAACACTTCGGGACATGAACTGGGTACGTCTACCGATCCAGCAGGACACCCCGAACAGGACGCTTTTTGCACCGTTTCGGGAGGATCCAGAGGCCGCACCCCTGCCGACTCCGTCCGGGAAGATCGAGATATTTTCCGAAACCATCGACGGATTTGGCTATGACGATTGCCGGGGCCACCCGGTCTGGCTGCCGCCGACGGAATGGCTGGGCGTTGCTACCAGCGAGGCGCCCCTTCACCTGGTTTCGCCGCAGCCGGGGGACAAGCTTCATAGCCAACTGGAAAGTGCCCTTGCGGATGAAGATGGGGCGCGGCCTGAAAAGGTTGTCATTCATCCTGCTGACGCGGCGTTCCGGAAGATCAAGACAGGCGATCCGGTTCGGGTGTTCAATGATCGGGGCGCCTGCCGCGCGCGCGCGGTGGTGTCGGACGATATCCGTCAGGGTGTCGTGTCTTTGCCGACCGGTGCTTGGTTTGGTGATCCGGGCGGCAATATCGATCCGGCCGGCAACCCCAACGTGCTGACCCGCGATGTCGGGACTTCGAGACTTGGGCAGGGGTGTAGTGCACATACCGCGCTCGTCGATGTCGCCAGAATCTAGGACAGGTGCGGGTGAGTACGCGTTGGCCCATGCTCTGGTCAGGGTGTTTTTCAGCCGGTGTTTCTATGCCGACCGTCAGATTCTTTCTTGACGCATCGCACATTCAATCACAGTGTCCAACAATAGGACAATAATTGATGCGACTTGGGGACAGCGGCACGCGCCGCCTGCGCATGGAGGATGCGCGAATGTTCCCCGGGAAAGCGGACCTGTCCGTACATGTTTCAGGGAGGAAACTATGAAGACAACCAACTCGAAGATCGGCGGTTTGCTGGCCACTATGACACTGGCTGTTGGCCTGTCCGGGCCTGCCGCGGCTGAGGAAGACACCTTCAAGATCGGGGTGATCACATTCCTGTCCGGCCAGGCGGCGGAAAGCTTTGGTGTGCCTGCATGGAACGGTGGCAAACTGCTGGTCGACATGCTGAACGAAGGCGGAAAACTTCCCGCACCCTACGATCAGAAGGGCTTCGGCGGCATGAATATCGAGGTCGTCGTCGTGGATGAGGCAGGCGGTGCCACCAAACAGGTCCAGGAATTCCGCAACCTTGTGCAGCGGGAAGAAGTCGACGCAGTCGTGGGTTATGTGTCCTCGGGCGACTGCCTTGCCATTCCTCCGGTCGCGGATGAGTTGAAAGCCTTTACGATCCTTTATGATTGCGGCACCCCGCGGGTCTTCGAGGATGGCAGCTATGAGTATGTGTTCCGCACGGCAGCTCATGCCACGATGGATAACGTCAGCCTTGCCCGTTATCTCAAATCCCGGAACTTCGATGTTCCGAGCTTTGCCGGGCTGAATCAGGACTATGCCTGGGGTCAGGACAGCTGGGCGGACTTCACCGGCGCGATGAACCAGCTTTATCCGGATGCCGAGGTGAAGACGGCACTCTTCCCGAAATTCGGCGCGGGCCAATATGGAACCGAGATTTCGGCACTCTTGCGCGAAAAGCCTGCACTGGTGCATTCGTCCAACTGGGGTGGTGATCTGCAGGGCTTCCTGATTCAGGCAACCGCGCGCGGGCTTCACAAGCGTTCGCAGCTCGCACTTGCGGCAGGCGACCATGTCATCCCTCAGCTTCAGGACAAGATGCCTGATGGTATCTTCCTTGGTGCGCGCGGCGTAAACGGGCTGGCCGCCTATGCACGCGGCGGTGAGCTGGAGGAGCTGACCAATACCATGTGGGAGGCCTATGAGGCCGAATACGACACTTTCCCGGTTCAGGCGCCCTTCCGGATGTGGCAGGCGATCTTTGGTCTGAAGACGGCGATTGAAAAGGCGATGGCCGAGAACGGTGGTACGAAGCCCACCAGCGAAGAGCTTGCGGCTGCCATGCAAGGCCTTTCGTGGGATGCACCGTCCGGCCATATCGAAATGGCGCTTGCCAACGGTCACCAAGCGATTCAGCCCAATGCTATCGGCACCACGAAGTGGAACGCCGAAACGGGCAAGATGGAACTGGTCGACGTGGAATACTACGATGCCCGCTGCGTGAACCCGCCGGATGGCATGAAGTCTCAGGAGTGGATTGCTCAGGGTTTCCCTGGCGCTCAGTGTGACTAACCGTTGAGAACTGAGTAAGGCCCGCCGCACCTGCGCGGCGGGCCACTTTGCCATCAAGAAAACGCTCGGAGACCTTACCCATGGATCTTGCGGCAACCATCCTTGTCGATGGATTGATTTACGCTGGCTGGCTGTTCATCGTCTCGGTCGGCCTAACGCTGGTCTTCGGCGTGCTGAACATTCTCAACATTGCGCATGGGAGCCTTTACGCCATTGGCGCCTACGCGTCGGCTTCACTCGTTGGAGCCTATTTCGCCTCTGGCGGAGACGCGTTCCCCTACGGAAGCTACGCGGCTTTGATTCTGGCTGCAGTGCTGGTGGCGCTGGTACTGGGGCCGTTGCTGGAACGCGGTCTTCTACGGTTCTTCTACGGTCGTGACGAAGTTCTGAACGTACTGGTAACCTATGCGGTGTTCCTCATCTTGGAAGACGTGATGAAGCTGATTTGGGGTGTGAACCCCTATTTTGTTTATGAACCCTACACCCTCTTAGGGGATGTGGAGATCGGGCCGCTCTTTTACGTTGGCTATGATTTCGCAGTGATCGCGGCGGCCATCATCGTGGGCTTGGTCGTGTGGCTCACGCTGAACCATACGCAGATCGGCAAGGTTGTCCTTGCTGTGATCCATGACTCCGAGATGAGCCAGACCATGGGCGTGAACGTTCAACGCGTCTATCTGGGTGCGTTCATGGCGGGTGCTTTCCTTGCCGCGCTTGGCGGCGCGTTGACGGCGCCGATGATCTCGGTAACGCCCGGTTTGGGGGTCAACGTCATCATCGTGGCCTTCGCGGTTGTGATTATCGGCGGGTTGGGATCGATCCCCGGTGCTGCCATCGGCGCGCTGATGGTGGGGATCAGTCGGGCGGCTTCTGTGCACCTGCTGCCCGAGGCGGAACTGTTCATAATCTATTTCGTGATGGCTATCGTTTTGCTGTTCCGGCCTGAAGGACTGTTCGCAAAAACACAGGCGAGGAAAATCTGATGCAGTCCAATCTTATCATCAGTGCAATCGTCGCCCTCGTAGCGCTGGCCGCTGGCGCGGTGATCCTGCCAGACTGGGCGATGTTTCTCTTTGCCATGGCACTTGCCAAGGGGCTTGTCTGCCTTGGCATCGTCGGGATGATGCGTGGCGGTGTCGTGTCCTTCGGACAGGGACTTTACTACTGCCTCGGTGCCTATACAGCGACCCTTGTGGCCAACAACTTCGGCATCTCGGACATCTTCCTGCTGACTTTTCTGAGTGCGCTGGTCTGTTTGCTCGTCGGGATCGCCTTCGGGCCGCTGTTGTCCAATTATCGGGGCATTTTCTTCGCGATGCTGTCCCTGGCTCTTTCGATGGTGCTGTATGGATCCCTTTCGAAAATGAGCTTTATCGGAGGCACCGACGGGTTGAACATCGCGGCGCCGACGTTTCTTGGCTGGGCACCGGAAGGTCGACCGTTGCAGGCGGCGCTCTATATCTATGTTGTGACGATCTCGGTTATCGCCGGGACGCTGATGCGCATCTATTTCGACAGCGAGCGCGGCTTGCTTACGCTTGCTACCCGCGACAATGAGCTGAGGGTCGAATATCTGGGTGCGTCGGTACGTAACATCATGACCTACAACTATGTCTTTGGTGCCGTGCTTGGCGGCATCGGCGGCACCATCGCGGCGCTGGCGCTGGGTCATGTGGACCCGGAATTCGCCTTTTGGACTACATCGGGAGAGTTTGTCTTCGTGGCAATCCTTGCTGGGTATTTGTCCGTGCCTGCGGTCTTTGTCTCGGCGATCATACTTGAACTCGTTCGATCATTCTCAAACCTCTACTTCCCTAATACGTGGCAGCTCGCGCTCGGGATATTCCTGCTTGCGGTCATCATCGCATTGCCAAACGGCTTGGGATCCCTTGTCAGGCGTTGGAAAGGAAACAAGGCATGAGCACGGGTGTTCTAGAGGTTCGCGACGTTCAGAAGTCTTTCGGTGCGGTCACGGCTGCCAAGGATATCTCGGTGACTGTCCCAGAAGGCGCGGTCTATTCCCTGATCGGGACAAACGGAGCGGGCAAGACCACGTTCGTCAACATGGTGACCGGCTATATCAAACCCGATTCTGGCCAGATAAATTTTCGCGATCGTAATATTATCGGCATGGCCCCGCGCCAGATCACGCGCATGGGCATTCACCGCTCTTTTCAGATCGCGCAGCTGTGCAATGAACTGACCGTGGAAGAGAACATGCTTGTTGCCGATGCGATCCACGGTGCCACGGGGCCGTCGTTTCTGCGGAATGCCCACGATAAGGACGCCCGCGCGCGCGCCATCGCCACGCTGGAGCGTTTCAATATCGCCGAACATCGCGATCGGTTGATCCCGGAACTGTCGGGCGGGGTGAAAAAACTGCTGGATATCGCGATGGCCATGGCGGGGGATACCCAGATCATGTTGCTGGATGAGCCGACATCCGGCGTTGCGGCGGACGAGAAGTTTCCCATCATGGACCTAGTGATGGACGCGCTCCGATCTGCTGGCGTGACCGTCATTTTCGTCGAACACGATATGGATATTGTGACCCGGTATTCCGAACGCGTGCTGGCCTTCTATGACGGACGGATCATCGCGGACGATGCGCCGGACGAAGTCCTCTCAGACTCTGAAGTGCAACGCTATGTGACGGGGGCGCCGGCATGACCTTGAAGCTCGAAAACGTTGAAGTCAGCATTCAGGCCGCGCCGATCCTGCGCGGTGTCAGCCTTGAGGTTGGTACTGGCGAACGCATGGGGCTTGTAGGTCGGAACGGGGCAGGAAAGACAACGGTCATGCGTACCATCACCGGACTTGCCAACATGGCGGCGGGCCGGGTGCTTTGGAACGGTGAGGACATATCGAGCATGCCACCGCGCCAACGAGCGCAACTGGGGTTTGGCTATATGCCGGAAGACCGGCGTCTGGTGCCTGATCTTACCGTCGAGGAAAACATGCTTTTGCCCGCATGGGTGAACAAGGAGATCGACGGCCAGAAAGGACTGGAGTTCATCTATGACCTTATGCCCGAGCTGACCGAGATGGCGTTGCGCAAGGCGCTGCTTCTATCCGGAGGGCAGCAAAAGATGGTTGCCCTTGGACGGGCCTTGATCGCTGGCCGAAAGCTGCTGCTGCTTGATGAACCCTTCGAGGGCGTGGCCCCTGCCTTGGCAAAGCGTATTTCGGAAGTCATCACATCCTTGAGGGGAGAGGGACTTTCGGTCCTCATCGCGCAATCGGAACTTAGCCATTCCCTCGAACTGCTCCAGCGGGAATGCGTCATTGAGCGTGGCGAGATCATCAAAGTGAACGTGATCGAGCAGGCGCGGAAGGAGAGCTCATGAGAGCGCAAGGCGGATTTCCATCCCCTGAGCGGTTTCTTTGTTCAGCGCGGGCCCCCAAGAGTTAGATCTTTTCATGCCACTCAAACCGAAACCACTCCGAGTCAAACATGCCTACGAGCAGGTTTCGAGTGAGATCGAGGCGCAGATTCTCAATGGCACACTGAAACCGGGTGACAGGTTGCCAGGAGAAAACGAGATGGCGGGAATGTTCAACGTCAATCGCTCCACCATCCGCGAGGGAATCCGGCGACTGGAAAGCGAGGGCTTTGTGCGCCGGGTTTCTCCGCGCAGAATGGTGGTCAGCATTCCGCATATGGCTGAACTCTCCTCGCGGCAAACCCGCGCGTTAAGCATGCTGGACGTTACGTTCGATGAGTTATGGAACGTTGCGATTGCAACCGAACCGCTTGCCGCAGAACTCGCGGCGCGGCACGCTGATGCTCAGGACATAGATGATCTGGATAGGATTCAGCGCGAGCTTATAGCGGCTGAAGGGCAGGGAGAGGCCTCGGTCGAGATCGACACGGCGTTTCACTCCCGCGTCGCGATGGCCAGCAAGAACCGAGTGCTTCAGCTTGCACGCGAACCTATCGGCTTCCTCCTTTACAGCGGGATCGACGTGCTGATCTCCAAGCTGCCACAGGCGATGTCGCGTCAGGTGGTGGCGCATCATCATATCATCGAGGCGATCCGCGCCGGGAATGCCGAGACCGCGCGAGAGTGGATGGTGCGTCACATCGACGATTTCAAGAGGGGCTACATCCACGCCGGGCTGCCACTGGACAAGTCTATCGCGGGCGCGGTGGGGCGATTGGTCGAACAAAGGCAGGTGCAATGACCGACGTTCGGGGCCTGGCAAAGAGCAGGGGATATCGACCGGAACGAACAGGAAGGGATACGCAGCATGGCTATGCAATTGCCCTTGCGCCGTGAACTCCACTACGGAGATCGTGTAGTCGCCTGCTATTTGGACCGTCCGCCCAATGTTCACGGGCTTCTGGAGGCGGCAGTCGCCAACTATCCCGAGAACGAGGCGCTGATCTGTGATGAGGCCCGCTGGACCTATGCGCAGTTCAATGAAGAGGTTGGGCGCGTAGCAGCGGGTCTGGCCGCGCTGGGCGTGGGGAAGGGGCACAGGGTGGCGATGCTGCTTGGCAACGGCGCACCCTTCGTGGTCACCCTTTATGCCGCCGCACGGCTGGGTGCCGTGACCGTCCCGCTTAGTATCCGCGATCAGAGGCCGGGTATCCTGCACGCGCTTGTCAATTCGGAAGCAATCGCAATTGTGGTAGAGGCTGCATTCGCCGACCTGGTGCCACGGTCAAGCGATACGCCGCATTTGAAAATACGTGTCTCTATCGGAGAGACTGATGGCTTTGCCAGATACGACGACCTGCGCAAAGCGACCCCACTGACGGAGCCCGCCGATGTTGGCGAAGACGAGGTCGCGACTATTCTCTACACCTCCGGCACGACAGGCGTGCCGAAGGGGGCCATGCTGACCGGTCTTGGGATCGTTCATTCTGCCACAAATTTCGTCACCACCATGAACTTGGGACCCGCTGACAAAACCATCGTTGTCGTCCCGATGAACCATGTGACTGGCCTTGTTGCGGGTATCCATACGCTGGTCCGCGCGGGCGGTGCCGTCGCGGTGATGCGTGAGTTCAAGGCTCCGAAGTTCCTTGATCTTGCGTCAAGGGAACGCATGACCTGCTCGCTCATGGTGCCTGCAATGTACAATCTCTGCCTGCACCAGGCAGACTTGACCGACTACGATCTGACGGCTTGGAGGATCGGCGGCTATGGCGGCGCGCCAATGCCCGCTGCAACAATAGAGCGGCTGGCCATCGCATTGCCGCACCTGGGGCTGATGAATGCTTATGGTGCGACCGAGGTAACCTCGCCGGCTACAGTCATGCCTGCTGAGCAGACCGCAAAGCGTCGGCTGTCCGTGGGGCGGCCGGTTCCGGGTGCCGAGATCTGTGTCATGGATGAAAACGGGCGCGAGATGTCTGCTGGCGAACCCGGAGAGCTTTGGATCAGGGGCGCGATGGTGGTTCCCGGCTACTGGCGCAACCCGGAGGCGGACGCGCGAGAGTTCAAGTCAGGGTTCTGGAAGACGGGGGATATCGGGACGGTAGATGCGGACGGGTTCGTCTATGTGCACGACCGGAAAAAGGACCTGGTCAATCGCGGTGGGCACAAGGTGTTTACGGCTCAGGTGGAAAGCGTGCTCACGTCCTGCCCCGGCGTGATCGAGGCCGCCGTGGTTGCTAAGCCCTGCTCGATCTTGGGTGAGCGTGTGCACGCAGTCCTGTCGGTGAAGCCGGAAGAGGCCGACCAAGCGTTGGTGGTAGCGACCTGTGCGGCTCAGCTTGCCGACTATGAATGCCCCGAGAGCTATACCTTGCTTGAGGTGCCTTTGCCCCGCAACGCCAACGGCAAGATCCTGAAACGTCAGATCAAGGAAGACCTTGGCTTTGTGCGCCCGTGATCCAACCGCCCGCCCGCAAGCCTGTGGCAAGAGAGAAGACCAATACGCATCCAGCCTTGCTTGGTGCCCGCGAGTAAAACCAGGAAGTATCCACCATGAGTAGATTGCTGCAAAGAGAAGGCCTGTCCGCCCGGGCGCTCGACATCGCCGACAGGGTCGAAGAATTCGTGCGCGAGAAGGTCGTGCCTTACGAACATGATCCGCGGCTTGGCGCACATGGCCCGTCCGACGAACTGGCGGACGAATTGAAGGCAATGGCGCGCGAGGCCGGTGTGATGACGCCCCATATCATGGACGACGGCGGGCACCTGACACAGCGCGAAACTGCCGCCGTTCTGATCCGTTCGGGTTTGTCGCCGCTGGGTCCCTTGGCCTGCCACACCTGTGCCCCCGACGAAGGTAATATATTCCTGTTGGGCAAGGTCGCTTCGCCGGAACTGAAAGAGCGATTTCTGACACGGATGGTTGATGGCAGCATGCGCACCGCCTTTTTCATGACCGAGCCTGCCGAAGATGGCGGCGCGGGCTCCGACCCGTCGATGATGCTGACCACCTGCAAGATGGACGGAAACCACTGGGTGGTGAACGGCCGGAAGACATACATCACCGGAGCGGACGGCGCGGGGATGGCGATCATCATGGCCAAATCCGATGATGGGGCCTGCATGTTCCTTGCCGATCTGCCCGATCCCGCGATCAGGATCGAGCGGGTGATGGACACCATCGACAGTTCCATGCCCGGCGGGCACGCGGTTGTTACCATCGACAATCTGCGCATTCCGGCGGATCAGATGCTGGGTGAATCCGGAGAGGGGTTCAAATACGCACAAGTTCGTCTTGCGCCCGCCCGCCTAAGCCATTGCATGCGCTGGTTGGGGGCCTGTGTGCGGGCGCACGAGATCGCGACGGACTATGCCAACAGGCGCATGGCTTTTGGCAAACAGCTGATTGATCATGAAGGTGTGGGTTTCATGCTGGCCGAGAACCTGATGGATCTGAAGCAGGCTGAGTTGATGATCTACTGGTGTGCCGATGTCCTCGATAGCGGGGCAAAGGGCGGGGCCGAAAGCTCGATGGCAAAAGTCTCCGTATCCGAAGCGCTGATGCGGGTCGCCGACCGCTGCGTGCAGTGCATGGGTGGGCAGGGTGTGACGGCGGATACGATTGTCGAACAAGTGTTCCGCGAGGTTCGTGCGTTCCGCATCTATGACGGACCAACCGAGGTCCATAAATGGAGCCTTGCCAAAAAGATCAAACGCGACTGGAAAACGGAGAGCGCGGGATGAAATCCACCGCCGTCAGCGCCGAAGCCAATTCCGGGATGACGGAGGTTCGCGATGGCTTTGGCTTTGACGAGGCGGCGCTGGCGCGATGGATGGCGGCCAATGTCGACGGGTTTGAAGGCCCGTTGGCTGTGCGTCAGTTCAAGGGCGGGCAATCAAACCCGACTTACCAGCTTGTATCGCCGGGCAAGACCTATGCCCTGCGCCGAAAACCAATCGGTCAATTGGCGAAAGGCGCGCACGCGGTTAACCGTGAAGTGCGGGTGCTGACGGCCCTGTCCGGCGCTGACTTTCCTGTGCCGAAGGTTCATGGGCTTTGCACGGACGAAAGCGTCATTGGCAGTTGGTTCTACGTCATGGACACGGACGCCGGGCGTAATCCGGGCATGGACAAGCTGGTTGAATGGCTTCCCACAGCCATTCCCCGGAACGAGGAAACACGGATTATCCACGGTGACTTTCGCTGCGACAATCTGATCTTTCATCCCAACGAACCTCAGGTGATCGCGGTTCTGGACTGGGAGCTTTCAACGCTGGGCTGCCCGCTCGCGGATTTCACCTATCACGCGATGATGTACCGGATGCCGCCGGAAATCGTTGCCGGGATGGGTGACATCGAGCCGGCCAACCTGAACATTCCGACCGGGGCTGAGTACCTAGCGCGCTACTGCGCTGCCACGGGGCGGACGTCGATCCGGGGGCAGGCGGCTTCGGCCCACTCGATGGCCCGGGTGCAGCAGTTTCCGAAACTGGTCAAACTGGCGCTTGACGCCGCGGAGCAATGCCGATGACACAGCCTGTTCTTCTTGACGTTTCCAAAGGGGTGGCGCGGGTCACGCTGAACCGGCCCGAACGGGGCAACGCGATCAATCAGTTGATGGCAGATTCCCTTTTGGATGCGGCTTTGCGCTGCTCCAACAATCCAGATGTGCGCTGCGTTGTGCTGACCGGCGCGGGCAAGATGTTTTCCGTCGGGGGCGATATCGGCGATTTTGCGGACAGCAGCCTGGGGACAGGCGCCACACTGGGACGCCTGGCTGGTACGCTGCTTCAGGCGATGACGCTTTTTGCGTCGATGAAGAAACCGATGATCTGTCTTGTGAATGGTCCTGCAGCAGGGGCGGGACTGAGCATGGCGATCAGTGGCGATATTGTTATTGCCGATCCCTCGGCGCATTTCACAGCGGCCTATCTTGGTATCGGGCTGACCCCGGATGGTGGAATGACATGGCTCCTGCCGCGTCTGGTGGGGATGCGCGCTGCGCAGGATATCATCTTGACCAACCGGCGTATCGGCGCGTCGGAGGCGGCTGATATCGGTCTTGTGACCCGGGTGGTCAAAGAGGGCGATCTGGAGCGCGAGGGCTCTGATGTGGCCGATCGGCTGGCATCGGGTGCCGTGGCGTCGATGGGGGCCGCGCGCCGCCTACTTCAGGACAGCTTCGGCTCGGGTTTTGCCAGTCAGATGGATCGGGAACTGGCCGCTATTGCGACCGCCGGAGAAAGCGAAGAGGGACGCGAGGGAATAAGTGCTTTTCTCGGACGCCGCGCGCCTGATTTCCGACGGGCATCGGAAGAGTGAAAGGCGTCGAAAGAGATATGTCGAATGCACGGTCCACGGGACTTTGGTGTCCGACGCGAATGACCGAGCAAGGAAATTGAACGAATGAGCCATCTCTTCTCACCGCTGAATATCGGTTCGCTTGAGCTTGAAAACCGGATCGTCATAGCGCCGATGTGCCAATATTCTGCCGTGGACGGAAACGCGCAGGACTGGCACCTGATCCACCTTGGCAACCTGGCCTTGTCTGGCGCAGGCATGCTGATCATCGAGGCTGCTTCAGTCTCGCCCGAAGGGCGTATCACGCCGGCTGATCTTGGGCTTTATTCGGACGAGAACGAAGCCGCGCTACATCGAGTGATGGAGGCGGTGACGAAGTATTCGATCACGCCGATGGTCATTCAGCTTGCCCATGCCGGGCGCAAAGCCTCCAGCCGCGCCCCTTGGGACGGCGGGGCACAGATCGCGCCGGATGAACCTTTTGGATGGAAAGCCGTGGCCCCTTCTGCGCTGCCTCATGCTGAAGGCGAGGATGTGCCCGATGAGCTTGATGAGGCGGGCATGGCGAAGGTCTGCGATGATTTCGTGTCGGCGGCACGCCGGGCTGTGGCGCTGGGCTTCCAGGGCATCGAGGTGCACATGGCACATGGCTATCTTCTGCATCAATTCCTTTCACCATTGGCGAACAGGCGCACCGACAACTACGGCGGCACGCGGGAAAACCGGATGCGCTTTCCTCTTGAAGTCTTCGATGCGGTCAAGGCCGCGGTTCCGCCGGAAATGCCGATCTGGGTTCGGGTGTCAGCGACCGACTGGGTGCCGGGGGGATGGGATATCAGTGATACGGCCGCGCTTGGCGCCCTATTGAAAGCCCGGGGCTGTGCCGCGATTCATGTCTCTTCGGGTGGAGTGTCCCCCAAGCAGGAAATTCCGATTGCGCCGGGCTATCAGGTGCCGCTTGCCGCGAAATTGAAGACGGAAATCGATCTGCCCTTCATCGCCGTGGGGCTGGTCACCAAGCCTGAACATGCGGAAGCGATCCTTGAAAATGGTGAGGCTGACGCAATCGCTGTGGCGCGCGGAATGCTGTATGACCCACGCTGGCCGTGGCATGCCGCTGCCGCGCTTGGGGCCGAAATCAGCGCCCCCCGACAATACTGGCGGTCGCAGCCGCGCGAGTTCAAGTCATTGTTCAAGAGTGCAAAAGTGGGGCAACGGTAAACTGATTGAGCGTCATGTCAGAGGATTTTGGTTCGAAAGAAGGTTGGGTGCTGATCACGTCAGATCCAGACTATTGGAGAAGATCACGGTGCCATGCCCTGTTTCGATAACATGAGGGTCGGCTTGGCTTTATCAGTCGCCTCACTCTCTGGAAACGCGCTACGACGTTGCCCAGCGCGATGTGGCCCAACTTGTTCCGGATGGATTGCCTGGGCCCAGTCTCATGATCTCGAATGAAGGAGCGGCGTCTGTGTCTCGCCACTCGGAATTTAAAGCTTCAGGCTCGCGGCCTGAAGCAGTTTGTTTCATGACTCTTGGGAGGGAGAGATGAGTGACAGTATCGATCAATCGGCGGTCCAAATTGCCAAGGCCGTGCGCGAAAAAACGATGTCCGCCACAGATATCACTCGCGCGCATCTGGAGCGGATCGACGAGGTGAACCCAGTCATCAACGCTATCGTTCAAGATTGCGCCGACGAGGCCATCGCGGCAGCCGAAGCGCTGGATGCACGCATCGCCAACGGCGAAGATCCCGGGCCGCTTGCTGGTGTTCCTGTCACGATCAAGGTGAATGTGGATCAGGTGGGCCACGCCACGACGAATGGCCTGAAATTGCTTGCAGGGGCGATTGCCGAAGAAGACAGCCCGGTGGTTTCCAACTTGCGCAAAGCGGGGGCCATCATAGTCGGGCGCACGAACACACCGGCATTCTCGCTTCGCTGGTTCACCAAGAATGATATTCATGGCCAGACGCTCAACCCGCGAAATCAGGATATTACGCCAGGCGGATCCTCGGGCGGCGCTGCCGCCGCAGTCGCTGCTGGCCTATGCGCCATAGGCCATGGAACAGATATCGCCGGCTCAATCCGTTACCCAGCGTTTGCCTGCGGGCTGCATGGGCTTCGCCCGACGACGGGTCGTGTGCCTGCTTACAACGCGTCTGCCCCCGATCGTTTGATCGGTGCGCAGTTGATGGCCGTTTCAGGGCCGATCGCGCGATCCATGGCGGATCTCAGTCTGGCTTTCCGCGCCATGATTGCCAGTGACATGCGTGACCCATGGCACCGCCCGGTTCCCTTTGATAGCGGCCCGTATGAAAAACGCGCAGCTTTGACACTAGCGCCGGATGGGATGTCGATATCCGACCACGTTAGCAAAGCGTTGATCAGTGCCGCCAAGCATCTGGAAGAAGATGGTTGGATTGTCGAGGAGGTGGACTGCCCCCCGATGCGACCGGCGGCGGAAATAAACGCCAAGCTCTGGGTGGCAGAAATGGAACTGGGAGTTGAGGCTCTCATCTCACAGGAAGGCGAACAGGACTCCCAATTCGTGTTTCGGCAGATGAGTGTTGATGCCGGGCCCATCGACTTGGAAACCGTCATGTCGGCGCTGCAATCCCGCATCGGATTGATCCGAGAGTGGGAAGTCTTCCTTCAGAGGCATCCATTGGTAATTTGCCCCGTGTCCGGGGAACTGCCCTTCGATCAGCAATTGGACGTGCGGTCCGAAGCCGACTTTGCAAGGGTGTTCGAAGCGCAAATGCCACAGCGTGCCCTGCCAGCCCTTGGCTTGCCGGGGTTGGCAGTGGCAACCGGCTACGCCAACCAACGCCCCGTCGGAGTTCAGTTGATCGGCGGACAATTCCGCGAGGATCTTCTTTTGCAGGCTGGCGCAACGCTTGAAAAGGCCGGGCATCGCCCCGGAATCTCAAATCCTTTTCAGGTCGGCTGAACCGGGAAAGGTTGGTGCGCAAGGCGCGTGTCCCCTCCGCTCACAAGGCGGTTGCGGTGCTCGGCAGGGTGTTCAGGTCGATTGATCAGCCCCACCTTAGTGGTCCAGTTTGAGTGTTATTGCATGACTGGCCTCGGGTCCATCGGGACGATGGTTTTCGGGGCTGGTGGGCGGTAGCCCAAATGACCTGCCACTGACCTGCCACGGGATTTTTCCTCCACCGCCGATTCGAGTCCGGTCCAGGCAGAGGACGGACAATGAAGCGAACGAGATTCACGGACGAGCGGATCATCGGGATCCTGGCCGAGCACGAGGTGGGCGCGAAGTGCGCAGACCTTTGACGCAAGCATGGCATGTCGGAGGGCACTTTCTTGAGGTGCCCCTAGATTTGTAGACGCTTTGCCCCGTAGTTTTGAGGCAAGGAGGCCGACATGGGGACTAGCAATTACAGTGATGAGTTCAAGCGGGATGCGGTGCATCAGATCACGGTGCGGGGGCACCCGGTTCGGGAGGTTTCCCGGCGGTTGGGCGTGAGCACGCATTCTCTGTACAAGTGGATGAAGCTGTTCGGCGATCCTGTGGCGAAGAAGCCCGGCATTGACCACGAGGCCGAGACCCGGCGGCTTAAGCGCGAGTTGGCCAGGGTGACCGAGGAGCGCGATATCCTAAAAAAGCAACGGTGTACTTCGCGCGAGGGCCCCAATGAAGTACGCCTTCATTCGGGCGCATCGCGAGGAGTTCGGTATCCGCGCCATGTGCCGGGTGCTGCGGGTCCATTTCAGCGGGTTCCATGCATGGCTTAAGGAACCGTTAAGTCACCGTGCACAGGAGGATGTACGTCAGACGGAGCTGATCCGCGATGACGCGCGGAGGGACGTGTTCGAATACATCGAGTTGTTCTGCAACTCGAAGCGCAAACACACGAACAACGGCATGCAGTCGCCCGTTGACTTCGAAGCAAGACAGCTGAAACTGAACACGGCAGGTGTCTAGGAAACTAGGGGCACCTCATCCAGAGGATCTCGCAATCCTGCACAAGGCGATCGAGGCGTTGAGCGCCCGGCACATGACCTGGATCGTGACGGCCTACGGTCATAGCCGGTCAGAGAAATCCGCGAGCCAGTGGTTTTCCAAGGCCTGCCGTGCCGCCGGCCTCAAGGACCGCACCGGGCACGGATTGCGCAGAACCCGGGCGACGTTGATATCCGAGGCCGGCGCCACCGCGCACCAGATCGCGGCATGGACCGGCTATGAGAGCCTCGAGGAGGTAGAGCACTATACGCGCGCCGCCCAACGTCGGCGGATGCTGACTGGAAGTGATGAAGGGGAGATTGTGACGCTAGGTCGCCGCCGAAATGGCGCCTGAGCTTGGGTGAAAATTGTTCAGGAGTTCCGACCCTGAACAAAAATGCCAAAAAATCGTGGAAAATCAATGATTTAGAGAGGGAGTGGCAGCCCGTAGGGGAATCGAACCCCTCTTTCCAGGTTGAAAACCTGGCGTCCTAACCGATAGACGAACGGGCCACGCGTTTTGTGGGGCTGTATCTAGGCAAAGCGCGAAGTCAGTGCAAGCGGATTTTTTGCCTTTCGGGGCAGGTTTTTTCACCCGGCGGGCGCGGCGTCTTCAAGCCGGAGTTGGACGCTCTGGCGGCCGCCCCAGGAATTGATCTCGAGCCGCCCCGAAAGGTGGAAACGCTGACCTCCGTGGCCCTCAAGCGCGGGGCCGAGGGGGCCGTCGAAGGCGCCGAAGCAGATCGCGTCGAGCTTTGCGCCTAGCCCGTCGCTGAATGTGATTTTCAGATGCGATGCGCCCACTCGCCGGGCGTAGTCAACGCGTTGATCGGGAAAGGCGAATCGTGGGGCAGGGGCCCCGGCACCAAAGGGGCCCGCGGCCTCGATCTCGTTGATCAGATCCACGGTCGCCGCCCTCGGCATCAGCGCCGCATCGAGTTTCAGATCTCTCGGACCCGCCTGGCCCGCGCCCTGTCGCCCGAGCAGGTCCGAAAGCCGCTGCATCGCCTCTTCCAGATGGTCACGCGCAACCGTCAGACCGGCCGCCATCCGGTGCCCGCCGCCTTTCAGCAGCAAGCCTTCCGCGGCCAAGCGTTGGATCGCAGCGCCAAGGTCGACGCCCGGGATGGAGCGGCCCGATCCCTTGCCCTCGTCCCCGTCGAATCCGATGACGATGGCGGGCCGGTTAGTAACCTCCTTCAAGCGCGAGGCCACGATGCCGACGACGCCGGGGTGCCAGCCTTCGCTTGCGGCCCAGACGAGCGGGGCATCCAGTCCACGGGCCTCGGCCTGAGCCAGGGCCGCCTCTCGCACTGCGGCCTCGATATCGCGCCTCTCGGTGTTGAGTTGGTCGAGCCGTTCTGCCAGGGCCGCTGCCTCATGCGGGTCCGCCGTCGCCAGAAGCCGGGCACCGAGATCAGCTTGTCCGATCCGCCCACCCGCATTGACGCGCGGCCCCAGGACGAAGCCGAGGTGATAGGAGGTGGGCGCGGTGTCGAGCCGCGCCACGTCGGAAAGCGCCACGAGGCCGGGACGGCCCCGGTTGGCCATGACCTTCAGCCCCTGCCGGACGAGGGCGCGGTTCACACCGATCAGCGGTGCCACATCGGCCACGGTGGCCAGTGCCACCAGATCCAGAAAATGCATCAGATCCGGGCCGGTTTCCCCGGCCTTCCGCATCCGGCGGTTCACCTCAACCAGCAACAGGAAGACGACCGCCGCGGCACAGAGATGTCCGAGGTTACCGGATTCGTCCTGCCGGTTGGGGTTCACGACCGCCGTGGCCGTGGGAAGCGTCTCGCCACCCAGGTGGTGGTCCAGGACGATTACATCGGCTGCTTTGGCTGCCGCGATGGGGCCGTGGGAAAGGGTTCCGCAATCGACGCAGACGATCAGGTCATGGTCACGTGCCAGTTCCGCCATGGCGGGTTCGTTGGGGCCGTAGCCCTCGTCGATGCGATCCGGCACATAGAGCGTGGCCGTGAGCCCCATGTCGCGCAGCCAGGCAATGAGCAGCGCGGCGGAAGACCCGCCGTCAACGTCGTAATCCGCGAAGATGGCGATGCGCTCACCCTTGCGAACCGCGTGCAGGAACCGCTCTGCCGCTGGCGCCATGTCGCGCAGGGTCATCGGATCGGGCAGCAGGTCGCGCAGGGCGGGGGAGAGGTAGCGCTCGGCCTCGTCGACCGGAACGCCTTGACGCACGAGGGTCGCGCAGACTGGGCGCGGCAGGCGGGTTGCCTGCGCCATCGCCTCGGCCAAACGGTCTTCTTCTTCGGTGGGGCCCGTCCAGCGCCGGCCGGTCAGCGAGGTCTCGACCCCGAGGAAGGCGCGGGACATGCCTCAGCGAACGGGGTTGCGGTAGATCATCCGGCGGACCGACCCGGTCTTGGAACGCATCAGGATCGTCTCGGTCGTCAGGTAGCCCGGCTCGCGCTTGATGCCCGAGACCACGGAGCCGTCCGTCACGCCGGTCGCGGCAAAGATCACGTCGGCGGTCACCATCTCGTCGCGCGAGTAGATCCGGTTAAGGTCCTTGATGCCCGCCTTGGCGGCGCGGCCTTTCTCGTCCTCGTTGCGGAAGACGAGGCGGCCCCACATTTGCCCGCCCATGCATTTCAGGGCCGAGGCAGCCAGGACACCCTCGGGCGCACCGCCCTGGCCCATGTACATGTCGATGCCAGTGATCGCGGCTTCGGCGCAGTGGATGACACCGGCCACGTCGCCATCGGTGATGAGGCGGATCGCGGCACCGGTGGAACGCAATTCGGCGATCATGTCCTCGTGGCGCGGGCGTTCAAGCACGCAGACAGTGATATCGGTGTTTTCGCAGCCGCGCGCCTTGGCCAAGGCCGCGACACGCTCGGCGGGGGACATCTCGAGGCTGACCACATCCGTTGGGTAGCCCGGGCCGATGGCCAGCTTGTCCATATAGACGTCGGGCGCGTGCAGCAGGGTGCCGCGCGGGGCCATGGCGATGACGGTCAGGGCGTTCGGCATGTCCTTGGCGGTCAGGGTTGTGCCTTCCAGCGGGTCGAGTGCGATGTCCACGTCCGGGCCGGTGCCGTTGCCGACTTCCTCGCCGATATAGAGCATCGGCGCCTCGTCGCGCTCACCTTCGCCGATGACCACGACGCCCTTGATGTCGAGCAGGTTGAGCTGGTCGCGCATGGCATTCACGGCAGCCTGGTCGGCAGCCTTTTCGTCGCCGCGGCCGATCAGCTTGGCCGAGGCCATCGCTGCCGCTTCCGAGACGCGCGCCAGGCCCAGCGACAGCATGCGATCGTGAAATTCCACCGAAGAAGCCATGTTTCTATCCCGCTATCATGTTTTGTCTACGACAGGACTTACCCTGTCCGGTTGTTTCTGAACAGGGCGCAAAGCGCCTCAAACGTCCTCGATCCGGATCGAGACCGGTTCGGATGCCAGAACGCCGGTGGCCGCCATTGCGTCGAGCGCGTCATCAAGCTCGGGCCGGGTCGTCTTGTGGGTGACGATCAGCACCGGCGCCGTGGTTGCCGTGTGGCCGTACTGGCGCATCCGGTCGATGGAAATGCCCGAGTTCCCAAGCGCCGCCGCGATCTTTGCCAGAGCACCGGGCTCGTCCAGAAGCTCCATGCGGAGGTAATAGGGGGCAGGTGTCACCGACTGAACCGCCGGAACCGCCACCAGCCCGGCCGCAGATTGGCCGAAGGTATGGACACGGGCGCCGCGCGCCAGGTCGATCACGTCGGACATGACGGCACTGGCCGTGGGGCCTTCGCCAGCACCGGCGCCGCGCAGCACGATCTGGCCCACGGCATCACCTTCGAGAACCACCATGTTGGTGGCGTTTTCCAATTGCCCGATGGGGCTGTCGGCCGGGACGAGGCAGGGGGTCATCCGTTGCTCGAGCCCTTCGCCGGTCAGGCGGGCAACGCCAAGCAGCTTGATCCGGTAGCCCATGTCGGCGGCCTGCTCGATATCCTCGATGCTGATCCGCTCGATTCCTTCAAGCTTGATGCCGTCGAAATCCACCTTGGTGCCGAAGGCGACGGCCGCCAGCAGCGCCAGCTTGTGCCCGGCGTCGATGCCGCCCACGTCCAGGGTCGGATCGGCCTCGAGGTAGCCAAGCTTGGCGGCCTCTTCGAACACCTCGTCATAGGTCAGACCGGCATGCTCCATCCGGGTCAGGATATAGTTGCAGGTGCCGTTCATCACGCCCATGACGCGGGTGATTTCGTTGCCCGCAAGCCCCTCGGTCAGGGCCTTCACGACCGGAATGCCGCCTGCGACGGCGGCCTCGAAACGGATCACCCGGTCATTGGCCTCGGCGGCCTCGGCAAGCGCTTGGCCGTTGATGGCCAGCATCGCCTTGTTGGCAGTGACCACGTCCTTGCCCGCAGCGATGGCAGCCTCGGTCGCGGCTTTCGCCGGGCCGTCCGATCCGCCCATCAGTTCCACCAGCACGTCCACGTCGTCGCGGCGCGCAAGGACAACCGGGTCGTCCTCCCAGGCGTAGGCATTCACGTCGAAGCCACGATCCTTGTCGCGTGTCCGGGCCGAGACGGCGGAAATCGTGATCGGGCGTCCGGCGCGGCGCTCGAGCATTTCCGCATGTTTCTCGACGATTTTCACCACACCGGAGCCAACGGTTCCGAGACCGGCGATTCCGAGGCGCAGGGGTTCCGACATGGAGGGCTCCGTTCCGAAAGAATATCGCGGGTCTGTTAGCGGGTTCCGCTTGTGCGTGCAATGTGCAAGGCCTCTCGCCAATCCTGGGGTTTGCAGCTAGACGAATGTCTGCCCTGATCATGGAGAGACAGATGGCCGAAGAGATCGCAGCACGACTTACACCGACCGCGTTCCGGCGGGTGTTCGGAGTCGGGATGTTGGCATTGCTGGGGGCCATGCTGCTGTTCTTCGGGTTCGATGGCGAGGACATCGCATTCGGGTGGCGCATCGTGATGATCCTGATGGGCGGCGGCGCCCTTGCCGGGGCCGAGATGATGCGCCGGGCGACCGCGAATTCCATCGAACTGACGGACGAGGAATTGCGCGATACGTCTGGTGTGGTTCTGTGCCGTCTGGACGAAATCGAAAACGTCGACCGCAGCGCGTTCGCCTTCAAGCCTTCGAACGGTTTCGTCGTTGTCCTCAAGTCCCCGGCAGACATGGCGTGGGCGCCGGGGCTTTGGTGGCGCATGGGCCGGCGGATCGGCATTGGAGGTGTGACCCCTGTAGCGCATGCGAAAGCCATGTGCGAAATTCTGACCATCAAGCTGTCAGAACGCGCGGAATAGCCCAAATCGGCTGTTTCAGGTTGCGGTGAAGAGTCCTAGGTTGCCCAAAAAATAAGCAATCAGGGAGATTCGTACATGCTCGCACCCAATGAGCCGACGTTCCGACAATCCGTCGACATGATGTTCAACCGCGCTGTGGCGTTGATGGACCTGTCGCCGGGGCTCGAAGAAAAAATCCGCGTCTGCAATTCCACCTACACGGTGCGCTTCGGCGTGCGTCTCAGGGGGCATATCCAGACCTTCACCGGGTATCGCTCGGTCCATTCCGAACACATGGAACCGGTGAAGGGGGGCATCCGCTACTCGCCCGCCGTGAACCAGGACGAGGTCGAGGCGCTGGCCGCGCTGATGTCCTACAAATGCGCGCTGGTGGAGGCGCCGTTCGGCGGTTCCAAGGGTGGCCTCTGCATCGATCCGCGCCAGTATGAACCCCATGAGCTGGAACTCATCACCCGGCGCTTTGCCTATGAGTTGATCAAGCGCGACCTGATCAACCCCTCGCAAAATGTCCCGGCGCCGGACATGGGTACCGGGGAGCGTGAGATGGCCTGGATCGCTGACCAGTACAAGCGCATGAACACCACCGATATCAACGGGAACGCCTGTGTCACGGGCAAACCGGCCCACGCGGGCGGGATCCAGGGTCGGGTCGAAGCCACCGGGCGCGGGGTGCAATATGCGCTGCGAGAGTTCTTCCGCTACCCGGAAGATGTCGCGGCGTCGGGCCTGTCCGGCAAGCTGGACGGAAAGCGTGTCGTCGTGCAGGGCCTTGGAAACGTGGGCTATCATGCGGCCAAGTTCCTCTCGGAGGAAGATGGTGCGCTGATCGTCGGGATCGTGGAGCGCGACGGTGCTCTTGTGGATGATCGTGGCCTCGACGTCGAAGCCATACGCAACTGGATCGAGCGTCATGGCGGGGTCGCGGGCTACGCGGATGGGACCTACGTCAAGGATGGTGCCACGGTCTTGGAACATGAGTGCGACATCCTGATCCCGGCGGCACTTGAAGGGGTGATCAACCTTGCGAATGCGGCCCGGATTCAGGCGCCGCTGATCATCGAGGCGGCGAACGGCCCGATCACCGCCGGCGCCGACGAGATCCTGCGCGACAAGGGTACCGTCATCATCCCTGACATGTACGCCAACGCGGGCGGCGTCACGGTCTCCTATTTCGAATGGGTCAAGAACCTCAGCCATATCCGTTTTGGTCGGATGCAGCGCCGCCAGGAGGAAGCACGCCACCAGCTTATCGTCGACGAGCTAGAGCAGATTTCTGCAGCGATGGGCAGCACCTGGTCGCTATCGTCTGATTTCAAACAGAAATACCTGCGCGGTGCCGATGAGCTGGAACTGGTGCGTTCCGGTCTGGATGACACCATGCGGTCGGCCTACCAGTCCATGCGCGAGGTCTGGCATGGGCGAGGGGACGTGCCCGATCTGCGTGTCGCCGCCTATCTCGTGGCAATCGATCGGGTGGCGAAAAGCTACCAGGCCAAGGGCCTCTAGGCTTGACCGGACTGGCGGGCGTCATGGCGTCGGCCGGGCACCCGGAAAGTCACGCAAAGACCACCCAGGTCGTCAGATCGGTCGAGCAAGATCGACCCGCCATATGCTTCGAGAAGCTCGGCCGTGATGGCCAGGCCGATCCCGGTTCCCTTGGTCGAGGTGTCGAGCCGTGTGCCGGACTTCAGCACGTCTTCGCGGTGTTCTTCAGGGATGCCGGGGCCATCATCTTCGATCCGGATGGCGAGCATTCCGTTTTCCGTGACGATGGAGACGCGGATCGTCGTCTTCGCCCATTTGGTCGCGTTTTCCAGCAGATTGCCCAAGCTTTCCTCCAGATCGTGCGGGTCCATGCTGGCCCGGTACCCGGCAAGGTTCTGTATGTCGAAGCTCAGGTGAGCGTTCTCGTGCGAGCGGGACAGCAGCTTCACGATGCGGCCCACCGATGTTTCGATCGACACGCCCCCCAGCGAATAGGCCGGAACGTTGGCCGCTCTGATCCGGGCGAGTGAGCGCTTTACCTGCCGGTCGATGCGTTCCAGCGCCTCGCGTGCGGCCTCGGTATCGACACCTTGCGCAGCGAATTTATCCAGTTCATTGCCTAAGATTGCGGAGGGCGTGCCCAGTCCGTGGGCAAGGTCGGCGGCCCGGCGGCGACCGCGTTCCACCACGAGCCGGTTCCGTTCCATCAGTTCGTTGATTTCATTGATCAGTGGCGTGACTTCCTCGGGGTATTCAGAGGCCTTCAGCTCCGCGCCACGTTCCCACCTGTTGAGAACATCGTCGGTCAATCGGCGCAACGGGCGCAGCGCGGTGTTCGTCAACATCATGATGCCACCGATGCAGAGAAATCCGATCGCCACGAAGGACAACAGCATGGTGATCAGAAGACGTCCGGCCTCGGTCCAGAATCCGCGCAGCGATACGGCCACGGCGGCGGTGGCGGTGCTTCCATCGGGCAGGGGAACTCTCTGGAAAACACCTCGAAACGGGCCGTCGGGGCCGCTCCCGGTCCAGAATTGAGGCCGCCCTGTGCCAGTGGCCGGCAGTACAAGGCTGTTCTCGACCAGTGAGGTTGACTGGATGGTCATGCCGTTTTGCGCCTCCACCTGCCAGTAGAACCCCGAGTAGGCGTTCTTGTATTCCTGACTGCGAAGGAACCGGTTGGCTCCGCCAAGGCCGTCGCTCCGGACGGCGGACACCAGTTGCGAGTGGCGCAGGAGAAGCGCCTCGTCAAAGAAGAAGAGGTTCTGCTTCTGGATCGTCAGGTAGAGAAACGTGGCCGTGAAGGCGAGGATGGCGAAGCTCCACATGGCGCCCAGGTTGACTGCACGTGACCGGATGGATCTCATTTTTCGGCGACGATCATGTAGCCGCGCCCCCGTTCGGACGTGATCACGTCCGGTCCCAGCTTGCGCCGAAGGCGTCCGATGAAGACGGCGATGGTGTTGCTGTCGGGGTCGCTGTTGTAATCGTAGATATGGTCGACGATCTCGGTGCGCGTTACGTAGCGACCGCTGTTGTGCACCAGGTATCGCAGAACCGCGACCTCCTGGGCGGTTAGTTTCACCGGAAGGCCATCGACCGTCGCCGTGCCGGTGCGCAGGTCGAAGGAAAACCCGCCTTGGGAAAACACCTCCTGCATGCGCCCCTTGTTGCGCCGGATCAGCGCCCGTGCCCGGGCCAGCAGTTCGGACATGTGGAACGGCTTGGAGAGATAGTCATCCGCCCCGGCATCCAGGCCGTCCACGCGTTCGGACCATCCATCGCGAGCCGTCAGCAGCAAGACCGGCATGTCCAACCCCTCGGCGCGCCAGGCCTTGAGGACGGAAATTCCGTCCTGTTTGGGAAGGCCGATGTCGAGAATGATCAGGTCGTAGGGTTCATTGGCCCCCAGGTGCGCCGCATCTTCCCCGTCATGTGCGAGGTCGACGGCGTATCCTTCGCCCTGAAAGGCGTTCTGAATCTGCTTGCACAGAACAAGTTCGTCATCGACAACAAGGACCCTCATCGTGGGGTTCCGTTCGGAAATGGCGCAAAATCTTCCATGTTATTGGCCTATGCGACAGGGGTTGAAGGCGTCAATGGGTTTCCGATTGAGAATGGCCCGCGCGTTCGCGATGACGTGAACTGGCATGTTGGTGGCAACGGGCGCCAGACTGATCATCCGGCATGATGAACCGAAAATGAATGCTCGGTTACGCAGGCGTTCAACAAGCCTGAGTCTAAGTTGATCGCGAGTGGTCGCATTGCGGCCACATGATTCGTACTCGTCAGGAGCTTTGGCGCCATGAAAACGGCACTGCCCACGACCAAACGACAGCCTCGGACAAGGCTGCATGCCGCGCTGCGGATTCTTCCGCGCCGGTTCCGCCGTTCCGAGGATGGCAACGCGACGATCGAACTCGCGCTCTGGTTTCCCTTCGTGATCGCGGCCTTCGCGCTGGCGGCTGATGTGGCGCTGGTCTTTACTGCATATGCGGCGGCCAATCGCGTGGTGCAGGAGGCCGGTCGTCTCTATTCCGCCGGGATCTACAAGACCAAGGCCCAGGTCGAAAATCACATCCTGACGAAGATTCAGCCGATGTCCCCCAACGTGCAGGCGTTCTGCGAAGGGGATCGAGGCTCGGTGATCACGGTGGCGGTCTTCCCGGTCGATGATGTCGATGGCGCCGGAATCTTCCCTGCACTGAAGCAGGCCACCATCGTCGTCGAGTCGCAGATCTACGTGGAATATTTCCCGGACCCGACTGAAATCGTGGCTGACCAGAATCTGGGACCGGATTGCTGATGATGACCGCACGCAAATCCCAAGGAGCGCTGAAAATGCCGCTGCAGAAGATGAAATCCGGTCTGTCCCGTTTTCGCCGTGATACGGACGGAAGCATCACGATCGAAGCGTTGTTCTGGCTGCCGCTGGTCGCCATCTCCTTCGCGATTACCGTTGATCTGTCGATGATGTTCAACGCGAACACCCTCGCCATTCGGGTTCTGCAGGATACCAACCGCAGGCTCGCGGCGAACGGCATCTGGACCGAAGCGGATGCCGAGGCCTACGTGATGAGCCGTATTGCGGCGACGTCGCCCAACGCGCGGGTCACGACACGGGTCGACATGACGTCCGGCCTTACGACGACGATGATCGTCATGCCGACCTCCGACATCGATCTGTTTGGGCTTGTTGCGCCGCTGGCGCGGTCCGAGATCTTCGTCGTGTCCCAACTTTATATCGAATGCGCAGATCCGGGGGCGGAAACGTGCTGAGGAAATCTCTCCCAATGGAGGCTTCAATGATGAATGGAATGATCCGCAAGTTCGCCCGCCAGGAAGACGGTGCGATGACGGTCGGAGGCCTTTTCTTCCTGATGGCGATGGTCGCCATGGGGGGGCTGGCGGTTGACCTTTCGCACGCCATAAAGGTCAAGACCCAGATGCAGGCGGCGGCGGACGCGGCGGCCCACACGGCCCTGTTCCAGCGGGCGCGCAAGGATGTGTCTTCTTCGGTCGCCAAGCAGCGGGCGCTTGAGATCGTGGAAACGATGATGCCGGAACGGCTCAACGGAACCTTGCTGACGGCTTCGGACATTCAGTTCGGCTACTGGAACCGGGCCACCGGAACCTTCACGGCGGACTCCAACTCGGATGACGCGGTCATGGTCGACATTTCGCGGCTGCAATCCAAGAACAACGCGGTGACGACCTTCCTGCTGAAATTCGCCGGGTTCTCGAACTTCGACATCCGCAACCGCGCGGTCTACGAGACATACATTCCCACTTGCATGCGCGAAGGCCTTGTCGCCAACGGTGTGATCAATATCGCGTCGAACAACGCGTTCACCACCGGGTTCTGCCTGCATTCGAACACCCACGTAGACTTGCAGCAGGGTAACGTGTTTCAGCCCGGAACGGTCGTGTCGATGCCGGACGAAGAGAATATCGTCGTTCCCGGCGGCGACATCACTACGAACGCCGGCCTTGAACCGGCGCTGCGCGATGGCGCTTATGAAATCGAGATCCTGAACCTTGTTCCGGTCATCCTGGATGACCTTGCCTCTGGCGGGCAGGACTGGTCGCCCTCCTACATCACGCCGAATAACGTGATCAACATCGGGTTCGGCGGGATCGACCCCTCGGACTTCACCCCGGGCCGCATCCACTATGCGCAGTGCACTACGTCGAACCAGGCGGTGCGTTTCCGGGCCAACCAGACCTATTCGAACTTTGTGCTGATCACGAACTGCAAGATGGTCTTCCCCGCTGTGACGAATTTCTACGACGTGTTCCTCGGCAGCTACGACCGGTCTGCCGATTCGGTCTCGACCGCTGCGCAGCTGACCATCGGGCGCGACGATAACTGCGCCGGTGGTGGTGGCACCACGGTCATGACCATGGGTGGCATCCAGATCGCTGCGAGCATGACCATCAACGGCAGCCGACTTGTCGCGCTTGGCGATATTTCCTTCCAGTCCGGCGTGTTCGGTATCAACGGCGCCTCGATCGTCGCGGGCGGCGATATCAACGGTACCACCGGCATGATCTTCGGCTTCTGCGGTGGTGCTGGCATGGACAACACTTTCGAGCGGGAGTTCTTCCGCCTCGCACTCTGATTTCAGGTATCCCTCAGACGCGGGGAGGAAGGCCACAAGCCGGATGCCCCGCGTCACCCTAGGGAAGAGTTTTCCGTTAAAAGTTTATTAGACGTTGCATCCAAAACCCGGCTTCGAAAGGAGCCGGGTTTTGGCTTTCCGGGCCGACGGCCTGTGTTTCGATCTATAGAATAGGGATAGTTGCAACCGAGTCGGGAAGGGACCCCATGAGCCACGGATATGAAAGCGGGCGGCTGAACCTGCCGTTTGTCGGTATCGCCACCTTCGGCAAATACCCATACCAGCCCGACTGGGACGCGATCGAAGCCGACGTGGCCATTCTTGGCGCTCCCTATGATTTCGGCACCCAATGGCGATCCGGCGCGCGCTTCGGCCCGCGTGCCATCCGAGAGGCCTCGACCCTGTTCGCTTTCGGTCACGCCGGCGCCTACGACCACGAGGATGACGTGACCTACCTTGGCGCGGGCACACGGATCGTGGACCTGGGAGATGCCGACATCATCCATACGGATACCATCGGAAGCCATGCCAGCATCGAGGCCGGCGTCCGCGCGATCCTCAAGGCCGGGGCGCTGCCGGTGGTGCTGGGCGGCGATCACTCGGTCAACATTCCCTGCATCAACGCCTTTTCCGATCACGGTGATATCCACGTGGTTCAGTTCGACGCGCATCTCGATTTCGTGGACGAACGCCACGGCGTGCGCTTCGGCCACGGCAATCCCATGCGCCGCGCGGCGGAAAAGCCCTATGTCACCGGTCTGACCCAGCTTGGCATCCGCAATGTCTCGTCCACCGCGAAAGAGGGGTATGACGACGCCCGGGCGATGGGCTCGGACATCTTGTCGGTGCGGCAGGTCCGAAAGCTGGGGGTCGAGGCCGTGGCCGAGCGTATTCCCACGGGCGTCGATCTCTACCTGACCATCGACATCGACGGCTTCGACCCCTCCATCGCGCCGGGCACCGGCACGCCCAGCCACGGCGGGTTCCAATATTACGAAGTGCTTGAGTTGATTGCCATTCTGGCGAAGCGTCAGAAGATCGTCGGCATCGATTTGGTGGAGGTTGCTCCGGATTACGACCACACCGGCACCACGGCGATCCTGGCGGCGCAGCTACTTCTGAATGTGATCGGGCGGATTCTCCATCATCGCTGACTGGACCCCGCGCTCACTCGCGGGTAGACTCCGGCGGCTTTCGGCCATTAGTGGACGTCATGAGCCTGCCCCCCGGATTCCTTGATGAACTTCGTACCCGCACCTCGCTGTCGCAGGTGGTCGGGCGCAAGGTCATGTGGGACATGCGCAAGTCCAACCAGGGCAAGGGCGACATGTGGGCGCCATGCCCCTTTCATCATGAAAAAACTGCGTCTTTTCATGTGGATGACAAGCAGGGCTTCTACTACTGCTTCGGCTGCCATGCCAAGGGCGACGCGATTTCCTTCATCCGCGAGACCGAGAATGTCGGCTTCATGGAGGCGGTCGAAATCCTGGCGCGCGAGTCCGGGATGCAGATGCCCGCGCGCGACCCGAAGGCGCAGGAAAAGGCCGACCGCCGCAGCCAGTTGGCCGAGGTCATGGAGCAGGCGGTGCAGTTCTACAAGCTGCAACTCAAGACCGCCGCCGCGGCCGAGGCGCGGGACTACCTCGCGCGGCGCGGGTTGGGCGCTGAGGCGCTCGACAGATGGGATATCGGATTTGCATCGGATAATCGTCGGAATGTTATCGGGCATCTGACGGGAAAGAACGTCCCCGAGCAGACGATCATCGACGCGGGCCTTGCCGCCCGGCCCGATGACGGCGGCCCGTCCTATGACCGGTTCCGGGGACGGATCATCTTTCCCATTCGCGATGCGCAGGGCAGGGCGATTGCCCTTGGCGGGCGGGCGATGGACCCCAATGCCCGGGCGAAATACCTGAACTCGCCCGAGACGGAACTCTTCGACAAGGGGCGCAGCCTTTACAACCAAGGACCGGCCCGGACTGCGGCAGGCAAGGGCCAGCCGCTGATCGTGGCCGAGGGCTACATGGACGTGATCGCGCTGAGCGAAGCCGGGTTCGGGGCCACGGTCGCGCCGTTGGGCACAGCGATCACCGAGGATCAGTTGCAGCTTCTGTGGCGCATTCACCCCGAGCCGATCATTGCGCTGGATGGCGACACCGCAGGTCTGCGCGCGGCGATGCGATTGATCGACCTGGCCCTGCCGATGCTTTCACCCGACCACGCGCTGAGGTTCTGCCTGCTGCCCGAGGGCAAGGACCCCGACGACCTGCTGCGCGCCGATGGGGCAGGGGCGATGCAGGCTCTGCTGGATGAGGCGAAGCCGCTGGTATCGCTTCTTTGGCAGCGCGAAACCGAAGGTAAGGTCCTCGACAGCCCCGAGCGTCGGGCGGCGCTGGACAAGTCCCTGCGCGCCGCCTTGGGGCGGATCGCGGACCAGTCGCTCCGAAGCCATTACGCCGATGAAATCCGGCGCCTCAGGTCCGAGCTTTTCAATCCGCCGCGCAAGGAGGGGCAACGCCGGGAATGGCGCAAGCAGGCCGTGGTGCCGCTGTCCGGAACCAAGTCGTCCTTTCTTGTGGCTGGCGGGAATTCAGCGGAAGAGAGGCTGCGGGAGGCGGTCATTCTGGCGACTCTGATTACCCACCCCGCGCTGCTTCCTCAGTTCGAGGGAGAACTTGAGAGGCTGGAATTCTCGGACCCGGAATACCGAGCCATCGCGACGGCTCTGATCCGCCACGGCACGGACGCCGACGACCTTCGCGCAGTAATGGCCGAGAAGGGGCTTGGAGCTTCACTTGAAAAGCTGTTCGCTCAACGCCATGTGCGGATTGCCCCGGGGGTTCGTGACACGCAGGATGCTGAAAAGGCGACGATGTGTGTGGCCATGGAGTTGGCAAAACTGTCGGCAAGGCGAGGGTTTCAGCGCGAGGTGGCAGAGGCGATGCACGACATGGATGCGGTGGCGGACGAAGGGCTGACGTGGCGCTTGTCGCAGGCGGCCGACGCGCGCAACCGCGCGGAGCGCAGCCAGACCGAAGACCGGGCGCACTACGACCTCGGCGACAACGGGGCGCAGATCAACCGCGACGAGCGGACTGCATTCGAGCAGCTGCTGGACCGAATCGATTACAGCAAGGGGCGCCGTACCCGCCGCTAGCGGGCGCAGGATCAGGAAACAGGTAAAGAAATCTGGGCTAGTTGGGTGTTCACCGCGCCGATTCGCGCTACATAATTCGCGAAATCGAATCGCGAATCACCCGCCCTTCGAAGGAGTGCCGAATGGCCGCGAAAGACAACGACGACAATAAGCAGGACGAACAGGACGGCGAAGGCATGCTGGACATGAGCCAGACTGCGGTCAAGAAGATGATCGCAGAGGCGCGTGAAAAGGGCTTCATCACCTACGACCAGCTCAACAAGGTCCTTCCGCCCGAGCAGGTTTCGTCCGAGCAGATCGAAGATGTCATGTCGATGCTCTCGGAAATGGGCATCAACATCATCGAGGACGAAGAAGCCGAGGATGATGACAAGGGCTCGACCGACGTGGTCGAGACCTCGACATCGCGTGAAGTCGCAGTTGCCGCGACCGAGCAGGAAAAGCTCGACCGCACCGACGATCCGGTTCGCATGTACCTGCGAGAGATGGGGTCCGTGGAACTTCTGAGCCGCGAGGGCGAGATCGCCATCGCCAAGCGGATCGAAGCCGGGCGCAACACGATGATCGCCGGGCTTTGCGAAAGCCCGCTGACCTTTCAGGCGATCACCATCTGGCGCGACGAACTTCTGAACGAAGACATCCTGTTGCGGGACGTGATCGACCTCGAGGCCACCTTCGGGCGCGGCATGGAGGAAGACGGCGAAGCGGCAGAACCGGTCGTTGAAAACCTCAACGTCGCGGCAGCCAAGCCCAAGGCCGAGAAGTCGGAGGAGCCTGAGCTTGATGCCGACGGCAACCCGATCAGCAGCGACGATGACGACGAGGACGACGATCAGGCCAACATGTCGCTGGCCGCGATGGAAGCGGCGCTGAAGCCGCGCGTGCTGGAAACCCTCGACCGCATCGCACGTGACTACTCCGGTCTTGCCGAAATGCAGGACCAGCGCATGTCGGCCACGCTGTACGAGGACGACAAGTTCAGCGACGCGGACGAAAAGCGGTATCAGAAGCTGCGCTCGGAAATCGTCGAGCTGGTGAACGAGCTGCACCTGCACAACAACCGTATCGAAGCGCTGATCGACCAGCTTTACGGTATCAACCGCCGGATCATGTCGATCGACTCCAGCCTGGTTAAGCTGGCCGACCAGGCCCGCATCAACCGGCGCGAATTCATCGACGCCTATCGCGGACATGAACTCGACCCGACCTGGATGGACCGCATCGCCGAGAAATCGGGCCGTGGCTGGCAGACCTTCGTCGAGAAATCGTCCTCGAAGATCGAGGACCTGCGCGCCGAGATGGCCCAGGTCGGCCAGTATGTCGGCGTCGACATCGGCGAATTCCGTCGCATCGTGTCTCAGGTCCAGAAGGGCGAGAAAGAGGCCCGCCAGGCCAAGAAGGAGATGGTCGAGGCAAACCTGCGCCTCGTGATCTCCATCGCCAAGAAATACACGAACCGTGGCTTGCAGTTCCTTGATCTCATCCAGGAAGGCAACATCGGCCTGATGAAGGCCGTGGACAAGTTCGAGTATCGCCGCGGCTACAAGTTCTCGACCTACGCGACCTGGTGGATCCGCCAGGCGATCACCCGCTCGATCGCCGATCAGGCCCGCACGATCCGCATCCCGGTCCACATGATCGAGACGATCAACAAGATCACCCGGACCGGCCGCCAGATGCTGCACGAGATCGGCCGCGAGCCCACCCACGAGGAACTGGCCGCCAAGCTGCAGATGCCGCTTGAGAAGGTCCGCAAGGTGATGAAGATCGCCAAGGAGCCGATCAGCCTCGAAACCCCGATCGGGGATGAGGAAGATAGCCAGCTTGGCGATTTCATCGAGGACAAGAACGCGATCCTGCCGCTGGACTCCGCCATTCAGGAAAACCTGAAGGACACCACGACCCGCGTCCTGGCCTCGCTCACCCCGCGCGAGGAGCGGGTTCTGCGCATGCGCTTCGGCATCGGCATGAACACCGACCATACGCTGGAAGAGGTCGGCCAGCAGTTCAGCGTCACCCGCGAACGCATCCGCCAGATCGAGGCGAAGGCGCTGAGGAAGCTGAAGCACCCTAGCCGGAGCCGGAAGCTGCGGAGTTTCCTGGATCAGTGAGCGCGCTTGAGAAATCTGATCTCAGGACAGTTCGCGACGCGATCGCATCTACATACCCGGAGGGCTCGAAAGTTAGGCGCTCCGGGTTGAACTGCTATGCTTTGGTCCGTGACTGCTACGTTTGCTTCAATATTCAAAACGACAAATACAAACCGACCGTAGGTTTGAAGTTCTGCGTGAATTGGGGCGTTGTTCCAGTCAAGGTTTTTGTTGCCGACCCGCATGGTTTCTTCGGAAATACTCCATCTTATCTCTATGCAGATTTTTTGAGCGGTCGAGGAAGGTTGACCAAATCTCCTTCACTAATGGACCAATGGTTTGCACCCAAAACGACAGCAGATCTCAATCAAGTTGCCGTTGAACTTCAAACACACGCAGAGCGGCTATGGGAAGACCGCCTGTTGGCAATGACTGATGCCAACTGGCATATTGAGACGTGGCAGAAAAGGTCTGCTCCGATAGCGAAGGAATACCTCGCGGCGCTGCTGGGCCACTAGATCGCGAAAGCCCTGTTCGTGGTTCAAAGGCCCGGGCGACCAGCCCGGGCAGCGCCCGCCCCTCCCCTCGGGAGGGCGCTTTGTAGCGTAGCCAACCGATCCGGCGCTCGGCGGATTTGGTGCCATAAAACGTACATACCGACCGTCATTGAACCCCCTCCCAGGGGCGGGGAGCTGCCCTTTGCGCGCCGGAATTGCGCTTCCTGTCTTGAGGCGGAACCGATCACCCATTACCCCGATACAGGACAGGTGGCCGCAGAGCCGCCACGCGCTTCGTAGAGGTTCCGCTGGATGACTCGCCCTCGTTTCACCCTCACCGTCGTCACCACCGCCGATGGCTATATCGCCCGGCACAAGGAGGACGCGCCGCAACTCTGGGCGAGCGCCGAGGAGCAGGAGATCTTTTTCCGTGACGTGGAGGCCGCCGATTGGTCGGTAATGGGCCGCCACACGCATGAGGCCGCCGACCGGCCCGACCGGCGCCGCATCGTCTTTTCCTCACAGGGCGGCGGGTGGAAGCGGCCGACGCAGCTTTGGCTGGACCCGGCGGGGCTGACGCCAACTGACCTTGCCCAGCAGGTCGCCCATATCCACCCTCTTGAGAACGGGCTGATACTTGGTGGGACCGCCGTGCACGACTGGTTTCTGGACCATGATGCGATCGACGAGATCCACCTGACCATCGAGCCACTGACCTTCGGTTCGGGCCTGCCGGTGCTGACCGGGCAGGGCGGGCGCGACCCGCGTGAGACTTTTTCCGAGGCGGGGTTCACCCTGACCGAAGACCTCCCCCTGAATACGACCGGCACACGCTACACGGTCTGGACCCGGGCGCGCTGATCGGGTTCTCTGGCCCCATGCAGACGCGTTTCACGATTCAGACCTCGGGCCCGGGGCTTTACGAATTCACGCCGCAGGTCACAGCCTGGACCAAGGGGCAGGGCGACGGGCTGCTGACGCTGTTCGTGCGGCATACCTCGTGTTCCCTGCTGATCCAGGAGAACGCCGACCCGGACGTGCAACGCGACCTGCAGGAATTCTTTCAGCGGCTGGTGCCGCCCTCGAGCGATCCGTCCATGCGGTACCTGACCCACACGCTGGAAGGCCCCGACGACATGCCCGCCCATATCAAGGCCGCGATGATGCCGATGAGCCTGTCGATCCCGGTCAGTGCGGGGCGCCCGGTTCTGGGGACCTGGCAGGGGATTTACCTTTTCGAACATCGCAGCCGCCCGCATCGCCGCGAGGTGGCGGGGCTCCTTCTTCGGGCAGAATAAAATTTTTGAAAATCTTGCCATAGTTGTGCCGCTTTCCCGAGAAATCCTGCTTAGGGAGAATTATTCTTTGAGGGGATTTCCATGCAGATCGACCGCCGTCACACGACGCTTTCGAACGGGATTCAAGTCGTCACGGACCATGCACCACATTTCCAGAGCGTCGCGATTTCGGTGTCCTTCCGAATTGGCTCTGTACATGAGCCTGATGAGAAGTCGGGGATTTCCCATCTTCTGGAGCATTTGGTGTTTCGCGGTTCGGAGACCCGCAGCGGGGACGATATCCAGACCGCGTTTGGCCAGCTTGGCGGCTATCTGAACGCCCAGACCGACGAAGACAGCACGACGTTCAAGGCGATCACCCTGACTGCAGATCTTGGCGAAGCGCTGAACCTGATTTCGGAGATCGTCACCAATCCGCGCCTGGACGATGCGGATCTGGCGATGGAAAAGCAGATCATCGAGCAAGAGAACTGCCGTGGTTGCTACAACTGCTCGATGCGGGATTCGATGTTCAGCGCGTCCTTCCCCGATCAGAGCATCCGCAACCCGGTGATCGGCTACGAGGATACCCTCGAGGGGCTGACACGGGATGATCTGGTCGCCTTTCACCGCGCGGCATATGTCGGACGGAACCTGACCGTTGCGATCTGCGGTGCCATTCCCCATGACGAGGTCGTGCGGTTGGTCGAAGCTTCCTTCGCCTCCTTGCCGGAGGGCACGGAGGCGGGCTTCCCGGATTTTCATTTCGAACCGGGTGAAATGCTGCTGACCTCTGGCGTCGATCGCGGGACGCTTCGTCTTGTCTATCCGCTGACCGGTCTTCCGCTGCAGCGCCAACGGGCAACGGTCTTCTTTCACGACATTCTCGGCGGGCACCCCAAGAGCCGCCTCATGGACGAATTGCGCGAGAAGCGGGGCCTGGTCTACGGGGCATGGGCCGACGAATACGACGTGGCCCGGGAAAGCATGCTGATGATCGAGGCGGCAGGCGAGGCGCGGCGCATGCCAGAGATTGCCCAGATCATGGCGAATACACTTCGTGAAACAGCCGAGACCCTGACCGAGGAAGAACTGGCCATGGCCAAGCGTCGGATGCATGCGGGCGCGCATATGTCGCTCGACAGCAACACGGGACGTGTCGAGGAAATCCGGCACCAGATATCGCAGCACGGGAAGCTCGTGGACTGGAACGCACGATACGAGGGGTACATGTCCTTGAGTGTTCAGGATGTGCGGGCGGCCGGGCAGGCCTTGCTGGACATGGCGCCGACGATCATCGCCGCCGGGCCGGTTCGCTCGGTCCCCAAGTTCAGCGTGATCCGCGACATGTTGGCGGGCACGGTGATCCAGTCGTCGGAAAAACCGAAGGGTATTTTCAATTTCGCCGTTTGAGAAAACTCCCCTCACAGGGTCGGATTGACTTTTCCCATATCTAGCGTCGCAATTCCCCTCTACCCAAACTGTAGCGGCTGACCTATAGTTCCTGTGGATAAAAGGCCGGAAGGACCGAGGGAGGGGACATGCGCTGCCCGTTTTGCGGAAATGTGGACACTCAGGTGAAGGATTCGCGTCCGGCCGAGGATCACGTCGCCATCCGGCGCCGTCGATTCTGCCCGGCCTGTGGCGGGCGGTTTACCACCTACGAGCGGGTGCAGTTGCGTGACCTGGTGGTCATCAAGACCAATGGCCGCCGCGAGGACTTCGACCGCGACAAGCTGGAGCGATCGGTGCGTATCGCCATGCAGAAGCGCCCCATAGAACCGGAGCGCGTCGACCAGATGCTGTCGGGGATCGTGCGCCGCCTGGAAAGCATGGGCGACACGGACATCCCCTCCAAGACGATCGGTGAGATCGTCATGGAGACCTTAGCCCGGATCGACACCGTGGCTTACGTGCGCTTTGCCAGCGTTTACAAGAACTTCCAGGCTGCGGACGATTTCGACAAGTTCGTAAGCGAGCTGCGGCCCCCGACCAAGCCCGACGAGTGAGCACGGCCCAGGATCAGCGGTTCATGTCGCTGGCGCTGGCGCTGGCATCGCGCGGTTTGGGGCAGGTCTGGCCAAACCCCGCCGTGGGCTGTGTCATCGTCAAGGACGGGCGTGTATTGGGCCGTGGCTGGACCCAGGCGGGCGGGCGCCCCCATGCGGAAACCGTGGCTCTTGCGCAAGCGGGAGAGGCGGCGCGCGGGGCGACGGCCTATGTCTCGTTGGAGCCCTGTGCCCATCATGGACAGACTCCACCTTGCGCCGAGGCGCTTGTCGCCGCTGGCGTAGCCCGGGTGGTGACGGCGCTTCGCGATCCTGACCCCCGGGTGGATGGCGGCGGTCATGCCTTGCTCAGGCAATCGGGGATCGAGGTGGTCGAAGGCGTTCTTGAAGCCGAAGCACGGCAGATTCAGAGGGGCTTCCTGTCGCGGGTCACCAAGGGGCGCCCGATTGTCACCCTGAAGCTTGCCAATAGTTTCGACGGGCGGATCGCCACCGCAACGGGCGAGAGCCAGTGGATCACCGGGCCCGAGGCCCGGCGCATGGTTCATGCGATGCGCGCGCGGCACGACGCGGTGATGGTCGGCGCTGGCACTGTTCGGGCCGATGACCCTTCGCTGACGGTGCGTGGACTCGGGGTGGCTCGGCAGCCCGTGCGCGTGGTGGTTTCACGTCGGCTCGATCTGCCGCTGGATGGACAGTTGGCGCAGACAGCGCGTGAGGTGCCGGTGTGGATCCTTCAGGGCGAAGACGCCTCGCGTGAACTGGTTGGCGCGTGGAAGGGTCTCGGCGCTCGGATGATTGCCTGCCCCGTGGGGGCCGGACGACAGGTCGACCCGGCCGCCGCCCTTGCGAAACTGGGAGAAGCCGGGCTGACCCGTGTCTTCTGCGAAGGGGGCGGGGCGCTGGCCGCTTCGTTGCTGACGGCGGGTTTGGTGGACGAACTGATCGGGTTCACCGCCGGAGTTGCGCTGGGGGCCGAAGGGCAGCCCTCTCTCGGGGCCATGGGGGTCGACCGGCTGGCCGAAGCGCCGCGCTTCCGCCTGATCGAGACGCGGGCAATCGGCGGAGATGTCATGCACCGCTGGGAGCGGGCGGAAGACTAGCTGCGCCGCGCGATCGTGTTGGCGAGGATCGCCAGCAACAAGCCAAGTGTGAAATACCCCACGATCACCTCGCTGATGACGAGGATTTCACCCAGGAGGCTGTCGGCTGTCACGTCTCCGAAGCCTAGCGTCGTGTAGGTTACGACCGAGTAATAGAACGGCGTGAACCACGTCTGGGCAGAGTTGGAATAATCCATGATCCCGAACCCGTAGACCATGTCTGCCAGGTAGAGAAATCCGTAAAGCATAGCCAAAACAAAAGCATATGCGGCGACCTTAAGAAGGCTGCGCCCGTGGTCGATCAGGCCCCAGGCTCGGAACAGCATCAGGTCGAGCGACCGCACGAAGCCCTCCGGCTTGTCGAGGATCGCCTGGTAGAGCGTGTCGATGTAATCCTGATCGCGCGCGTCACGCACGAAAAGCGCATTACCGTAGACCCCGTCCAGCCCGCGCACGCCGTAATAGAGGCCCGTCATGTCGCGCGGGGTGCCGTAGTGCACGTGCATGACATTGGCATCGGAAAGCTGGGCGAAGTGGAACTTGGCGCCTTCGATATTGGCTCCGGTCAGGGTCGCGCCAGTGAGGTCGGCCTGTGAGAAATCGCAGCCCCGCAGATCGGCGCCTTCGAACTTGACCCGGGCGAGGTTCGCTCCCCGGAAATCCGCGCCCCGGCAATCGGCGGCCGACAGGTCCGCACCGTTCAGATCGGCCTCCTGCAGGATCGTGCCTCGCAGATCGGCCTTGTAGAGCGCCGCTCGCGCCATCTTCGCGTGTGTGAGGTCGGCCTCGGACAGGTTGGATTTCTTGAGGTTCGTCGCCACCAGAACGCAGCGGAAGAAATCGGACTTGTGCAAATCGAGTTCAGCCAGGTCCCGGTTCGACAGGTCGATCTCGCTGAATTCCTGGTGGGTCAGAGCGTCGGCCGGAGCCTTGGCGGCAACCGCCTTCCACTCGGCATCACCGGCTATCAGGGCCGCCTTGAAGTCGCTCTTGGGGTGTTCGGGCGCATTCATCCTTGTCGTCACGCCGCGCCGAGGAAGCGTTCCATCTTTTCCATGAGCCGGGCGAGGTCGACCGGCTTGGTGTCGTAGTCGTCACACCCGGCCTCGCGGGCCTTTGCCTCGTCGCCCGCCATGGCGTGCGCGGTCAACGCGATGATCGGGATGGCCTTGGTCTCGTCATTGCTTTTCAGGTGGCGGGCGGCATCCCAGCCGTCCATCACCGGCAGGCTCATGTCCAGAAGGATCAGGTCGGGGCTCACGCTGGCGGCCATGTCCACGCCCTGCTGGCCGTCGATTGCGATCAGCACCTCGAAACCTCGGCGCTTCAAGCGGCGGGACAACATGTCCCGGTTCATCTCGTTATCTTCTACCAGCAGGATCCGCGCCATGTCCCTCTCCCCGCGATTTTCCCGAACTCTAGCAACTTGTTCGTGCCGACGCCAACGGCGTTTACCTCACCCGGTCTCGACCATTCGCGAGACGAGTTTTCGCAGGTGCATTTCGCTCATGGTTTCGAAATCCTCCTCGCTGGCGAAGTTGTGGAAGGCCGCCACGTAAGAGCCATCCTCACCCATCAGGAAGCGGTTCACGTAATCCTGCAACCGGTCGATCTGTTCGATACGTTCGAGCACGGTGGGCTTGTCCTCAAGCGAAATCACCGGCGCGCCTGTCTTGCGATAGAGCAGCATTTCCGGATGCCCGGACTTGCGAAAGCCCGCCAGCGCATCCTCGAACTCGAACGCCGTGCCGGAATCGTAGATCGAACCGTCCGGGCGCGTGATCGAGGCGGGCAGGGGCGAGCCGATACGCGACCACAGGATGCCGACATAGATCTGCGTTTCCCGGGGCGGGTGGATCTGGGCCTGGAACGTGTCCGAGGCCAGCAGCGGTTCCTCCTCCCACAGGATCGGCACCAAAAGCGCGCGGCCCGCGAATTCCTCGTTGAGGCGCGACAGGACCCGTTTCAGGATCTGGCGTTCGGGGATCACGTCGCCGGGGGATGAGATGAAGACCTTGATCTGCCGCGCGGCGTTCCGGCGGAGGCGCCCCTTCTCCAGGCAGGTATTGATGCGCGCGGTCAGAAGCACCGGGTTGAAGGGCTTGGTGACGTAATCCTCCGCCCCGTTCAGGATGCATTGCACCATGAGCGCGGTGTCATCCGTGGCCGAGAGCATCAGTACCGGGATCGTGCGCAGCCGTGCGTCGACCTTGATCTCTTGAAGGGTCTCCAGTCCGGAGCGGCCCGGCATGTTCTGGTCCAGCAGGATCAGGTCGAACCGGCGGCTTACCAACAATTCCAGCGCCTCGTCGCCTGTAGAGACCGCGGTGGAGCTATAGCCCGACCGCGCCAGTCGTCGGGTCAGTAGTTCGCGGTTTGACGGGTCGTCGTCGACCACGAGAATTTCCCCCCCCGCGCCGACGTCCGAGCCGATGGTCTCGGGCAAGGTTGCCGCGGGTGCATCGTGCTCGGACTTCGCTGTTTCCTCGGCGGTCGGATCGGTGAGCATCCTCTCCATCGCCTCGATCATCTCGATCACGGTGCGCTGCGCCTGGCCGATATGGTCGAGGTCGCGGGCGAGGTCGGCGTTTTCCTGCTCCAGCGCGTCCTCGCGCATGATCTCGGTGTAGCCCGCGATGTGGTTGAGCTGGAGCCTGAGTTGGAATTTCACCTCGGTAAAGTCGATCTCGTCGGCAGACGCGCGCCCTTCGCCCAGGTGCTGGTCGATCAGGGCGAGCATCTTCTGGCCGGCCGTGTGGATCGCCTGCAGGTCCGGCCCCACCAGCTTGACGGTTTCGGGTTCCTGTTCCTCTTCGATCAGTTCCGCGTAGCCGATGATCTGGCCGATGGGCGAGCGCATATCGTGCCGCAGGCTCGAGAGCCGGGATCGGAATGCCGAGGGCGCGCCCGCGTCCGACATGGCTCAGCCCGCCGCCGGGGGTTCATGCTCGCGATGGTAACGGTGAACACTCCAGAGGTAGATCTCCACCAGGGCGCGGTCCGCCAGATCGCGGATCATGCCCTGCTTGGCCTGGGCCGACTGCGCGGCCTGGATTTCCTGCGCGGCAATGGCGAAATACCGGCGCTGGTTGGCGTATTGCCAGAGCAGTTCGCGCGTCGCCATCTTCCCCTGGTAAAGCTCCCAGATCGCGACCCAAAGCGGCAGCAGGCCCATGAAGAAGACCAGCCAAGTCTTTCCGTCAAATCCGGCGAAATCCATGTAGAGCAGCGATTTCTTGAAGAAGATGAGGGCAAGCGCCCCCAGAACCGATCCGGCCAGCAGCGCCGTCTTCACGCGTTCGAGCAATTCATGCTGGTGGTGCAGCGCATGCAGCTTTCGACCGAAATATCCGGCCTGATCCTCGATCCACAGCGCGCGGGTTGCGTCGATCGCGTCCTCGGGCGCCGAGGCGGTCCCGTAGGTCAGAGGTTCGGCGCAGCGCACGGCGTCCTGCAGCCATTCGAAGCGCTCGAAGTGATCCACGTTGATCAACCCGAGGATCCTGCGCACGCTGTAGCGTTCCCCAGCCCCTGAAAGCACCAGGAAGAACTGCACCCGGAGCGTCTCGGCATAGGCGCGGTAGGCGAGGTGGCAGCCGAGCCAATGTCTTTGAGCGCTGACCCGGAACCCGAGGTAACCCAAACCGAACAAGGCCACGTAGATGATCAGAAGGGCCTTGGCCGCCACGAGCTTTGCGTAGACCAGGAAGCTCAGGCCCATCGCCGCGGCGAAAAGCCCGAAGAGCTTGAACATGAGGTCCGAGTTCTTCTGATTGGCGCTGGCGAGTTGATCGGCGCGGAGGAACTGGCGCTCGATGGCTGTCCCGTCCGCTGAAACCTGCGCCTTGTCGGCACCGAGACCGTATTCGGGCAAATCGCGCCCCTCGTCAGAGGCGTGGGCGGCGGCGTAGGTTTCAAGCCCCTCCCACCGGCGTAGCAGGGCTTCGGGCAGTTCCGTATGAGTGCTGTAGCAATCGTAATTCGTGTTCGAGATCAGAATCTTGCAGTCGGCACCAAGATCTTGCTCCGGGTCCGACACCCGCCGCGCGGGCACCCAGATCACGGCATTTCCGCAGTTGTCCGAGGTTTCGACCTCGGCCGAGACGCTGGCCGGTGCCTCGGCGCCGCCATTGCCCAGGTAGCTCATCACCACGTCCGAGGTTCCGCCGGTCAGGCCGTTGTCGATCCCGTCCCAGACCGCCATCATCGCGTTCGAGCGCCGAACAAGGTAATCACGCAGAAGCGCGTATTGCGCGTCGCGATTTGCCTGGCTCTCCATGTCCGCCGGGCCGCGCCCCTCGGCAAGCGGAAGTTCATGAACCGTCACGCGTGGATCGTCATGAAGGGTTTGGAACCGCTCCAGTGCCTCTCCCTTGAAATCCGCCTCGTAGCAGGGCTTGGGCATCGGCAGCACGGCACGCACCCGCAGCCCGAGGTCCAGCGCGACTTCGGTGGCAAGCTGATCGGCCCCTTCGGCAAGGCCGGTGATCACCGTGACAGGGAGGTCGGAAAACCGGTCGCGGATCAGGGATAGCCCGTCGCGGAGACGACCGCACACCGCCTCGAGATCGGCCTGGGCGATGTCGCGGTGACCGGTCACACCGATCACGAATTCCAGCGCCACGCTGGCGCCCTCGGCACCCGTTTCGGTGTTTCCGGTCATTTGGCCTCCCTCGTGCGGGGCGTCATGCAGCACCCCTTCCGTGGCCATCATAGGAAGGGGCAAACACAACGCAAGGATTTGCCACCAGCAATATCGGTGCCCTAAGGGCGAGTTTGCGAAATTCTTGAAATTTCCCGAAAGAAATTTCCCCCGTTTGCAGAATTCATGTCAGATTACTGAAAAAACGGGGAGTGGACATGGCCGAAGAACCGAAGATCCGGATCAGGGACCGGGAAGAACTTATCTACATGCTGGCCGAGGCCGCGGCGATCGAGCACAACGTGATGTGCTGCTATCTCTACGGGATATGGAGCCTGAAACGCGGGGAACGGGATGGGCTGACGCCTGAGCAGGCCAAGGTCGTCCAGTCCTGGAAGGCGCACATGACCCAGGTCGCGGTGGAGGAGATGACCCACCTGACGCTGGTCGGCAACCTTGCGTGTGCCATCGGTGGGGCGCCGCATCTGTCGCGCCCGAACTTCCCCATTCCCTTCGGATATCACGCTGCGGCGATCGACCTTGAACTTTTCCAGTTCAGCCATGCGCTGGTGGATCACGCGATTTTTCTGGAGCGACCCGAGGGGGTGGAGCTTGAAGACGCCCCCGAATTCGCCCATCCCTCGGACTATCACCGCGAGGTGCAGCGCGGGGCGATCATGGCGAATGCCCAGGATTATGCCACGATCGGGCATCTTTATCGCGGCATCTTCCACGGGTTCGAGGTTCTGAGCCGCAAGCTGGGCGAGGACGTCTTGTTCTGTGGCGATGTCGAAGATCAGATCAGCCCAAAGGACGCACCCTTGCCGGGGCTTTGCGTGGTCACCGACCTGGCCAGCGCCCGCGAGGCGATCGAGACCATCGTGGAGCAGGGGGAGGGCGCCCCGGCCCATAGCGAGGATTCGCATTACCAGGCGTTCCTCGGGGTCAAGCAGCAGCTTGAAGAGATGCAGAAGGCCGACCCGTCATTCGAACCTGCCTTCCCGGTGGCGCGCAACCCTGTGCCCACCAAGCCTGCCGACCCCGAGAACCGGGTCTGGATCAACGATCCCGAGGCGGCGAAGGTGCTCGACTTGGGGAACTCGATCTACAACCTGATGCTGCGGTTCCTGTCGCAAAGCTTCGGGCGCGATCCGGGAGAGGCCTCGCACAAGCGGTTGTTCACGACGCTGGCGCGTGAATTGATGTCGGTGCTGACGCCGGTGGGAGAACATCTGGCCTCGCTGCCCGCCAGCCCGGATCATCCGGGCGTCAACGCGGGGATCAGTTTCACCATGATCCGGGATATCGAGCGCCTACCTGCCGGGCCGGGCGAGATGATCTTCCTGTCCGAGCGTTTGGAAGAAATAGCCCGCCACGCCGAATACGTCTTCCCGCCGGGGCATGAGTTGGAAGGCATCGGCGGCGCCCTGCGGGGAATGAGCCGCAAGATCACCCCGCCCGAACGCGCGGCCACGGCGCCCGAGGCTCCGCCCCCGCCACCCGCGCCGCCGCATCCGACGGACTCGGCCGAGGAAGATATCGGCGTGGCCGACGGCAAGGACATGGTGCTGCATTTCGATACCAAGCGCTGCATCCACGCGCGATTCTGCGTGTTGGGCGCGCCGGAGGTCTTCCTCGCCAACGTGGAGGGGCCGTGGCTCTTCCCCGACAAGATGCCCATCTCCGAGCTGCGTGGGGTTTGTCACAACTGCCCCTCGGGAGCCATCACCTATGAGCCCAAGGGTGACATTCCCGCTGAACCCGCGCCGAACGTGAACCTGGTGAACCTGCGCGAAAACGGGCCCTATGCCTTCCGGGCGCCGCTGGAGATCGATGGCGAGAAGAAAGGGTTCCGCGCCACGCTCTGCCGTTGCGGGGCGTCCAAGAACAAGCCCTTCTGCGACAATTCTCACCGCGAGATCGGATTCGAGGCGACGGGGGAACCGGAAACCCGGCCGTCGGATGCTCTGGAGGTGCGTAACGGTCCGCTGGAGATCACGCCTCAGAAGAATGGCCCGCTCGAGATCTCGGGCAACCTCGAGATCTGCTCGGGCACGGGGCGTACCGTGGACCGGGTGCAGACCGTGCGGTTCTGCCGCTGCGGCGGATCCAAGACCAAGCCGTTCTGCGACAACACCCATCTGAAGATCGGGTTCAAGTCGGAATAGGCGCAAGCGAAAGGCAAGGCACGGCGATGGCCGCAAAAGGAAAAGCCAAGACCGGGAAGGACGCGGTGGACTCCGAGTCGCTGGTAGCGATCCTCGAGGAATCGCCCTATCCGATCCTGCGGATGGGCAAGGACGGCAGCATCATCTACGCGAACGCGGCCTCGCATCGCTACGAAGATGTGCTGGAAGACGGCGGTAGGATGGCTGGTCCCGAGGTGAAGCGCCACGCGCTGCGGGCCCTGAAAGAGGACGAGAACCTCCGGCTCGATATGCCGTTGGGTGGGATGATCTTCAACGTCATCTTCAATCCGTTTCGAAAGGGCAGCTACGTCAACGCCTATTTCCGCGATGTGACCAAGGTCAGGGCCGTCGACAAGCGGCTGGCCGACATCGCCAAGTTCCCGGAGGAAAACCCAAATCCCGTCCTCCGTGTCGAGCCGGGCGGGAAAGTCCATTTGGCCAACCAAGCCTCACGTGGGATCGAGGGGATCCTGACCAAGGGCGACAACCCGAGGCTGCACCCTAATCTTCGTTCAATCGCATCCGAGGCTGCAGACACGCGCGAGGTTCGCGAGGCCGAGATCGAGGCCGATGGCAAGACGTTCCAGCTTGTCATGCGACCGATCGAGGGTGAGACCTACGTCAACATCTACGGGCGTGAGATCACGGCGGAAAAGATCGCCCGGAAAGGGCTCGAAGAAGCCAACGAACGCCTCGAGCGCCGCGTGGCGGAGCGCACGGCCTCGGTCCGGCTCTTGCAGAACATCGTGCTTGCCTCGAACAGCGCGTCGAGCTTCGAGACGGCTCTGCAGACCGCCCTGCACGAGATCTGCATGTTCGCAGGCTGGTCGGTCGGTCATGCCTACGTGGTTCAGGGATCGGGTGTCGCGCGCGACCTGCGGCCCACGGGGATCTGGCATATCGAGGACGGGCAGAATGCCTCGACATTGCGCAAGGCCACCGAGAGCCTGCGTTTCGAGCCGTCCAACGGCCTTCCGGGGCGGGTCCTGAAATCGGGGCAGGCAGTCTGGATCGAGGAGCTGTCTGGTAGCAAGGAAATGCGGCGCTCGAAATTCGCCCAGGAGGCCGGGCTGAAGTCGGGCATGGCCTTCCCGATCCTTCTCAACGAGCAGGTGGCCGGGGTTCTGGAATTCTTTTCCCGGGACACGGCGCCTTCGGATGTGGAGGTGATCAAGACCCTTGGCCACGTCGGAAGCCTTCTGGGGGCCGTGGCCGAACGCAAGCGGGCCGAGGCTGAACTTGCCCAGACGCAAAAGGATGCCGAGGTCATGCATGGCCGGCTGCTGGATGCGGTGGAATCCATGGGGCAGGCGATCTGCCTGTTCGACAAGGACGACAAGATCGTTTTGTTCAACAAGCGCTACCGCGACCTGATCCGGGAGTTTACCGATGGCTACACGCCACGCTTGGGGGATCCTTTCGAGGAAATTCTGAAACACTCGTCTCTGGCACATACGCAGCACAAGACATCGGAAGAGCGCGAGGCCTGGCGCAGGAGGGTGCTGGAGGCACGGCGCGCCAATCCGGTTGCCATCTCCGAGGACATCACCCCGACTGGGCACTGGCTGCGGTCCGAGGGGTTCACCACCCGGGACGGTGGCCGGGTTTCGGTCTTCACCGACATCACCGAGGCCAAGAACCACGAGGAGGAACTGGCAAATCTGGCGAAAGAGGCGGATCGGGCCCACGCCCGCCTCAAGGACGCGCTCGATGCAATGGCACAGGGCTTCGCGCTCTACGACAAGGACGACCGGTTGATCGCGATCAATTCGCAGGCTCTGGACCGGTTTCGTCATGTCTCGGACACCGACCAGGAATTCCAGGTCGGCGAGACCTTCGAGGAATACCTGCGCCGTTCCTCATTGCCCTCCAAGAGCTTTGCCAATGAGGGGGAACGGGAGGAATGGATCCAAAAGGTTCTGCGCGACCGCCGCACCAAGAAGCACCGTAGTTCGGTCGACCAGGTTCCGGACGGACGCTGGTTCCGCTCGGAAGGTTTCGAAACCAGCGAGGGCGGTATCGTCTCGGTCTTTACCGACATCACCGAGTCGAAAAAACACGAAGAGGAACTCGCCAAGTTTGCCCGCGATGCAGACCAGGCGCATTCCCGTTTGAAGGATGCGGTTGAGGCTATGGGGCAGGCGTTCTGCCTTTATGACAAGGACGACAAGATTGTCCTGTTCAACAAGCGTTTCCGTGACCTGATCCGCGAGGGGACCGGTGGCCGCGAGCCGCATGAAGGCGATAGTTTCGAAGACCTCATGCGGCTCTCGTCCAAGATACATCCACATTACCACACCGACGAGGAGCGCGAAGCCTGGGTCCAGCGTGTGCTTGCCGCGCGGAAGGCAAACCCGGTTGCCAAGTCCGAAGATATTTCTCCGACAGGGCGGTGGATGCGGTCCGAGGGGTTCACCACCCAAGACGGGGGGCGCGTCTCGGTATTCACGGACATCACCGAGGAAAAGAAGCACGAGGAAGAACTGGCCGAACTCGCGCGCGAGGCCGATCTTGCACACTCGCGCCTCACCGACGCGCTGGAAGTCGTGGACCAGTCCTTCGCGCTCTATGATTCCGACGACAGGCTGATCGCGTGGAACACCAAGGCCCGCGAGATGTTCCAAAAGATGGCTCCCGCCGACGATATGGTCAAGATCGGGGACACGTTCGAGAGCATGATACGGCGCTCGGAGAACCCGAACCGGAAGTTCGACAGCGCAGAAGAACGCGAGGCCTGGATCGAGCGTGTCCTGAAGTCCCGCCGGGAGCAGAAGACCCGTCGGTCAGAGGACCTTCAGGCCGATGGCTCATGGACACGCTCCGAGGGGTTCACCACGAGCGACGGGGGGATCGTCTCGGTCTGGACCGATATCACCGAGGCCAAGAGGCACGAGGCCGAACTGGACGCGCTGATCAAGGAGCTTGGCATCGCGCGGGACGCGGCGCTGGAGGCCAATGCGGCGAAGTCGCAGTTCCTTGCCAACATGAGCCACGAACTGCGCACGCCGCTCAACGCGATCATCGGCTATTCGGAATTGCTGATCGACGACCTGACAGAAGAGGAACTGGGCGATTTCGTCCCGGATATCGAAAAGATCAGGACGGCTGGCAAGCATCTGCTCGGCTTGATCAATGACATCCTCGACCTGTCCAAGATCGAGGTGGGCAAGGTCGAACTCTATGTCGAGGATATCGACATTGATGCGCTCTTGTCCGAGGTCGATTCGACCATCGCGCCGATGATGGAGAAGAACTCCAACAAGCTGAAAATCAAGAAGGACAACGGCATCGAGGCAATACGAAACGATGTCACCAAGCTGCGGCAGAACCTGTACAACCTCTTGTCCAACGCATCGAAGTTCTCGGAAAATGACGAGATTGAACTTCGCGTCTCGATGTCCGATGCGGGAAAGCTCCTGAAGATCGAGGTTCAGGATCACGGGATCGGAATGTCGCCCGTTCAGGTCGAAAAGGTGTTCGAGCCGTTTACGCAGGCCGATGCCTCGACCTCGCGCAAATATGGCGGGACCGGACTGGGCCTGACCATCACGCGGGAGTTCTGCCGGATGATGGGGGGGGATCTGGGGGTCCGGAGCACGGAAGGCAAGGGAACCACCTTTACGATGACGATCTCGGCAGAAGCCGCGGCGCCCGAAGTTGCTGCGGCTCCGCGGCAGTCTCGCGGGGCCGAGATTCCGAAGGACGCTCCGAAAGTCCTGATCATCGACGACGACGCCAATGTGCGCGACCTTCTCTCGCGCCACCTGACGGCCGACGGGTTGAACGTGCTGACCGCGTCGAGCGGCAAGGAGGGGCTGAAGCTGGCCGCCGAGGCGAAGCCCGATGTGATCACCCTCGACGTGATCATGCCGCAGGCCGATGGCTGGTCGGTGCTCTCGCAGCTCAAGGCCAATCCCGCGACCACGGACATTCCGGTGATCATGGTCACGATCATGGAGGAGAAGAAACTCGGCTTCTCGCTGGGTGCATCGGAATACCTGACCAAGCCTGTGCAGCGGGTGGAGCTGATCGAGACGATCCGGCGCCTTGCGCGCGACCCAGCAAGCCATTCGATCCTGATGGTCGAGGACGACGCCGACACCCGCGCCGTGCTGCGCCGGTATCTGGAAGCCGAAGGGTTCTCGGCGCGCGAGGCTGAGAATGGCAAGGTCGCGCTGGCAGCGATCCGCGAGGAGACTCCCTCGCTCATCCTGCTCGACCTGATGATGCCCGAGATGGACGGGTTCGAATTCGTCGAGGTCTATCGCGCAACGCCCGAGTGGCACGAGATCCCCATCGTCGTGCTGACCGCCAAGATCCTCACCCGCGAGGACAAGGAACGGCTCGAGGGCTGGGTTCAGGGGCTCTACAGTAAGGAAGAATGGGACGTCTCGCAGATCGTCGCGGATATTCGGCGGAAGTTGTCGGGCGTGAAGCTCTGACCTGAGGGTTTCAGCGCCGCCAAAGCCGCTCTTGCCTGCGAAACATGTGCTGAAGCCGTGACAGGGATCTGAGCCGCCGGGCATGGGGCAGGGTGGCGCTTTCCGCCAGCCGGTCCACGATCACCTCGGGCGGGCAGGGCAGGTTGGTCACCGGGTCGTGGTAGCGCGGATAGCCGATGAGTGCCGCGTGGGCGAGCTGTGTGAGGCTTGGGCGGGCCTTACGGCGGTCCGGCACGGCCCCCAGGTCACGTGTCAGCCCCCATCCGGCATAGAACGGCGCGCCGAGGGCGGTGACCGGTTTGCCGCGCAACAAGGCCTCGAACCCCAGAAGCGAGGTCATCGTCCAGACCTCATCGGCCAGCGCGATCGCGGTATCCGCGGCCAGTTCGTCCAGCACAACATCGGCAAGGCGATCCAGCATTTTCGGGTCGATAGCTCCCGGGCGCAGTCCCGCCTCCACGTCCGGGTGGGGCTTGTAGAGGATCACGGCGTCGGGATTCATCTCGCGCGCGGTTTCCAGAAGCGCGAGGTTGGTCCGGACCTTCGATGTTCCCAGCGTAACCGAGCGATCATCCTCCACCTGCCCGACGACGAGGAGGTGGCGACCAGGTGGCAAGGGCGGCGGTGTATCTTCACCGGTGTTGTACTTGCTCAGACCTGCCTGCGTGATCTTGCGGATCAGGGCCTCGGCCCGCGTCACGTCCGCTTTTGGCAGGTCGGTGGAGGCCGTAATCAGTCGTTCCAACCGGCTGGGGCGCGACGGGTCGTAGTAGATACCCTCCGGGTCCAAGGCGAGCGAGAGGGGCGGCATCAGCGCCGCCCCAAGCCCGCGGGAGCGCAGGAAACCGTCCTCGACCCGCACGGCGTCGGTCATCCGGGTGTCTTCCCCGCTTCCCCACACCATCAGCTTTCGACCGGTTCGCTGCGCCACGTCGGAGGCTTTGTCCGGGTCCGTGCCAAACTTCAGCAGCTTGGACCTACCGAAAAACGCATTCATATGGGCGCGTTTCCAGCGCCGCAGGCCCACGGCGACATATCCCGCACGATCCTCGCGCCACGCTCGCGCCTGGGCTTCGAGGGCCGAAATCACATCTTCCACCTCGCGAAGGCGGTCGCGGTAGGGGTCGTACCAAGTGGGGTAGAGGATCATCGCGGCGGCAAAGAGTTGCGCGGCCGTCAGGCGCCGTGCGCGGCGCGGCGGCGGTGCCTCGTCCCGTGTCAGCGACCAGCCCGCGTAGAAGGGTTGTCCGAAAACACGCGGCTCATGGCCTGCGAGGATCGCCTCGAACCCCATTTGGGACGAGACCGTGTAGACGTCGTGTGCGCCTTCCAACAATGCCCAGGGGCTGACGGGATCGGTCAGGTAGATCGCGCTTTCGGGAAGGTCCGCGGGCGCGAAATGGCCCGCGCGATACCCGGCCGTGACGTCCGGGTGCGCTTTGATGACCACAGGAACACCCGGATGTTCGCGCCGTGCTGAATCGAGCATCCGAAGGAAGGTGGCCGTGTCGGCCCCGCTCATTGTCACGGAGGCGTCGTCGCGGCTCTGGTCGATGACCAGCACGTAAGGTGCGTCCGGCAAGGGGTGATCCGGATCGAAGGCATTGTATTTGGACAGATGTGCACGTCGGATCCGTGCGATCGCGTCGTGTGCCCGACCCAGCAGTGCGGGATCGTTCAGCGGGTGGGTCAAAAGGAGCGATTCCAAATCCGACGGGGTGCGCGGGTCGAAATGCACGCCGCTCCGGTCAAGAGTGAGTCCAAGCGGCGGATCACCCGCGCGCCCGGGGTGGACCGAGCGCAGGAACGCGTCCTCGATCCTCAGAACCCGGGCCCCGCGGTTTCGCGCGATGGCTTCGCCCCTCCGGGCTGTAGGGCTGTTTCCCCAGACTCCAACCCAGTCACCCGGCCCGGGCAGCCCAAGGCGAACATTCCATCCCGCCAGTTCCAGAATCCGCCGAATGCGCCGGTTGGTCAGGAACCCGCCGTTGTAGACATAGAGATCACGTCTGCCGTCCGCCTCGGCCTTCAGGGGGTGGGCGGGCTCATGCATCCTGCCCTCAGTTGCCCACGGTGAGCGCTTCGATCGTGTTGGCCGTGTAGAGCGAGCCGGTGATCGCACCGATGGTCTTGGTCCATTGCACGTAGGGCGCTTCGGTCACATAGATCGTGTCGCCGTCGCGGATCATGAAGTCCCGGGCCATGAAGACGCCGTTGGGCTGGGTGATGTCCATGACGTAGACGACGCGCTGCGGGCCGGAAAGGTCACCACGGCCAAGCACGGCGTTGGCGACCGCGTCGTTTTCGTCGCGGAAGACGAAGATGCCCTTGGGGTCCGCCAGCGAGGAAGAAAGCCCACCCACCTGCGCCAGCGCCTCAAGCGCCGAGACCTCGTGCTTGGTGAAGAGGACGCGCGTCTGGGTCCGGGCCGCGCCAAGTGCCGTGTAGGAGCGCGTGTCGCCCTCGACCATGATCCGGTCCCCGGCGCGGAGCGCGATGTCGTTGGCGGGATTGCGATAGAGATCCTGGTACCAGACCGAGCCGGAGCGACCGCGGCGCAGGACGCGGATCACGGCGATCTCGGAGTCGATGGTGATGCCCCCGGCCTGGGCCAGCATTTCCGTCAGGGTCCGGTTCGGGCGCTCCAGCGGATAGATGCCCTGGCCACCCACCGAGCCGGAGACCGTGACGGTTGCCCCGTCACCGGCCACGCGGCGCACCTGGACCTGCGGATCGGGTGTCTGGGTGGAAAGTTCCTCGGTGATCGCGACGCGCAGTTGATCTGGAGTATTGCCCGAGGCGCGGATGCGCCCGGCGAAGGGCACGAAGATGAACCCGTCGCTATCGACCTGCATGTCATCGAGAACGGCGGCCCCTTGTCCTCCGGTGGGGAAAAGCCCCTGCTCGACGTTTTCCCAGATCGCGAGGCTGAGCGTGTCACCGGGGCGGATCATGTCGGGCGAGACTCGTCCTGCCGAGAGGAATTCCCGTGAAAAGCCGAGGCTCGAGGGAAGGGCCGTCGCGCGGTTCACCTCATCGGTGACCTCGACGATGAAGGCCTCGCCGCCCTTGGTGGTGGTGCCCGAGATGATCTCGCCCCGCGTCGGGCCGGAGCGGGGTAGTCCGCAGGCGGATAGCAGGGCAAGCCCGGTCAAAAGCATCAATGCCGAGACCCGGCGCTGGGCGGTGAAATTCACGAAACTGCTCCTCAACCCTCTAATGTTTCCTTTTTCTCAGAAATTTCTCGGAATCAAAGGTTAAAATCAGCGCCCATCCTGTTTGCCGACCACATGAAAGGCCGGAGACGGTGCAGTTTTGCCGCACAGGGCTGCGTAGGGGGCCGTCTGAGCCAGTACCATGTCAGCCACCCTGCGCAGGGCTTGGTGCCGTCCCTTGGCGGTGTAGAAGCTGCCGGGAACCTGGCTGGTGGCCAGAAGGTAGGCGCGGAACAGGCGGTAGCTTGGCCCGTCGGGCGGCTGCGGATTGGCAAAGAACACGAAAAGAGGCTGCGCCGATGCCAGTTCGCGGCGCGAATAGATCGCGCGGCCAAGCGCCTTCAACGGCAGCCCGCGCCAGAGCGCCTGCTGCCCGGCGGTGGAGTTGACGGTAACGGCGCTGACCGCCGGGTCCAGAAGCGGCGCAAGCTTGCCGCCGCGCAGGAAATGCACTCGCTCGCCGATCCCGTGCAGGCGCGCGATGCGGCTGATCTCCCGCCGGAGCGGTGCGCGCCCGTCCTCCAGTGGATGGGCCTTGAAGACCAGGTGATGATGCGGCGGCGCCCCGGAGGCGAAATCCGCGATCACCCGGTCGAGGAAGGCTTCCATTGACGGGAACGGCCCGTGATCGAGGAAACTCGCGTCATGGGCTAATTGCAGCAAGACAAGGTGATAGGGATAGCCGCCGCGCATGATCCGCCGGGTCGCGATGATCCGCTGCACGGCATGCGCGGGCATCAGAAGAAGGCGCCGCAGGTGCAGGCGGAACTCGGTCCGGACCGGGATCCGGCGATGCGGGCGGAACCCCGGATAGGCGCGGGCCCCGGCCATGACCAGCCCGTGATAGAGCGCGCCGTAGAAGACATGCGCCCTGAGGCTGCCCCAATGGGCGGGCGCTTCCCTGTGGTCGTCGATGCGGTCACCGAGGGCGGTGCGCATCTCGTCGAGGCTCATGGACATGAGCCGGGAGTTCCCGTTCGATCCGTCCCGCTCGTAGGTGATCCACCAGGGGCGCAGGTAGCCTTCCTCGAAGACATGGATCGTCAGCCCCGCATCGCGGGCGATTTCGATTGCTTTGGCATGGATTGGGCGGGTGTCGCCGTAAAGTACGAGGTCGGTGATGCCGAGTTCCACGATGAGAGCTTGAAAATGCGCGGGCCATGCCTCGGGGGCGTCTCGGAAGGGGATGTAGCCTTGCCTCGGGCGCCAGAACGCCGCGTCGCCAGCGTTGAACCCCACGCGCCATGTCTTTGCCCCGGCAGTACGCAGCATCCGGGCAAGCTGCGAGAAGAACGGCCCGTGCGGCCCCTGCAGAAACAGGAAGCGCCGCCCATCATGGCCTGTCGGCCTTGTCATCTCGGTCACATTGCCCATGAGCGTACTCTAGGCGCAAATCCCGACCCTCGCCATATCGGCGATGCTTGCCGCGACAGCCTCGTGCCGCTAGGTGAGGGGGAAACGGAGGGTCCGCATGTTCACTGGCATCGTCACCGATATCGGCCGCATCATCGAACTGGAACAGCAAGGCGACCTGCGCGCGCGCATCGCCACGGGATACGACATCTCGGGCATCGACATTGGTGCCTCGATCGCCTGCGACGGGGTCTGCCTGACGGTGATCGCGCTGGGCGAGCAACCGGAGCCCTGGTTCGACGTGCAGATCTCGGCCGAGACGGTGTCGAAGACGAACCTCGATGCGTGGAAGGTGGACAAACGCCTCAACCTCGAACGGGCGTTGAAGGTGGGCGATGAGCTTGGCGGGCATATCGTCTCGGGCCACGTGGATGGCGTGGCCGAGGTGGTCGCCGTGCGGGACGAGGGCGACAGCACCCGTGTCACCCTGCGTGCCCCCGAGGCGCTGGCGAAGTTCATCGCGCCGAAGGGGTCCGTGGCGCTGAACGGAACCTCCCTGACCGTGAACGAGGTGGAAGGTCGCGACTTCGGGATCAACTTCATCCCGCACACCAAAGAGGTCACCACTTGGGGCGGTGTCGCTGTGGGAGACCGGGTGAACCTCGAGATCGACACGCTGGCCCGTTACGTGGCGCGGCTGCAGGACTGGGCGTAGCCGCCCGTCTTCTGGACTGGCAATCCGCAATCGACTGCGCTATCTGCGGCGCACTCAAGGTGGGATCCGATGGCCGACACTCAGCAAACCGAATATTCCGACGCGATTTCCTCGGTCGAGGAGATCATCGAGGACGCGCGCAACGGGCGCATGTTCATACTCGTGGATCACGAGGATCGCGAGAACGAGGGCGACCTCGTGATCCCGGCCCAAATGGCGACGCCCGAGGCGATCAACTTCATGGCGATGCACGGGCGCGGGCTGATCTGCCTGTCGCTGCCGGGCGAGCGGATCGATGCGCTGGGCCTGCCGCTGATGGCCTCCTACAACTCCTCGCGGCACGAGACCGCCTTCACCGTCTCGATCGAGGCGCGCGAGGGCGTGACCACCGGGATTTCCGCCCATGACCGGGCGCGGACCGTGGCCGTGGCGATCGACCCGTCCAAGACTGCCGCCGATATCGCGACGCCGGGCCATGTTTTCCCGCTGCGCGCACGCGATGGTGGTGTGCTGGTCCGCGCGGGCCATACCGAGGCCGCTGTGGATGTCGCGCGGCTTGCCGGGCTGAACCCCTCAGGCGTGATCTGCGAGATCATGAAGGAAGACGGCTCCATGGCGCGGCTGCCCGACCTCGTGGCCTTCGCGCAGAAGCACAACCTAAAGATCGGCACGATCAGCGACCTGATCGCCTATCGCCGTCGCCACGACAATCTGGTGAAGGTCACCGCAGAGCGCACCGTCACCTCGGCCTTTGGCGGCGACTGGACGATGCGCGTCTATACCGACGAGACCCAGGGCGCCGAGCATATCGTCCTGATGAAGGGCGATGTTTCCGGGGCCGAGCCGGTGTTGGTTCGGATGCACGCGCTGGATCCGCTGCTGGATATCGTGGGTCTCGGCGGGGCCGAACGCTCGCACGAGTTTGCCTGCGCGATGAACCTGATCGCGGAGGAGGGGCGCGGCGTGGTCGTGCTGCTGCGTGACACCAACACCAAGATGACCAATGGCGAGGGCGTGTCGCCTCAGATCCTCCGGCAATACGGCCTCGGCGCACAGATCCTGTCGTCGCTTGGCTTGTCGAAGCTGGTTCTGGTGACCAACTCGCCGACGCCGAAAGTGGTGGGCCTCGACGGCTATGGCCTGTCGATCGAAGGCACCCGCCAGATCCCGTTGGAGTAAGAGATGGCCGGACAATCGCATTACATCCTGCCGCTGCCCGAATTCGATCGCCCGGCGAAGGTGCTGATCGTGGTGGCGCCCTATTACAAGGACATCGCCGACAACCTGATCGCGGGCGCGAAAGCCACGCTTGAGAAGGCTGGTGTCACCTATGACCTGGTGGAAGTCCCGGGCGCGCTGGAGGTTCCCGGCGCCATTGCTACCGCGCACCGGCTGTCGAATTTCGACGGCTACGTGGCACTGGGCTGCATCATCCGGGGCGAGACGACCCATTACGACACCGTCTGCAACGACTCGAGCCGGGGGCTGATGCTGCTGGGCCTGCAGGGCGCCTGCATCGGCAACGGCATCCTGACGGTCGAGAACCACGAACAAGCCGCCGTCCGTGCCGATCCGGCCGATCAGGACAAGGGAGGAGGCGCCGCCGCGGCGGCGCTGCACCTGATCGCGCTGTCGCGGAAATGGGGCAACAAGACCAGGGGAGTGGGCTTCAGGCCCGAAAGCATTCTGATCGCAGAAAAAGGCGAAGGACCCTCCAAGGCATGACCAGTGCGACTCCCAAGGTGAACAAGCGGCAGATGAAATCGGCCGCGCGTCTTTACGCTGTGCAGGCCCTGTTCCAGATGGAGCAGTCGGGCCAGAGCGTGGACACCGTCCGCAAGGAATTCGAAACGCATCGCTTCGGCGCCACCTACGAGGGCGACGAGATGGCTGAAGGCGACGTGGACCTGTTCCGCGAACTTATTGACAACGCCGTGAACTGGCAGGCCAAGATCGACCAGATGACCGACCGCGCGCTGGTGGCCAAATGGCCCATCGCGCGGATTGATCCGACGCTGCGTGCACTTTTCCGCGCGGCCGGGGCCGAATTGACCGAGGGCGTGGCCCCGCCGAAGGTGGTGATCACCGAATTCGTCGATATTGCCAAGGCCTTCTTCCCCGAAGGCCGCGAGCCGAAATTCGTCAACGCCGTGCTGGACCACATGGCCCGCGAGGCTAAGCCCGAGGCGTTCTGAGCCTCGGCATCGGACTTTTCGGAAAATTGGAATGCGGCGGGACCACCACGACCGTGCGGGGATTTGAATTCCCGAGGACCTGCTAGCACAGGTGGGCGCCAGGTAACCGGACCAGGATCCGGACAGAGCCAGCTCCCTCGGATTGAATTAAGGCCACCGGAATTAGACCCGTTCACGAGAGGGGCAGAACCCGCCGGTGCCACAGGTAGTGCGCCGCGCGCGTCGTGGCAAGGGGCGATCGCCTTGACTTTTTGTTCACGTCTTGTTCACTATTGATCATGCCCGACGATCTGCAACCCGGCCAACTGCTTGCCCGTGGCGTCTGCCGCCACCTGCTGAGCCATGATTTCGTTAGCGTGGTGGAGCTTACGCCCACGCCAGGGCTACGCGTGGACGTGATGGCCCTGGGGCCGAAGGGCGAGATCTGGGTGGTCGAGTGCAAGTCGTCCCGCGCCGATTTCACCTCGGACAGCAAGTGGCAGGGCTATCTCGACTGGTGCGACAGGTATTTCTGGGCAGTGGATGCCGAGTTCCCGACAGAGCTTCTGCCCGATGACACCGGCCTGATCATCGCGGATTCCTATGGTGCCGAGATCGTCCGCCTGGGGCCCGAGGACAAGCTGCCGCCTGCGCGGCGCAAGGTGCTGACCCGAAAATTCGCCCGGCACGCCGCCCTGCGCTGGCAGGGCGTACGCGATCCTGGGGTCACTTTTTCTTAGAGCCCTTCGAACCCATCTGGCGGGCACGCGCGGCAGCCGCGCGGATCTCTTCGGCGATCTCCTCGGCCTCGTCCGGATCGAAGTCGAGAGGCAGTTCGATCCCGTTGCCCTCGATATAGATCCTCACCATGCCGAGCGTCGTCGGACCGATCTGCAGATTGGCAGCGATCTCGCTTTCCTTGTCGATGCCCATGTCATCCTCCTGATCCGTGAGAGCGTCTGCATTATCGGTTCACTCTCCGGCTGACAAGGGCCTGCAGGGGGGCAAATCGTCCGATCCTCGGCAAGCCCCGACGGCGGATGGTTCCTTTGAAAAGACCTCAAAACTTCCGCGCCGAGGCTCTTGCATTTGCGGGGCGGCATAGGTAAATCGCCTGCACGTGCCGCCTTAGCTCAGTTGGTTAGAGCGCTGGATTGTGGATCCAGAGGTCCCCCGTTCAAGCCGGGGAGGCGGTACCACTCTCCCTCAAGGTTCTCCGTTCAGTCTGCCAGATCCGCGTAGATCGACTTTGCCTGTTCGAGCAACGCACTGTCGAACTGCCCGGTATCGGCCCGGCGTTTCACCGGTTTGAAATGGCTCGCGAAATCCGCGCCGGCCGGGTCGAGGCCAATCTCGCGGCAGATCGCCTCGATCTCGGCGGCGCCATCGGTTTCGAGCCGTGCGTGGGTGACGATGTGCACCGTATCCTTAAGCGTCGCGATGTGCCGGTTGGCGGCGATCCAGTAGGCCAGCCAGTAATCGGGCTGCGCAGGTGTCAGGCCCTTGGTCAGGTCGCCGAACCCCTCGAAATCGATGGGCCGGTGCAGCGCGCCGAATTCCAGGTGCCCGATGTCGCGCATGTAGCGGCGGGTGAACGGGTCTTCGGCGTGTTGCTTCAGGAAGTTTTCGTGCTGGCGATACAGCGAGGCTGCGTGCTCTGCCGGGTCGCGCAGGGGTACGACCATCTTGCAACCTGGGAACATCTTCGGCAGCAGCGTCAGCCGCGCGACATTGCCGTTGTTCTTCGAGACATAATGGCCTTCGCCATTACAGCGTAGCGCAACGATCTTGCGGAAATGGGCGCGGAAGAACTCCTGCGCCTCGTCATCCATGTCCTTGGGCGTCCACACGGGCAGGCGATCCCCCTTGAACTTGTCACGGTAGAAGGCGCGCCAGATCACCTCCTCAAAGGCCTCGGGGCTGTCATAGCCGATCTTGAGCCCATCGCCATGCGCGCGTTCTTTCAGCGTGGCATCCCGCGAGAACCCGGCACTGAGCTGCGCCCAGAGCATCGGCGCCATCACGAAGGGCATGTCGCGATAGAGATGGGTCGCCACGCCCGGCGCCTCGGCCATGGCGTTCAGCACCACCGTGGTGCCCGCGCGGGGCAGGGAGGCGATGAAGACGGGGGGCTTTTCGGCCACCGCCTCGATCCGGGCGCGGAACATCGTGTCCTCCACCCCGGCGGCGGCAAGCTGCACGTGGGGCGTGGCAAAGGCCACTCGGTGCAGCGCCTTGTCCAGCGCCGAGTAGTCGCTTGTCTTCTCGGGCATGAGCCGTGACAGGAAGCTGAGCGCGACGCCAAACACGGTCAGTCCGATCAGCACATCGATGCGCAGCAGGAAAAGGGTGACTTCTTCCACCCCGGGGCCGCCGAGAGCCGAGATCAGCCAGACCAGCAGCATCGGGGCCGCCAGCGTCGCGGTGATGCGCCAAAGGATCGACCAGGTCGCGCCGAACATGCGCTTGGCAGCGGCCTGCACGGCGCGCTCCTTTTCCTCGTCGGACAGGGACTTGTTGCCGACCGTCTTCCCGGCTTCGCGCACGATCCCCATCGCACCGCGCCCGGCGGGCACGACCCCGAGGGCGCGGAATGCCAGGATGAAGGCAAGGACCGCGAGGCCGGCGGATACGAAGATCATTCTTCGGTGTCTTTGGCGTCCGCTTCGGTCTTCGGCTTGGACTTGCCCTTGAGCATACGCTTCACCGGATACCAGACGAAGCCGACGATCATCAGGAGGATGGCGCCGATGAGGGCGATCACCGTGGCAAAGGCGCCCACGCCCGCTCCCGGTCCGATATAGGCGAGGGCCGGGGTGGCCAGCATCGTTCCGGCAAGAACTGCAAAAAGGCTGTGAAGTTTCATTTCGGCGTCATTCCCTAATAACTCTGAGCGTCGTTACTGACAGGCAGCGACCGCATTGGAGAAGAACTCCTTGTCCATCCATTCCGGCAGGACCTGCACGTCGGCGATGATGCCTGCGTCCTCGTCGCTGACGAAGTTGTAATATTGCCAGACAAGCTGGCCGTCGGGGTCGATCTCCATCACGCGGCCCTCGTTTGGCACAGCGATCATGAGGTTGCCATTCTCCAGCAGTTGCTGCCGGCCCATGATCCATGAGTAGTAGTCCGTCTCGCCCTCACCCTGGAAATAGGTTTCCACCTCTCCGGTCCGCGCATCGATGATGGCAATCCGGCTGTAAGGATCTTCAGGGCCTTCCGAGGGCATCAGGTTGCGATTGTCGTAGACCAGGATCTTGTCGTCACCGATGAAATCGGGATCGTGCTGGCGCAACACCCGACCGGTGGACTGGAACTTGAGATCATGTGTCTCGCCATCAAACACCAGCACCGAGTGGATGTTGCGCAGCGAGACCATGATGTCGCCGGGTTCGAAGATTTGCGAGGGCATGCCTTCGGGGTAAATCTCCACGTCGTTCATGTGAAGAATGTCGCCGTAGATTTCGGTCAGCGTGTTGTCGATCGCGAGACCGAACACGAGGCCAAGCAGGTCGTTCTTGACCAGAAGCTCCAGAACCGAGACGTCCTCCAGGATCTTTCCATCCGCGCTGATCTTCTGGAAACGGGCCTCTTCAAGCGGCAGGCCAAGGTTCTGGAAGGGGGCCGCCGCGTCTCCACGCTCGGTCGCCCAGAGCCGGTTCGAGGTGACAAGGATGTTCCCGTCCTGCATCACCTCCAGCGAATGGTTGCCCTCGTTATCGAGTTTCCAGACCGCGTCCCCGCATGCGTTGACACGCATCGTCGAGAGGTATTCCCAGTTGAACACCAGATCGCCGTTCGGCATAACCGCAAGCCCGTGAACCGCAGCCCCCGGGTGGCTCAGGGGTCTGCGCGGGTCCGGGAAATTGCCTTCGCCCTTTTCCCAATAGTTGAACCAGTCCAGGACCAGCTCGTGGACGACGGTGCCGTCGCGATCCAGGATCCGCACGAAGTTCATCTCGTCGGCGTTGATGCCGCCAACCATCACGAGGCCGGGCATGACCTTGTCCGGCTGGGGAACGCGCAACTGCGCGTCATCCGCCGCCGCGACGTGATACCAGGGGCGCTCGAATTGCTCGAAGACCAGCTCCACCGACCGGACAGTGTAGGCGATGTAGTTGGCCGGGAACAGGTTCAGCATCGTAGCGAAGTAGCCATAAATGATGCCGAAGATCAAAACGACCAATGGAAACAAACGATCCGAGATCGTTGGTTTTTTCTCGTCCGACATTCTTCGCTCCTGCCTCGCCGCGCCTTCCCCCCGTTTGGTCATACCATGGCGTAGACTCGGAGCAAGATGCTATTCCGCGCGCGATCCGGGGGAGCGGCTTTTCGGCGTCACTTTGCCGTGAGGATCGTAACCGATTGTATCAGCGCATGATCATCGCGGTCGAAGATCAGTATCTCGTTTCCATCGGTCACCACCGCGTACCAGCCCGGGCCGTAGGTCACGGCGATGGGCTTCGTGCCATCGGGCAGGGTGACACTGTCGGGCAGGGGGCTTGGGCCGCTGTCGGGGAAGCGGGTGACAAAGAGCACGATCAGCACTAGAAGGCCGCCAATCATCGTGGCGGTCAGCACCGTGACCAGCCGCCTGAGAAACCTGAGGCCTGCCTCTTCCGTGTTCGGAGCGTTGTCGTCCATGTCCCTGTCCCGCTACCGGGTTACGATTACCGCCAACCCGCCCGATCGTCTTGATAAGGCACTGGCCCGCGACGTGCCAGAGGAAGCCTCGCTCAGCCGGTCGCGGCTGGTGCGGCTGATTGCCGAGGGCGGGGTCAGTCGTGACGGAACCCCCGTGACCGACCAGAAGGCCAAGGTGACCGAAGGCGAGGTCTACGAGATCACCGTCGAAGAGGCGGTCGAGAGCCATATCGCGCCCGAAGAGATCGCGCTTGACGTGGTCCATGAGGATGACGACCTGATCGTTGTGAACAAGCCCGCTGGCATGGTGGTTCACCCGGCGCCGGGCAGCCCCTCCGGTACGCTGGTGAACGCGCTTCTGGCCCATTGTGGCGACACGCTTTCGGGCGTGGGGGGTGAGAAACGCCCCGGAATCGTGCATCGCATCGACAAGGAGACTTCGGGTCTTCTGGTGGTCGCCAAGTCGGATCGCGCCCATCACGGCCTTGCCGCCCAGTTCGAGGCCCATACGGCCGAACGTCACTATTGTGCCGTGGTTTACGGGGTGCCGGCTGCTGCTGATCCCCGGTTGAGGGGAGTGCGTGGCGTAAGTTTCGAGCCGGGCAATATCCTCAAGATCACCACCCAGCTTGCCCGCCACAAGACAGACCGGCAGCGCCAGGCGGTGCTGTTTCAAGGCGGGCGTCACGCCGTCACCCGCGCGCAGGTGGTGGAAGGCTTCGGCACGCCCCCGGTGGCGTCGCTGCTCGATTGCTGGCTCGAAACGGGCCGCACCCATCAAATTCGCGTACACCTTGCCCATGCGGGTCACGGGCTGATCGGCGACCCGGTCTATGGCGGGCGGCGCAAGCTGAACACCAAGTCTCTTGGTCCCGATGCACTGGAGGCGGCCGCGACGTTCCCGCGCCAGGCGCTGCACGCGGCCACATTGGGCTTCGAGCACCCCGTCAGCGGCGAGTTTCTACGCTTCGAGGCCCCGATTCCAGCCGATATGCAGGCCCTGATCGACGCGCTCCGCGGCTGACACGGCACAGCACATGCGCGTGAGTGCACCGAAATATCCCTTTCGGCGGGCGTTCCCCCGCGTCATATTGCGTGTCCGGACGAAAGGTGAACTTGAAACGGCGCGTACCACCCCCTATGTCATGTTAAACCTCTATACATGGAGGTCAGGAGGGACCAGATGAGCAATTATACCAAACTTCCAGCACCGTCCCCGGAGCAGGGTCTCAACCGCTATATGCAGGAAATCCGCAAGTTTCCCATGCTGGAGCCGGAAGAGGAATACATGCTGGCCAAAAGCTGGGTCGACCACCAGGACACCGAAGCGGCGCACAAGCTCGTGACATCTCACCTGCGGCTCGCGGCCAAGATCGCCATGGGTTATCGCGGCTACGGGCTGCCCCAGGCCGAGGTGATCTCGGAGGCCAACGTGGGCCTGATGCAGGCCGTGAAGCGGTTCGACCCGGAAAAGGGCTTCCGCCTCGCGACCTATGCCATGTGGTGGATCCGCGCCTCGATCCAGGAATACATCCTGCGGTCCTGGAGCTTGGTGAAACTCGGCACCACCTCGGCGCAGAAGAAGCTCTTCTTCAACCTGCGCAAGGCCAAGGCCAAGCTCGGCGCCATGGAAGAGGGTGACCTGCGCCCGGAAAACGTGGCCCAGATCGCCAAGGACCTCGGCGTGACCGAGGACGAAGTGATCTCGATGAACCGGCGCATGTCGGGGGGCGATGCCTCGCTCAACGCGATGGTGGGCTCGGATGGCGACAGTGCGACCCAATGGCAGGACTGGCTCGAGGATGAAGGCGCCGACCAGGCCGGAGACTACGAAGAACGCGACGAACTCGACACCCGGCGCGAGCTTCTGATCCAGGCGATGGACGTGCTCAACGACCGCGAGAAGGACATCCTCATGCAGCGCCGGCTCAAGGACCAGCCGGTCACGCTCGAGGAACTCAGCGGCCAGTACGACGTCAGCCGCGAGCGCATCCGCCAGATCGAAGTCCGCGCCTTCGAGAAGTTGCAGAAGCGCATGAAGGATCTCGCGCGCGAGAAGGGGATGCTCGCCAGGGCCTGATACGTCTTGGCAGAGGGGCGGCGCAGTGCTATGCCGCCCCTATGACCCGTAGCACCCTCATTACCTGCTGCATTACCCGCTGACATCGTCAGGCGGGCCGGTCTTCTGTTTCCTCTTACAGCCGAAGTTGCTAAGCCCGCCGCGGTAGCGCGAAAGGCGAAGCATGACCGAGATCAGGCTCTACAATTCGAAGACGCGTGAAGAGCAAGACTTCACTCCAATTAACCCCGATAACGTGCGGATGTATGTCTGCGGCCCCACGGTCTATGACCGGGCGCACCTGGGCAACGCGCGGCCTGTGGTCGTGTTCGACGTGCTGAACCGGCTTCTGCGCCATGTCTACGGCGACGATCACGTCACCTACGTGCGCAACTTCACCGACGTGGACGACAAGATCAACGCCCGCGCCGCCGAGATGAAGGCGGCGGGCGATGCGCGCACGCTGGAAGAGATCGTCCGCGCCCTGACCGATGAGACCATCGACTGGTATCACGCCGACATGGACGCACTCGGCACCAAGCGTCCGGATCATGAGCCCCGCGCAACGGCCTATATCGGCCAGATGATCGCGATGATCGAGGACCTGATCGCCAAGGGCCACGCCTATGCCGCCGAGGGTCACGTCCTTTTTGCGGTGGAGAGCTACAAGAACTACGGCGCTCTCTCGGGCCGGTCGGTCGATGACATGATCGCAGGCGCCCGGGTCGAGGTGGCGCCTTACAAGAAGAACCCGATGGATTTCGTACTCTGGAAGCCCTCCAGCGACGATCTGCCGGGCTGGGACAGCCCCTGGGGCCGTGGCCGCCCCGGCTGGCACATCGAATGCTCGGCCATGAGCCACGAGCTGCTGGGCGAAAGCTTCGACATCCACGGCGGCGGCATCGACCTGCAATTTCCCCACCACGAGAACGAGATCGCCCAAAGCTGCTGCGCCCACCCCGAGGGCGGCTTCGCGAACGTCTGGATGCATAACGAGATGCTCCAGGTCGAGGGCAAGAAGATGTCGAAATCGCTGGGCAACTTCTTCACTGTTCGCGATTTGCTGGAGCAGGGCATCCCGGGCGAGGTGATCCGGTTTGTCCTCCTCCGGACCCATTACCGAAAGCCGATGGATTGGACTGAGACGAAGGTGCGCGAGGCTGAAGCCACGTTGCGCTCCTGGAGAAGGCTCACACGTGGTGTAGAACCTGGAAATGTGTCAGAAACGGAAGTCGCACCTCTCTACAATGACCTTAATACGTACGGCACGATTCAACGGCTTCGGGCGATGGCGACCGCGATCGAAAAGGGAATCGACACTCCAGAAGGTCCAGTTTCTGTCGAAGACTTCCTAGCGTCTGCTCAGTTGCTCGGATTCTTGCTGCCGGAGATGGGTGCATGGGCAGAGACACCGGACCTGCAACCTTATGCGAGCCGGTTGGCTGAATTGCGGGTGTCGGCGATGGAAACCAAGGACTTTTCTGCGGTGGATGAAATGAAGGCCGCACTCGTTGCTGCCGGTGTGGAAGTTCGCATGTCCAAAGAGGGCGTCGAACTTGTTCCCGGCCCCGACTTCGACCCGGCCAAGCTCGAGGCCTCGAAATGATCGCCGCTCGCCTCACCAAGGGTAGCGCCCGGTCCGCGCGGGGTGGGCGTGAAGCGCCCGCCCCGTGGGGGGGCGGGACGGGCGCTGCCCGGGCTGACGCCCGGGCGGGCACATCTGACAAGAAGTCCGATAAAAGTCCGATAGAATTCCGATGCAATTCCGATAGGGGATTTTGCCCATGACACGCGAGCGGCTCTACCTTTTCGACACCACGCTCCGCGACGGGCAACAGACCCAGGGTGTGCAATTCTCGACCCCCGACAAGCACCAGATAGCGGCGACGCTCGACAGCCTCGGTATCGATTATATCGAGGGCGGCTGGCCCGGCGCGAACCCCACCGACAGCGAGTTTTTCGCCGAAGCTCCCAAGACCCGCGCCACCTTTACCGCCTTCGGCATGACCAAGCGCGCGGGCCGCTCGGCCGAGAATGACGACGTGCTGGCCGCGGTGCTGAACGCGGGGACGCCTGCCGTGTGCCTGGTGGGAAAAACTCATGATTTTCATGTGGATACGGCGCTTGGCATCACGCTGGAAGAGAACCTCGAAAACATCGCCCGCTCGGTCGAGCATTGCGTGTCGCAGGGGCGCGAGGCGCTGTTTGACGCCGAGCATTTCTTCGACGGCTACAAGGCCAATGCCGATTATGCGCTGGCCTGTCTTCGCGCCGCGTTCGAGGCCGGCGCGCGCTGGATCGTGCTGTGTGATACCAACGGCGGTGCGCTGCCCAGCGAAGTGGGCGCGATCACCCGCGCGGTGATCGAGGCGGGTATCCCGGGCGAAAACCTCGGCATCCACACCCACGACGACACCGGCAACGCGGTGGCCAATTCGCTGGCCGCCCTCGAAGCCGGCGCCCGTCAGATCCAAGGCACCCTGAACGGCCTGGGCGAGCGCTGCGGGAACGCGAATCTGACCACGATCATCCCGACGCTGCTGTTGAAGGAACCCTATAAGAGCCGTTTTGAAACAGGGATTTCCGCGGAAAACCTGGCAAAGATCACACGCGCCTCGCGGCTGCTGGACGACATCCTGAACCGTGTGCCGAACCGCGCCGCGCCCTACGTGGGTGCTTCGGCTTTTGCGCACAAGGCGGGGCTTCACGCGAGCGCGATCCTGAAGGATCCCACGACCTATGAGCATGTGGATCCAGCCTCGGTCGGGAACACCCGTATTGTCCCGATGTCGAACCAGGCCGGGCAGTCGAACCTGCGCTCGCGCCTTGCCGATATGGGTGTGGAAGTGGAAAAGGGTGAACCGGCGCTGGGGCGTATCCTCGAGACCGTCAAGGCGCGCGAGGCCGAGGGCTACAGCTATGACACCGCGCAGGCGAGCTTCGAACTGGTCGCGCGCCGTGAACTCGGCCAGCTGCCCAGCTTTTTCGAGGTCAAGCGCTACAAGGTCACCGTCGAGCGCCGCAAGAACAAATATGACAGGATGGTCAGCCTGTCAGAGGCCGTGGTCGTGGTGAAGATCGGCGGCGAGAAAAAACTGTCTGTCTCGGAATCCATGGATGAGACCGGCGCGGATCGCGGCCCGGTGAACGCACTGTCGAAGGCGCTGGCCAAGGACCTCGGCCCTTACCAGGAGTATATCGACGACCTGCGCCTGGTCGACTTCAAGGTGCGCATCACCCAGGGCGGCACCGAGGCCGTCACCCGCGTCATCATCGACAGCGAAGACAGCGCCGGGCACCGCTGGTCCACCGTGGGCGTGTCGCCCAATATCGTGGATGCCTCTTTCGAGGCGCTGCTGGACGCCATCACATGGAAACTTGTGCGCGACGGGGCGCCGGTGGCGTGAGCATCCAGGCCTGCGCCGAACTGGTCCAGCGGGGCGACCCCGACAGGTTCCTGGCTGCCATGGCCGTGCCCGTGGCGGCGCGGGCGGTCCTGTTCCCGATCTATGCCTTCAACCTCGAAGTGGCGCGTGCGCCCTGGGTCACGCAGGAGCCGATGATCGCAGAGATGCGCCTGCAATGGTGGCGCGACGCGCTGGAGGAGATCGCTCAGGGCGGCCCCGTGCGCAGGCATGAGGTCGCGACGCCGTTGGCCGAGGTTCTGGATGCAGAGGGTGCAGGCCTGCTGGACGCCCTGGTCGAGGCGCGGCGTTGGGACATCGCGCGTGAGCCCTTTGCCGGGGTTCCGGCGCTGGAGGCCTACCTGGAGGCCACGTCTGGGCATCTTGCCTGGGCGGCGGCGCGGGCGCTTGGTGCTGCGGAGGGGGAGGCAGCCTTCAGGGACATGGCCTATGCGGCGGGGCTGGCGAACTGGTTGCTGGCGGCGCCGTCGCTGGCCGCAGCGGGTGTGGCGCCATTGCCGGAGGCCGCCCCCGAAGCCATCGCCGATCTGGCGTGGAACGGGTTGCGGCGTTGGCGCAAGGGGCGGGGGCTGAAACTTCCGAAACGCGCCCGACCCGCGGCACTGGCCTTCTGGCGCGCGCCTTCACTGCTGCGGCAAGCGGCGAAGGACCCGGATCGGGTTCTGGGAGCAGGGCTGGCACAATCCGAATTCGCCCGGCGCGGCGGGTTGCTGCTGCACAGCTTCCGGCTCTGATCAGGTCTTTTTCGGCTGCATCACCAGCCAGATCAGCGCGGCCCCGGCAAGGGTCAGCAGCGGGATCATGGCAAGGTTCACGGCGGCCCAGCCCTCTTGCGGGGTGCCGCCCGAGCAGTTCATCAGCCCGCCAGAGGACAGCGAGGCCAGCGTCACGCAGCCGAAAACGATCATGTCGTTCATGCCCTGAACCCGGCCACGCTCTTCGGGGGTGTGGGCGCTGGCGAGCATCGTCGTCGCGCCAATGAAGCCGAAGTTCCAGCCAAGTCCGAGCAGGATCAAGGCGATGAAGAAGTTTTCAAGCTCCACACCCGCAAGGCCGACCAGACCGGCGCTGGCAAGAATGGCAAGACCGATCGCGACGATCCGTTCAACGCCGAAGCGGCGGATCAGGTGACCGGTGAAGAATGAGGGCGCGAACATCGCCAGCACATGTGCCGTCACGATGTCAGCCGCATTGCCCTTGTCGAAACCGCAACCCACCACCGCCAGAGGGGCCGAGGTCATCACCAGGTTCATCAGCGCGTAGGAGACCATGGCGCAGATGATTGCCACCGCGATCCGGGGCGTTTTCAGCAATTCCCAGCGGCTGCGTCCTTTCGGGGCATCCTTGCTTGGCGGGGGCGGTGTTGGGATGTCGAGGAAGAAAAAGAGAAGCGAACCGGCGAGGTTCACGCCGATGACGGCCAGATAGGTGCCCAGGAACGGAACCACCATCGCATCCGCCGTCACCTTCACGATCTGCGGGCCGAGCACGGCCGAGACCAGTCCCCCGGCCAGCACGTAGCTGATCGCCTTCGGGCGATACTCCTCCGACGCGGTGTCGGCAGCGGCGAAGCGGTAAAAACCCTGCGCAGACATGTACATGCCGGTAAAGAGCGAGCCGAGTAGGAACAGCGCAAAGCTCGACTGCATCAACCCGTATGCGCCGATCGCCGCCCCCACGGACCCGCCTAAAGCGCCGCTGAAGAAGCCCACGCGACGGCCAAAGCGCTGCATGATCGCGGCCAGCGGCGTGGCCCAAAGCATGGACCCCAGAACGATCATCGAGATGGGCAGCGTCGCGTAGCAGATATTCGAGGCAAGCGACTGGCCTGCAAGTCCGCCGATGGTGAAGATCATCGGCATCTGTGCGCCCATGGTCGCCTGCGCGGCGAACAGGATCACCACGTTCCGTTTCGCGCGGCGGTCGTCGTGGGGCAGGCTCTGGGCGGCAAGATCAGACATGCGAATTCCGTAGCGCCAAGTCTTGCCGAAGGGAAGAATTAATTGGCGGCGTCAATGATATGGGCGAAAGACCCCGAAACCCGGCCCGAGATCAGGCCCATGGGGGGCAGGGCCGTGCCCTCGGCATCTTGCGCTTCAAAGAGCGGCGCTCCTTCCGCCTTAAGGGTCGAGGCGTAGTGGAATTCATGGGCGGCGAAACGGCCACGGAATGGGCCTTCGCTGGCCGTGAGGCTTCGATAGCCAAGGTGAAGTTTCCGATTGGCAAAGCTTGTCTCCAGCGGCAACAGTCCAAGCATCTGGTGGCGCGTGCCATCGGCATCCACTAGCCCTTCGCCCAGCACCATGTAGCCGCCGCACTCACCGTAGATCTCGGTGGTTTCGGCGGCTTTTGTAAGGCCAGTCAGGAACCGCGTGCTCGCAGCGATGCGGCCCGCGTGAAGCTCGGGATAGCCGCCGGGCAGGAAGATGAAATCCGCAGGTCCCGGAACCTCGTCCGCAAGCGGAGAGAAGAAGCTGATCTCGGCCCCCAGCGCGCGCCAGTCGGCAAGGATATGCGGGTAGGCGAAGGCGAAGGCCTCGTCCTGTGCTACGGCGATGCGCTGTGCCGGTGGGGTGAGGCCGGGGGATGAGGGCGCGGTGGAAACGGTGCCTGCGGCGGACTGGATCGCAGCAAGGTCGATATGGCTTTCCACCAGGTCGGCAGCGTGGTCAAGGAACGCCTCGAGGTCGGGGCGCTCGTGGGCCTGAACCAGACCCAGGTGCCGCGAGGGATGCGAAAGGCCGGCGTTCCGCGGAACCGCGCCCAGAACCGGCAGGACCGGCTCCAGCGCGCGGCGCAGCATTGCCTCGTGCCTTGGGGAGCCCACTCGATTAAGGATCACACCCGCGAAATGGCCCATCAGCCGCGTATCATGATCGCGAAATCCCGTGATCAGCGGCGCGACGGATTGCGCCATACGGGCTGCATCCACCACAAGGATGACGGGGGTTCCCAAGATTGCGGCTAGATCGGCAGAGGATCCCCGGCCGTCGGGCGGCGCCCCGTCGAAAAGCCCCATGGCGCCTTCGACGACAAGCAGGTCCTGCGCCCCAGCAGCCAGAGCCCGAATACGCTCAGGTGTCATCGCCCAGGCGTCGAGATTGCAGCAGGGCTGACCGCAGGCGGCCTCGTGAAAGCGCGGGTCGATGTAATCGGGGCCGGATTTCGCGCCGGTGACCTTGATCCCGTGCCGCGACAGGGCGCGCAGGAGGCCAAGCGTAATTGTGGTCTTGCCGCTGCCGGAAGCCGGGGCGGCGATCATGATGCCGCGGGTCATGCGCTTTCGGCGGGACGCCCCCGGCCCAGCGGGTCGAGGTCGCGTGGGGCCTCTCCGGCGGCCAGAGCCTGCCAGTCCAGCACCTGCCGCATCAGGGTGGAACGCCCCACGCAGATGATCGCGGGCGGTTCCAGACCGCTTTGGGCAAGGTCCTCGACCACTGTGCCCAGAGTCGTTTCGAGCACCTGCTGCGCCTTGGTCGTCGCGCTTGTCACCACCGCGACCGGCTCGGCGGCCGGGCGGCCCGCATCAAGCAGCGCACCGGCGATCCGCTCGATATGCTTCATGCCCATGTAGATCACGATCACCTGCGACCCCTTGGAGATCGCCGCCCAGTCGAGCGAAGTCGGCGTCTCACCGGTCTGGTCGTGGCCGGTCACGAAGGTAACCGCCTGGTTCACGTCGCGATGGGTCACGGGGATGCCCGCGTAGGCCAATCCGCCGATCCCGGCGCTGATGCCGGGGATGATCCGGATCGGGACGCCCTTCTGGACGAGGGTCTGCGCCTCTTCGCCGCCCCGGCCGAAGACGAACGGATCGCCGCCCTTCAGGCGCAGCACCCGCTTGCCTGCGCGCGAAAGCTCCACCAAGTGGAGGGAGATATCCCGTTGCTTCGCCGAAGGCTTGCCGCCGCGCTTGCCGGCATAGATCGCCTCGGCCTGCGGCGCCCAGTCCAGGATCGCCGTCTCCACCAAAGCGTCGTAGACGATCACATCGGCCTGCCGCAGCGCGTTCAGCCCGTGAAGCGTCAACAGGCCCGGATCGCCCGGACCGGCGCCACAAAGCCAGACCCAGCCGGGCTCAAGCACGGGCCAGTCGAAGGCGGGAAGGGTGGGCGAGTCGGTCATGGGTTGGTTATGGCAAGCGGAAGGGCGACGCGAAAGACAAAGAACGACCTCAGTTGCCCGATTGGCGTCCTTCGCGCGGGTGCCTATAGTCGCCGCATGAGCCGCAAACCCGAGCGAGAATTGCGCCGTGGCTGGACCACTGGCGCCTGTGCCACCGCTGCCGTCAAGGCCGCGCTGGAGCGGCTGTGGGGCGGGGCCTTTCCAGATGCGGTGACCATTACCCTGCCGCGGGGGGAGAGGCCCACATTCCCGCTGGCACAAACGGCTGCAGGGGATGGCTGGGCCGAGGTTGGTATCACCAAGGATGCGGGGGACGATCCCGATGTGACCCACGGCGCGCTGATCATCGCACGGGTTGCAGCATCGCCGGGCGGTGTGATCTTCCGCGCTGGCGATGGCGTTGGCACCGTCACCAAGCCCGGATTGCCGATTCCGCCGGGGGAACCTGCGATCAACCCCGTGCCGCGCGAAATGATGGTCAAGGTGGTTGAACACAGCGCGGCAACCTACGGAAAAACGGCGGATATCGAGATCACCATCTCGGTCCCCGGCGGCAAGGAACTGGCGCAGAAAACCTGGAACCCGCGCCTTGGGATCGAAGGTGGCTTGTCAATCTTGGGAACCACAGGGGTGGTTCGGCCGTTTTCCTGTGCGGCCTGGATCGCTTCGATCCACCGCGGTATCGACGTGGCGCGTGCCTCTGGCCTGACCCATGTGGCCGGTTGTACCGGCGCGCAGAGCGAAAAAGCGGTTCAGACGCTTTACGATCTGCCGGACCACGCGATGCTCGACATGGGGGATTTCGTTGGTGGGCTGTTGAAATACCTTCGCGCCCACCCGGTGGACCGTGTGACCATCGGCGGCGGAATCGGCAAGATGACGAAACTGGCCCAGGGCGCCCGCGACCTGCATTCCGCACGGTCGCAGGTCGATTTTTCCGCCTTGGCCGAACTGTGTGAGGATGAGGCTTTGGCAGGCGCCGGAACTGCGCTAGAAGCATATGAAATCGCTGGGAGAAAAATGGCAGAAGCCATTGCAAAGAAAGCGTTGAAGGAGGTCGAATCGATGCTGCAGGGGGCAAACGTCACGGCTGACGTCGTGGTGGTTGATCGAGCGGGCAAGATTATCGCACGGGCAGAATGATGCGGCTGTTGTTGCTTGCAGGAAGCGGTGAGGGCCGACAATTGGCCCAGGCCCTGGCGAAGGCCGAAGTTCCTTCGGTGGCGTCTCTGGCCGGGGCAACACGCGTGCCCGAGGCGTTGCCGCTCCCGACCCGGATTGGCGGGTTTGGTGGGGCGGACGGGTTCACCTCTTACATGCGCGATGAAGGGATCACTGCGGTTCTGGATGCGACTCATCCGTTCGCGGATCAGATCAGCCAACGCAGCGCGAAGATCTGCCGTGACCTCGACATTCCCTATCTGCAGTTCCTTCGCCCAGCCTGGCGCCCGGTGGAGGGGGACCGCTGGACCTTCCTGAACTCGGAAGAAGACGCGGCAAGGTACATCCCCGAGGGGTCCACCGTCTTCATCGGGTCGGGGCGCAAGACGCTGGCGAAGTTCGCGAATCTGGAGGGGCGTAGGCTGATCGTCCGGCAGATCGACGACCCGAAAGAGCCGTTTCCCTTTGAGAACGGCGAATTCCTTGTGGGCAGGCCGCCCTTCTCGGTCACGGAGGAGGCGGACCTGTTCCTAAAGCTCGGCATTGACTGGCTGGTGGTCAAGAACGCGGGCGGCAGCACCAGCCGGTCCAAGCTGGATGCGGCGCGCGAGTTGGGGATTCCGGTGGCCATGATCCGCCGCCCCCCACAGCCCGAGGCCCCGCGCGTGGAGACCGTGACCGCCGCGATGAACTGGGTCCGGAGCCAGATGTGACCGGCCGGATCATCGAAACGCCGGACTGTGTTGCGGAAGGTGCTGCCTATCTTGCGGATATCGAACCGCGGTTTGCTTTTGCACTGGAACAGACCGGGCCCTTGCCCCTGCGTCGACGCAAGGACGGGTTCGAAACATTGCTGGGTGCGATCGTCAGCCAGCAGGTCAGCGTGGCCGCCGCCGACGCAATCTGGGGGCGTTTGCGGGACGCGCGACTGACCGGGCCGCGCAAGGTCCGCTGGGCCAGTGACGAGGAGTTGCGCGCCTGCGGTCTCAGCCGCCAGAAAATCCGCTATGCCCGGGCCCTGGCCGAGGCGGGCGTTGACTACCGCCGCCTGCGGGACGTGTCGACCGAGGAGGTGGTGGCGACCCTTGTCGAAGTGCCCGGAATCGGTCGCTGGACGGCGGAGATCTACGCCATGTTCTCGCTTGGCCGGGCGGATGTCTTCGCGCCCGGAGACCTTGCCTTGCAGGAATCGGCGCGGATTCTCTTCGACCTGCCCGAGCGGCCCACCGAGAAACGCCTGCGCGAGATGGCCGAGCCTTGGGCGCCTTGGCGGGCGGTTGCGGCGCGGGCGCTCTGGGCCTACTACCGGGTGGCGAAGGAACGGGAAGGAATACGATGACACGCGAGTTGAAAAGCGACCGCCGCGGCCCCGATGCGGGCGAGGCAAAATCCGCCGTCATCTTCCTGCATGGCTATGGCGCGGACGGGAATGACCTGATGGGCCTTGCCGATCCGCTGGCCCCCCACCTGCCGGAAACGGTGTTCTATGCCCCCAACGCGCCCGAGCGCTGCGTGGGCAACCCGTTCGGCTACCAGTGGTTTCCGATCCCGCGGATGGATGGCTCCTCCGAGGGGCAGATGCGGGCGAGTTTCGAGCAGTCTCAGGCGGATCTGAATGCTTTCCTCGACAAGGTGCTGGAAGATGAGGGGCTGAACGCCGACCAACTCGTGTTGCTGGGGTTCTCGCAGGGCACGATGATGAGCCTTCAGGTCGCGCCGCGCCGCGATCCCCAGATCCTTGGGGTCATCGGGTTCTCGGGGCGTCTGATCGACCCGGAGAAGTTGTCGGCAGAAGCCGTTGCCAAGCCGCCGATCCTGCTGCTGCACGGGGATGCCGACGATGTGGTTCCGCCCGCGTCCCTGCCAGAGGCGGGCAGCGCGTTGCAGGAAGCCGGGTTCGAGGTCTATGCCCACGTGATGCAGGGCACCGCCCACGGCATCGCGCCGGACGGGTTGTCGACGGCGCTGGCCTTCATGAAGCAGAAGCTGGGTCTTTAACCCCAGAGCCTCGGTTCCGCGATTTCGAGAGAATTGCCTGCTGGATCCCGGAAATAGATCGACCGCGCGCCGTTGGGCCAGTTGAAGTCCGCTTCGACGGGGTATCCGGCCGCTTCGAGCCTTGTTCGCCACGCCTCGATCGCGGCGTTGCTGGCCGAGAAACAGAGATGCCCCGGGCCGCGCGCGCCATGGGTGGGAACGGGCAACGCGGGGTTCGAGGATGGCACTTCGGTTTCATCCGGATTGAACAGCAGCAGGATCGTGGACCCCACGCGGAAGAACACGTGGCGTGCGCCCGACCTGAGTACCGGTTCAAGCCCAAGGACCCCGCCGTAGAAGGCCTCGGCTGAGTCGATGTCGTCGCAATAGAGGGCAGCCTCGAGGAGGCTGTCGAAAGCTGGGGCAGGGGGCAGGGAACCGATGGTCATGACCCAAACCTAGCCTTTCCCCAGTCGGCTGTCAGCGCCTTCTCGGGTATCCTGGATCAGGTGCACCAGCGACCAGACAGCGTGCCAAATCAAGGGGGTTGCCAGAATTCGACCGCGATATATAGTCAGGGCAATCAGGGGCGGGTCGTCCCGCCTCGGCACCGGGCAGTTTCGGGCAGGGCGGAGATGTATTGACCATGGACGGCGACTTCAGGACAAGTTTCGTAAGGGAACCGGGTAGCCTTAAGCATTACCCGGCGCTGGTTCTGAACGCGGATTACAGGCCACTGTCCTACTACCCGCTATCTCTCTGGCCTTGGCAGGAGGCGGTGAAGGCGGTCTTCCTCGACAGGGTGGTCACGGTGGCTGAGTATGACCATGTCGTCCGAAGCCCGTCGATGGAAATCCGGATACCGTCGGTCGTCGTTCTCAAAGATTTCGTCAAACCCCAGAAGCGCGTGGCCTTCACGCGCTTCAATCTTTTTCTGAGGGACGGTTTCTGCTGCCAGTACTGCGGCGAGAAAGGCGATCTGACCTTCGATCACGTGATCCCGCGGGCCCGTGGCGGAATCACGAGCTGGGAGAACGTGGTTGCGGCCTGTTCCCGGTGCAACCTGCGCAAGGGCTCCAAAAGCCTGCGGCAAGCCGGGATGTCACTGCACAAGCCGCCCCGTCAGCCCGGGGCGGAGGAATTGCGCAACCTTGGACGGAGATTCCCGCCGAACCATCTGCACGAGACCTGGGTCGACTTCCTCTACTGGGATGCGGAACTGGAAGCCTAAGCCGAGCAACTCGCGCCACCCAGAACGCAGAACTTGGCGCAATGGGGGTGGTTGAGAAAGACCTCCCCCTCGGCCTCTTCCAGCGTGGCGCCGAGTTCGAAATCCTCGGAATAGGGCAGAAGCGTACAGGCAAGCACCGTGGGCGTCGCGGCGCCCTTGCGCTTCACCACCATGCGGGATGAGGCGCACATCACCTGATCTGGATGCTTGCCGAGGATGTCCCAACAGGCGGTTGTGATTTCGGGCACATCGACGCGTTCGTCCATCTCGGGGAAAAGGACCGTGGTGGCTGGATCTTGCGCGTCGATCTTGAAGCCGTGTTTTTCGAAAAGGCCGGCATAGCCCTTCCGGGAATCCGCCTCGGTCTCGCCCCAGACGGTGCGGCCGGCGACGGCCATGCGGAAGCCGTTGTCCCGCAGCCAGACCATCCCTTCGAGCGTCTTGTCGAAGCTGCCCGTGCCGCGCTCCTCGTCATGATGCGTTGCGGACCAATGATCGAGGGAGATGCGCAGGGTCAGCTTGTCGCCAAAATCTTCGCGGAGTTTCAGCAGGCCCTGCTTGACCGACTTTCGCTGCATCGGGCGCATCGCGTTGGTGAGAATCAGGACCTCGTAGCCACGCGCCAGCGCGGCCCGTGCCATGGCGTTCATCTCGGGGTTCATGAAGGGTTCGCCGCCGGTAAACCCGATCTCGCGCACGCCCCAGCGGCGGTCTTCGAGTTGGTCGAGATAGGCTTCGACCTCGGCCGCGGTGATGTAGACCAACCGATCGTTGGTCGGAGAGCTTTCGATATAGCAATTCGCACAGGTGATGTTGCACAGGGTTCCAGTGTTGAACCACAGGGTTTGCGGGTCGGAAAGGCGGACGCTGGCGCGAGTCTCTCCTTTTGCCGTGACGCGCACGTCCCGGAATTTTCCGACAGATTCGCCAAACGCGGTGTCAAAACTCGTATCTTTCAAAACCTGCTCTCCTCGACGATTTCATGTGACATAGAGTGTTGGTGCCAAAGGGAAAACCCCGAGTCGGTGGACCTGACGCGGTTGTGAAAGGTGCGTGTAGTGCTAGACTTTGCTGCGGATGCTCGGTATTCAGGCGCCGGTTAGCGCTAACAAGCCAATCTTGGAGGCTCGATATGGTGTCTCGCGTAATCCCGGTCGATCCGTTCGACCTGGTCATATTCGGTGGAACCGGCGATCTGGCGCGCCGGAAAATTCTGCCCGGTCTTTACCTGCGTTTCGAGGATGGCCAGATGCCGGAGGACGCGCGGATCATCGGCGCGGCCCGGGGGGAGTTCGACGACGCGGCCTATCGCGACTTCGTGCGCGCGGCGATCGATGAATTCGTGCCCAAGGCCAAGCGCCACAAGGAAAGCATTTCGGCTTTCCTGGAACGGCTGCACTACGTGGCGATCGACGCCAAGGGCGAGGGCGGCTGGAAGGAACTGGCCAAGCTGATGCGCCCAGAGATCATCCGGGCCTTCTATTTCTCGGTGGCGCCCAGCCTGTTCGGCGACCTGGCCGAGCGTCTGCACCTGCACAAGATCGCGCATCGCAAATCCAGAATCGTGGTGGAAAAACCTTTCGGGCACGATCTGAAGACCGCGCAGGCGCTCAATGAAACGCTGGCCAAGCATTTCAAGGAAGACCAGATCTACCGGATCGACCACTATTTGGGCAAGGAAACCGTCCAGAACCTGATGGCACTGCGGTTCGGAAATATCCTGTTCGAGCCGCTTTGGAATGCCCAGTTCGTGGATCACATCCAGATCACCGTGGCCGAGTCGGTCGGTGTCGGCGGGCGCGGGGGCTATTACGACAAGTCCGGCGCCATGAGGGACATGGTGCAGAACCACCTGATGCAGCTTCTGTGCCTGACGGCGATGGAGCCGCCCTCCAAGTTCGATCCGGACGCGGTGCGTGATGAGAAGCTCAAGGTGATCCGGGCGCTCGATATCCCGGGGCCGGATGCGATCGTGCGGGGGCAGTATCGCAAAACGAAGTCCTCGCCCAGTTACCGGGAAGACGCGGAGAATCCCGACAGCCTCACCGAAAGCTTCATCGCCATGCGGCTGCACATCTCGAACTGGCGCTGGAACGGGACACCCTTCTACCTGCGGACCGGCAAGAAGCTGAAGTCACGGGTGTCCGAAATTGTCGTGCGCTTCAAGGAACCGCCGCATCATATCTTCGGGGAAGAAACCGGCACCCACGCGAACGCTCTGACGATCCGGCTTCAGCCGAACGAGGGGATGGACCTTCGGGTGACCATCAAGGAGCCGGGGCCGGGGGGCATGCGCCTGATCGATGCGCCGCTGGATATGACTTTCGCCGATGCGCTGGGGAAAGAGGCAAGTGACGTGCCGGATGCCTATGAACGGCTTATCATGGACGTTATCCGCGGCAACCAGACGCTTTTCATGCGGGGCGACGAAGTCGAGGCCGCCTGGGCCTGGACCGATCCGATCATCGCGGATTGGGAAGCCCGCGCCGACAAGCCGGTTGAATACGAGCCGGGGTCGACCGGGCCGGAAGAGGCGGCGATCCTCATGCACAAGGATGGCCGCCGCTGGCGGGAGATCAGCGAATGAAACTCGAGGTATACCCTGACCGCGACATCTTGATGCTCGACCTGGCGGATGTCATCGCCAGCGAACTGCGCAGCGCGCTGGATCACGAAGACACCGTGACACTGGCGGTTCCGGGTGGCACCACGCCGGGGCCGATCTTCGACGCGCTCTCGGCCGTTCACATGGATTGGGGGCGGGTCAACGTCGTGCTCACGGATGAACGTTGGGTGCCGGAGACGTCCGAGCGCTCGAACACGCGGCTGATCAGGGAGCGGTTGCTGACGGGCCAAGCCGCCCCAGCCCGTTACATCCCGCTCTATGCCGATACGCCCGAGCCGGAAGCCTCGATGGACGCACTGTCAGAACAGGTTCGGCAGGTTCTTCCGATCAACGTCCTGCTGCTGGGCATGGGGGCCGATATGCATACGGCCTCGCTTTTTCCGGGGGCCGACCGGCTGGAAGAGGCCTTGGCCAATGATGCGCCAGCTCTGATGCCGATGCGCGCCCCGGGTGCGCCGGAGCCGCGTATCACCCTGACGGCACCGGTCCTGAAAGGGGCGCTCTCGACCCATGTGCTGATCACCGGCGCGGACAAGCGCAACGCCGTCGAAAAGGCACATTCCCTGCATGACCCGCTGAAGGCGCCGATCTCGGTTATCCTTGGCGAAGCAACCGTTCACTGGGCGGAGTAGAGACAATGTGGAACAAACTGAAAACCCATCACGAAAAGACCGCCGACCGGCATATCCTCGAGCTTTTCAATGCGACCCGGGCCGGGGATTTCTCGATCCGCGAGGACGGTCTGCTGTTCGATTTCTCGAAGACCAACATCGACACCAAGGCCCTTGCCCTGCTGATCGGACTGGTGGAACAGGCCAAGCTGGCCGAACGCCGCGAAGCCATGTTCACCGGCGAGAAGATCAACGACACCGAGGGGCGTCCGGTGTTGCATACGGCGCTGCGCAACCTTGATGGCGGCCCGGTCATGGTGGACGGCAAGGACGTGATGCCGGGGGTCAAGAAGACGCTTGATCGGATGGAGGCCTTTGCCAAGAAGCTGCGTTCGGGCAAGTACAAGGCGCCGTCGGGCGAGCGCTTCACCGATGTGGTGAATATCGGGATCGGCGGCTCGGACCTGGGCCCCGCGATGGCGATGCAGGCGCTTGCGCCCTATGCGGACGGGCCACGCTGCCATTTCGTGTCGAACGTCGATGGCGCCCATATCCATGATGTTCTTGCGGGGCTGGACCCCACATCGACTCTGGTTATCGTGGCGTCCAAGACCTTCACCACCATCGAGACCATGACCAACGCCGAAACCGCGCGCGACTGGCTCGCGGCCAAGGTGGACAAAGCAAAGCTCGGCGACCATTTCGTGGCCTTGTCGACGGCGGCGGACAAGACCAAGGCCTTCGGCATCGACCCCGATCGCGTGTTCGGGTTCGAGGATTGGGTCGGCGGTCGATACTCCATGTGGGGGCCGATTGGCCTGTCGCTGATGATCGCCATCGGCCCGGAGCGTTTCCGCGACTTCCTGCGCGGCAGCCAGGCCATGGACAACCATTTCCGCACCGCCGAGTGGGAGCACAACATGCCGGTCATGTTGGCGCTTGTCGGGCTCTGGCATAATCAGGTCTGCGGCTACCCGACCCGTGTCGTGCTGCCCTATGAACAGCGCCTTGCGCGGCTTCCGGCCTACCTCCAGCAGCTTGAAATGGAGAGTAACGGCAAGCGCGTCGACATGGCGGGCAACACGCTGCCCGTGCCCTCAGGCCCCGTTGTCTGGGGCGAGCCCGGCACCAACGGGCAACACGCGTTCTACCAGCTTATCCATCAGGGCACCTCGGTCATCCCGTGCGAGTTCATGGTGGGCGTCGAGGGGCATGAAGACGACCTGGCCCATCAGCACCGCCTGCTGGCCGCCAACTGCCTTGCCCAGTCCGAGGCGCTGCTGCGCGGCCGCTCCATGGACGAGGCGCGGGCGCTGATGGTCAAGGCCGGGTTCGAGGGCAAGGAACTGGAACGCCAGGCCAGCCACCGCGTCTTCCCGGGAAACCGCCCGTCGACCACGCTCGTTTACCCCAAGCTGACGCCCTACGTCCTTGGCCAGATCGTGGCGCTCTACGAACACCGGGTCTTCGTCGAGGGCGTGGTGCTGGGCATCAACAGCTTCGACCAATGGGGCGTGGAGCTTGGCAAGGAACTGGCCAAAGCCCTTGAACCGGTGCTGGCAGGCAAGGCCGACGCCGAGGACAAGGATGGCTCCACCCGAATGTTGGTGCGCCATTTGCGGGAGAACATCCGTTAGCCTGGGCTCTCCGACCCCCGCAGGCTGGCCGGAATCAGGGTGTCAGTCCGGTTTGTCCTCTTCGAAAAGCGTCTGGAATTCCGGGTTGTGTTCGAGCAGCCGATCCGGCGTGTCGAAGGGAACCAGTCGGCCGTCCTGCAGCACGATTACGCGGTCCACGTAGGGCAAGGTCGACGCCCGGTGCGTCACGAAAAAGATTGTCTTGTCTTTGAGTTCTTCTTCAAGCGCCTGCATGATCTGGCGCTCGTTGTGACTGTCGAGAGAGCCTGTCGCTTCGTCGAAAATGTACATGCGTGCGCGTTTTACCAAGGCACGTGCTATGCCTAAGCCTATCAAGCGTCAGGTCCGATACGGCTATCCCCAGCCGTTCGTTTTCTTTCTGCGGCCATTTGGGTTCCTAAAGTTGGTCCGCTTCCATCTCACCAAAATTCATGTGCCAGCGACAGAAGATCTGCTCCGTGATGCGAACTTCGCGGATCGTGTCCACCCGTGCCATACCCTAACCGACTACACCTAAATCTGCCGCAGCTTCGTAACAATTTCTTCGGGCATGTGGTTGTTTCCTTGCCATTCTGATCCTCCGTTTTCCCAAACATGACAGCGGAGCACGTCAATGAGGGATAATCAGGTGAGTTGGCGATGCAAGAATCGCATCCCCTCAAGCTATACCCGCCTAGGGAATTTCTTTAACATCCACCCGGTCGTGGATCAGCGGTTCGTCGGAGTCGGTGGGGGCATCCAGTTCGCGGGCGTATTTGTGGCCCGCGTAGGTGGCGGCCGCGATGATCGCGGGGGCATCGCAATCGCCGATCCGCTTCAGGGAAAACGGGAGATCTTGGATCTCCCCACCCGCGACGGCCAGAAGGTCATGGTAGAGCCCGTCATTCGGGCGCCGCTGGGTGACCATCACCACTGACCGGACGGAAAGCGGTTTCTCCCGACCGGAATAGCGGCAGGCCAGGGTCGCGGTCTGGCCGTCGAAGCGCTCCAGCCCATGCGAGACGATCGTGTCGATTCCGAGCTTCATCAGGTGGCTGCGGATCCGCCACCGCTCACCTGTCTTGCCGGCCCAGTCCGAGATATTGTCGGCGGGAGTCGCGATGGCGACCTCAAGGCCCTTTTGGCGCAGGTGCTCCGCGATCACGCCGCCCAGGTAGTAGCTGTCCTCGTCATAGACGAGCACCGGCCCTTCGGGCACGACCCCCGCCATGATATCGTCCGGCGTCAAGATTTCGGGCGAGGTGCCGTCCACCGCGACGGACACATAGGCCTCCCCGTTGAACCGCTCCGCGCGCCAGGAGGCACCGGTGGCGAGGGCGACATGGTCGGCCGCGAAGGTCATGACATCCTCGGCGGTCAGAGGGCTTTCGCGGTAGATTTCCACATTCGCCATCTCGCGCAGTTCCTGTTCGCGGTAATTGCGCACACGAATGTATTCGCTCATCCCCGGCAGGGTCGCCTCGCGGCGCACACGGCCGCCCAGTTCACGAGATGCCTCGGCCAGCGTGACCCGGTAGCCGCGCGCGCCCAGGGCCCGGGCGGCCTCGAGGCCCGCGGGGCCGGACCCGACGATCAGGACCGAGTTCTCAGAGCCCTTCGGCGCGATCCGTTCCGGGTGCCAGCCTTTCCGCCATTCCTCGCCCATGGTCGGGTTCTGGGTGCAGCGGATCGGCACGCCGATGGAATCGCCCGAGTAGCACACATTGCAGCCGATGCATTCGCGGATCGAGTCGATCCGTCCCTCCTCGATCTTCTTCGGCAGGAACGGGTCCGCGATCGAGGGCCGCGCCGCGCCGATCAGATCGACGACCCCACGCTTGACCTGGCTGACCATCGTATCGGGCGAAGTGAAGCGGCCGACGGTGACCACGGGGACGTCCGTGACCGACTTCACCCAATTCATGTAGGGTTCCAGCGGCGCCTCTTTCACGAAGCGCGACACGCCCATTTCCAGAGAGTAATCGGCGACGTTGATGTCCCAGAGATCCGGCATCTCGGCCAGCATCTCGAACATGTCCCGACGCTCGCCATGGATCGGGACGCCATCCTCGCCGATCTTTTCATCCACCGCGAAACGGACCGCAACGGCGCAGCGGTCGCCCACGGCCTCCTTGGTTTCCTCGATCAACTCGCGCACCAGACGGGTGCGGTTCTCCAGAGAGCCGCCATATTCGTCGCTTCGGGTGTTCACGCGCGGATTGAGGAAGTTCGAGATCAGGTAGCCGTGGGTCGCGTAGACGTAGACGATGTCAAACCCGGCATCGCGCGCCCGCAAGGCCGCGCGCTTGTGCCAGTGGCGAAACAGCTTGATGTCGGTCTTGTCCATGGCGCGGGTCTGGAACGGGTTGCCGACCGAATTGGGAAAGCTGTCGAGTTCTAGCGCAACCTCGCGGGTCAGGCTGTTGGACGTGCGGATGCCACCATACCACAGCTCGGCCCCGGCGAGCGCGCCGTGCTCGTGGACCTTGTCGGTCATCAAACGGTGAGCGCGAATGTCGCTGTCATCCCAGAGCGAGGCCGAGGGATGCGGCAGGTCGTCGGAACTGGGATGGATCGAGCAGTATTCGGTACAGACGACGCCCCAGCCGCCCTCGGCCTTCACGCCGCGCATTTCCGCCAGCATGCGCGGACGCAGCCAGCCCATGCCGGTACAATGCGGCACCTGGTAGAACCTGTTGGGTGCGGTGACGGGGCCGATCTGCACCGGCTCGAACAGGATGTCATAGCGGGGGTCACGGGTCATGGGTGTGCGTGTCTTTCCGGGTCAGTCATCAGCCAGAGCCGGAAGCTCTCGCCGGAACGGAACCCCCTCGACGACCGGTTCCCCCAGTTCGCGGGCAAAGCGGTGACCGGAATAGACCGCCGCGGCGATGGTACCCGGGGCGAGGCAATCGCCGATGCGTGTCACGGATTTCAGGCCATGGTCGGGGACGGCCATCAACTCGTGATACAGCGCATCTTCTGAATCGCGCATGGTGACCATGACCACCGATTTGCAGGCCAGCGTTTCTTTCTTCTCGGTAAAGACGCAGGCCAGTTCCACATGGTCGGGCTGGATCGACGTCAGGTTGCGGAACGGGATGATCGTCACCCCCAACTGCAACAGGCGGGTCTGGATCTTTGCCTGTTCCATGGTGTTGTGGGTCCAGGTCGATGCCTCGGCCACCGGGGTGACATAGGTCACGTCCAGCCCCTGGAGACGCAGCTTTTCCGCCATCACCCCGCCCATGTAATAGTGATCGTCGTCGAAGATCACGACCGGGCCTTCGGGGACCACTCCGGCAGAGATGTCATCGGGCGTCAGGACGGTCGCGCCCTCGGCAGTCGGGATCGGGTCGTGGTTGTGCCGGCCGATGCCGTGGCGCGCCCACTTGGACCCGGTCGCCAGAACTACGTGGTCGGCGCCGAATTCCAGCACCTGTTCCGCGGTCAGGCGACTGTCGAAAAATACGTCCACATTGGCCATCTGGCTGATCTGGTATTCCCTGTAATCGGCCACGCGGCGCCACTGCGACAAGCCCGGCAGGCGGCTTTCGATGGCAACGCGCCCCCCGATTTCGGTGCCGGCCTCTGCAAGTGTCACCTTGTGGCCGCGTTGACCCAGTGCGCGGGCGGCCTCGAGCCCCGAGGGCCCCGCGCCGATCACGAGGACGCTCTCATCGGCCTTGCGCTCAGCGATCTTTTCCGGATGCCAGCCACGGCGCCATTCTTCGCCCATGGTGGGGTTTTGCGTGCAGCGCATCGGGGTCGACAGGTAGTCGCCGGTGACGCACATGTTGCAGCCGATGCATTCGCGGATGTCCTCGACCCGCCCTTCGTCGATCTTCCTGGGCAGGAACGGGTCCGCGATCGAGGGGCGCGCCGCGCCGATCAGGTCAAGCTGGCCGTTCTTGATCAGCGAGACCATGGTATCGGGCGAGGTATAGCGCCCCACCCCCACGACCGGCTTGCTGGTGACCTTTTTGACAAAGGAAATGTAGCTGTCCTGGAAGCCCTCGTTCTCGAAACGCGAGGTGGCGCTGTCATTGGGCCAATCGCTGATATTGACGTCCCAGAGGTCCGGCAGATCGGCCAGAAGCTCGATCACCCCGCGGCCTTCCTTTTCGTCCGGCAACTGGTTCACCCCGTAGCGAATGGCGATGGCGCAGGTGTCTCCGATTGCCTCCTTGGTGTCCAACAGCACCTCGCGGATCAGGCGCACCCGGTTTTCCAGCGATCCGCCATATTCATCGCTACGGTCATTCCGGCGCGACAGGAAATGCGTGAAGGTCGTCATGTCGTGGCCGCAATAGAGGTAGACGATGTCATAGCCAGCCTTCTTGCAGCGCAGGGCGGCGTCCACATGCATCTTCCGAAACGCCTTGATGTCGGCCTTGTCCATGGCGCGGGTCTGGATCGGCTCAAGCAGGTCGATCGGGCGCGCGGACGGGCCCATCGGAATCTCGCGGCTGTAATTGTTGGACGCGCCGCCCCCCAGGTGAGCCGGCTCGATCCCGGCCAGGGCGCCGTACTCATGGACCGCGTCGGCCATGCGTGCCAGCACCGGGATATCGCTGTCATCCCAAAGCCGCCCCTCGGGAATCGGACTGAGTTCCGAGGTGTGGCTGATCTCGACCTCTTCGGTGTTGATCACCCCCCAGCCGCCCTCGGCCTTCACCCGCCGCATCTCGACCCAGCTTGACGGGTACTGATGCCCCATGCCGTTGCAATGCGGCACCTGGTAAAAGCGGTTCGGCGCGGTCACCGGTCCGATTTGAACGGGTTCGAAGAGGATATCGAAACGGGGGTCTCTCGGCATTGATCATCCTTTACAATCGGGGCGGGCGAGCGGTCAGAGTGGTGCGCCAGCCGAATTCGCTACCGACAGGACAGGTCCATTTCGGGTGTCCCACGGGCCGTTCCGGGGGAACGCCGCTCGGCAAGAGCCGTCTAACACGATGGACAGTTGCATTTTTTTCGAACCCCGATCAAGATTTGATCAAAATATTTGAAGCGGCGCTGCCGCCCCCGCAACAGGAGAGACGACATGACCGCGACCACAGGGGTAATCCAGCTGGAACCCGATGGGCCGGCAGGGACCGGCCTGGCCGAAATGGAGCTGAACCCGGCCGGTTTCCAGTCGCCGCTCCCGGTTCAGCACCTGCATGTCTATTTCTCCGGACCTGCGCTCGGCCTGACCGTTGGCGTCTGGGACACGACCGACATGCAGGAGGCGTTCGGCCCCTATCCCGGTGACGAATTCATCGTGCTGCTCAAGGGCGGCTGCGAGATCGAGGATGGCAAAGGCGGAGCGACGCCGATCGCCGAGGGCGAAAGCGCCATGATCCGCAACGGGATCCCGGTCAGTTGGAAGCAGGACGGCTATCTGAAGAAATTCTTCTTCACCTATCTCGACCCGGGTGCCGCGACGCCCCAGATCGCCTCGGCCGACGGCGGTGTGGTGGTGCATGCGCGCGATGTGCCGCTGACCCCGCTCGACACCACCGACCCTTTCGTGATCGAGGGACCCAAGCCCGACATGGCCGAGCATGTCTTCTTCGAGAACGCCGCGGGCAATGTCTTCAGCGGCCTGTGGGAGAGCGGGCCGATGGAAAGCGCGATGCGGCCTCATCCGGCCTATGAGTTTCTCCAGGTACTGGAGGGCGAGGTCACGCTGACCGAAGAGAGTGGCGCGACCCATAGCTTCGGCCCCGGCGCCTGTTTCTTCGTGCCGAAGGGGACGGTCGCAAGCTGGAAGATCGATACGCGCATGAAGTGCTATTTCGCCAAGCTGGAAATCTGAACGCCCCCTTGCAACCGGAGGAGCCCAAGACATGTCCGACCTTCCCGCCCGCGTGCGTGTCGCGATCATCGGAGGGGGTGCCGTGGGCGCCTCCTGCCTCTATCACCTTGCCCGGGCAGGGTGGACAGACTCCATCCTGCTCGAGAAGAACGAGCTGACCTCGGGCTCGACCTGGCATGCGGCAGGGAACGTGCCGACCTTTTCGTCGAACTGGGCGATCATGAACATGCAGCGGTATTCGGCTGACCTGTTTCGGCGGCTGGGCGATGAGGTGGATTATCCGATCAACTACCATGTCACCGGCTCGATCCGCCTGGCCCATAGCGAGGAACGGATGCGGGAGTTCCGCCACGTGGTCGGAATGGGCCGGGCGCAGGGGATGGAGCTGAGCCTGCTCACCCCGGAGGAAGCCGCGGCGCTTTATCCGTTCCTCGAAACGCATGACCTGAAGGGCGCGCTGCACGACCCCTGCGATGGCGACATTGACCCCGCGCAACTGACCCAGGCGCTGGCCAAGGGCGCGCGCGATCTGGGCGCGCGGGTGGAGCGGTTCTGCCCCGTCACCGGCGCGGTGCGCGATGGCAACGACTGGGTGCTCGAGACACACAAGGGAACACTGCGCGCCGAATACGTGGTGAACGCGGCCGGCTATCGCGCGCAGGAGGTGGGGGCGCTGTTCGGGCGCAAGGTCCCGATGATGGTGATGAGCCACCAGTATATCCTGTTCGAAGAGATACCCGAACTTGCCGCCTGGACCGCCGAGGTTGGGCACAAGCTGCCGCTGCTGCGCGATGTGGACAGTTCCTACTACCTGCGTCAGGAGGCGGCGGGGATGAACCTCGGCCCCTACGAGCGTCACGGTCGCGCCCATTGGGCCACGCCCGACGACCCGATGCCCGAGGATTTCTCGTTCCAGCTCTATCCCGACGATCTGGACCGACTGGAATGGTATCTCAACGACGCGATGGCGCGGGTGCCGCTGCTGGCGCAAACCGGCCTGTCCAAGGTGATCAACGGCCCGATCCCCTATGCCCCCGACGGCAACCCGCTGCTCGGGCCGATGCCGGGCGTGCCGAATGCCTTCGAGGCCTGCGTCTTCACCTTCGGCATCGCCCAGGCCGGGGGCGCCGGAAAGGTGCTTGCCGAATGGATGGTCGAAGGCCGGACCGAGTGGGACATGTGGTCCTGCGATCCCCGGCGCTATACCGATTTCACCGATGCGGACTATTGCGTCGCCAAGGGGCTCGAGGTCTACGGCCACGAATACGCCATCCATTTCCCGCGCCATGTCTGGCCCGAGGGCCGCGACCGCCGCCTGTCGCCGCTGCACGACCGGATCGCCGCCCAGGGCGCGCAATTCGCGCCCTACAACGGGTGGGAGCGGGCCGTCTGGTACGCCGAGCCCGGCGACGACACCAGCGAGGCCGTGACTCTCACCTATGACCGCAACGGCCCGTGGGAGCCGCGCGTCCGCGCCGAATGCGAGGCGGTGCGCGATGCGGCGGGCATCCTGGACCTGCCGGGGTTTTCACGCTTCGACCTGAGCGGCGACGGGGCGGCGGCCTGGCTCGACACGCTGATCACGAG
>JABURR010000078.1 GCA_014762635.1 Paracoccaceae bacterium
TCAGGTCGCGCACCGCGGCATCCCCGCGCGCCTCGATATCGGCCAGCGTCGATTCCACCACGGCACGAACCTTGGCGTCATCTTCAGCACGTTCGGTTTCGGGTTTAGAGCGCTTCAGGAACTCAATTGCCATCGTCTTTCCTTGTTATCTTCTCGCGGTGTTCAGGTTGCTTTTCTTTTTATTTCCGAAAACAGGTCATAGCCCAGTTGCAGCAGGACATGAGGGACATCGACGAAGACCCAGTTTTCCACCAGCAGGTCGCCCTCGCGCCGCCACCAGTCACAGACACGGAAAAAGACACGCTCATTCGATGCAGGCTGTTCGAGGAAGGATTTGACATTCACGCCTGTCAGCGACGGCCATCCGCCGGAACAGGCGTATGCACCATCGCCGTAGCGGGTGAAATGACGAGTCATCCCGTTGTTGGCGGTCCCGCCGGACCAGCCCTCGAACTGGCTTTCGAAGGGGACCTGAAAGCTGGCGAACTGTTCAATTCCGATGAAGGATCCAAATGCGCCGGGGCCGTACCACATCATGTTTTCGTGCCAGTAGGGACGCCAGGCTTCGTCCTGTGTCGCCAACTGCGCCAGCATATCGATGACAATACGGTAGCTTTTCTCTGCTTCGGCCGGGTCGCCCTGGTTGCTCAGGATACCGTCCTGGCTGGCCGGTCCCTGAACAAGGCCGGTATGTCCGCGTGTGAGGCCCGGCCCCGTTGCGATCGGCCACTGGGCGCAGGACACCATCAGTTCCGGGATATCGAGGAAGATGAAGCTTTCAACCGCTTGGCCATCTTCCATCCGATGAAATTCACCATATCGCAGGTAGCAGAGTTTTCCGGGCGCGCGGATGCCGATCCAATCTCGCGCGAAATGGCCCACGTAGTAGCCGGTTGCGCTGATCCAGTCTGCCCCTTCGAAGCGGCCCGCCATGACGATGTCGTCGCGCCGATAGAGCCCGTCGAACGCCGCCTGTAGCGGGGCAATCACCTTGGACATATATGCCTCGGGGCCCGCGCAAGCGTTAAAGGGGTGAACCACGTTGATCGCAGCGTCGGGATTGAAAAAGCCAGTGATGGCAGCGGCGAAATCGCCGGGGCGTTTCAGGGCCTCTGCGAGGGAAAGGTAGGGTTTTCGGTCAAGGCCGGTCATCTGTGGCATCCGGTTTGGATTGTTGGGGCGGGTTCGATCGGATCACGATCCCCCCCCGGCCCTGCGCGCATCAGCGCGAAGGGAATGCGTCCCGCCCGGCGGGCCCGAACCATGGCCAAGCGAAGGTTCGCCTTCCGGCCAATAGCGCGGATCGCCTCGGCCTCGATGCCACCCCAGAAGGTGCTCATCCCTTCACCGCTCCTGCTGTAAGACCGCCAACAATCTGACGCTGGAAGAACATCACCAGTATGAAAAGCGGCACCGTTGCGGACACCACCGCCGCGACGGCAAACATGATGTTGCCCTCGGTGTAGGTTGTGCCAAGGAAGGCCGCGATCTGCGGAACCATGGTGCGGTTTTCCTCGGCCAGAAGCATCGAGGTCACCGCGAAGTCATTGTAGGCCAGAAGGAAGCTGAACAGCCCGGTTGTGATGACCCCGGGCCACATCACCGGGATGATGACATGCCGGAATGCCTGGAACTGGGTGCAGCCATCCACCTTGGCACTTTCGTCCAGCTCTTTCGGGATGTTCTGGAAGAAGCTGTGCAGCATCCAGAGCGTGAAGGGCTGGTTGATCGCCACGAGCACGATGATGGTCGTGGGCAGGATGCCCCACAGGTTCCACTCGAAGAAGGGGAGCATGTAGCCCGCAACCAGCGTGATCGGCGGCATGGCGCGGAAGATCAGTGCCGTGATCAGAAGCCAGAATGTGTAGCGGTAGCTCGAGCGCGACAGGGCATAGCCACCGAGCGTGCCGATGGTCAGCGAGGTCAAAACCACGAAGAAGCAGACGATGAACGTGTTGATGACGTTCTTCAGAAATTCTTCCTGGACCCAGGCGCCGTAATAGCCGGCCCCGGTGAAGGGTTGTCCGTAGGCGGCTTTCGTCCGCTCTCCGGTGAGGGCGTAGCTCCAGTCCGCGATCGAGAAGAAGTCGAGTTCGACCTTGAACGACCCCCAGAAGGTCCAGAGGAACGGGAAGGCTGCCATGATCAGCCACAAGGTGACGAAGGCCGAAGACAGAATCCGTAGCCCGGTTGGCATCTTTTGAGCACGCGAGGCCATCAGGTTTTCCCCTTGAAGTCGCGCCATGTCCGTACCAGCACCGGCGACAGAAGGATCGCGACACCGATGATCGTCATGACGGAAGTTGCGGCGGCGGAAGACAGCTGGCGCGTTTCACCGCCGAGGTCGTTGAAGATTGCCCAGCTGAGGGACGTTGCATGGGCCGAGGCATTGAAGCCGACGATCGGTTCGAACACCCTGAAATTATCCATGAGCTGAATGAGCGCGACGAAGGTCACCAGCGGCATCAGGTGCGGCACCACGACATAGCGAACCTGTTGCCAGCGCGTGGCCCCGTCGATCTGCGCGGCCTCGACCTGATCCTTGGGCAGGGTCTGCAGCCCGGCGTAGAAGATTACGAAGGCAAACGGGGCCGCGTGCCAGACGCCGTAGACGATCAGGGCGATCCAGACCATGCCCGAGGACGCCTTGAGCGAGAGGCCGGGGTCATTGGCCAGCCATTGCACGGCAGAGCCGATGATCCCACGACTGTCGATCATCCAGAACAGCACGAGCGCACCGATGAGTGGCGTAATGACGAATGGCAGGAGGGAAAAGAAGATCACCAGCCCCTTGAGGCGCGCATGGACGGCGTTGACCGCGAGGGCGACCATCAACCCGAAGAGTATGACCAGCGGGGTGACCAGGAACGTGAAGGTCAGCGTAAATCCCATGGCCCGGTAGAACGGCAGGTTTCCAAGCCGGTCGAAGAAGGCACCAAGGCTGTCGCTGTTTCGCCAGATCTCGGCAACCTCCGCCACGGCCAGATGCCCGCGGTCAAGGTAGATGTCGAGACCCACGAAACGTCCGAGCGGTTTTGCCTCGCGCAGGGCGCTGGTGGCCTCCTGGTCGATCGTCGTTTCGGTCGTGCAGCCCACGAGGGGCGTGCAGGTTTCAACCTCTTTCAGCACCGCCTCATGCGGCGTGAAAACCGACTGGATGAGCACGGATACGATCGGCATGGCGATGAAAAGGAACATCGCTGCCGCCGTGGGAAGAAAGAACCAGAAGAATGTTTTGTGGCGCATTTTCCATCATCCGTCGCGGGAGGAGGCGCGAGCAGCCCGGTCGGACTGCTCGCACGGTGGGAGGCTTACTGCAGGAAACCCTTTTCCTTGGCGGCCGCGATATAGGCCGCTTCGACGTCGGCAAGCGCCTGCTCGGCGGATTCCTTGCCCTGCATAAAATCGCCGAGTTCATTGCCGAGAGCGGTGTGCATGAGGCCCATGTACGGCAGCATCGGGTACGGGGTCGTGCCCATCTTGGCAGCCTCGAAGACTCCGACAGCGGCGTCGCTCGGCTGGTAGCCCTTGATCAGCCAGACAGCCTGGGTGCGCACTTCCTCGTCCGTCATCAGTTCCGGGCGGATACCGTTCATCATGGCGATGAACGTGGCCTCGGCTTCTTCATCCGAGATGTTCTTGGCCACGGTCCAGCCATCCCACCACAGGGTCGAGGCTGGGATCGATCCGCCACCAACGGTCATCGGGCCTGCGATGGCATGGCCGTTCTTGACCTCTTCGGTCACGCCGTCAGTCGTCGTCTGGGTCGCGGCGCGCGAGCCCCACATGTTCAGAAGCGCAACGTTGCCTGCGCGGTATTCTGCGTTGGTCGCGTTGGAGTCATGGGTCAGGAAGTCGGGGTTCATGTATTCCGACAGCGCCTTCATCATGTTCAACGCGTTCACGCCCGCTTCGGAATTGACGGTCGGCTTTGCCGTGCCGGGCTCGAAGAACTCGCCACCGTAGCCGATGAACATGTTGTTGAATTCCTGCGCGAGGTTCCAGCCAGCGGCATAGGCACCGCCGATCGGGTTCTCCATGATGCCCTGCTCGCGGATGATCTTTGCCGTGGCCAGCATCTCTTCATAGGTCTTCGGAGGCTCGGCGTCGATCTGCTCAAGGATGTCCTTGCGGTACATCAGGTGCTGGGCATTGGCCATGAATGCGATGGCCATGATCTTGCCGTCGATCTTGATCAGCTGGGTCGGCTGGAGATCCTGGCCGTATTTGGCCACCAGATCGTCGAGCGGACGGATCACGTCTTCGTTCATCAGCGCGACGATCGACGAGTTGGCGATGATCGCCGAGGTGTACTCGGCCGGGGTACCCTGCATACCGGGCAGGTTGATCTTCTGGTGGTCAGCGGTCAGGTTCGTCTTGACCTCCGCACCGGTGCATTTCTGGGCATTTGCACCCACCGTCTGGATCGCGGGGAATTCGTTCCCGACGATGCTGACCCGCGCCCCGATCTCGCAGGCCATCGCGGTGGAGCTGGCCAGAACCGAAACGGCGCCGGCAGCCATAATCCTTTTCAGAAGCATGAGTGTTCTCTCCCTGTGTTCGCTGGATACCGTCTCAACACGGCATCCCCGTTGGATCCGCACTCGGCGGAGATTTGTGGGGCTTAGGCCCCGATGCGTGCCCCTGTCGACGCGTCGAACAGATGACAGTGATCCGTTGGAACCTTGATCGAAACCTGATCGTCGATTTCAGCGCGGTAGGTCTTTTCCGCCTTTACGCTGACCAGCGCTCCGCCGATCCGCACGGCGACCATGGTCGCCTCGCCCAGAAGTTCCTGAGTGTAGATCGGCGCATTGATCTGCCCGCCTTCGGAGACGACCTGCGCATCTTCGGCCCGGAACCCGAGGGTGATCTTGCCGTCCGGAACGGACAGCCCGCCGATCTCCACATTCGGCGCGCGGAACGTGCCGCCGGAAACCTCGCCCTCGATCAGGTTCATCGCCGGGTTTCCGATGAAACTCGCCACGAAGGTGTTTGCGGGCGTGTCGTAGATCTCGGTCGGGGTACCAACCTGCTGAACCACACCCTTTTCCATGACCACCACGCGATCGGCCAGCGTCATCGCCTCGATCTGGTCATGGGTCACATAGATCGTGGTGACCGCCAGTTCGTGGCTGAGGTTCTTGATCTGCGCCCGGGTGGAAACCCGAAGTTTCGCATCCAGGTTGGAAAGCGGCTCGTCCATGAGAAAGACGTTGGGCTCCCGAACGATGGCCCGCGCCAGGGCGACCCTCTGACGTTGCCCGCCCGAGAGTTCCGCGGGCTTGCGGTGCAGGAAGTCGTCGAGTTCGACCATGGCCGAGGCGCGGCGCACCTTTTGGTCATGCGTCGCCGGATCAATGCCGCGAACTTTCAGCGGAAACCGGATATTTTCGTAGACATCCATGTTCGGGTAAAGCGCGTAGCTCTGGAACACCATCGCGACGTCCCGGTCCTTCGGCTCGCGATCATTCACGCGCTCCCCACCGATCAGGATGTCGCCCTCGGTCGCATCTTCCAGACCTGCGATCATCCGCATCGTCGTGGTCTTTCCGCAGCCCGAAGGTCCGAGCAGTACAAGAAATTCCCGATCGGCAATGGTCAGGTCGAAGTTCTTGACCCCGACAAAGCCACCCCACCGCTTGGAAAGGTTTCGCAATTGTATTTCGGCCATAGAGCCTCCCGCGAAGGAATCGATCCAAATTTTGCATGCGCTTGCAAAAGGCTAGACTCTTGGCTGGCAATTTGGCAAGGTTTTTTTGCAAGCGCATGCAAGAGATGTCCAAATGTTTGATTTTCAGTCTGAAAAACGACTCGTCCTGGATTTCTACGCGGCCCTCAGCTCCGCGGACGAGGGGCAAAGGCGCTCAGTAATGGAGCAGTTCTGCGCCCCCGATTTGGTCTGGCGCGGATATCACCCGTTTCACGAGTTGAACGGACCCTCCGTCGTGTCCGAGACGTTCTGGCAGCCTTTGCATCGCGCTCTGACGCCCCTGCAACGCCGCATGGATATCTTCTTCGCCGGTCGCAATCAGATGGACGGGTTCGCAAGCGCCTGGGTCGTCTCGATGGGCCACCTGATGGGTCTGTTCGATCACCCTTTTCTGGGGATACCGCCAACCGGAAAGATGGCCTTCCTGCGCTACTGCGAGTTCCATCGCATCCAAGACGGCAAGATCGTCGAGACCGCGATGTATTTTGATCTTCCGCACCTGATGCTGCAGGCTGGTCTACAGCCTTTCCCACCGCAGACAGCCGCACATCTGGTGCAGCCCGGGCCGATCGGACACGACGGGCTCCTGTTTGACACCCAGCCGCCCGAGGAGGGCGAAAGAACACTGGCAACGATCAACGCGATGATCACGGACCTCGGCCAATGGGACAGCGGCTTGAGCCTCAAAGACGAGCTCAGGCGCACCTGGACAGAGGACATGATCTGGTGGGGCCCGGCCGGGATCGGCGCGACCTACACGGTCGAACGCTATGCCAAGCAGCATTCAGGACCGTTTCGGGCCTCGTTCACGGACCGGTCGAAGACCAACCACATCTGCCGCATGGCCGAGGGTCACTTCGGCGGCTTCTTCGGCTGGCCGAACTTCACTGCGAGGCCGACCGGCGGCTTCATGGGCATGCCCGCAACGGGCAAATCCGGTGAATTCCGAGTGATCGACATCTACCGGCGTGACGAAGACAAGCTGGCCGAGAACTGGATATTCATCGACCTTCTGCATTTCTGGAACCAGCAAGGTATCGACGTCCTCGGACGTACCGTGGAGCCGTTTCAGCTCTGAGGGCTCGGCATTCTCTTTTTGACAACTTTCAACATGAGAAGCCATGCTTCTGAACACAAGGAAGAGGCGGGAATAGAAGCACGCCTATAATACGCTGATACAAAGCGAACCTTGATGCTGAACCTCGCTATTCTACACCTGAACGGCCCGGATCCGGGACAAGATCGCGGCGTCCAAGAAGAAGGGACTCTGGATGGGCGGCG
>JABURR010000089.1 GCA_014762635.1 Paracoccaceae bacterium
AAAGCGTGCTGATGTTCGCGCTGATCTTCATGTGGACGCCGCCGCATTTCTGGGCGCTGGCGCTGTTCATGAAGGACGACTATTCCAACGCTGGTGTGCCGATGCTGACCGTGACCCACGGCCGCAAGGTGACCCGCGCGCATATCCTGGTCTACACGATCCTGCTGGCGCCGCTGGCGGTGGGCATGGGCTTCACCTCGATCGGCGGACCGGTCTACTTGCTGGCCTCGGCCGCGATGAACACCTGGTTCCTGTATGGTGCCGTGGCGATCTGGCGCCGCGACGAAATGACCGCAGAATCCGACGGCTACAAGACCGAGAAGGCTTTCTTCCGGTTCTCGCTCTCCTATCTCTTCCTGCACTTTGGCGCGCTTCTGATCGAAGCGACGCTGCGTAGCCAGGGAGTATATTGATGGCATTTGGTAAAGATCACGAACTCCATACCCGCCGCTTCAGCCGCAACCTCGGCGTGGGGCTCTGCCTTGCCGCCTTCGTCGCGCTGATGTTCGGCCTGTCCATCGTCAAGGTCACCTCGACCGGCCCGATCCAGGGCTTCGATCACGTGGTGCGCCCGGAACTGACGGAGGCCGGGCAATGAAGCTGGAAGGGCCGAAGAAGACAGTCGCGCAGACCGTGGGCGTCGTGCTTGTGATGGGATCGCTCTCGTGGGCGTCGGTACCGCTTTACGACTGGTTCTGCAGTGTCACCGGCTTTGGAGGTGAGACCAGCGTGGCCGAGGCCGGGTCGGACGAGGTGCTGGAACAGACCATCACCGTGCGCTTTGACGCCTCCAAGGAACGCGACATGCCCTGGGAGTTCCGCCCGGTGCAGCGCGAGATGGAGATCCGCATCGGCGAGACCGGGCTGGCCTTCTACGAGGCCTACAACCCGACGGACCGTCCGGTAGCGGGCACGGCAAGCTACAACGTGGCCCCGTTCGATGCCGGTGGCTACTTCACCAAGATCGACTGCTTCTGCTTCGAGCTTCAGGTCCTGGAGCCGGGGCAGCGGGTGCAGATGCCCGTCACCTTCTACGTCGATCCAGATATTACCCGCGATCGTGATGCGAAGTTTGTAAATCACATCACGCTTTCGTACACCTTCTATGAAACCGACCTCCCCGAGGAACAGGCCGCTCTGGCGCCTGAAACTCGGACAGGTCTTAACTAAGAACCCGGATGAGGGAACGTCCATGGCGCACGCTAAAAACCACGACTACCACATTCTGAACCCCTCGATCTGGCCGTTCGTCGGAGCGGTCAGCGGCTTTGTCATGCTGTTCGGGGCGGTGCTCTGGATGCATGATTATACGCCCTTCATGTTCTTCATCGGCCTTGTGGGTGTGCTCTACACCATGTTCGCCTGGTGGTCGGAGGTCATTGCCGAAAGCAAGGTTGGCGATCACACGCCCGTGGTGCGGATCGGCCTGCGCTATGGCTTCATCCTCTTCATCATGTCCGAGGTGATGTTCTTCTCGGCCTGGTTCTGGTCGTTCTTCAAGCACGCCATGTACCCGATGGGCCCCGAAAGCCCGATGGTGGACGGCGTCTGGCCGCCGGTGGGTATCGAGACCTTCGATCCCTGGCACCTGCCGCTGATCAATACCCTGATCCTGCTCTGCTCGGGCGCGGCGGCGACCTGGGCGCACCACGCGCTGGCGCATGAGAACAACCGCAAGGACCTGGTGAACGGCCTGATCCTGGCGATCGCGCTGGGTGTGCTCTTCACCTTCTTCCAGGCCTACGAGTACAGCCACGCGGCCTTTGGCTTCTCGGGCAACATCTACGGCGCCAACTTCTTCATGGCGACCGGCTTCCACGGCATGCACGTGATCATCGGCACGATCTTCCTGTTCGTTTGCCTGATGCGCGCGCTGAAGGGCCACTTCACCCCCGAAAAGCACATCGGCTTCGAGGCGGCGGCCTGGTACTGGCACTTCGTGGACGTTGTCTGGCTGTTCCTCTTCGCCGCGATCTACGTCTGGGGCGCGTGAGGGGATCGGCCCTGACGGGCCGATGCCTTCGGCGAGGATATTTTTGAACAGAAGAAACTGAGGGGCGTGGGGGTTGATCCCCGCGCCCTTTGCCTTGGAGGACGAGCATGACGCGTCAGATGATCCTTCCGCTGATCTTCGGGCTTGCCGGGGTGGCGGTGCTTTGCGGGCTGGGCACCTGGCAGGTGCAGCGGTTGGCCTGGAAAGAGGGCGTTCTGGCCGAGATCGAAGCGCGCATCGCCGCCGATCCGGTGGCGGTGCCTGTGGCGCCGGATCCGGACGTGGACGGCTATTTGCCGGTGCGGGCCGAGGGGCGGTTCGGCGAGGGCGAGATCCATGTGCTGGTGAGCGTCAAGCAGGTGGGCGCGGGGTATCGCGTGATCGCGCCGTTCGAGGTGGACGGGCGGCGGGTGCTGGTCGACCGCGGATACCTGCCGCTAGAGGAGAAGGATGCGGCGCGGCCGCCGCTGGAGGCGGTGGTGACAGGCAACCTGCACTGGCCCGATGAGCGGGACAGTTTCACGCCGGAGAACGACCTGGGCGCCGGCATCTGGTTTGCGCGTGACGTGGCGGCGCTGGCCGCGGCGCTGGAAACCGAGCCGGTGCTGATCATCGCGCGCGGGTCCACGGGGCAGGGGATCACCCCGCTTCCGGTGGATACCTCGGCCATCCCGAACGATCACCTGGGCTATGCGATTACCTGGTTTTCGCTTGCCGCGGTCTGGGCGGGGATGACAGGGTTCTTTCTCTGGCGTATCAGGCGGCGGACAGAATAGGGACTATCGGCAATGCGCTATATCTCGACCCGGGGGCAGGCCCCGGCCCTGAGCTTTGACGAGGCGATGCTGACCGGGCTTGCCCGGGACGGCGGGCTTTACGTGCCAGAGACCGTGCCGCAAATGAGCGCGGAAGAGATCGCCGGTCTTGCGGGGCTGAGCTACGAGGAGGCGGCGTTTCGGGTGATGCGCCCGTTCATCGGCGAGGCCTTCACCGATGACGAGTTCCGCGGGATCATCGCGCGCGCCTATGAAGGGTTCCGCCACGAGGCCCGCGCGCCGCTGGTGCAGTTGGGGCCGAACCATTTCCTGCTGGAGCTGTTCCACGGGCCGACGCTGGCGTTCAAGGACTTCGCCATGCAGCTGATCGGGCAGCTGTTCCAGACCGCGCTGGCCCGCGAAGGCAAGCGCGTGACCATCGTGGGCGCGACCTCGGGCGATACCGGCTCGGCGGCGATCGAGGCGTTCCGGGGGCTGTCGAACGTGGACGTCTTCATCCTTTACCCGCATGGGCGGGTGTCCGAGATCCAGCGTCGGCAGATGACCACGCCCGAGGACAGCAACGTTCACGCGCTGGCGCTGGCGGGCGATTTCGACGATTGCCAGGCGCGGCTGAAGGACATGTTCAACCATTTCGAGTTTCGCGACGCGGTGGGGCTAGCGGGCGTGAACTCGATCAACTGGGCGCGGGTGCTGGCGCAGGTGGTCTATTACTTCACCTCGGCCGTCAGCCTTGGTGCGCCGCATCGCAAGGTGAGCTTCACCGTGCCCACCGGCAATTTCGGCGACATCTTCGCGGGCTATATCGCCAAGCGCATGGGCCTGCCGATCGAGAAGCTGGTGATCGCCACCAACCAGAACGACATCCTGCACCGCTGCCTGAGCACCGGGGAATACGCGACCGACGGGGTGAAGCCCTCGATCAGCCCGTCGATGGATATCCAGGTGTCCTCGAATTTCGAGCGGGCGCTCTTCGATGCCTATGGGCGCGATGGCGCCGCGGTGGCGCAGCTGATGGACGAGCTGAAATCGGGGGGCGGGTTCACCGTGAGCCAGGGCGCGCTTCAGGCGTTGCGCGAGAATTTCGCCTCGGGCCGGGTGTCGGAGGACGAGACCCGCGAGACCATCGCCGGGATGCACGCGCGCACGGGCGAGGTGCTGTGCCCGCATTCGGCGGTGGGGGTCCGCGTGGCCGAGGCGCATCAAGGCCCGACGCCCATGATCACGCTCGCCACCGCGCATCCGGCGAAGTTCCCCGATGCGGTGGAAGCGGCAACAGGCTTGCATCCAGAACTGCCCGCGCATATGTCCGCCATCCTTGAAAAGCCCGAGCGCGTGACGGAAGTTCCCAACGACCTCTCCGCACTCGAGGCCCTGATTCACGAAAGGCGCGCCCAGTGACGCAACGGCTCAGCACTCTGCCCAACGGGTTTCGCATCGTCACCGAGGCGATGCCGGGGCTGGAATCCGCGGCGCTTGGCGTCTGGATCACCGCGGGCGGGCGTCATGAGCAGCCCGAGCAGAACGGGATCGCGCATTTCCTCGAACATATGGCCTTCAAGGGCACAGGCAGCCGCAGCGCGCTGCAGATCGCCGAAGAGATCGAGGACGTGGGCGGCTATATCAACGCCTATACCAGTCGCGAAATGACCGCCTTTTATGCCCGCGTGCTGAAGGCGGATGTGGACCTGGCGATGGAGCTGATTGCCGATATTCTGCTGGACCCGGTGTTCGACTCGCGCGAGATCGAGGTGGAACGCGGCGTGATCCTCCAAGAGATCGGCCAGGTTCTGGATACGCCCGATGACGTGGTCTTCGACTGGCTGCAGGAAGTGGCCTATCCCGAACAGGCGCTGGGCCGCTCGATCCTGGGCCCGTCCGAGCGGGTCAGCGGGTTTTCCCGCGACGACCTGCTGCGTTTCGTGGGCGAGCATTACGGGCCGGAGCGGATGATCCTGTCGGCTGCGGGAGCCGTGGATCATGAAAGGCTGGTCGCGGCGGCAGAGCGGCTATTCGGCGGGATGACGGCCAAGGGCGGTGACACGGCCACTCCGGCCAGCTTCACCGGGGGCGAGCTGCGCGTGGCCAAGGGGCTGGAGCAGGCGCATTTCGCCATGGCCTTCGAGACCGCTGGCTATCGTGACGACGCGATCTATACCGCGCAGATACTGTCGACGGCGCTGGGGGGCGGGATGTCCTCGCGCCTCTTCCAGGAGGTCCGCGAACGACGCGGCCTGTGCTACACGATCTTCGCCCAGACCGGGGCCTATGCGGACACCGGGCTGACCACCATCTACGCCGGCACCAGCGCCGAAGAGATCGGCACCCTGGCCGCGGTCACCATGGACGAACTGCGCCGCAGCGCCGAGGACATGACCGAGGCCGAAGTGGCGCGCGCCCGTGCCCAGATGAAGGCCGGCATGCTGATGGGCCTGGAAAGCCCCTCGTCGCGGGCCGAACGGCTGGCGCGGGTGGTCTCGATCTGGAACCGGATTCCGCCGCTGTCGGAAACGGTGCAGAGGATCGACGCGGTGACGCTTGAGGATGTGACCGCACTGGCCCGGCAGATGGCCTCTGGCGGGGCGGCGCTGACGCTTTACGGGCCGATCGACCGCGCACCGAGCCTCGAAGCCCTGAGGGAGCGTCTGGCGGCCTGATGATCGCGTTGCGGCGGAAAACCCGGATCGAAACCGAACGGATGAGCCTGCGTCCGCCGCAGCACATCGACTACCGCCCCTGGGCTGCGCTGCGCCAGGAAAGCGTCGACTTCCTGCAGAAATGGGAGCCGACCTGGGCCGAGGATCACCTGACCCGCAAGGCCTTCACCAACCGCGTCTACTGGGCGCAGCGGTCCATCGCCAATGTCAGCGCGCTTCCGCTATTCCTGTTTCGCCGCGGGGACGAGACGCTTCTGGGGGCGATCACGCTCGACAACATCCGGCGTGGCCCGGCCCAGGCGGGGACGCTTGGCTACTGGATCGGGGAGCCCTACGCGCGCCAGGGATACATGCGCGAGGCGATTTCCTCGGTGGTACATTACGCCTTCACCTCGCTGGACCTGTCGCGGATCGAGGCCGCCTGCCTGCCCGAGAACACCGCCTCGCGCGGGGTGCTTGAGAAATCCGGCTTCAAATACGAGGGTGTGGCGCAGAGCTACCTGCAGATCAACGGGCGCTGGCGCAACCACGTGCTTTACGCGAACCTGCGCAGCGACCGGCGCGGCAAGACCACCATCGGCTGACCCCTGACGCAGAGTTGAGCGTGACCCGGGCGCGACCCGTGCTATCCTTCCTCGTGGGAGGTGTCGCGATGGTCCGGTTTATCCTGTTTCTCCTTTTCTCCGCCACGGCGCTTTCCGCGCAGGAGCGGCGGCCCAGCCATTGCATCGCCGTGGCCGATGCGGCGCCGGGCATCCAGTATCTGCACAAGGCCGCTTTCCACACGCCGCTGCCCGAATACAGCCTGCGCATCCGCTACCTGCAGCATTCGATGTTCCTGCTGACCACCGAGGGCGGGCTGACGGCGGTGACCGATTACACGGGCTATATCGGCAACGTGGACCTGATCCCCGACGTGGTGACCATGAATCACGCCCATTCCAGCCATTGGACCGCCTTTCCCGACCCGGCGATCCCCCACGTCCTGCGCGGCTGGGGCGAGACCGAGGCCGGCATCGATCATTACCTCGACCTGGGTGAGATGCTGATCCGCAATGTCTCCACCGATATTCGCGGCGCTTTCGGCGGCGCGGTGGAGGAGAACGGCAATTCGATCTTCGTCTTCGAGGTGGCGGGCCTTTGTGTCGGCCACCTGGGCCACCTGCACCACGAGCCGAACGAGGAACAATACGCGGCGCTGGGGCGGCTCGACGTGGTGATGGCGGCGGTGGATGGCGGGCTGACGGTGGACCTGCCGACGATGATTCGTATCCTCAAGCGGCTGAAATCCTCGGTGGTGATCCCGATGCACTGGTTCGGGCGCGACTCGCTGGAGTTCTTCCTGGTGCGCATGTCCGATGAGTTCGACATCCGCCGCCCGGGGGAAAGTTCGATCGAGGTCTCGCTGCGCAGCCTGCCGTCGCGGCCCACGGTGGTGGTGCTGGAGCCCGCCTACCTTGCGGAGTGACTTGCGGCGCCGCCCGCCCCGTGGCACGAGAATTCCCATGTTGACCCCTGCCGATACCGCCTTCGAGGCCGATCTTCGCACGCGCCTGCCCAAGGCCGCGTTCCGCCCTCTGACCCCTGCCTACCTGGAAGAGCCGCGCGGGCTTTACCACGGGAACGCGGGCTTGCTGGTGGCGCCGGGGTCAGCCGAGGAAGTGGCCGAGGTCATCCGCGCTGCGGGCGCGGCGCACGTGGGCGTGGTGCCCTATGGCGGCGGCACCGGGCTGGTCTGCGGCCAGGTGATGCCCGATGGCCCCGCGCCGGTGCTGCTATCGTTGGAGCGGATGACGAAGATCCGCGCGGCCTATCCCGAGGACAACATCCTGATCGCCGAGGCCGGCGCGATCCTTTCCGATGTGCAGGCGGCGGCTGCCAAGGCCGACCGGCTGTTCCCGCTGTCGCTGGCGTCCGAGGGCTCGGCCCGGATCGGCGGGAACCTGTCCACCAACGCGGGCGGGGTGAACGTGCTGCGCTACGGCAACGCGCGCGAGCTGTGCCTAGGGCTTGAGGCCGTGCTGCCCGACGGCACGATCTGGCACGGGCTGAAGCGGCTCAGGAAGGACAACACCGGATACGATCTGCGCGGGCTTCTGATCGGGGCCGAAGGCACCTTGGGCGTGATCACCGCCGCCGCGCTGCGCCTGTTCCCGCGCCCCGCTCAGGAGGGCGCCGCGCTGATGGTGGTGCCGGGGCCCGAAGAGGCGCTGAAGCTGCTCGCGCTGGCGCAGCGCCAGATCGGCGGCGGGCTCAGCGCGTTCGAACTCATCTCGGGCATGGGGCTGCGGTTCCTGTCGGAAACCATGCCCGAGCAACGCCTGCCCTACGATCCGGCGCCCGAGTGGCTGGTGCTCGTCGACCTTGGCCTTCAGGCCGGGCACTCGCCGGAAGAGGCGCTCGAGGTGCTGTTCGCGGACGCGTTCGAGCAGGGCCTCGTCACCGACGGGCTGATCGCGCAATCGGGCGCGCAGCGCGACGACTTCTGGGCCATGCGCGAGACGATCCCCGAGGCCAACCGCAAGACCGGCGCGATCACCTCGCATGACGTGTCGGTCCCCGTGGCTGCGGTGCCCGAGTTCATCCGCCAGGGGCAGGAGGCCGTCGCGGACCTTGGCCCCTACCGGATCAACTGTTTCGGCCACATGGGCGACGGCAACCTGCATTTCAACGTCTTCCCCCCCAAGGGCGAGGCCCGCGCCGACCATGCGGCGGCCAAGGAGGGGATCCAGCGCGCGGTGCATGATCTGGTCCACGCGATGGAGGGCTCGATCAGCGCCGAGCACGGCATCGGCCGCGCCAAGGTCGCCGACCTGGAGCGCTATGGCGATCCGGCGAAACTGGCGGCGATGCGGGCGATCAAGGCGGCGCTCGACCCTATGGGCATCATGAACCCGGGGGCGGTTTTGCGGGTTTCAGACTGAAGATACAGAGGAAATATTCCATTAACCCTTTGTTAAGAATAAACTTCTTGACTTTCGGGACGGTCTTCTGTAGAAATAGGTCAAGCTAGAAGAAATGGGCAAGCGGCTCCGGGGTGACCCGGCGGCCGCTTTTTCGTTTCTCTCGTGCGGAGCGCATGAGAGGCACTCACATACATGGCAGAAAACCAGAAGGCACCCGTCGAGGCGGAGGAGGACTCCTGTCTCGCCGCGGCCGAAGACCTGTTCCGCGAAGCCGTCGCCGCGATGTCGGCGCTGAAACGGCGGCTGAAAGCCGGGGAACTCGTTCCTGAAAAAGAGACCAAGATCGCCGTCAGCGAAGTTTCCAAGGCGATCCAGCTCGTCCTGACCGAAAGGCACAAACTTGCCAAACATAGCACCAACAACGCCAGTGTCGCTGGCGGATATGCGATCGACCTCGAAGCGGCGCGGGACGAGATCCGACGCCGCATGGCTTGCCTCCGCCGCGCCGGAGCAGATGGACGCCTTCCTGGAGGGGTTGAGTGACGATGCGCTGCTTGCGCTGCCCTATCTCTTCGAGTTCTGGGCGTTTGACCACCAGTTGCCGCCCGGCGGCACCTGGCGCAGCTGGGTGGTGATGGGCGGGCGCGGTGCGGGCAAGACCCGCGCCGGGGCCGAATGGGTGCGGTCCCAGGTCGAGGGGCCGCGCCCCGCCGACCCGGGCCGCGCCCGGCGCGTGGCGTTGGTGGGCGAGACCCACGACCAGGTGCGTGAGGTCATGGTCTTTGGCGACAGCGGTATCCTTGCCGTTTCGCCCCCCGACCGCCGCCCGGTGTGGGAGGCGGGCCGACGGCGGCTTGTCTGGCCCAATGGCGCGGTGGCGCAGGCCGTCTCGGCGCATGAGCCCGACAGCCTTCGCGGCCCGCAGTTCGACGCGGCCTGGGCCGATGAGCTGGCGAAATGGCCCAAGGCGGAGGAAACCTGGGACATGCTGCAATTCGCCCTGAGGCTGGGGGACGATCCGCGGCAGGTGGTGACCACCACGCCGCGCAACGTGCCGGTGCTGCGATCGATCCTTGCCAATGGCTCGACCGTGGCGAGCCAGGCCCCGACCGAGGCGAACCGCGCCTACCTGGCGGAAAGCTTCCTGGCCGAGGTGCGGGCGCGCTATGGCGGCACCCGGCTGGGGCGGCAGGAGCTGGACGGCGTGCTTCTGGATGACCGGGAAGGCGCGCTCTGGTCGCCCTCGGTTCTTGAGAAGGCGCGGCAGGTCGAGGCTCCGCGCCCCTCGCGGATCGTGGTGGCGGTGGACCCGCCGGTGACGGGGCATGCGGGGTCTGACCTTTGCGGCATCGTCGTGGCCGGGGCGGTGACCGAGGGGCCGCCCCAGGACTGGCACGCGGTGGTGCTGGAGGACGCGAGCCTTCGCGCCGCCACGCCCCAGGGCTGGGCCGAGGCGGCGCTGGCTGCGATGGAGCGCCACGGGGCCGACCGGCTGGTGGCCGAGGTCAATCAGGGTGGCGACCTTGTGGAAAGCGTCATTCGCCAGATCGACCCGCTGGCCCCGTTCCGGGCGGTGCGTGCCTCGCGCGGGAAGGCCGCGCGGGCCGAGCCGGTGGCCGCGCTCTATGAACAGGGCAGGGTGGCGCACCGGCCGGGGCTGTCGGCGCTCGAGGACCAGATGTGCCGGATGACGGCGCAGGGATACGAGGGGCGCGGCAGCCCCGACCGGGTGGACGCGCTGGTCTGGGCGCTGAGCGATCTGATGATCGACCCGGCGGCCCGCTGGCGCCATCCGCAGATCCGGGCGCTGCGCTAGGCCCGAAGGCATCACGAGGAGATCACCGATGGTATTGAAGCGATTGCGGCGCGCCAGTCCGGCGCCCGAACAGAAGGCCTCGGCCTCGGGGCCGGTCATTGCCTGGCAGGGCGCGGGCCGCGTGGCCTGGAGCCCGCGCGACACGGTCAGCCTGACCCGCAACGGGTTCAGCGGGAACCCGGTGGGGTTCCGCTCGGTCAAGCTGATCGCCGAGGCGGCGGCGGCGCTGCCGCTGGTCCTGCAGGACCGGGAGCGGCGCTATGCCGAGCACCCGCTGCTGGGGCTCATCGCCCGGCCCAACCCGTTGCAGGGGCGGGCCGAGCTGTTCGAGGCGCTGTTCGGTCAGTTGATCCTGACCGGCAACGGTTACCTCGAGGCCGTGGGCGGGGCGACGGGCGCGATCCCGGCGGAACTGCATGTTCTGCGCTCGGACCGGATGAGCCTGGTTCCGGGGGCCGATGGCTGGCCGGTGGCCTATGATTACGCTGTGGGCGCCAAGAAGCACCGTTTCCACCTGGGCGATGGGCCGCCGCCCGTGTGCCATGTGAAAAGCTTCCATCCGCAGGATGACCATTACGGCTTGTCGGCGCTACAGGCGGCGGCGGGGGCGGTGGATGTCCACAACTCCGCCTCGGCCTGGTCCAAGGCGCTCTTGGACAATGCGGCGCGGCCCTCGGGCGCGATCGTCTACCGGGGCTTGGACGGGCAGGGCAGCCTCAGCCCGGATCAATACGACCGTCTGCTGGGCGAGATGGAAAGCTACCACCAGGGCGCGCGCAACGCCGGGCGGCCGATGCTGCTGGAAGGCGGGCTCGACTGGAAGCCGATGGGGTTTTCCCCCTCGGACATGGAGTTTCAGAAGACCAAGGACGCCGCCGCGCGGGAAATCGCGCTGGCCTTCGGCGTGCCGCCAATGCTGCTGGGGATCCCGGGTGATGCCACTTATGCCAACTACCAGGAGGCCAATCGCGCCTTCTACCGGCTCACGGTGCTGCCGCTGGTCAGTCGCATCGCCTCGGCGGTGTCGTTCTGGCTGTCGGATTTCGCCGGAGAGCCGCTGGAACTGAAGCCCGACCTCGACCAGGTGCCCGCGCTGGCTGCCGAGCGCGACCAGCAATGGCGCCGGGTAAGCGAGGCCGAATTCCTGACCCGGACCGAGAAGCGCGCGCTTCTGGGCTTGCCGAAACTGAGCGAGGATGACGAGGATGAGTGACGGGACCCACGGGCTTGAGACGAAGTTCATGGCGCTGGCCGAGGGCGTTACCGTGACCGATGGCACGAATATCGCCGGATACGCCTCGGTCTTCGGGGCGCGGGACCAGGGCGGTGACGTCGTGGCCCCCGGCGCCTATCGCGCCAGCCTGGCGCGGCTGCGCGAGCAGGGGCGGCGGGTCAAGATGCTCTGGCAGCATGACCCGGCCCAGCCGATCGGCATCTGGGACGAGCTGCACGAGGACGGGCGCGGCCTGTTCGTGAAGGGCCGGCTGCTGACCGAAGTTGCCCGGGGCCGCGAGGCCGCCGCGCTGATCGGGGCGGGGGCGATCGACGGGCTGTCGATCGGCTATCGCACGGTCAAGGCCACCAAGGATGGCGAGGGCCGCAGGCTCTTGTCGGAACTGGAGCTTTGGGAGGTGTCGCTGGTGACCTTCCCGATGCTTCCCGAGGCGCGGATCGGGGCCAAGGGGGATGACCCCGAGGATACCGCCCTGCGCGACCTTGCCGCGGCGCTGGATGGCGCCCGGCGGATGCTGGCGGGCAACTAGCCGGCCTTTCCACCCCAGACAGAACAGGAACTGCGATGAGCAAGACCGAGATCAAGGCTCGGGCCGGGACAGGTGCGTCCACGGCCCCGGAAGCGGCTGCCGAGGTGAAAACCGCGCTCGCCGGCTTCGTGAAAGAGATCAAGGACCTCCAGTCCGAGATGACCACCCGACTTCAACAACAGGAAGACCGACTGACCATGCTGGACCGGAAAACCGTTACCCAGGGCCGCCCGGCCCTTGCCACCGCCGCCGAGACCGAGGCGCCGCACCTCAAAGCCTTTGCCGCTTATGTGCGGCACGGGGATGATGACGCCCTGCGCGGACTGACCCTCGAGGGCAAGGCCATGTCCACCGCGGTGGCCGCCGATGGCGGGTTCCTCGTCGATCCGCAGACCGCCGAGAGCATCCGCAGCGTGCTGAAATCCACCGCCTCGATCCGCCAGATCGCCAATGTGGTGAACGTGGACGCGACCTCGTTCGACGTGTTGGTGGATCACACCGACCTCGGCTCGGGCTGGGGCAGCGAGGCGGGCTCCACCACCGAGACCTCGACCCCGCAGATCGACCGTATCACCATCCCGCTGCACGAGCTTTCGGCCCTTCCCAAGGCCAGCCAGCGGCTGCTCGATGACAGCGCCTTCGACGTGGAGGGCTGGCTGGCGACGCGCATCGCCGACAAGTTCGCCCGCGCCGAAGCCGCCTCGTTCGTCTCGGGCGACGGGGTGGACAAGCCCAAGGGCTTCCTTGCCCACACGGCGGTGGCCGAGGCCAGCTGGGCCTGGGGCTCGCTTGGTTATGTCGCCACCGGCGCGGCGGGCGATTTCGACGCCACCAACCCCGCCGATGCGATCGTCGAACTGGTCTACGCTCTGGGCGCGCAATACCGCGCCAACGCGAGCTTCGTGATGAACTCCAAGACTGCGGGACGGGTGCGCAAGCTCAAGGACAACGACGGGCGGTTCCTGTGGTCCGACGGGCTGGCCGCCGGGGAGCCCGCGCGGCTCATGGGTTACCCGGTGCTGATCGCCGAGGACATGCCCGACATCGGGGCCAGCGCCAATGCCGTGGCCTTCGGCGATTTCGCCGCCGGCTACACCGTGGCGGAACGCCCGGACCTGCGCATCCTGCGCGATCCGTTCTCGGCCAAGCCGCATGTGCTGTTCTACGCCACCAAGCGCGTGGGCGGTGACGTGAGCGATTTCGCCGCGATCAAGCTGCTGAAGTTCGCCCTTTCCTAAGGGCGGATGGCGTGCCTGGCCCTGATGGGCCGGGCCGTCGGGCGCGCACCGCAAACCCCTGTGTTGTCTAGCTGCTGTCCCTCCCCTCGAGCGGCGCAGGAGGTGCGCGCCCGTGTTCCACCGAGGGGGCGGACCCGAAGTTTCGGAGATATTCCATGATGTTAGTCGAGCAGACCCCGGTGCCCCTTGCGGCACTTCCGGTCGCGGAATTCAAGGATCACCTGCGGCTGGGCACCGGGTTCGCCGATGACGGGCTGCAGGACGCGGTGCTGGAAACCTGCCTGCGTGGCGCGCTTGGCGCGCTTGAGGCGCGGACCGGCAAGGCGATCCTGCAACGCGGGTTCCGCTGGACCCTTGCGGCCTGGCGCGACCTGTCGGCCCAGGTGCTGCCGGTGGCGCCGGTGGCGGCGATCACCGGGCTTTCGATCACCGACCGCGATGGCGGCGCCAGTGTCATCGACCCGGGCCGGTATCGGCTCGAGGTTGATCTGCACCGGCCCCGGCTGGTCTCGGTTTCGCTGGTGCTGCCCACGATCCCTGTGGGCGGCGCGGCCGAGATCAGCTTCGACGCCGGGTTCGATGTCGCCTGGAGCGGTGTCCCCTCGGACCTGGCCCAGGCGGTGCTGATGCTGGCGGCGCGGTTTTACGAGTTTCGCGACGGCGATGCCGAGATGGCGATCCCGCAGTCGGTCGCGATGCTGAGCGAACGCTACCGCGTGCCGCGTCTCTTTGGCGGGGGCCGCGCATGAGCGGCCCGCGTCTGACCCGCAAGCTGATGCTGGAAGCCGCGCAGCTGACCCCTGACGGCGCGGGCGGCTGGACCGAGGTCTGGGCGCCGCTGGGAACGGTCTGGGCCGAGATGCGCCCCGCTGGCGGCAGCGAGGCCGGGGCCGAGGCTGCGACCCTGTCGCAGACGCCCTACCGGGTGACGGTTCGCGCCGCGCCCCCCGGCGCGCCCTCGCGGCCCCGCCCGGGGCAACGCTTCGTCGATGGCGCGCGGCTTTTCCGCATCCTCGCGGTGATCGAGAGCGATCCCGCCGGGCGTTACCTCACCTGCCTGACCGAAGAGGAGGTGGCCGCATGAGCTATGCCATTTCCGCCGCGCTGCAGGCGGCGCTTTACCAGCGACTCTCGGGTGACGCGGCGCTCGCGGCCCTTGTGGGCAGCGCGATCTACGACGCGGTGCCTGCGGGCGCGCTGCCGGAAACCTACGTGAGCCTCGGCCCCGAAGAGGCGCGCGATGCCTCCGACCTTTCGGGCGCGGGGGCCGACCATGACTTCGCGGTGAGCGTGGTGACCTCGGCGGCGGGCTTCCAGACCGCCAAGACCGTGGCGGTGGCGATCTCGGACGCGCTGGCCGCCCCGCCGCCCGTGCTGGCGCGCGGGCGCATCGTGGCGCTGTGGTTCCTGCGCGCCGAGGCCCGCCGGACCCGCGACGGCACCGCCCGCCGCATTGACCTGAAATTCCGCGCCCGCGTGGAAGATTCCTGATTTTTCCAGATTGGAGTGAGCATCATGGGTGCCCAGAACGGCAAGGACCTCCTCATCAAGCTCGACCTGACCGGTGGCGGCCAGTTCGAGACCATCGCGGGGCTCAGGGCCACGCGGATCAGTTTCAACGCCGAAAGCGTGGATGTGACCAGCCTCGAAAGCCAGGGTGGCTGGCGCGAGTTGCTGGCGGGCGCGGGGGTGAAATCCGCCGCGATTTCGGGCTCGGGCGTGTTCCGTGACGCCAGCACGGATGAGCGCGCGCGGCAAATCTTCTTCGACGGAGAAGTGCCGCAGTTTCAGGTGATCATCCCCGATTTCGGCACCGTGCAGGGGCCGTTCCAGATCACCTCGATCGAATATGCGGGCAGCCATAACGGCGAGGCCACCTACGAGATGGCCCTGGCCTCGGCCGGTGTCCTCAGCTTCACGGCGCTCTGATGGCGAACCCCTACACGGGCGAGGTGCGGCTGATGATCGACGGCGAGGCGCGGGTGCTGAAGCTGACGCTGGGCGCGCTGGCCGAGTTGGAGGCCGAGATGGAGGCCGACACGCTGGTTGCCCTGGCCGAACGGTTCGAATCCGGGCGGTTTTCGACCCGCGACGTGCTGGCGCTGATCTGCGCGGGCTTGCGCGGCGGCGGCTGGCAGGGCGGCCCGCAGGACCTGCTGACCGCCGAGATCGAAGGCGGCGTAATGGGCGCGGCCCGGGCGGCGGGGCTGCTGCTGGCCCGCGCTTTCGCGCTGCCCGGCACATGAGCCGCACCGACTGGCCCGGGCTGATGCGGGCCGGGATGCGCGGGTTGGGGCTGAGCCCCGGCGCGTTCTGGGCGCTGACCCCGGCAGAGCTGATGCTGTTGCTGGGGCAGGGCGCGGGCGACGCGCCCATGGGCCGCGCGCGGCTGGAAGAACTGGCCCGCGCCTATCCGGACACAAGCGAAGGAGGAGACTGACATGGCCGATCTCGACAGGTTGGACGAACAGATCGCGGCGCTGGAAAGCAGCCTTGGCGGGGCCGAGGGCGTGGCCGCCGCCTTCAATGACGAGTTGCGCAGGATGCAGGCCACGGTGGCCGACACAGGCCGCGACGTGGGCGAGTTGAGCCGCGGGATCAGCCGCGGTCTGAGGGGCGCGTTCGACGGGCTGGTGTTCGACGGGCTGCGGCTTCGCGATGCCATGCGGCAGGTCGGGCAATCGATGCTCGACGCCGCCTATGCCGCCGCGATCAAGCCCGTGGCGCGGCACATGGGCGCGGCGATGGCGGGCGGGATGGAGGGCCTTGTTCGGGGGCTTTTGCCCTTCGCCAATGGCGGTGGCTTCGCGCAAGGCCGCGTCATGCCCTTCGCCCATGGTGGCATCGTCGGCGGGCCGGTGGCCTTTCCGATGCGCGGCGGCTGGGGGCTGATGGGCGAGGCCGGGCCCGAGGCGATCATGCCGCTCACGCGCGGCGCCGATGGCAAGCTGGGCGTCCGGGCCGAGGGCGGCGGGCGGCCGGTGACGGTGGTGATGAACATCTCTACCCCCGATGCCGAGGGGTTTCGCCGTTCGCACAGCCAGATCGCGGCGCAGATGACCCGCGCGTTGTCGCGCGGGACGCGCAACCGCTGAGGAGAGACAGATGAAATTTCACGAGGTGCGGTTTCCCGCCTCGCTGAGCTTCGGCTCGGTGGGCGGGCCCGAGCGGCGCACGGATATCGTGACGCTGGCCAACGGGCATGAAGAACGCAACACCCCCTGGGCGCATTCGCGCCGCCGCTATGACGCGGGACTTGGGATGCGCTCGCTCGATGACGTGGAGACGCTGATCGCGTTTTTCGAGGCGCGGCGCGGGCAGTTGTTCGGCTTTCGCTGGAAGGACTGGGCCGATTACCGTTCCTGCGGAGCGTCGGAAGAGGTCGGCTTCGAGGACCAGGTGACCGCGATTGCCGACGGGGTGCAGACGGTTTTCCCGCTGGTCAAGACCTATCGCTCGGGCGGGGAAAGCTACACCCGCCCCGTGACGAAACCGGTGGCAGGGAGCGTGCGCCTTGGCATCGCCGGGACACCGATGACCGAAACCGTGCATTGGGAGGTGGATACCGCCACGGGCCTTGTCACCTTCTTCGATCCGCCCGCGCAGGGCGCGCAGGTGACGGCGGGGTTCGAGTTCGACGTGCCGGTGCGGTTCGACACCGATCGCATCCAGACCTCGGTGGCAAGCTTCAAGGCCGGTGATGTGCCCAATGTGCCGGTGGTCGAGGTGCGGGTCTGATGGCGCTGGGCGAGGCGCTGGCCGCGCATCTGGCCACCGGCGTGACCACGCTTTGCCAATGCTGGGCGGTGACCCGCGCGGATGGCGAGGGCTATGGCTTCACCGATCACGACCTGGATCTGTCCTTCGACGGGATGACCTTCCGCGCCGACACGGGCATGACCGCCCGCGCCCTGGCCCAGAGCACCGGGCTGTCGGTCGACAATACCGAGGCGCTGGGCGTGCTGAGTGACGCCGCGATCCGCGAGGAGGACATCCGCGCGGGCCGCTTCGATGGCGCTGCGGTGACCTGCTGGCTGGTGAACTGGGCCGCGCCGGATCAGCGCGTGGTTCAGTTTCGCGGCACATTGGGCGAGATCCGCCGCTCGGGCGGGATGTTCCAGGCCGAGCTGCGCGGGATCGCCGAGGCGCTGAACCAGCCGCAGGGGCGAGTCTACCAGGCGGGCTGCACGGCCATGCTGGGGGATGGCGCCTGCGGTTTTGACCTCTCGACCCCGGGCTATTTCACCGAGGTTGCCGTGGAGGTCGTCGAGGATGGGCAGGCGCTGGAGTTCGCGGCCCTGAATGGTTTCGAAGACCGCTGGTTCGAACGCGGCCGCCTGAGCGTGCTGGACGGTGCCGCCAAGGGGCTGAGCGCCGCGATCAAGAGCGACCGGCTTAGTGCTACGGGTCGCCGGGTGGAGTTGTGGCAGGCGCTCCGCGCTGTGCTTGCCCCCGGCGACCGGGTGCGGCTCGAGGCGGGCTGCGACAAGCGGGCCGAGACCTGCCGCCTGAAATTCTCGAACTTCCTGAACTTCAGGGGGTTTCCACATATCCCGGGCGAGGACTGGCTGATGAGCACGCCGCTTCGCGTCGGGGTCAAGGACGGGGGGAGCCTGTTCTCATGACCGGACCAGATATCGTGGGCCTCGCAAGGGGCTGGATCGGCACGCCCTATGTGCATCAGGCCTCGGCCATCGGGGCGGGGGCGGATTGCCTGGGGCTTCTGCGCGGGCTTTGGCGCGGGCTCTACGGGGCCGAGCCCGAACCCGTGCCACCCTACAGCGCCGACTGGTCCGAGCCGCAGCGCGAGGAACGGCTGTGGCAGGCCGCGCGGCGGCATCTGGTAGAGCAGGAGATTGGCGCGGCGCGGCCCGGGGATGTGCTGCTGTTCCGGATGCGCACGCGGGGCGTCGCCAAGCACCTGGGGATCGCGGCGCAATGCGGCGCGGCCCCGAGTTTCATCCATGCCTATTCCGGCCACGGGGTGGTGGAAAGCCCGCTTTCCACGCCCTGGGCACGCCGGATCGTGGCGCGGTTTTCCTTTCCTGAAAGGCTCGACTGATGGCGACACTGGTACTTTCCGCCGCCGGAGCGGCGCTGGGCGCCTCGCTGGGCGGCGGCATTCTGGGCGTGTCCTCGGTGGTGCTGGGGCGCGCCGTGGGCGCGACGCTGGGCCGGGTGATCGACCAGCGCCTCATGGGGCCGGGGTCCGAGCCGGTCGAGACCGGCCGGATCGAGCGTTTCCGCCTGACCGGCGCAAGCGAGGGCACCGCGATTGCGCGGGTCTATGGTCGGACGCGGGTGTCGGGGCAGGTGATCTGGGCCACGCGGTTTTCCGAAAGCGCCACCACCAGCGGCGGCGGCAAGGGGACGGCGACGCCCGAGACGACCAGCTATTCCTATTCCGTCAGTCTTGCCATCGCGCTGGCCGAGGGCGAGGTGACCCGCCTTGGCCGGATCTGGGCCGATGGCGCCGAGATCGCGCGCGAGGATCTGAACCTGCGCTTCTACGCGGGCCGGGCCGACCAGCTTCCCGATCCCAAGATCGAGGCGGTTGAGGGTGCGGGCCTTGCGCCTGCCTATCGCGGTATCGCCTACGTGGTGATCGAGGACCTGGCGCCTGGACCTTTCGGCAACCGCATTCCGCAGTTCAGCTTCGAAGTGATGTGCGCCGAACCTCAGACCGAGAGCTTCGGCGTGACCCATGGCACGCAGGCCGTCGCGCTGATCCCCGGCACCGGGGAATACGCACTGGCCACGACGCCGGTGCACTACGCCAAGGGTTTTGGCCAGAACCGATCGGCCAACGTGAACTCGCCCATGGGCAAGACCGACATGACGGCCTCGCTGCAGGCGCTGCGCGAGGAGCTGCCAAACTGCGGCTCGGTCTCGCTGGTGGTGTCGTGGTTCGGGGATGACCTGCGCTGCGGGTCCTGCACCGTTTCGCCCCGGGTGGAGCAGCAGGCGGAGGACGGGCAGGGAATGCCATGGTCCGTGTCCGGCGTGACCCGGCAGGGCGCGGCCCTGGTGCCCTATGATAACGACACCCCGGTCTATGGGGGTACGCCCACGGATCGGTCGGTGATCGAGGCGATCACGGAAATTCGCGCGGGCGGGCAGGAGGTGATGTTCTACCCGTTCATCCTGATGGACCAGCTTGCCGGGAACGGTCTGACCGATCCCTATACCGGTGCTGCGGACCAGCCTGCCTTGCCGTGGCGCGGGCGGATCACGCTGTCTGCCGCGCCGGGGCAGGCGGGCTCGCCCGATAACAGCGCGGCGGCGGATGTGGAGGTCGCCGCCTTTTTCGGCACCGCGCAGCCGGGCGATTTCACCCACCATGCCGAGGGTGTCGATTATAGCGGCCCGGCGGAGTTCTCTTACCGGCGGTTCATCCTGCATTACGCCCATCTCTGCGCGCAGGCGGGCGGGGTGGAGGCGTTCTGCATCGGATCCGAGATGCGCGGGCTGACGCAGATCCGCGGTTCGGGCGGCAGCTTTCCGGCGGTGGTGGCCCTGAAGGCGCTGGCGGCGGATGTGCGGGCGATCCTCGGGCCGGATTGCAAGATCGGCTATGCCGCCGACTGGTCGGAATATTTCGGCTACCAGCCGCAGGACGGTACGGGCGATGTCTATTTCCACCTCGATCCGCTGTGGTCCGATGTGAATATCGACTTCATCGGGATCGACAATTACATGCCGCTCTCGGACTGGCGCGAGGGCGAGGATCACGCCGATACGGAGTGGGGGTCGATCTACGACCTCGACTATCTCAAGGCCAATATCGCCGGGGGCGAGGGCTATGACTGGTATTATGCCGCCCCCGCCCATGCCGAGGCACAGATCCGCACCCCGATCACTGATGGCGCCCATGGGGAGGCTTGGGTCTTTCGCTACAAGGACCTGCGCGGCTGGTGGTCGAACGACCACCACGAGCGTATCGGCGGGGTCCGGCAAATGGCGCCCACCGGTTGGGTGCCGGGCTCGAAGCCGATCTGGTTTACCGAGATCGGCTGCGCGGCCATCGACAAGGGCACCAACCAGCCGAACAAGTTCCTCGACCCGAAGTCCTCGGAATCGGCGCTGCCGCGCTATTCCACGGGGCGGCGCGATGACTTGATGCAGGCGCAATACCTGCGTGCGATCTATGAGTTCTGGGGCGATGCGGCGAACAACCCGGTGTCCGAGGATTATGGCGGCCCGATGGTGGACATGTCCCGCGCCCATGTCTGGGCCTGGGACGCGCGGCCCTACCCGGCGTTTCCGGGTAACGGCGCGCTCTGGTCCGATGCGCCGAATTATGCGCGGGGCCACTGGCTGAACGGGCGCGCGACCTATCGACCGCTGTCGGGCGTTGTGCGCGAGATCTGCGCCGAGGCCGGGATCGGCGGCGTCGATGTCTCGCGCCTGCACGGGCTGTTGCGCGGCTACGGGCAGGGGCAGATCGAGAGCGCCCGGGCCGCGTTGCAACCGCTGTTGCTGGCTTATGGCGTGGAGACGGTGGAGCGTGAGGGGCAGCTTGTCTTCGCCTCTCGCGATGGTCGCGCTTCGGCCGTTCTGGAGGAGGCGCAGTTGGCGATGAGTGGCGAGATCGGCGGCACGCTGGAATTCATCCGCGCGCCCGAGGCCGAGATGCCGGGCCGCGTGCGCCTGTCATTCGTGGAGGCCGATGGCGACTATGCCCCGCGCGCGGTGGAGGCCGGGTTCCCGGGGGAGGATGCACTGAGCGTGGCCCAGTCGGAATTCCCTCTGGTGCTGACGCGCGCCGAGGCGCAGGCGTTGGCCGAACGCTGGCTGGCCGAGGCCGAGGTGGCCCGCGATGGCGCGCGGTTCGCGCTGCCGCCCTCGCTGCGTGGTCTCGGGGCAGGCGACGTGGTGGAACTGGCGGGCGACGGGGCCGGGGGCCTCTACCGGATCGACGTGGTCGAGCAGGCCGAGGCGCAACTGGTTGAGGCCACGCGAGTGGAACCGCAACTCTATCGCCCCGGCGAGGCCGAGGAAGATGCCCGCCAGCAGGCGCCGTTTGCCGCGCCGGTTCCGGTACACCCGGTGTTTTTGGACCTGCCGCTTCTGAAAGGGGACGAGGTTCCCCATGCCCCGCATGTCGCCGTGGCGGCGACGCCCTGGCCCGGATCGGTGGCGGTCTATTCCGCCGCGCAGGACAGTGGCTATGCGCTGAACCGGCTGCTGGCCCGGCCCTCGGTCATCGGCGTCACCGAGACCGCGCTGTTCCGCGCGGACCCCGGCGTGCTGGACCGGGGCGCGGCGCTGAGGGTGCGGATCGGCGCCGGGGCGCTGGCTTCGGTCGCGCTGGACGAGATGCTGAACGGCGACAACGTGGCGGCGATCGGTGACGGGACCAGCGGCAATTGGGAGGTGTTCCAGTTCCAGTCCGCCGATCTGGTGGCACCGGGGCTGTATGAGCTTTCCACCCGCCTGCGCGGGCAGGCAGGCAGCGATGCGCTGATGCCCGACGATTGGCCCGCGGGCAGCACGTTTGTCCTGCTCGATGGCAGGCCGGAACAGATCGAGCTTGCGCCCTCGGCCCGTGGGTTGGCGCGGCATTACCGGATCGGCCCGTCGCGGAGGGGGTATGATGATCCGTCCTACACGCATCTGGTGGAGGCGTTTCAGGGGGGCGGCCTCAGGCCCTATGCGCCCGTTCACCTGCGCGCCACGCGCGATGGCTCTGGCGATCTTCACCTCACCTGGGTCCGGCGGACCCGGATCGACGGAGATGACTGGGCGCCGCTGGACGTGCCGTTGGGCGAGGATGGCGAGACCTACCTGCTGCGCGTCCTGCAAGGCGGCGCGATCCGGCGGGAGGTCGTGATTGGGCCGCCCCCCTGGACCTATGGCGCCGCCGAAGCCGCCGCCGACGGGGTGTCGCTGCCCCACGAGATTGAAATCGCACAATTGTCCAGCCGGTACGGGCCGGGCCCGTTCAGAAGGATCGTAATCGATGAGTGAGAGTTCCAATCTTGCGCTGCCGCTGCTGCAACCGTCGCAGGCGCAAAAGCATGTGACCGTGAACGAGGCGTTGGTGCGGCTTGACGGGCTGACGCATCTGACGCTGATCTCCCTGTCGCAGACCACGCCGCCCGCGTTGCCTGCGGAGGGTGCGACCTATGGTGTGCCCTCGGGCGCGGTGAACGCCTGGGCCGGTCAGGCGGGGCTGGTGGCGATCTTTGCCAATGGTGGCTGGGTCTTCGTGACGCCGCAACCCGGTTGGCGGGGCTGGGTGGGCGATCTGTCCGCGCCGGTGGTGTTCGACGGTGCGACATGGGTGCCGGGCGCGCTGGGCATTTCACCCAACGGTTCGGCCTCACGCGTCGAGGTGGCGGAGTTCGATCACGTTCTCTCGGCCGGGGCAACGTCGCTGACCACCGAGCAGATCCCGCAATATGCCATGGTGCTCGCGGTCACGGGACGGATCACGCAAGCGATCACCGGCACTCTGACCTCGTGGCAATTGGGCGTGGCGGGATCGCCGGATCGCTATGGCAACGGGCTGGGGCTGGATGCCGGGTCCTGGGTTATCGGCATGTCGGGGGCGCCGGTGACCTATTATGCGCAAACCCCGGTTCAGTTCACGGCCACGGGCGGGGATTTCGCGGGCGGCACGGTGCGGCTGGCGGTGCATTACTACATTCCGACGGTTCCGGGGATGTGACCGTTGCGGCCCATCCTGCACGGTGACGTGGTTGCCGCGGCGCGGCTCCTGATGGAGATCGCGCCGTGGGATCGGCCGGGGGTGATCGTGGCCCTGCTGACCCGGGCCGATGCCGCCGACCGCTATCGCAAGCGCACCGGGCGGGTGCATCCGTTTTGGGGCAACGGCAGTCTTCTGGCGGCGGCCTCGGTCCGCAGGCTGAGGCCCGAGCCGTTCCTGGATGATCCCGACTACTGCCAGTGTTTCGTGGAGGTGTTCGAGGCGCTGGTGCGCTGGCGGGCCGAGCGCTGCGCCCTCAGTGGGCGCAGGAGACGCAGGTGGGGACCGTCGGATCAAGCTCCAGGCGCTTGACCGGGATCTCCTCGCCGCAGTCTGAGCAATAGCCGAATTCCCCCTCGTCCATCCGGGTCAGCGCGGCGGCGATGCGCTTGCGCTCCCCCTCTCGACGGCCTTGCGTGGCGCGGGCCATGGCCTGGTGCTGCAACGCGTCCATGCGGCTGAGCCGGCCCACGGATTGCTGATCCAACTCCACCGTCTTCTGGCCCTCGGCACCCAGAATATCCTCGGCATCCAGGTCCTTGAGGCGGGCTTCCAGCCTATGGCGGAAGTTGTCGATCTCTTCCTGCTCCATGAAATGTGATTGCCTTTATAACGCTTTGAGATTTGAGAAACGGCCCTATCTGATGTAGAACGCCCTATCAGATATGGGAAGTTCCATGGCACAGACGCGCAAGAAACTGGCTGAGCTCGACCCGGTGTGGTCGAGAATTACGACCGAGGCCGAGGCCGCCGTCAAAGACGAACCGATCATGGGCGGCATGATCCATTCGTCGATTCTGCACCATCCGACGATCGAGCGGGCGCTGTCCTACCGCTTCTCGATGAAGCTGGCTTCGGGCGAAATGTCCGAGCAGATCCTGCGCGAGATCGCGGATGAGGCCTATATCTCGGACCCGGCGCTGGGCGAGGCCGCGCGCGCGGACCTTGTCGCGGTGTTCGAGCGTGATCCGGCCTGCCACCGGATGATCCAGCCGATCCTCTATTTCAAGGGCTACCAGGCGGTCCAATGCTATCGCATCGGCCACTGGCTCTGGGGGCAGGGGCGCCACGACCTGGCCTATTTCGTGCAGATGCGCGTGTCCGAGGTGTTCGGCGTCGACATTCATCCTGCCGCTGTCATCGGCAAGGGGATCATGATCGACCACGCCCATTCGATCGTGATCGGGGAAACGGCGGTCGTGGGTGATAACGTCTCGATGCTGCATTCGGTCACCCTGGGCGGCACCGGCAAGGAAGAGCAGGACCGCCACCCGAAGATCGAGGATGGCGTGCTGATCGGGGCCGGGGCCAAGGTGCTTGGTAATATCCGCGTGGGCCATTGCTCGCGGATCGCGGCGGGCTCCGTCGTGCTGCACGAGGTTCCGCCCTGCAAGACCGTCGCCGGGGTTCCGGCGCGGATCGTGGGCGAGGCGGGATGCGACCAGCCTTCGATCATGATGGATCAGCAGTTGAGCTGATCGGGCGCAAATCTCCTTCGTGATTATGCCACTGGCTGTTAGGCTGGTGGCATGATTCAATTGGGAGGTAGCAATGACAATCCGAACCACTTCGGGCCGGGGGCGTCTTTACGAGTCTGTCGTTGATACGGTTGGGGATACGCCGGTTATCCGGCTCAACACCATCGCGCCGAAGAACGTCACCGTCTACGTCAAGGCCGAGGCGTTCAACCCTGCGGCCTCGGTCAAGGACCGGCTCGCGCTCAACATCATCGAGGCGGCCGAGCGGGAAGGTCGGCTGAAGCCCGGCCAGACCGTGGTCGAGGCGACGTCGGGCAACACGGGTATCGGGCTGGCGATGGTCTGCGCGGCCAAGGGCTACCCGCTGGTGGTCACCATGGCCGACAGCTTCTCGGTCGAGCGGCGGCGGCTGATGCGGTTCCTTGGGGCGAAGGTCGTTCTGACCCCGCGCGCCAAGAAGGGCTTCGGCATGTACCAGAAGGCCAAGGAACTGGCCGATGCGAACGGGTGGTTCTTGGCCAGCCAGTTCGAGACCAAGGACAATGCCGACATCCACGAATCCACCACCGCGCGCGAGATCATGGGCGATTTCGACGGGCAGAGGCTGGATTATTTTGTCAGCGGCTACGGTACTGGGGGCACGGTCTCGGGCGTGGCGCGGGTGTTGCGCAAGGACCGGCCCGACACGAAGATCATCCTCACCGAACCGGCCAATGCTGCGATCGTGGGCTCGGGCTACATCAACAAGCGCAACGACGCGCACCAGCCCGAGGAAAGCCACCCGAATTTCGAGCCGCACCCGATCCAGGGCTGGACGCCGGATTTCATTCCGTGGGTCCTTCAGGAAACGCTCGACAAGAAGTTCTACGACGAGCTGATCCCGATCCCCGGGCCGGAAGGCATCGCCTGGTCCCGGCGCCTCGCGGCAGAGGAGGGGATATTCACCGGCATCTCCGGCGGTTCCACCGTGGCCGTGGCAATGAAGATCGCGGAAACCGCGCCCGAGGGCTCGGTCATCCTCGCCATGCTGCCCGATACCGGCGAGCGCTACCTCTCCACCCCGCTTTTCGAGGGCATCCCCGAAGAGATGACCGAGGAAGAGGTTGCCCTGATGAAGTCCACCCCGGGCTATCAGATGGAGGGGTGATCGGGTCGCCTACGACTCACCGAAAAGCTGGTCATAGGCCTGCAGCGCCCGCGCCCCGTACATGTAGGACGGGCCGCCGCCCATCATGACGGCGACCGAGATCGTGTCGGCCACGTCCTCACGCGTCGCCCCGGCGCGCACGGCGGCCTGCAGGTGAAAGCCGATGCAATCCTCGCATTGCTGGGCGATCCCGATGCCAAGCGCGACGAGTTCCTTCTCGCGCACGGTCATGGAGCCCTCGCCCATCGCCGCGTGATGCAGCGTGGTGAAGCCCTTACCGGTTTCGGGTCGGGCCTTGCGGAACGTGTTCAGCGCCGCGCTGGTGTCGTCGAGTCTCTTCTTCCAGTCCATCTCCGCAATCCCTTCTGCCGGATACGAAAACGCCTTCGCCCATTCGGGCGAAGGCGTCCTTGAGGCAGATCAAGAGGTCCGGATCAGGCGAGCATCGCCACCGGGTTCTCGAGGTTGTCCTTGATCGCGGTCAGCAGTTGCGCGCCCAGCGCGCCGTCGATGACCCGGTGATCCACCGAGAGCGTCACCGACATCACGGTCGCCACGGCCAGTTCGCCATCGGCGCCGACGACGGGCTTCTTGACGCCCGCGCCGACCGCGAGGATCGCGCCGTGCGGCGGGTTGATCACCGCGTCGAAGTTATCCACTCCGAACATCCCGAGGTTCGAGATAGCGAAGCTGCCGCCCTGGTATTCATGGGGGGCAAGCTTGCGGTCACGGGCGCGCGCGGCCAGGTCCTTCATCTCGGACGACAGCGCCGAGAGCGACTTGTGATGCGCGTCCTTCAGCACCGGCGTGAAGAGGCCACCCTCGATGGCCACGGCCACAGCCACGTCCGAGGGCTTCAGCCGCAGCATCCGGTCACCCGCCCAGACGGTATTCGCCTCGGGCACTTCTTGCAGCGCGTTGGCGCAGGCCTTGATGATGAAGTCGTTCACGCTGAGCTTCACGCCACGGCCTTCGAGCTGCTTGTTGAGCTGGCTGCGGAACTTGAGCAGCGCATCAAGCTGGATATCCCGGCGCAGGTAGAAATGCGGGATCGTCTGCTTCGCCTCGGTGAGGCGCGCGGCCACGGTCTTGCGCATCCCGTCGAGCTTGACCTCTTCGAACTCGCGGCCTTCGTACATCCGCATGACCGCATCGGCGGCGGGGCCTGCCGGGGCGGCTGCAGCAGCCGGGGCGGCGGCTGGCGCAGCAGCAGCGGGTTTCGCGCCGGGCTGAGCAGCTTCCACGTCGGCCTTGACGATCCGGCCGTGCGGACCGGTGCCGTTCACCGCGCTCAGGTCGATACCCTTGTCCTTGGCGATCCGGCGCGCCAACGGCGAGGCGAAGATCCGGCTGCCATCGGCGGCAGCAGGCGCCGCCGGGGCAGGCGCAGCAGCCGGGGCCGCGGCAGGAGCAGCAGGCGCTTCGGGTGCGGGGGCGGCAGCAGGTGCCGCGGGGGCCGCAGAGGCGCTGCCGATGTCGTCGGCGCTTTCGCCGTCGCCCAACAGCACAGCGATGGGCGTGTTGACCTTCACGTTCTCGGTGCCTTCGGCGATGAGGATCTTGCCCATCACGCCTTCGTCCACGGCCTCGAACTCCATCGTGGCCTTGTCGGTTTCGATCTCGGCCAGGAGGTCACCGGCCGATACCGTATCCCCTTCCTTGACCAGCCATTTGGCAAGCGTGCCTTCCTCCATCGTGGGAGACAGCGCAGGCATCAGGATTTCTGTCGGCATGTCGTCTCTCCCTTAGCGATAGGTCACGGCCTTGACGGCATCGATGACTTCCTTGGTGGTCACCAGCGCCAGCTTCTCGAGGTTCGCCGCATAGGGCATGGGCACGTCCTTGCCGGTGCAGTTCAGGACCGGCGCGTCGAGATAGTCGAACGCGTTGGTCATGATGTAGGCTGACAGGTGGTTGCCGACCGACGCGACCGGGAAGCCTTCCTCGACGGTGATGCAGCGGTTGGTCTTCATGACCGAGCGGATCACCGTGTCATAGTCGATGGGGCGCAGGGTGCGCAGGTCGATCACCTCGGCGCTGATGCCTTCCTTGGCCAGCTCGTCCGCCGCTTCCAGCGCATAGGTCATGCCGATGCCCCAGCTCACGATGGTCACGTCCTCGCCCTCGCGCCAGACCTTCGCCTTGCCGAAGGGCACGGTGAAGTCGTCCATCACCGGCACGTCGAAGGACCGGCCGTAGAGGATCTCGTTTTCCAGGAAGATCACCGGGTTCGGGTCGCGGATCGCCGATTTCAGCAGGCCCTTGGCGTCAGCCGCCGAATAGGGCTGCACGACCTTCAGACCCGGGATCTGCGCATACCATGCGGCATAATCCTGGCTGTGTTGGGCGCCCACGCGGGCGGCGGCGCCGTTCGGGCCGCGGAACACGATCGGACAGCCCATCTGGCCGCCGGACATGTAGAGCGTCTTGGCCGCCGAGTTGATGATCTGGTCGATCGCCTGCATGGCGAAGTTGAAGGTCATGAACTCGACGATCGGGCGCAGGCCACCAAAGGCCGCGCCGACGCCGATCCCGGCAAAACCGTGCTCGGTGATCGGCGTGTCGATCACGCGCTTCGAGCCGAATTCGTCCAGCAGGCCCTGGCTGATCTTGTAGGCGCCCTGGTACTCGGCCACCTCTTCCCCCATCAGGAACACGTTGCCGTCACGGCGCATTTCCTCGGCCATGGCGTCGCGCAGCGCCTCGCGGACCGTGGTGGACTTGAACTCGGTCCCGGCGGGCACTTCCGGTTCGGCCGGTGCGGCGGCAGGTGCAATCGGCTGGGCCGCTGCCGCTGCCGGGGCAGGGGCCTGTTACGCGGCGGGGGCCGGCGCGGCGTGTGCACCCAACGCGTAGCACAGGCCTTGCCCCAACACCCACAACACGGCGATCGGCGTGTTCACCTTCACGTTTTCGGTGCCTTCGGCGATCAGGATCTTGCCCATGATCCCCTCGTCGACCGCCTCGAACTCCATCGTGGCCTTGTCGGTTTCAATCTCCGCCAGGATGTCACCCGACGAAACGGTATCACCCTCTTTCACCAGCCATTTGGCCAGGGTGCCTTCCTCCATGGTCGGCGAAAGGGCGGGCATGAGAATTTCAGTAGCCATTAACGTTGTCCCCCTCAGGCGTTCTGCGGCGCCACGTCGGCGTAGATGTCGGTGTAGAGTTCATCCAGCGAAGGCTCGGGGCTCTCTTTCGAGAACTCGGCCGACTCGTTGACGATCTCCTTGATTTCCTTGTCGATGGCCTTGAGGTCATCTTCGGTGGCGTGCTTGCCGGTCAGCAGCAGGTCGCGCACGTGGTCGATGGCATCACGCTCTTCGCGGATCTTCTGAACCTCGTCGCGGGTGCGATACTTGGCCGGGTCCGACATGGAGTGGCCACGGTAGCGATAGGTCATGACCTCGAGGATGTAGGGGCCCTTGCCCGCGCGGCAGTGCGCGATGGCCTTTTCGCCCGCTTCCTTCACGGCCAGCACGTCCATGCCGTCGACTGCTTCGCCTTCGATGCCGTAGGCGGCACCGCGTTGCCAAAGGCTCGGGCTTTTCGTGGAGCGCTTGATCGAGGTGCCCATGGCGTACTGGTTGTTCTCGATCACGAAGATTACCGGCAGGTCCCACAGCTCGGCCATGTTGTAGGTCTCGTAGACCTGGCCCTGGTTGGCCGCGCCGTCGCCGAAATAGGCGAAGGTCACGCGGCCGTTGCCGAGGTACTTGTCGGCGAAGGCGAGACCGGCGCCAATCGGTACCTGCGCGCCCACGATCCCGTGGCCGCCGTAGAAGTGGCGCTCCTTCGAGAACATGTGCATCGAGCCGCCCTTGCCGCGGGAATAGCCGCCCTCGCGGCCGGTCAGCTCGGCCATCACGCCCTTGGGGTCCATGCCGCAGGCCAGCATGTGACCGTGGTCGCGGTACGAAGTGACGCGCTTGTCGCCTTCCTCGGCCGCGGCCTCCAGACCCACCACAACGGCTTCCTGACCGATGTAGAGGTGACAGAAACCGCCAATGAGGCCCATGCCGTAAAGTTGGCCGGCCTTTTCCTCGAATCGGCGGATCAGCAGCATTTCGCGGTAGTAGTGAAGCAGCTCGTCCTTCGAAACATTTGGTTTCTTTGAGCTTTTTCGGGTGGCCATGATGTGCCTCCTCCCAATCTCTACAATAGTTTAGCGTTAAACCATTCATAGCGCAGGCTGCGCGGAACTTCGACAGGAAATTGCCGCAATTCCGTGAAGGGCGCTATGCGCCCCGTGCAAAGCGGGAAATCAGCGCAGAACGATCTCGTCGGAGCGGACCATGCCCAGTACGTCGCGGGCCTGCTCGTCCAGGAGGTCGAGATCGAGATAACTGTCGGACAAACGCCGGGTCTTGTTGCGAAGTACCGCGACCTCGGCCTCCAGCGCGTCGCGCTCGGCCTTCAGCGTGTCGATCTCGGCCTCCACCTGGATACGGCGAAACAGGCCATAGTCGCCTTGCACGCTGGCAAAGGTGAAATAGCCCCCAAGCGTGAAGGCAAGGGCGCCATAGATCATCGTTCCAAGGGCGGGACGGGTGCCGTTCATCTCGATCTGCCTCAGGTTTCGCCTCTGATGGGCGTTTCGCGCAGCATGTCACAGATGGCCCGTCCTGTGAATCCCCTTTTCCCAGTGGTGATACGGTGCCTACACTGTCCCCAGCAGCTCTGGGGGGAGCCATGTCCGACAGCCCGCCACGTGACCAGCTTTCCACCCACGCGGTGGAGAACCAGCCGCCCGCACGCGGGGATCTGGCACTGTGGTCCGGCGACACGCCGCTACAAGAGGCCGTGGCGCGAGAGGGCGGGCAGGCCGGGCCGCTTCAAGACTACGCGGTCGCGCTTGGCTCGCCCGAGATGCGCCAGGCCGCGCGGAACGCGAACCGGGTCACGCCGGAGCTTGTCACCTTCGACACCGGCGGACGGCGGCTGGACGAGGTGCGGTTTCATCCCGACTACCATCGCTTCATGGACCTGGGCCTTGGCGCGGGCTACGCGGCGCTGCCTTGGGAGGGCGGGGCCGGCGGCCACGTGACCCACGCCGCGATGGTCTACCTCGCCTCGCAGGTGGAGCCGGGCCATTGCTGCCCGATGACCATGACCTATGCCGCCGTTCCCGCGCTGCAGGCAGAGCCCGAGATCGCGGCGCTTTGGCGTGAGAAACTGCTTTCGCGTCACTACGATCCTTCGGTTCGACCACTGTCCGAAAAGACCGGCGCCACCCTCGGTATGGCGATGACCGAGAAACAGGGCGGCTCGGACGTGCGCCGCGCCACAACTTTCGCCGAACGGGACGGAGAGCATTGGCGGCTGACCGGCCACAAGTGGTTCTGCTCCGCGCCGATGTCGGACGGGTTTCTCACCTTGGCGCAGGCGCCGGGTGGCCTCACCTGTTTTCTCGTCCCGCGCTGGCTGCAGCAGGGGCGCACCCCGATCCAGATCCAGCGGCTCAAGGACAAGCTCGGGAACCGTTCCAATGCCTCGGCCGAGATCGAGTATCACGGCGCGCTCGCCTACCGCCTGGGGGGTGAGGGCGATGGGGTGCGCACGATCATCGAGATGGTGCATCACACCCGGCTCGACACCGCCATGGCGCCTGCCGGGCTGATGCGCGCGGGGCTGTCCGAGGCGCATCATTGGGTCAGCCACCGGGCCGCCTTTCAGCGTCGCCTCATCGACCAGCCGCTGATGCGCGCGGTTCTGGCGGATCTGGCGCTCGATTGGGAAGGCGCGCTGGCGCTGGGCCTGCGCGTCGCGCGGGCCTTCGACGGGACCACCGCCCGCGACCGCGCCTTCGCCCGGATCGGTGTGGCCCTGGCGAAGTTCCTCGCCAACAAGCGCTGCCCCGTCGTGCTTGCCGAGGCGATGGAGGTGCTGGGCGGCATGGGATACGTCGAGGATACACCTCTGCCGATGCTCTACCGCGAGGCACCGCTCAACGGCATCTGGGAAGGGTCCGGCAACGTCATCTGCCTCGACATCCTGCGGACCCTGTCGCGCGAGCCACTTGCGGGGGAGGTTCTGGCCGATGAACTGGAGGCCGTAACCGGCATGGAGCCACGCTACGACGCGGCGCTCAAACGGCATCGCGACCGATGGCCTGCCCTTCCGCCCGAGGCCGAGGCGCGCTGGTTCTGCGAAAGCGCTGCGCAGCTTCTGACCGCCTCGGTCCTGCTGCGTGGTGCGCCCGAGGCGGTGGCCTCGGGCTATGTCCTCGCGCGTCTCACGGATCAGGCAGGACGCATCCCGGGATCTGTCGCCGGGCTGGATCCGACCGAAATCCTGGCGCGCCTCGCATGAAAAAAGGGGCGCCGAAGCGCCCCTTTCCGTGAAACGATGTGGTCCTGGCGGGACCCCGATTTTTCGGAGAAAAATCGGGCAGGCCGGATCAGGCCTTGCCCTTGTAGATGTCCACCAGCTTGCCCAGCATCGCCAGCGCATCCTCGCGCGGGCGCTGGAAGCTGTTGCGGCCGATGATCGAGCCGTTGCCGCCGCCGTCGCGGATCGCGCGCGCGTCGTCATAGACGCTGTCGGCACCCTTCTTCGCGCCGCCCGAAAACACCACGATCCGGCGCCCGTTGAACGCGGCCTTCATGCAATGGGCCACGCGCGCGGCCGGGGTGGCGACGTCGATATTCTCGGCCTCGTAGACCTTCTTGGCCTCGGGCAGTTCCAGGTGATTGGTCGAAAGCTTGATCTTGATGACATGCGCGCCCAGCAGCGCGGCCATCTGGGCGGCATAGGCGGCGATATCGATCGCAGTTTCGCCGTCCTTCGAAATCGCCTCGCCGCGCGGGTAGGACCAGATCACCGTCGCGACGCCCTTCGCGGCGGCTTCCTCGCGCAGGGCCGAGATCTCCTCGAACATCTCCAGCGCGCAGTCCGAGCCGGGGTAGATCGTGAAGCCGATGGCCGCGCAACCCAGCCGCAGCGCGTCATCGACGCTGGCGGTGATCGCCTGGTTCTTTCCGGCCGTGCCCGACATCAGCGAGTTGGCCGAGTTCATCTTGAGGATCGTCGGGATCTGGCCCGCAAAGGTGTCGGCGCCCGCCTCGATCATGCCAAGCGGCGCGGCATAGGCGTTCAGGCCTGCGTCGATAGCCAGCTTGTAGTGGTAATGCGGATCATAGCCCTCGGGGTTCGGGGCGAAGCTGCGCGCGGGGCCATGCTCGAAGCCCTGGTCCACGGGCAGGATGATCATCTTGCCGGTGCCGCCGAGCTTGCCGGTCATCAGCATCCGGTTGAGGTTGGCCTTAACGCCGGGGGTTTCCCCCTCGTAATTGGCAAGGATACGCTGGACGGTCCGGGTCGATTTCATGGCAGGCTCCTTTAGACTGAAAGGTGTTGGTCACGGGTTATGCGAGGCAGCAGCCCAAAGGCAACCGTATTTGCGCTAACAGTTTCTGCGAAACCGGTTATTTCCGCCGTGCAAGCAGGAATTGCGCGATTGGACCCACGATCTGGCGCGGCGTGACGCGCGTCATCAGTGCCAGCAGCTTGTTCTGCGGACCGGTCACCACCACCCGCCGTCCGCGCATCGCGGCGCGCCAACCGGCATTGACCACGGTCCGGGTCTTCTGGGTTATCCCGAACCGCACGAGGTAGAGCGAGTCCATATCCGCATCGGTCAGGAAATTGCTTTCGGTCACACCCGGGCAGAGCGCGGTGACGCTGACACCGGTACCTTTCAGTTCCTGCGCCAGCGCGTCCGACAGGCTGATCACATAGGCCTTGGTGGCATGGTAGACCGCCATGCCGGGGCCGGGCATGAACCCCGCCAGCGAGGCGACGTTCAGGATTCGCCCGCCGCGGGCCTCTTTCATATGCGGTGCCGCGAGTTTGCAAAGCCGCGTCAGCGCCTCGAGGTTCACCTGGATCGAGGCATGCTCCCGATCCCAGCCGCCCTCGGCGAACTTGCCGTTGCGGCCCAGGCCCGCGTTGTTCACCAGCACGTCGATCTGCCGCCCGTTGGTGGCCTCGCGCCAGAGTCGGTCGACCTCTTCGATGCGGGTCAGGTCGGCGGGGATCACCATCGCCTCGACCCCCTTGCGGCGCAGTTCCGCCGCGACCTCGTGCAGTTCGGCCTCGTTGCGGGCCGAGAGGATGACCTTGCGCCCATCCTCGGCCGCCCGATGGGCGAACCCCCGCCCCAAGCCGCGCGAGGCGCCGGTGACAAGGGTCCAGTTGGCCATCTCAGCCCTCCAGCGCCGCGACGCCGGGCAGGGTCTTGCCTTCCATCCATTCCAGGAAGGCGCCGCCCGCGGTGGAGATATAGGTGAAGTCGCCCGAGGCCCCGGCCTTGTTCAGCGCCGCCACCGTGTCGCCGCCACCGGCGACCGAGACGAGGCTGCCCGCGCGCGACAGTTCCGCCGCCTTGGCCGCTGCAGCATTCGTGGCCGCGTCGAAAGGGGCGATCTCGAACGCGCCCAACGGGCCGTTCCAGATCAGCGTCTTGGATTTCTCGAAGACCGCCGCGATGCGCTCCACCGTCTGCGGCCCGGCATCCAGGATCATCGCGTCGGCGGGGCAGCTATCTGCGGGCACTGTCTCGTTCGCGGCACCGGCCTTGAACTCGCGCGCCACCACCACGTCGGCGGGCAGGATGATCTCGCAGCCCGCCTCGTCGGCACGGGCGAGGATGTCTTTCGCGGTGCCGGTCATCTCGTGCTCGGCCAGAGATTTGCCCACGTCGATCCCCTGCGCGGCCAGGAAGGTGTTGGCCATGCCGCCGCCGATGATCAGGTATTCCACCTTGCGCACCAGGTTCGACAGCAGGTCCAGCTTGGTCGAGACCTTGGCCCCGCCCACTACCGCGGCCACCGGGCGTTCGGGCGTGCCGAGTGCAGCGTCGAGCGCCTTCAGCTCCGCCTCCATCAACCGTCCGGCGCAGGACGGCAGCAGCCGCGCCAGCGCCTCGGTCGAGGCATGGGCCCGGTGCGCGGCGGAAAACGCGTCGTTGCAATAGACCTGCCCCAGCGCGGCAAGCGAGGCCGCGAACTGCCCGTCGTTGCCTTCCTCGCCCGGGTGGAAACGGGTGTTCTCAAGCAGCAGAACCTCGTCCGCGCCCATGGCCGCGACCGCCTCTTTCGCCGGGCCGCCGATGCAATCCGTCGCGAAGGAGACCTTCACGCCAAGCGCCTTCTCCAGCGCGGGCAGCACGATCTTCAGCGACATCTCGGGCACGATGCTTCCCTTGGGGCGCCCGAAATGCGCCAGAAGTACCGGCTTGCCGCCCTTGGCCAGGATATCCTTCACGGTCGGCACGATCTTCTCGATGCGGGTGGCATCGGTGACGCGGCCACCCTCAACAGGAACGTTGATATCGACGCGGGTCAGAACCACCTGTCCGTTGAGATCGATGTCGTCGAGCGTCTTCCAGGCCATGCAGGGCTCCTTCCGGTGAGAGTCGGGTTGTTTTCCCCCGAGAGCCCTATCCCCGTCAACAAGGGCTTCCCCTTTTTCGGTGCGGCGAATAGGGTCTTCGCAAATTGAACAAGGAGCAGGCAGATGGCCGATATCAAGGACCCCGAAAACACCATTCTCATTGAGCTGAAGGATGGCACCGTCACCATCGAGCTTCTGCCCGATGTCGCCCCCAAGCATTGCGAGCGGATGAAGGAACTGGCGCGTTCGGGCGCTTATGACAACGTGGTCTTCCACCGGGTGATCGACGGCTTCATGGCCCAGACCGGCGATGTGGAGCACGGCAATTTCGCCAAGGAGTTCAACATCCGCCGCGCCGGTACGGGCGCATCCTCGCTGCCCGATCTCCCGGCCGAATTCTCCAAGCTGCCCCATGATCGCGGCACCCTTGGCGCGGCGCGCTCGTCGAACCCGAATTCGGCCAACAGCCAGTTCTTCATCAACTTCGGCGACAACCATTTCCTGAACGGCCAGTACACGGTTTATGGCCGGGTGATCTCGGGGATGGAGCACGTGGACAAGATCGCCCGTGGCGAACCGCCGATGAACCCCGACCGGATGCTCAGCATGAAGGTGGCCGCCGATGCGTAAACTGGCGCTTGCCCTTTCGCTTATGGCCAGCCCCGCGCTGGCCACGGGCCTGCAGATCGAGGTCGCGGGCGAGGCCAACGGCACGATCACCGTCGACCTGTTCGAGGATGTGGCACCGGGCCACGTGGAGCGGATCACTACGCTTGCCGAGGCTGGCGAATATGACGGCGTGGTCTTCCACCGGGTGATCGAGGGCTTCATGGCCCAGACCGGTGACGTGAAATTCGGCCGTATCGGGGAAGACATGCGGATGGCTGGCATGGGCGGGTCCGACCTGCCGAATCTGCCCGCCGAGTTCTCGGACATTTCGTTCGAGCGCGGCGTGATCGGCATGGCCCGTTCGGCCCATCCCGACAGTGCGAACTCGCAGTTCTTCATCATGTTCGCGCCCGCCCCCCATCTGAACGGACAATACACCGTCATCGGCGAAGTGACCGAGGGGATGGAAATCGTCGACGCCATCAAGCTCGGCAAGGGCCGCAACGGTGCCGTCCTGGGCGAGCCCGACCGCATGGTGAAGGTCACCGTCACCGAGTAACGCGACATGAACAGCCCGTGAGGCGGGCTGTTCAGACCGGGCTTCCTCCGGCACCATTCCGGGTGCCGAAGGGAGTTCTCCATGCCACACCGTCTGATCGCCACCGCCGCCGCGCTTCTGGTCTCTGCCTCCGCCTGGGCCGAGCCGGAGTTCTGGAAATACGAGTGGCCCAGGACGGATTTCACCACCACCTCGATCGAGAACTGGTCCGAGATCATTTCGGGCGGCCCGCCGAAGGATGGCATCCCGGCGCTGAACGATCCCTCCTTCATCGCCGTGCCCAAGGAAACCCGCATCGCCCCGCGCGAACCGGTCATCACGCTGGAACTCGACGGAGAGACCCCGCGCGCCTATCCGATCCGCTACCTCACCTGGCACGAGATCGTGAACGATCAGGTCGGCGGCACTCCCGTGGCTGTCACCTTCTGCCCGCTCTGCAATTCCGCCATCGTCTTCGACCGCCGGGTGGACGGCGACGTGCGCACCTTCGGCGTCTCGGGGAAGCTGCGCCATTCCGACATGGTGATGTTCGACCGCGAGACTGAAAGCTGGTGGCAGCAGGCCCTGGGCGAGGGGATCGTGGGCGTCCACACCGGTGACCGCCTGACCACCTTGCCCGCCTGGATGGAAGGCTGGGCCGAGTTCAAGGCGCGCAACCCCGACGGCCTCGTGATGGACGAACCGCGCTGGCCCCGGCAATACGGTCGCAACCCCTACGTCCAGTATGACGGTTCGCAGCGCCCGTTCCTCTTCTCCGGCGAGATGCCGCCCCATGACATCCCCGCGCTGGAACGCGTCGTCCGCGTGGGCGAGCGGGCATGGCCGATGACCCGGCTGGCAGAGGCAGGCGAGATCACCGAGGCGGGCGTCACCATCACCTGGAGCGAAGGCCAGGCCTCGGCCCTCGACAGCGGGCTGATCGCGCAAGGCCGCGAAGTGGGCAACATCCGCGTCCGCGACGCCGGGGGAAATGACATCCCCCATGACCTGATGTTCGCCTTCGCCTTCCATGCCTTCTGGCCCGAGGGGGTCTGGATGCTGGGGAAGTAGGAAGATGGCCCGGAGAACTCTGGAGCCGGGATCGGGTGCGGCTTCCTAGCCCCAGACCGGCAGGCCGGAAATCGCGGATGCCGCGATGATCGAGTAGGCAATCACCCGGTAGGTTCGCTCATGCTCGGGCCGAAACAGTTTCGCCCCTACCAGGCCGCCAAGAAGATTGGGCAGGATCAGGAACATGCCAAGGGCGATTGCGGACCCGTCGAGCCGACCGAAAATCGCAAGCGCGGGGAGCAGAACCACGTCGGTCGTGAACAGAAACAGCAAGGTGTTGGCCCTGATGACCTGTACCGGACGCGTACTCGCCATGTAGAGCAGGATGACCGGGGGGCCGGGAAGCCCCGCCACACCCTGGAGAAAGCCGGACATCGCTCCGGTGCCGTAGATCAACGGCGGCGCCAGAGTGCCGCCGTAGCGCAGCCCCAGGCCGAGGCAGACCAGCAGGAACAAGGCCACGAAGGACACGGCGAATCTGAATGCCTCGGGCGGCAAAAGTGTCAGTGTGAACAGCCCCAGTGGCAAAGCAACGACCAGCCCCGCAACAAGCCGGAACAGGTCAGGGAGCTCGCAGTCCCGGCTCGCGCGCCGGACGATGGGAAGTGGTCCGATCAGGTCGAAAATCACGATCGTCGTGAGGGCCTGGAACGGCGTCAGGACCTGTGCCGCCAACGGGAGATAGACAAGACCCGACCCAAACCCCGAGAACCCGCGTACCAGCGCTGCCAGAAACGTGGAGGCACTCAGGAATGCCAACTGCGGGTAGTCGAATGCGTCAAGCAATGCGGGGATCGATGTTTCAACGGAGCCAGATGAGATTTTCTAGCCCAAGACGCCCGGCAAAAATAGAAGAAACACCGGCCCCAGGCTGTGCCGCCAAGGCTATGCGGACGACCTGTGCCCTACTCCCCGTAGGGCACCCAGACGGTCTTGACCTCGGTCGCGGCTTCCAGGAACTCGCGGCCCTCGGCGGTGGGCCAGTCGGTTGTCTGGCCGTGGTTGACCCAGGTGCGTTTGAGGTTGCCCGCGGCTTCGCGCTCGATCACGCCCGAGATGTCCGAGGATGAGAAGCTCCAGACTGCGTCCACGCCCAGGTGTCCGGCCAGTGCGGGGGCGAGTTCCGCGTGGCTGCCGGTCAGGATGTTGACCACGCCGCCCGGCACGTCCGAGGTGTCCAGCACCTGGTAGAAATCCGTCGCCGCCAGCGGGAAGGGCTCTGACGCCACGGCCACGACCCGGTTGCCCATGGCGATGGCCGGGGCCATGCAGGACACCAGCCCCAGTAGCGGCGCCTCGTCGGGGCAGAGCGCGCCGATCACGCCCACGGGCTCGTTCATCGCCAGGGCGATCCCCCTCAGCGGCACGCCCTTGGCGGCACCGTCGAACTTGTCGGCCCATGCGGCATAGGTGAAGAACCGGCTGACCGAAGCCTCGACCTCCTCCTTCGCCTGGGCGGGGGTGGCACCGGTCATCTCGCGCAGGCGGGTGGCGAATTCCGAGGCGCGGGCCGAGAGGTTCTCACCGATGTAATAGAGGATTTGCGCCCGCAGGTGGCCGGTGGTCTTGGCCCAGCCCGCAGCCCCCGTGGCGGCCTCGACCGCGTTGCGCACGTCCTTGCGGTTGGCCAGCCCCGCGTGACCCAAGAGCTTGCCCTTGGGCGACCAGATCGCGCGCGAATAGCCTCCATCGGGCCGGGCCTGCTTGCCGCCCACATAGAGCTTTGCCGTGCGGTCGAGCGCATCCACCTCTGCCTTGGCGGGCGCGGGGATCGCTGAAACGGGCTTCAGCGGTTTCGGCTTGCCGTTGGGCCGGGTGTAGGCGCGCAGCCCTTCCCATCCGCCTTCGCGGCCAAAGCCGGACTCGCGCACCCCGCCGAATCCTGCGGCGGCGTCGAAAAGGTTGGTGGCGTTGACCCAGACCACGCCCGCAACAAGCTTCGGCGCGATGTCGAGGGCGAGGTTCACGTTCTCGGTCCACACCGTGGCCGCCAGCCCGTAGCGGGTGTTGTTGGCAAGGCTCACCGCCTCGTCCGGCGTGCGGAAGGTGGTGGCGACCAGCACCGGGCCGAAGATCTCTTCCTGCATCAGGCGCGAGGAGGGGTGCAGCCCGGTGATCAGCGTCGGCGGGTAGTAGCAGCCGGTCTCGGGCAGCGGTGCGGCGGCGCGGTAGACCTCGCCGCCCTCGGCACCCTCGTCCACCATGCGGGCGATGGTCTGCAGTTGCACCGGGTCCACCACGGCGCCCACGTCGATGCATTTGTCCAGCGGATCGCCGATGCGCAGCCCGTCCATCCGGGCCTTGAGTTTGGCGTAGAAGCGTTCGGCCACGCCCTCCTGCACGATGAGACGCGAGCCCGCGCAGCAGACCTGGCCCTGGTTGAACCAGATCGCGTCCACCAGCCCCTCGACCGCCGAATCCAGATCGGCATCCTCGAAGACGATGTAAGGCGACTTGCCCCCAAGCTCGAGCGTCAGGGCCTTGCCGGTTCCGGCAGTGGCGGCGCGGATCTTGCGGCCCACCTCGGTCGATCCGGTGAAGGCGATCTTGTCGATACCGGGGTGGCCCACGATCATCTCGCCCACGGCGCCGTCGCCGGTGACGATGTTGACCACGCCCTTCGGCAGGCCCGCCTCGGTGCAGATCTCGGCAAAGAGAAGCGCGGTCAGCGAGGTGTATTCCGCCGGTTTCAGAACCACCGTGTTGCCCATGGCGATGGCCGGCGCGATCTTCCAGGCCAGCATCAGCAGCGGGAAGTTCCACGGGACGATCTGGCCGCAGACGCCAAGCGCCTCGCGGTCAGGGAGTTCGGCCTCCTGCAACTGGGCCATGCCCGCGTGGTAGTAGAAATGCCGGGCGACAAGCGGGATGTCGATGTCGCGGCTTTCGCGGATCGGCTTGCCGTTGTCGAGGGTTTCCAGAACCGCGAAAAGACGCGCGTGTTTCTGCACCAGTCGCGCCAGCGCATAGAGGTATTTCGCCCGCTGGTGGCCCGAAAGCCGCGCCCATTTCGGCTGCGCCTTGCGGGCGGCGGTGACGGCAGCCTCCACATCCTCGGCGCTGGCCTGGCCGATTTGGGCCAGCACCTCGCCCGTGGCCGGGTTGCGGCTGTCGAACGGGGCGCCCGCCGGGGTGAAACCCCCGTCGATGAACTGGCCGAAGGCGCGGTGATGCGTGTCGAGCCATGCAAAGGCCTCAGCCGCGCTTTCCGGGGCGGGGCCGTAATCCATGGTGTCGAAGATGTCCGAGACGGTGGTCATGGCGCTTATCCCATCGGGTGCCGGTAGCTGGCCGAGTAATGGCCGGTGACGTGGTGTTCCAACTGCCGCTCGATATCGCCCAGCAGCGAGGACGCGCCGAAACGGAACAGGTCGGGTTGCAGCCAGCGGGTGCCAAGCTCGTCCTTCAGAAGCGTCAGGTAGGTGACCGCGTCCTTGGCCTTGGAGATCCCGCCCGCGGGCTTGTAGCCGACGCGGTAGCCGGTGCGCTGGAAATATTCGCGGATCGCCCGGATCATGGTCAGCGACACCGGAAGCGTGGCGTTGACCGACTCCTTGCCGGTGGAGGTCTTGATGAAATCGGCCCCCGCCATCATGCAGACAAGCGAGGCGCGCGCCACGTTGCGCAGCGTGCCAAGCTCTCCGGTCGCGAGGATCGCCTTCACATGGGCCGGGCCGCAGGCGGCGCGGAACTCGGCCATCTCATCGTAAAGCGCTTGCCAGTTGCCGGTCAGCACGTGGCGGCGCGAGATCACGATGTCGATCTCGGATGCCCCCGCCGCGACGCTTTCGCCGATCTCGGCCACGCGCAGGTGGTAGGGTGAGAGCCCCGCCGGAAACCCGGTGGAAACCGCGGCCACGGGGATGCCGGTTCCGTGCAGGGCGGCGACGGCGGTGGGCACCATCTCGTGATAGACGCAGACCGCGCCGGTGGTGATCGGCCCCATGCCAAGCGCGTCGAGGATATCCTGCCGCACCGGTTGGCGCGCCTTGGCGCAGAGCCGCCGCACCCGGCCCGGCGTATCGTCGCCCGAAAGGGTGGTCAGGTCGATCAGCGTTACCGCCTTGAGAAGCCAGGCCGCCTGGTAGGCCTTCTTGACCGAGCGCCGACCGGGCAGGGTGGCGGCCCGCCGCTCGATCGCCGAGGTGTTGGCCTGCACGGCGCGCACCCAGTCGAGGTCCAGCGGAAGCCCGGGGTTGCGGGCTTCGTGCACCTGCGGAAGCTGCGCGAGGCCAGTGGGAATGTCGGTCTGCACGGGTAAAACTCTCCGGAATTGCGCGCTCAGAGTCGCATGGGCGGGGGGCTTTTGGCAAGCCTGACCATATGGTCAAAATCCGGCTTTCCGCAACGGAACGGGGTTGCGCGATCTCGCCGTTCGAGAATCCGGAAATGGACTTTGACCCGGGGGCGCTGTAACGCTCATATTCCGGTTGGAGGCATGGCTTTTGGGAGGAGGCTGACCTGCCGCTAGACTATTCGCACGATCCCCTGCTGGTCGCCGCGTCCTTCGCGATTGCGCTCATGGCAGGTTTCACGGGGCTCTCGCTGACCCAGGGCGCCTCGGCCAGATCCGTGGCCGAGCGCAAGGTCATCGTGGCCATCTCCGCAGTGGTGCTGGGCGGGGGCATCTGGTCGATGCATTTCGTCGCCATGCTGGGGCTGCAACTGCCGGTTCCCTATTTCTACGACGCGCTGACCACGCTGATCTCGGTTCTGATCGCCGTGCTGGTGGTGGGGTTTGGCCTGCTGCTCCTGCATTTCCGCGAGCGTAACCGGACCACGATCACCGCCGCGGGGCTGATCTTCGGTCTGGGCATTCTGGCCATGCACTACGTGGGCATGGCCGGGATCGAGGCCTGCCGCGCGGAATATACCGGGCTGGGGCTGGCGGCCTCGGTCACCGTGTCGCTGGGGCTGAGTACCGTGGCGATCTGGGTGGCCTATGGAGAGCGCACGCATCGCAACATCATCCTTGGCACGGTCTGTTTCGCCATTGCGGTTGGCTCGCTGCATTTCCTCGCGATCTGGGGCACCCGGTTCTTCGAGGACGCATCGGTTGCCGTGGGACGGGCCATCATCAGCAACGAGCTGCTGGCCTTCCTGGTGACGCTGAGCACTTTCGTCATCTGCGGCGGGTTCCTTCTGTCGGGCGTGACCTTCCTGCCCGGCGCCCCGGCGCCAGCGGGTGAGGCCCGGGAAGCGCTGCGCGAAGCGGTGGCCGCGCCCGTGGAACCCGTAGGAGAGAAGCCCGCCTGCAACGTGCCCTACGAGAAGAACGGCCGCACCTATTTCGCCGACTGCGGTGCCATCGCGGCGTTCCGGGCCGAGGGGCATTACACGATCATCTACCACGGGGCCGAGAAGAACTTCTGCCCCTGGTCGATCTCGGACGCGGTCTCGCGGCTTGAGGGCAGCGAGTTCATCCGGGCGCATCGCAGCTATCTGGTCAACCCGGCCCATGTCACCGGCTTCGAGCGTAAGAAGGACAGTGGCGTGATCTATTTCGACCGCGACGACTCGCTGCAGAAGGTCCCGGTCAGCCGCACCCGCCTGGGCGAGGTCCGCGAGATCCTCGGCCTCTGACCCGGCGCAGTTCGTGCGCGCATTTCGCAACTCGTGAAATCGGTCGCGACCGCCGTTCATCCACCGTTTGGGCGCGGTATGCACCCGTATACGCCTCTTGCAGTGCGTCAAACGAACGCATCAAGGGAGGAAATCAATGATACCGGCTCGTTTTGAGTATCATCGGCCGTCGGATGTCTCGGCGGCACTGGCAATCTTGACGGAACATGGCGACGACGCCCGCGTGCTTGCGGGTGGGCATAGCCTGATTCCGATGATGAAGCTGCGCATGGCCGCGATCGAGCACCTGATCGATCTGCAGGACATCGCGGAACTGAAGGGCATCTCGGTCGACGGTGGCACGATCACCATCGGCGCGATGACGACCCAGCATGAATTGATCGACAACGCCGATCTTGCGAAGGCCGCGCCGATCCTGCGCGAGGCGGCGCTTCAGATCGCTGATCCGCAGGTGCGCTATGTGGGCACGGTCGGCGGCAATGTCGCCAACGGCGACCCCGGCAACGACATGCCCGGGCTGATGCAATGCCTTGGCGCGACCTTCCACCTGGTCGGTCCCGGCGGCACCCGCGACGTGGCGGCGCGCGACTATTACGAGGCGGCCTACATGACCGACCGTGAAGACGACGAGATCCTGGTCTCGGTCAGTTTCCCGGTGCCCGAGGGCGGCTATGCCTATGAAAAGCAGAAGCGCAAGATCGGCGACTACGCCACCGCGGCCTGCGCGGTACAGGTGACAATGGCTGGCGGCTCCTGCACCGCGGCCTCGATCGCGATGACCAACCTCAGCGATACGCCGATCTGGTCCAAGGACGCGGGCGCGGTGCTGGTCGGAACCGACTGTGGACCCGGCGCAATTGGCGCGGCCGTGGATGCGGCCGTGGCTGCCATCGACCCGACCGAGGACAACCGCGGCCCGGTCGAGTTCAAGAAACACGTCGCCGGCGTCGTGATCCGCCGCGCGATCGAACGCGCCATCAGCCGCGCATAAGGAACCGGACTCATGGCAAAACAGCACTACACACTGACCGTGAACGGCGAACAGCGCGACGTTCTTTGTGAACCGCGCGAACTGCTGATCCACACGCTGCGCGAGCAGCTCGACATCACCGGCCCGCATGTGGGCTGCGAGACGTCCCACTGCGGGGCCTGCACCGTCGAGATCAACGGCAAGTCGGTCAAATCCTGCACCGTCTTCACCGCCCAGGCCAATGGCGCGGATGTGACCACGATCGAGGGGCTGGGCTCGCCTGACGGGCTGCATGTCCTGCAAGAGAAATTCCGCGAGCATCACGGGCTACAGTGCGGCTACTGCACGCCGGGGATGATCACCCGGGCCCATCGCCTGCTGCAGGAAAACCCGAACCCGACCGAAGAAGAGGTCCGCTTCGGCATCGCGGGCAACCTGTGCCGCTGCACCGGCTACCAGAACATCGTGAAGTCCATCCTCGCCGCCGCGGCCGAGATGAACGCAGCCAAGGAGGCCGCAGAATGAACGATCTGACACCGAGCCGCGAAGAACGGACTGAAAACCTCAAGGGCCTCGGCTGCTCGCGCAAGCGGGTCGAGGACGCCCGGTTCACCCAGGGAAAGGGCAACTATGTCGACGATATCAAGATGCCGGGGATGCTCTTCGGCGATTTCGTCCGCAGCCCCTATGCCCATGCGCGTGTGAAGAACATCAACAGCGAGGAAGCGCTGAAGGTGCCCGGCGTTCTGGCCGTGCTGACCGCCAAGGACCTGGAGCCGCTTGGCCTGCACTGGATGCCGACCCTTGCGGGCGACAAGCAGATGGTGCTGGCCGATGGCAAGGTCCTGTTCCAGGGCCAGGAAGTGGCCTTCGTCGTGGCCACCGACCGCTACGCCGCCGCCGATGGCATCGAGGCGGTCGAAGTCGAGTACGAGGAACTGCCCGTTGTGGTGGACCCGTTCAAGGCGCTTGATCCCGACGCGCCGGTGCTGCGCGAAGACCTGGAAGGCCAGACCGAAGGCGCACACGGTCCGCGCAAGCATCACAACCACATCTTCCTGTGGGAAGCCGGGGACAAGGAAGCCACCGAAAGCGTTCTGGCAAGTGCCGACGTGGTGGCCGAGGAGATGGTCTATTATCACCGCACCCATCCCTGTCCGCTGGAGCCCTGCGGCTGTGTCGCCTCGATGGACAAGGTGAACGGCAAGCTCACCCTCTGGGGCACCTTCCAGGCGCCGCATGCGGTGCGCACCGTGGCCTCGCTGATCTCGGGGATTGCCGAGCACAATATCCGGGTGATCTCGCCCGATATCGGCGGCGGTTTCGGCAACAAGGTGGGTGTGTATCCGGGCTATGTCTGCTCGATCGTCGCCTCCATCGTCACCGGCAAGCCGGTGAAGTGGATCGAGGACCGGATGGACAACCTGATGGCCACGGCCTTTGCCCGCGACTACTGGATGAAGGGCAAGATCGCCGCCACGAAAGAGGGCAAGATCACCGGGCTCTGGTGTCACACCACCGCTGATCACGGCGGTTTCGACGCCTGCGCCGACCCGACCAAGTTCCCGGCCGGGTTCATGAACATCTGCACCGGGTCCTACGACATCCCGGTGGCCTATCTCGGCGTGGACGGGGTCTACACCAACAAGGCGCCCGGCGGCGTGGCCTATCGCTGCTCGTTCCGGGTAACCGAGGCCGCCTATTTCATCGAGCGGATGATCGAGATCCTCGCGATCGAGTTGAACATGGACGCAGCCGAGCTGCGCCGGATCAACTTCATCAAGAAGGAGCAGTTCCCCTATCAGTCCGCGCTGGGATGGGAATATGACTCGGGCGATTACCACACCGCCTGGGAAAAGGCGCTGAAGGCCGTCGATTACGAAGGTCTTCGCAAGGAACAGGCCGAACGGGTCGAGGCCTTCAAGCGGGGCGAGACGCGCAAGCTGCTCGGCATCGGTCTGACCCATTTCACCGAGATCGTCGGCGCCGGTCCGGTCAAGAACTGTGACATCCTGGGTTTGGGGATGTTCGACAGTTGCGAGATCCGGATCCATCCGACCGGCTCCGCCATCGCCCGGCTGGGCACGATTTCTCAAGGTCAGGGCCATGCCACCACATTCGCCCAGATCCTGGCCTCGGAAATCGGTCTTCCGGCTGACAGCATCACCATTGAGGAGGGCGACACGGACACCGCACCCTACGGGCTTGGAACATACGGGTCGCGGTCCACTCCGGTCGCAGGTGCTGCCACGGCGATGGCGGGCCGCAAGATCCGCGCGAAAGCGCAGATGATCGCGGCCTACCTGCTGGAGGTCCATGACGACGACGTCGAATGGGACGTGGATCGTTTCGCGGTCAAGGGCGCGCCCGAGCGCTTCAAGACCATGGCCGAGATCGCCTTCGCCGCCTACAATCAGGCGATCCCGGGTATCGAGCCGGGGCTCGAGGCGGTCAGCTACTACGACCCGCCCAACATGACCTACCCGTTCGGGGCCTATATCTGCGTGATGGAAATCGACGTGGATACCGGCGTGCATGAAATCCGCCAGTTCTACGCGCTGGACGATTGCGGCACCCGGATCAACCCGATGATCATCGAGGGCCAGGTGCATGGCGGCGTGACCGAGGCGCTGGCCATCGCGATGGGTCAGGAGATCGCCTATGACGAGATGGGCAACGTCAAGACCGGTACGCTGATGGACTTCTTCCTGCCCACCGCCTGGGAGACGCCCAACTACACCACCGACCACACCACGACCCCCAGCCCGCATCACCCGATCGGGGCCAAGGGGGTGGGCGAAAGCCCGAACGTGGGCGGTGTGCCGGCGTTCTCGAACGCGGTGCATGATGCGTTCCGTGCCTTCGGCCTGCGGCAGAGCCATATGCCGCACGATCACTGGCGGATCTGGAAGACAGCCCACGATCTTGGTCTTCATGGCTGACAAAGGAGGGCGGGGGGCCTCCCCCCGCTCATGTGTATGAGTACTTGGCAGGACCTTCGCGATTCCCTTGCGGATCAGGGCTACGTGGCCGCCCCGGACCTGGCGATGGCATTGCACATCGCCATCGGCCTGGGGCGGCCGCTCCTGCTGGAAGGGGCGGCTGGCGTCGGCAAGACCGAGGTGGCCCGCGCCCTGGCCGAGGCCCGCGGCACCAAGCTGATCCGGCTTCAGTGCTACGAGGGTCTCGACGCCAATCACGCGATCTACGAATGGAACTACCAGCGCCAGTTGCTGGCGATCCGCGCCGCCTCCGAGGCGGGTGAAACCGGCAAGGCGGTCGAAGAGCGGCTGTTCTCGGAAGACTACCTTTTGCAACGTCCGCTGCTCCAGGCGATCCGGCAGGAGGAACCGCCGGTTCTGCTGATCGACGAGATCGACCGTGCAGACGAGGAATTCGAAGCCTATCTGTTGGAGGTGCTGTCGGACTTCCAGATCACCATCCCCGAACTGGGCACGATCCGCGCCAAGGCGCGTCCGATCGTGGTCCTGACCTCGAACGGGACCCGCGACCTCAGCGATGCGCTGAGGCGCCGCTGCATGTATGCCCATGTGGATTATCCCGACCGGCAGACGGAACTCGCCATCCTTGCCGCGCGGATGCCCGGGATCGAGGCCGCGCTGGCGGGCCAGATCGTCGGCTTCGTGCAATCCCTGCGCAAGGAAGAGCTGGAAAAGAAACCCGGCGTGGCCGAGATGCTGGATTTCGCCGCCGCGCTTTCGGGCCTTGGCATCAACGACATCACCGCCGACCCGGTCGTGCTCCAGGCGAGCCTTGCGACCCTTCTGAAAACCCAACGCGACCGCGCCAATCTCACCGAGGAAGTGGCGCAGCTCCTCGCGGGGCAGGCGGCATGAGCCGCGTGACCAAATTCGCCGGGCGCGATCCGGGGTTCGGCGCGCGCATGTCGGGCTTCATGGCCCATCTGCGCGATAACGGGTTGCGGCTGGGGGTGGAGGAAACCGCCACCGCGCTGCAGGCGCTGGCCCTCGTCACCGCCGCCGACCCCGCCCAGGCGCGGCTTGCGCTAAAGGCGGTCTGTTCTGGCTCCGCCGACGAGGCAGAGCGTTTCGACGATCTCTTCAACGCCTACTGGATGAACGCGGGCAGGGTGCGCGACAAGGTTGTCACGGCGCCCCAGACCAAGCCCGCCACCGGCCGCTCTGGCATAGAAGACAGCAGCCGCCAGTCCTCGGGCACCGGGCGCAGCCACAGCCCCGATGGCGAGGGCGAGGGGGACAGCGCCTCGGACGGCACCGGCAAGCTGGTCGCCTCGTCCGTGAACAACCTGATGAAGAAGGACCTGCGCGACCTGGTTTCCCCGCAGGACATTGCCGAGGCCGAAGCCGTGGCCGAGCGTCTGGGCAAGGCGATCCGCGACCGCCGCTCGCGCCGCCGCCGTGCCGCACGGCGCGGTGACCAGATCGACTTTCGCCGCCTCGTGCGCAAGAGCCTCTCCACCGGCGGGGAGCCACTGCACCTGCCCATGCGCCAGCGCCCGACCCGTGACGTGAAATTCGTGGCGCTGTGTGACGTATCGGGATCGATGACCGCCTATGCCCGCCCGTTCCTGGCTTTTCTCGCCGGGCTGATCCGCGCCGATGCACGCGCCGATTCCTATATCTTCCCCACCCGCCTCGTGCGGATCACCGAGGCACTGCGCGACCCCGATCCGCTGCGCGCCCTGAACCGCCTGACCCTGCTCAGCGACGGGTTCGGCGGCGGCTCGAAGATCGGCGCCAACCTCGCGGCCTTCGCCCGGACCTATGCGCGGCGTTTCGTGGATGGGCGCAGCGTCGTCTTCATCCTCTCGGACGGCTACGACACCGACGCCGAGGAGCAGATCGGCGAGGCCCTGGCCGAGATCCGCAAACGCGGCTGCCGCATCGTCTGGCTGAACCCGCTCAAGGGATGGGATGGCTACGAACCCGTGGCGCGCGGCATGGCCGCCGCCTTGCCCCATCTCGACGGCTTCTACGCGGCCAACACGTTGCAATCGCTCGCGGCCCTGGAAGAGGAGCTTGCCCGGCTATGAAACCTACCACGCTCTCCACCGAACGGCTCGACGCGCTGCAGACCCACCTGCGCGAAGACGGGGTGCCTTTCGCCCTGGCCACCGTCGTGCGCACCCAGGACGCCACCTCGGCCAAGGCCGGTGCCAAGGCCGTGGTCTCGGCCGAGGGCGACATTCTGGAAGGTTGGGTCGGCGGCGGCTGCGCGCGTTCCGCCATCGCGCGCGGCGCGAAACAGGCGATCGCCACCAACAGCCCGGTCTACGTGGCGCTGCGCCCCGATGATCGGCTCAAGGCCGAGGACCTCTGCCATGGTCAAAGCAAGGACGGCATCTTCTATGCCCGCAACGGCTGCGCCAGCCGCGGCTCCATGGACATCTTCATCGACCCGGTCGTGCCCGTGCCGGACCTGGTGGTGATGGGCGACGGCCCGGTCGCACGCGCGCTGGTCTCGCTCGCCGGGCGGTTCGATTTCCGCTGCATACAGGCCGCGCGCGATCTGGACCGGACCCAGGATAGCGCTGCGGACCTTGCCATCGACAGCTTTGACCTGCCCGCGAAGGGGGTGCAGGACCGCTTCGTGGTGATCGCCACCCAAGGCAAGGGTGACGAGGCCGCGCTGACCGCGGTACTTGCGTCCGAGCCGACCTACACCGCCTTCGTCGGAAGCAGCCGCAAGTTCCAGACCCTGCGCGACCGGCTGGTTGAAAAGGGCGCGGATCCTGCGGCCTTGGATGCGGTCTCGGCCCCGGCGGGCCTCGAGATCGGCGCTGCCATCGCCGAGGAGATCGCGCTCTCGATCCTGGCCGAGGTGGTGGCCCGCCGCCGCGCAGGCAGACCCCCCGCCGAGCGGCCGGCATGACGCGCCTTTCGCACTGGCTGTCGTGGTTCACGAGCCAGCCGCAAACCGACTCCGCGGCGGAAAAATCGCCCCGGCCCCTTGTTTCTGCCGATCAGGCCAGCATTCTGGCGCAGATCAAGTTTCCCTGTTGTTGAAGGACATCCGAAAATGGAACTGAAGGACGAAGTGACCATCCCCGCCCCGCGCGACGAGGTCTATGCCGCGCTCAACGACCCTGAGATCCTCAAGCGCTGCATCCCCGGCTGCGAGGAGCTGATTAAGCATTCCGACGAGGAACTCGAGGCCAAGGTCGTGCTGAAGATCGGCCCGGTGAAGGCGAAGTTCAACGGCACGGTGCGGCTCGACAAGTCCGGCGCGCCGGAAAGCTTCTCGCTGACCGGTGAGGGCAACGGCGGCGCGGCGGGCTTCGCCAAGGGCGGCGCGGACGTGACGCTCGAGGATCAGGGCGACACCACGATCCTGCGCTACGAGGCCAAGGCCGACATCGGCGGCAAGCTGGCGCAACTGGGCAGCCGCCTCGTGCAGAGCACTGCCAAGAAGCTTTCCTCCAAGTTCTTCAACGAATTCGCCGCCACGTTCGAGGATGGCGCCGCCTGAGCGAGGCACCCCACGGAAACGCAAAGGGCCACCCGATGGGGTGGCCCTTTTGCTTCGGTCAAATGCTGCTGCACGTTGGGACTCAGTATCTCCGCCACGGGGTAGTGTGAACCACCCGTTCGTCGACCTTCCTCTTTTTCGTTTTCACAAGATCTGCATCGGCTCCGCAGAAGAGGCATTTTCGATTGCGCACCGTCGTCTCATACTGCCAAGTGATTTCCCGTTGGATTTCCCTTGTCTCGGAAATCTGGGAATGACTCCGGTCGTAGCGAGAATTTCCAACCCGAACTTCGGTGTCCGTAAACCGCTCAATCTCGGGGAGTGAGGTTCGTGTCTCGACAAGCGCAGTAGCCCGAACAGACCAGGGTTCGCCACAATGAGGGCATGTCTTGTGTTTGCGCCGTCTGTAATAGCCAACCATTCCACCGATCGCGGCGAAAACCAAAGACGACGTGGCTGTGACCATGATCAGTAGGCGAGTGAACTGGGGATCTCCGGTCGTGACGTTGCTCAGGTCCACAAGATAGTCTGCAATGTGTAGCCCCAAGAAGCCAATCGCGCCGCCGACGATGGCGGCAAGGGCTGTTCGAAGTGCGATGGACACAATGTCCGAAAGTTCCGGCTTTGCTTTTTCGTATCTCATTAATTTTCCGGACAAATTGGATTTGGGCGGGCGATGCGTTGAACCTGTTTTTGTGCTTCCTCACGCCCCTGTAGGGCAATCGAAAGTATACGGGGGCCCAATGCGGATCAACCCTAAGAAATGCAGACGGTTGAGGCCAAGTCTCTTCACGATTGGACTCGGGCTTTGAAACCCAAAGTAAATCACTTCAGGCCACTTGGTAACTTTATTCGAAATGAGAATTTGGTGGAGCCTAGGGGAGTCGAACCCCTGACCTCTTGCATGCCATGCAAGCGCTCTCCCAACTGAGCTAAGGCCCCATCCGGGTGCGGGCGTGTCTTCCGCCTGCCCGCGGGTATCTAGAAGAGGGCGCGGGGCAGTTCAAGGGAAAAAATGCACCGCGCCGCAATTGTCAGTCGTCGTCGTCCGAGGACACGTCGGCGATGTCGTCGAGCGACACATCGTCGTCGTCGTCATCTTCCAGCAGGTCGTCATCGATATCCACGTCGTCATCATCGACGAGGACATCGTCGTCCTCCACCAGATCCTCTTCCTCGGCCTTGGCCTTCTTCTTGGTCTGGTCGGCCACCGCCACGCGGGTCTTGGTATTGTCGTCGAGCGTGATGACCTCGCCCGTGTAGGGGCTGATGATCGGGTTCTTGTTCAGGTCGTAGAAACGTTTTCCTGTCGTCGGGCAGATACGCTTCACGCCCCATTCCGGATTCGGCATCGCAAACCCCCTTCACTCGTGCAATGGATGTCAGATTCGGCGCGAATTGCCACAATGGACGGGGTGTGTCAAAGGCTTTTGCGGTATCGGGCCGGATGGCCCTCCGATGGTTTCGAATTGAGGTGGCGAAGACGCGGTTCCGGGCGTTATGATCGCGCCGGGCGAAATCAGGACCACAGGCACGATGGGGCAGGCGACACTTCCCGGAAGTCCGGATATTCCGATCACCCTGCGTCGTTCGGGACGGGCGCGGCGCATGTCGCTGCGCGTCTCGCGGCTGGACGGGCGGGTGACCCTGTCGATTCCCTCCTGGACAAGCGAGCGTGAGGCCCTGTCCTTCGTCCGGGAAAAGGAAGGCTGGATCCGCAAGGCGCTCGCCGAGACCCCGGGCGTGGTGGTGCCGCGGATCGGCGGCACGGTCCTGTTCGAGGGGCGCGAGGTGCCGGTGCTGGAAGGCGCGGGCCGGGGTGCCCGCTATGCGGATGGGGCCTTTCACCTGGCGCCGGGCGCGCGGGTCGGCCCGGCATTGGCCGGGGCGCTGAAGGTGATGGCCCGCGACCGCCTGGCCGAGGCCGTGAGCCGCCACAGCGCCGCGATCGGGCGTGACGCCGGGAGCATTTCCCTGCGCGACACGCGCTCGCGCTGGGGGTCCTGCGCCAGTTCGGGGAATCTGATGTTTTCGTGGCGCCTTGTGATGGCGCCCCCCGAAGTGCTGGACTACGTCGCCGCCCACGAGGTGGCCCACCTGGCCGAGATGAACCATTCCCCCGCCTTCTGGCAGCAGGTCGAACGGCTGATGCCGGGCTATCGCCCGCCCCGCCGCTGGCTGCGCGAGAACGGAGCGCTTTTGCATCGCTACAAATTCGGTGATTGACCGACGCGCGATTTGTGATCACGTATGCGCCCATGATGTTGCAACCCCGCACCTCCGAAGCCAGCGCCGCCTCGCATGAGCGCGTCTATCGCGCCCTGCGCACGCAGATCATGCATGGGGAACTGACGCCCGGCGCCGCGCTGACCCTGCGCGGGATCGGCAAGCAGTTCGGTGTTTCCATGACGCCTGCGCGCGAGGCCGTGCGCCGCCTGACCGCCGAGGGGGCGCTAAGCCTCTCGTCTTCGGGCCGGGTGACAACGCCCGCGCTGACGAACGAGCGGATCGAGGAACTGGCGGCGCTGCGTGCGCTTCTGGAGCCGGAGCTTGCCAGCCGCGCCCTGCCGCGCGCGCACCTGGCGTTGATCGACCGGATGCAGAAGATCAACGCCGCCAATGCCGAGGCCGTCTCCAAGGGCGATCCGGTGGCCTACATCCGCACCAACCTGGAGTTTCACCGGGCGCTCTATCTGCGCGCGCAGGCCCCGGCGATGCTCGCCATGGCCGAGACGGTCTGGCTGCAGCTTGGGCCCACCATGCGCTCGCTCTACGCCCGTTTGCGTCGCAGCGACCCGCCTGCACATCACCGCACGATTCTGGCCGCGCTGAAGGCCGGGGACGAACCGGCACTGAAACTCGCGATCCGGGCCGACGTGACGCAAGGCCTGCGGATGCTGGCCCAGTGATCCGGGGCCACGTCTTCATCGCCTGCTCGCTGGACGGGTTCATCGCGCGCGAGGATGGCGGTCTCGACTGGCTGGAACTGCCAGGCGCGGCGGATGAAGATCACGGCTATTCCGCCTTTATGGCCCAAATGGACGGGCTCCTCATGGGGCGGCGCAGCTTCGAGGCTGTGCTCAGCTTCGGCGACTGGCCCTACGAGAAACCAGTGACGGTCCTGAGCCGTAGCCTGTCTCCAAAAGACATCCCGGATGATCTGCGCGGCAAGGTCGATGTCCATCCCGGGCCGCTGCCCGCGACCATGCAGACGCTCGCCGGGCGGGGATGGCGGAATGTCTATTTGGACGGAGGCCAGACGGTCAGCGCGGCCTTGCAGGCCGGGTTGGTCGCTGAAATGACCATCACCCGCCTGCCGGTGCTGCTGGGCCGTGGAATCCCGCTATTTCGCTTGCCTGCCAAGGATATCGCCCTGACGCTCATCGAGCAGCGCAGCTTCCCCTCGGGCATGGTGCAGAGCCGCTATTCAATCGCGAAACGGTAGCCACCCGCCGGGGATTTTTCGGAGAAAAATCGTGAGGCCCGGCGGGAGAGGCAAGTTCTGTTCAGGAACGGCGGGCCCGTGCTGGTGCCGGACCGGCGCCGCGCAGGCGCTGAACTAGGCCGTAGATCAGGACAAGGCCCATCGCCAATGAGAACCAGGCGCCTTTGATCCTCTGGACGATAGACAGGCTCGGTTCCAGCGGCACATCGGCGGGGATGGCGCCCATCTGAATCGCCTCTGGCAGCATGGCACCTTCAAGGGGCAGGTATTGCTCCGTGTCGCAACGGTTCTCGGCAAGGGCATAGGATTTTGGCGAGACCCAGACATTGAGAAGCCCGGAGATGCTCCGCTGCTTGGCCAGGGTGCACAGCGAAAGTGTGGTACCGTCAGAGGACGGAATCTGCGTGTCCGCAACGAAGAAAAGCTCGCCTTTCGTTCGCATGTAAATGCCGCCCTTTGCGGCCTCCGCGTTCGAACCCGAGGTTATGGTGATCAAAGCTGCCAGCGCGGCGGTCAGTAGAATGCGCATATCAAAATCCTGCACGTTGGTTTTATATCCTGAAGCGCGGAACCGCGCCTCGTTACTCAACTGTCGATAGGGAATGTGTCAAAAATTTGTCAGGGTGGTTTATGAAGTCTTGAAGTCGCCTTTGTGGCGATTCCACAACGCCGCAACGATCGATCCCGGCACAAAAAGGCCGGAGCGCCTCTGCGCCCCGGCCCTTTGAATCCGGAAGGGCCTGCGAAGGCAGATCAGCTGTGGATCGGCCCGTCTCCGCAGGCGAGCGCGGCTTCGCGCACGGCCTCGGAATAGGTCGGGTGGGCGTGGCAGGTCAGCGCCACGTCCTGGGCCGAGGCGCCGAATTCCATCGCCACGCAGATTTCGTGGATCATGTCGCCCGCCATCGGCCCGATGATATGGCAGCCGAGGATGCGGTCGGTTTCCTTGTCGGCGAGGATCTTCACGAAGCCGTCGCCCGCGAAATTCGCCTTGGCTCGGCCATTGCCCATGAACGAGAACTTTCCGACCTTGTAGGCGCGACCTGCTTCCTTGAGCTGTTCCTCGGTCTGGCCCACGGTGGCGACCTCGGGGTGGGTGTAGACCACGCCGGGGATCACGCCATAGTTCACGTGGCCCGCCTTGCCAGCGATCTGCTCGGCCACGGCCATGCCCTCGTCCTCGGCCTTGTGGGCCAGCATCGGGCCTTCGATCGCGTCGCCGATGGCGTAGACGCCCTTCACGTTGGTGGCCCAGTGGCCGTCGGTCTGGACCTGGCCGCGGGCGGTCATCTCGACCCCCAGCGCCTCGAGCCCCAGCCCGGCGGTGTAGGGGCGGCGGCCGGTGGCGACCAGAACGACCTCGGCCTCGATCACTTCCTCGGTGTCCTTCTTCTTGGGCTTGTAGGTCACCTTGGCTTTGGTTTTCGTGGCCTCCACACCCTGCACGGCGGCGCCAAGGGTGATCTTCAGGCCCTGTCGTTCCAGCAATCTCTTGAAGGTCTTCTGAACCTCGCCATCCATGCCCGGAGTCACGGTGTCGAGGTATTCCAGCACGGTGACCTCGGTGCCGAGCCGGCTGTAGACCGAGCCCAGTTCCAGCCCGATCACGCCGGCGCCGATCACCACCATGGATTTCGGGATCTTGCCCAGTTCCAGCGCGCCGGTGGAGCTGACGACGACCTTCTCGTCGATCTCCACCCCCGGCAGCGAGGAGGGTTCCGAGCCGGTGGCGATGACGATGTTCTTCGCCTCGTGCACCTCGTCGCCGACCTTGACCTTGCCCGCCTCGGGGATCGAGCCCCAGCCCTTGAGCCAGTCGATCTTGTTCTTCTTGAACAGGAATTCGATGCCCTTGGTGTTCTGGCCGATGGTGTCCTGCTTGTAGGCCTGCATCTGCTTCCAGTCGACCGAGGGCGATTTGCCCTTCAGGCCCATGGTGGCGAAGTTGTGCTCGGCCTCGTGCAGCATGTGGGTGGCGTGCAGCAGCGCTTTCGACGGGATGCAGCCCACGTTCAGGCAGGTGCCGCCCAGGGTTTCGCGCCCCTCGACGCAGGCGGTCTTCAATCCAAGCTGGGCGCAGCGGATGGCGCAGACATAGCCACCCGGGCCGCCGCCGATTACGATCACGTCATAGCTTGCCATGGGGCCTCCTTGAGGGTCGAATTTCGGTATCGGAATTCCATCGGACTTTCATCGGAATTCTATCGGGTTTTGCATGGTCCGCGCAAAAGGGCCAGAACGAACATTGTCAGAATGGACAGTCTTGGCGCGATGGTCGGCCAGAGCGCGAAGGGCGGCGATCGGCCCGGCAACGCCGGGCTGCGCCCGACCCTCCCCCTGGGAGGGCGCATTAGCACCCACCCAGGGTCGGGCGCTGCCCTCTGTTGCTTTACAAATCCATCAACAGCCTTCTGGGATCCTCCAGCGCCTCTTTCACGCGCACGAGGAAGGTCACGGCGCCCTTGCCGTCGACGATGCGGTGATCGTAGCTGAGCGCGAGGTACATCATCGGGCGGATCACGACCTGGCCGTTCACGGCCATCGGGCGGTCCTGGATCTTGTGCATCCCCAGGATCCCCGACTGCGGCGGGTTCAGGATCGGCGAGGACATGAGCGAGCCGTAGACCCCACCGTTCGAGATGGTGAAGGTGCCGCCCTGCATCTCGGCCATGGAGAGCTTGCCGTCACGGGCGCGCAGGCCCAGTTCGGCGATCTTCTTCTCGATCGCGGCAAAGGACATCTGGTCGGCGTCGCGCACCACCGGCACGACAAGGCCCGTGGGCGTGCCCACCGCGACGCCCATGTGGACGAAGTTCTTGTAGACGATGTCGGTGCCGTCGATCTCGGCGTTGACTTCCGGAACCTCTTTCAGCGCGTGGCAGCAGGCCTTGGTGAAGAAGGACATGAAGCCAAGCTTCACGCCGTGCTTCTTCTCGAACAGGTCCTTGTATTCCTTCCGCAGTTCCATCGTCGCGGTCATGTCCACCTCGTTATAGGTGGTCAGCATCGCGGCGGTGTTCTGCGCGTCCTTCAGGCGGCGCGCGATGGTCTGGCGCAGGCGGGTCATCTTCACCCGCTCTTCGCGGGCCGCGTCGTCGGCGGGGACCGGCGCGCGCGGCGGGGCCTTAGCCTCGGGCGCGGCGGACCTGGCGGAGGTGGCGGCGGCGACGGGCTTCTGGACGTCTTC
>JABURR010000033.1 GCA_014762635.1 Paracoccaceae bacterium
GGCCTATGTCGACAACGGCAACAAGCTGATCGCCGGCACCGAGTGGGAAGGCAAGAGCGTCGAAGAGATCGTCAAGGGCACCTACCAGAAGGGCGCCGTGGCGCAGAACGGCATCTTCAACAACGCCTCGCAGCACTGGAACCACTGCCAGTTCTGGGAAATGATGGGCCCCGGCGGCTCGGCCATGCCGGGTGAGCTGGAAAGCCGCATCACCGATGGCTTCGGCTCGGTCGACAAGTTCAAGGAAGAGTTTTCCGCCGCGGGCGCTGGCCAGTTCGGCTCGGGCTGGTGCTGGCTGGTGGTGGACACCGACGGCACGCTCAAGGTCACCAAGACCGAGAACGGCGTGAACCCGCTCTGCTTTGGTCAGACCGCGCTTCTGGGCTGCGACGTGTGGGAGCATTCCTACTACATTGACTACCGCAACAAGCGCCCGGCTTACCTGACCAACTTCCTCGACAACCTGGTGAACTGGGAAAACGTGGCGGAGCGCCTGTCCAAGGCCTGATCCGCAACGCAGAAGATTTCGGGGCCGTCCTTCGGGGCGGCCCTTTTTCGTTGATCCCTTCCGGTTTGCATTGCGGACGCAGCGGAGTAGGCTAAGGGAAACGGGTCGAAAAGTCCCAGCGAAAGAAGGGGGAAACCATGTCGCATGTATTTCCGAGACACTCACGCCAGGTCCTGCCTACCGCCGTGGGCGGCGAGGGATGCTACCTGATCGACAGCACCGGCAAGCGGTACCTGGACGGATCGGGTGGCGCGGCGGTCTCGTGCCTTGGACATGGCGACAAGGAGATCATCGCCGCGATCAAGGCGCAGCTCGACAAGGTGGCCTTCGCCCATACCGGGTTCCTGACCTCGGAACCCGCCGAGGCGCTGGCCGATCTGCTGATCGCCAATGCGCCGGGCAATCTGGACCGGGTCTATTTCGTCTCGGGCGGGTCCGAGGCGACCGAGGCCGCGATCAAGCTGGCCCGCCAATACTGGGTCGAGAAGGGCGAGCCGAACCGCGGCAAGATCATCGCCCGCAAGCAGAGCTACCACGGCAACACCATCGGTGCGCTGTCGGCGGGTGGAAACGAGTGGCGCCGCTCGCAGTTCGGGCCGCTGCTGCTGGACATCAGCCATATCGACCCCTGCTATGAATACCGGCTGAAGCGCGATGACGAGAGCCTCGAGGAATACGGCCTTCGCGCCGCCAACGCGCTGGAGGATGAAATTCAGCGTCTCGGGGCCGAGAACGTGATGGCCTTCATGGCCGAGCCGGTGGTGGGCGCGACTGCCGGCGCGCTGGCCCCGGCGCCGGGATATTTCAAACGCATCCGCGAGATCTGCGACCAACACGGCATCCTGCTGATCCTTGACGAGGTGATGTGCGGCATGGGCCGGACCGGCAGCTTGTTCGCCTGCGAGCAGGACGGCGTGGCCCCGGATATCGCCTGCGTCGCCAAGGGGCTTGGCGCGGGCTACCAGCCCATCGGCGCGATGCTCTGCACCAACGAGATCTATGACACCATCGCCAATGGCACCGGCTTCTTCCAGCACGGCCATACCTATATCGGCCACCCGACGGCGGCAGCGGCTGGGCTTGCGGTGGTTTCGGCCATTCTGGATCGGGGCCTGATCCCGCGCGTGCAAACCCAGGGCGAGAAACTGCGCGAGCGCCTGGTTGAGCGGTTCGGCCAGCATCCTCACGTGGGCGACATCCGCGGGCGGGGCCTGTTCCGCGGTATCGAACTGGTCGAGGATCGCGAAACCAAGAAACCCTTCGATCCGTCGAAAGGCGTGGCGGGCAAGATCAAGAAGGCGGCATTCGAGGCCGGGCTCATCTGCTACCCGATGTCGGGCACGATCGACGGGCGCAACGGCGACCACATCCTGCTGGCGCCGCCCTTCATCATTGAGGACGATCAGATCGACGAGCTGACGGACAAGCTGGAAACCGCGATTTCGTCCGTCATCTGATCATTCGGGAGGACACGAGCAATGGACCGTTACACGATCTTCGCTCTGGTGGTGCTCCTGGCGGTGGTCTCGGCCGTTGGCCTGGCCTATGCACCTTGGGCTTGGATGCCGTTGGCCATATTCGGCGCGTTGTCGGCGCTGGGCGTCTATGACGTCATCCAGCGCCGACATGCGATCCTGCGCAACTACCCGGTCATCGGGCATATGCGGTTTCTCTTCGAAGGGATCCGCCCCGAGATCCGGCAATACCTGATCGAGAACGACCATGACGAGGAACCGTTCTCGCGCGAGACGCGTTCCATCGTCTACCAGCGCGCCAAGGGGGTAGAAGACAAGCGCCCCTTCGGCACGCAGAAGCGGGTCTATGACGCGGGCTATGAATGGTTGACCCATTCGATGGTGCCCAAGCACCTTGCTGACACCGATTTCCGCGTCCGCATCGGCGGGCCGGAATGCAAGCAGCCTTATGACGCCTCGATCTACAACATCTCGGCGATGAGCTTCGGCGCGCTGTCGGCGAATGCGATTTCGGCGCTCAACAAGGGCGCGAAGATGGGCGGTTTCGCCCATGACACGGGCGAGGGCGGGATCAGCCGCTATCACCGCGAGGGCGGCGGCGACCTGATCTACGAGGTCGGCTCGGGCTATTTCGGCTGCCGCAAGGCAGATGGCACCTTCGACCCCGACAAGTTCGCCGAAACCGCCGCCGATCCGCAGGTGAAGCTGATCGAGCTGAAGCTCAGCCAGGGCGCCAAGCCCGGTCACGGCGGGATGCTTCCGGCCTCCAAGATCTCGCCCGAGATCGCCGATGCGCGCGGCATTCCGATGGGCGTGGACTGCATTTCGCCCGCATCGCATTCGGCCTTTTCCAACCCGATGGAGATGATGGAGTTCATCGGCCTGCTGCGCGAACGCTCGGGCGGCAAGCCGGTGGGGTTCAAGTTCTGCGTGGGCCACCGGCGCGAGTTCATGTGCGTGGTGAAGGCGATGCTGAAGACCGGAATCGTGCCCGATTTCATCGTTGTCGACGGGAAGGAAGGCGGCACCGGCGCTGCGCCGCTGGAGTTTGCCAACCACATGGGCATGCCGCTGGTCGAGGGGCTGACCTTCGTCCACAACACCCTGCGCGGCGCGGGCCTGCGCGACCAGATCAAGCTGGGCGCCTCGGGCAAGGTGGTGACCGCCTTCGACATCGCGCGGGTGCTGGCGCTGGGCGCTGACTGGGCGAACTCGGCCCGCGGCTTCATGTTCGCGATCGGCTGCATCCATGCGCAGGCCTGCCACACCAACGAATGCCCGGTGGGCGTGGCAACGCAGGACAAGCTGCGGCAACGGGCGCTGGACGTGGACGACAAGTCCCACCGCGTGGCCCGGTTCCACCGCAACACGCTGAAGGCTCTGGGCGAGATGACCGGCGCGGCGGGGCTGGATCACCCCAGCGATTTCCTGCCCCATCACCTGCTGATGCGCGAGAAGGATCACGAGATGGTCACGGGGCAGGAGGTCTATCCCTACCTGCCCGAGGGCTTCCTGGTGCGCGGCGAGGAAGACGCCTTTGGCTACCTCATGCGCTGGCGGCGGTCCCGCGCGTCGAGCTTCGATCCGATCGAGTGAATGCGCCTCACCTGCCCATGTCCCGGGCCTTGCGGGCGGCGGCGTCGAGCCCTTCGCTGATCGCCTCGGCAATGGGCCCGGCCCGCAGGACCTGCAGCCCCGCGGCGGTTGTGCCTGCGTAGTCGATCATCTCCTGCACATGCTCGCCCGCCGGGCGGCCCGCGTCCTCCATCATCGTTCCCGCCGCAAGGAATAGCTGCCGGATCGCCCGCGCGGCGACCTCGGGTGCGATGCCCCGGGCGGTGGCGTGATGCTCCATGCATTCGGCGAAGAAGGCGACGAAGCCCGGCACCGGGCCGGTCATGGCGGTGAACTGGTCGATCTGGTCCTCGGTCTGAACCTCGTCGGTCAGGCCACAGGCGCTGAACAGAACCTCGGCCCGGGTGGCGTCTTCGGGCGTTGCGCCTGCGCTGCGGACCCAGGGCGAATAGGCCAGATGCCGGGCGGCGGCGGGGCTCGACATGGCACGGATGATGCGTTGTGCGCCCGTCAGGCTTGCCAGCCGGTTCACCGTCAGCCCCGCCATGACCGAGATCACCAGGCGATCCCGAGCCATGATGCCGATCTTGCCCGCCTGCGCGGGCGGCACCGCCAGCAGGATCGTGTCGCTTGCATCGGCCAGCGCCTGATTGTCGGTCACGACCTCGATCCCGGGGACGTCGCTCAGGCCGCCCAGGCTGCGGGAGCGGCTCGAGATCATGATCTGCGCGGGGGAAAGCGTTCCTGCGCCCAGAAGTCCGCGCGCGATGGCGCTGCCAAGTGCGCCGTTGCCGCCGATGATGCCGAGTTTTCCGATTGCGTTCGTCATGCTGCCTCCGCCCCTTTGGGCCAGCCTAGCGCAGTCGCGGCGGATCGCGAAAAAAGAAAACCCCCGGCCGCGGTAGCAGCCGGGGGCGTCGGGCCTGAGGACCCGTTTGGTTTACTCGGCAGCGATCTGCTGCTGCTCGGCGGCGACGGCGTCGGCGAGTGCCGCTTCGAAGATGGCGAGGCCTTCCTCGATCACCGCGTCAGAGGCGGTCAGCGGCACCATGATCCGCAGGGCATTGCCGTGCATCCCGCAGGGCAGCAGGATCAGGCCGCGCTTCAGCGCGTGGGCCACGACCGACTTGGTGAAGGCGCCGTCGGGCGTCGCGGTCGCGAAGTCGGTGACGAATTCCACCGCGATCATCGCGCCGAGGCCGCGGATGTCCCACATCCGGTAAGGGGCGGTGCGGGCGCCGATCTCGGAGAAGCGGGCGCGGAAGGTTTCGCCAAGCTGCAGCGAGCGGGCCAGAAGGCCTTCTTCCTCGATTGCCCGGATCGCGGCGAGGGCCGCGGCGCAGGCCACCGGGTTGCCGCCGTAGGTGCCGCCCAGCCCGCCGGGGGCCAGCGCGTCCATGACCTCGGCGCGACCGATCACACCGGCGATCGGGTAGCCGCCGGCCATCGACTTGGCCACGGTGATCAGGTCCGGGGTGACGCCGGAGTGCTCGATGGCGAACCACTTGCCGGTGCGGCCGAAGCCTGCCTGGATCTCGTCGGCGATGAGCAGGATGCCGTGCTGGTCGCAGATTGCGCGCAGGGCCTGCAGCATCTCGGTCGGGACGGGCTGGTAGCCGCCTTCGCCCAGAACCGGCTCGATGATGATCGCGGCGACGCGGCTCGGGTCCGCATCGGTCAGGAACAGGGTCTCGAGGCCACGCAGCGCGTCGTCCACGGTGATGCCGTTGCGGGCGTCAGGGAAGGGGGCGCGGAAGATGTCGGCCGGGAACGGGCCCACGTCCTTCTTGTAGGGGGTGACCTTGCCGGTCAGGCCCAGCGTCATCAGCGTGCGGCCATGGTAGCTGCCGGTGAACGCGATCACGCCGGGGCGGCCGGTGGCGGCACGGGCGATCTTGACCGCGTTTTCAACTGCCTCGGCGCCGGTGGTGACCAGCAGGGTCTTCTTGGCGAAGTCGCCCGGGGCCAGTTCGTTCAGCTTCTCGGCCAGGGCCACGTAGGGCTCGTAGGGCACGACCTGGAACGAGGTGTGGGTGTAGAGGTCTTCCTGGGCCTTCGCGGCTTCGACGACCTTGGGGTGACGGTGACCGGTGTTCAGCACGGCGATGCCGCCGGCGAAGTCGATGTAGCGGGTTCCTTCCACGTCCCACAGCTCGGCGTTCTCGGCACGGGCTGCGAAGATCGGCGCGGCCGAGGCGACGCCACGGGCAACGGCGGCTTCACGACGCTTGAGCAGGTCGGCATTGGCGGTCGATTTGGCTTCGACGGGCTTGGCGACCGGAGCTTCGGCCTTCACTTCAACCGGCGCTTCAGCGACGGGAGCGGTTTCGACGGCCTTGGTTTCGACCGGCGCTGCCTTGGTGGCGGGGGCCTTGGTCTTCTTCGTGGCCTTCGGCGCTGCGGCCTTCTCGGGCATCTCGGAGAGCGTGACCGATTTTTTGGTTCCGCGCGATTTCGAGGATTTCGACTTGGTAGCCATGTAACTGTCCCATGAGTTCGGGGTGGGTGATGAATATTTCATGATAGCGTTTGAAAATTTTGTCAATCGCTGCGTTTGCCCCTGTTGAACTTGCGTTCAATCTGCAACGGAACGGGTGCGACATATTGAATTTGCAGCATTTTAGAGTCTTGCCAAGATTGTCGAACGCGTGTTTGATAAATCAAACAAGAGAAAGAAGAACGCGATGAGCATCGATATCGGAAGCCGACTCAGGTCCTTGCGCGAGGCGCGCGGGCTTTCGCAGCGAGAACTTGCCGCGCGGGCGGGGCTGACCAACGGCACAATTTCCCTGATCGAGCAGAACAAGACCAGCCCGTCTGTGTCTTCACTGAAGAGTGTTCTGGACGCCTTTCCGGTGTCGCTGTCGGAGTTCTTCTCGGAGGTCGAAGATGTCGGGCCGCCAAAATACTTCTATGCGGCCACCGAGTTCACCGAGTTGTCGCCGCAGGATATCGGCATGGGCGACGGCGCGCGGGTGTCGCTGCGCCAGCTTGGCAACGCGGCGCGGCATTCGCTGCAGGTGCTGCACGAAACCTATCCGCCGGGCGCCGATACCGGCCCGGACATGCTGAGCCACGAGGCCGAAGAGGCGGGCGTGGTGCTGTCGGGGATCATCGAGATTACCGTGGCCGACCAGGTGCGTGTGCTCAACCCCGGGGACGGGTATTTGTTCGACAGTCGCCTGCCGCACCGATTCCGGAATATCGGCAGCATGGATTGTGTTATCGTAAGTGCCTGCACCCCGCCGACGTTCTGAGAATCGGCGTTTTGGCGCGGCCTAACAACTTGAAGTTAAGTAGTTACCAGTCGTTTTTTTAGCAATGAGTGTCGCTTTCCGATATCTGCTTGCAGGTGCAGAAGGTGGTGTTTAACGTTAAACAATCTTCCGGCGTTGGGGCTTCGCCGAGAGGCGTTGCCCTGTTTTGTCGGTTCGAATAACAAATGGGGAGTCTTCAATGACCTTTACTCGGATCGCCCTTCTTTCGGCGGCTGTCGCGCTTGGTGCGCAGGCGGCCTCGGCTGAAGAGAAGTTCATCACCATCGGCACTGGCGGCCAGACCGGCGTTTACTACGTGGTTGGCCAGTCGATCTGCCGCCTGGTGAACCGCGGCACCGCCGATCACAACCTCAAGTGCACCGCGCCGTCGACCGGCGGCTCGATCGCCAACATCAACGCGATCAAGGCTGGTGACATGGACATGGGCGTGGCCCAGTCGGACTGGCAGTTCCACGCTTACAACGGCTCGTCCAAGTTCGAGGGCGAGAAGTTCGACAATCTGCGCGCCGTGTTCTCGGTGCATGGTGAGCCGTTCAACGTGATCGCCCGCGCCGACAGCGGCATCGAAACCTTCGAGGACCTGGTTGGCAAGCGCATCAACATCGGCAACCCGGGTTCGGGCCAGCGCGCCACGATGGAGGTCGTGATGGACGCGATGGGCTGGACCATGGACGATTTCGCCCTGGCGTCCGAGCTGAAGTCGGCGGAACAGTCGGCTGCGCTCGGCGACAACAAGGTTGACGCCATCATCTTCACCGTGGGCCACCCGGCGGGCACCATCCAGGAAGCCACCACCACCGTGGACGCCAACCTGATCCCGGTTCAGAACGATGCCATCGCCAAGCTTGTCGACGAAAACCCCTACTATGCCTGGGCTACCGTTCCCGGCGGCATGTACAAGGGCAACGACGACGACGTGAACACCTTCGGCGTCAAGGCCACTTTCGTGACCTCGGCCGACGTGGATGACGAGGTGGTCTACACCGTGGTCAAGTCGGTGTTCGAGAACTTCGACCGCTTCAAGCGCCTGCACCCGGCCTTCGAGAACCTGACCGAAGAGCAGATGATCTCGACCGGTCTGTCGGCCCCGCTGCATGACGGTGCGGCCAAGTACTATCGGGAGCGCGGCTGGATCCAGTGATCCACGCACCTCTTTGACTTCAGGCGGACCCGTCGCGAACCGGGTCCGCCAACTCCAAAAAAGATATAAGACCCGCGTGATCGGGGCGATATGTTCTGATGGTTGCGCGATGGCAGGGGGACGCCATGAGTGACGACAAGCAATTTCAGGCTTCGGCGGTAGAAAACGAAGCCGCAGGCAAGGCCGGTCTGAGCCAGGAAGAACTCGACGAACTGGTCGCGGCCGCCGATACTGGCGCGCGCAGCCCGGCGGGCCTTCCGGCCAAGATCATCGTCGCGGTCGCGCTGGCGTGGTCCCTGTTCCAACTCTGGATTGCTTCTCCGATCCCTTTCATGGTGGGCTTCGGGGTCTTCAACGATACGGATGCCCGCGCGTTCCACCTGGCTTTCGCGCTTTTCCTCGCGTTCGCAGCCTATCCGGCCGAACGCAGCCGCGCACAGCTGGGGCTGGCTTTGGCCGTGCCCGTGGCACTGACGATATTCTTCATGATCGGCGCCAAGGACGGTGTGCCCGTGTGGTGGATCCCGGTCATCGGCCTTGCCGTGATCGGGGCGATCCTGCTCGGCTCGCCCAAGGACCGTATCCCGTTCTGGGAGTGGGGCCTGGCGATCATCGGGGCGATCTCGGCGCTCTATATCTTCGTCTACAGCGATGAGATCGCCAACCGGGTCGGCGCGCCGATCATGCAGGATTTCGTGGTGGCCGTGATCGGCCTGCTGATCCTGCTGGAGGCCACGCGCCGCTCGCTCGGGCCCGCGCTGATGGTGGTGGCGACGGTGTTCCTGGCCTACACGTTCCTTGGCCCCTACATGCCGGGGATCATCGCGCACAAGGGCAACTCCTTGTCCGAGGTCGTGAACCACCAGTGGATCACAACCGAGGGCGTCTTCGGCATCGCGCTTGGTGTCTCGACGAGCTTCGTTTTCCTCTTCGTGCTGTTCGGCTCGCTCTTGGACAAGGCGGGCGCGGGCAACTACTTCATCCAGGTGGCGTTTTCGCTGATGGGCCACCTGCGTGGCGGCCCGGCCAAGGCCGCGGTGGTGTCCTCGGCCATGACCGGCCTGATCTCGGGCTCGTCCATCGCCAACGTGGTGACCACCGGCACCTTCACCATCCCACTGATGAAGCGCGTGGGCTTCTCGTCGGAAAAGGCCGGCGCGGTCGAGGTGGCAAGCTCGGTCAACGGCCAGATCATGCCGCCGGTGATGGGGGCCGCGGCCTTCCTCATGGTCGAATACGTGGGCATTCCCTATTTCGACGTGGTCAAGCACGCCTTCCTTCCGGCGGTGATCTCCTACATCGCGCTGGTCTATATCGTGCATCTCGAGGCGATGAAGGCCGACATGAAGGGCCTGCCGCGTGCCTATACGCCCAAGCCCATCGTGCAACGCCTGATCGGCATCGCCTTCACGGTGGCGGCGATCTGCGTGCTCAGCTTCGCGGTCTATTACGGCATGGGCTGGATCCGCCCGACCTTTGGCGCGGCTGCGGGCTACATCATCTTCGTGCTGCTCACCGCGGTCTATGTCTGGCTGCTCTGGATCGCCTCGCGGGAGGAACCGCTGGAGATGCAGGATCCGAATGCGCCGGTGACCGAACTGCCGCTGCCGGGGCCGACTGTCCGGTCCGGCCTGCACTTCATCCTGCCCGTGGTCGTTCTTGTCTGGGCGCTTATGGTGGATCGCCTGAGCCCTGGCCTTTCGGCCTTCTGGGCGGCGGCCTTCATGATCTTCATCCTGCTCACCCAGCGCCCGATCATGGCGATCATGCGCGGCGAAAGCGACATGGCCAATGACATCAAGGCCGGGTTCATGGACCTGGTCGAGGGCCTGATCGCCGGGGCGCGCAACATGATCGGCATCGGCATCGCCACGGCGACCGCCGGGATTATCGTGGGCTCGGTCAGCCAGACCGGCGTCGGCTCGGCGCTGGCGGACGTGGTCGAGGTGTTGTCGGGCGGCAATATCCTGGCGATCCTGTTCCTGACCGCGATCCTGAGCCTGATTTTGGGCATGGGCCTGCCGACCACGGCGAACTACATCGTCGTCTCGGCGCTGCTGGCCCCGGTCATCGTGACGCTGGGTCAGCAGAACGGGCTGATCGTGCCGCTGATCGCGGTGCATCTCTTCGTGTTCTACTTCGGGATTATGGCGGATGTGACGCCGCCGGTGGGCCTGGCGTCCTTTGCCGCGGCGGCGGTCTCGGGCGGCGATCCGATCCGCACCGGCGTGGTGGCGTTCTTCTACAGCCTTCGCACCGCGGCGCTGCCGTTCCTGTTCATCTTCAACACGGATCTGCTGCTGATCAATGTCGGATGGGGACAGGGGATATTCATCTTCATCGTGGCAACTTTCGCGATGCTATTGTTCGCAGCGGCAACGCAGGGCTGGTTCCTCACGCGGAACAAAGCCTACGAGACGGTCCTGCTGCTGCTCATCGCCTTCACTTTCTTCCGTCCGGGATTCTGGATGGACATGGTCTCGCCACCCTATCTTGAGCGTGCCCCGTCGGAACTGGTGCAGGCGGCTGAAAACACGCCCGCCGGGGAAGAGTTGCGCATCCGCATTGCCGGTTTGAACGAGGTCGGTGACCCGATCGAATTCGTGGCCCTGCTGCCGATAGGCGAGGGCGCGGATGGTGAAGAGAAGCTGCTGAACGCGGGGCTGGAACTGCTCCAGAACGGGGACGAGGTGATCATCGACAACGTCGCCTATGGCAGCCCCGCCGCCGATGCCGGGTTCGACTGGGACCAGCGCGTGCTGACGGTTCTGCGCCCGGTGGATCAGCCGTCCAAGTACTTGATGTACCTGCCCGCGCTGCTGTTGCTGGCGCTGGTCGTGGTGATGCAGCGGCGTCGTGCGACGCCCCAATTGGCAACCGCCTGAGGAGGGGATGGATATGTTTGACAAGGTACTTTTGCCGATCGACCTGAACCACCCCGCGTCCTGGGAAAAGGCCCTGCCGATGGCGCTGAAACTGGCGGGCGAGGGCGGTGAATTGCACGTCCTGGGGATCGTGCACGACCTGGGCTCGGCTTTGGTGGCAAGCTACCTGCCGGCGGATTTCGAGACGCACGCGCTGGAGCAGATGAAGGCGGACCTGAATGCCTTCATCGCGAAGGAGGTTCCCGCGGGCGTCAAGGCCACGGCCCATGTTGGTCACGGCCATGTGCCGGACGTGATCCTGAGCCAGGCCGAGTCGCTGGGAGCGGACGTGGTGGTGATGGCCTCGCACCCGCCGGGGCAGCTCAGCACGCTGCTGGTGGGCTCGAATGCCGACCGTGTTGTCCATCATGCAACACTTCCGGTGCTGGTCGTAAGGTAATGCCACATTTGCCCCAAACATGCCGCTGGTGCGGTCTCGGGCTTTGTGTCTATGGGTGGGGAAAATTCCGCTTTATGGAGAGCTACCTCACATGACCCCGTTCGCGATTGCCGGCGTGCAGATGCACGTTGCGGCCCTTCACTCCAACGTCGAGGGGATGCGCCACAGGATCGAGATCCTGATGGCCCGTTTTCCCTGGACGCAGATGGTGCTGTTCTCGGAGCTGGCCCCTTTCGGCCCGCTGGAGCAATTCGCCCAGCCGTTCCCCAACGATACGATCGCCCAGTTCCAGGAAGACGCGAAGCGCTTCAAGATCTGGCTGATCCCCGGCTCGATGTTCGAGAAGGCGCCGGACGGCAAGGTCTACAACACTTCGGTGGTGATCAACCCCGAGGGCGAGATCGTCGCCAAGTACTCCAAGATGTTCCCGTTCCGGCCCTATGAAGAGGGGATCGCGGCGGGAACCAATTTCTGCGTCTTCGACGTGCCCGATGTGGGCCGGTTCGGCCTGTCGATCTGCTATGACATCTGGTTCCCCGAGACCACGCGGCAACTGACCAGCCAGGGCGTCGAGGTGCTGCTGCACCCGGTGCTGACCGGCACCACCGACCGCGAGGCCGAGATCGCAATCGCCCGCGCCACCGCGGCGCAGTTCCAATGCTACGTGATCGACGTGAACGGCTTGTCGGCCGGTGGCGTCGGCCGTTCGCTGGTGGTCGATCCTTCGGCCACGGTGCTGCACCAGTCGGCGGGGCAGGAGGACATGTTCCCGATCGAGATCGATCTCGATCAGGTCCGCCGTCAGCGCGAAACCGGCCTCAAGGGGCTGGGGCAGGTGCTGAAAAGCTTCCGCGACCGCAGCGCCGATTTCTCGGTCTACGACCGACACAGCGGCACGGACGCCTATCTTCACACGCTCGGCCCGCTCGAAACGCCCAAGCAGGGGTCTCAGGCGGGCACCAAGACCGTGGATCCGCGCACTGCGCTGGACCCACAGAAGGAGCATCATCCGAAATCGTTCCCGTTCGCGATGTTCAAAGGGAGGACGGGATCGCACTGATGGCTTGCGGCGCAACCCGCGCCGCTGGCCGAGTATGAGGACCAACTTATTATGAATGTGCAGGCATCCGAGGCGAAACTACCATCAGTCGGCGAATATTACAGCGCAACGCAGCTCAGGGCGGACCGCTGGAGCTCTCTGCGCGAATGCGCGGAAGCGCTGAGCCGACATGGCGCCGAGGGCCGGCAAGGAAAGAAACTGCTCGCCGAGGCTGCGGCGCTGTTCGATGCGCTGGAGCCGATCGAGCTGTACTGGGCCTTCCCCGGCGCGGCTGCCTTCGCGCAAATGCGCCGGATGCTCGATCACAACAATATAGATGACCTGTCCCACGCGGTGCGCCGGGTCGCCCGCGCGCTTACCTCGGGGGCCTATCGTCGCCGGACCATTCAGCTCATCTCGGACGATTCCGAGGGCGAGGACTTCGAGGACGAAAGCTCGATTGCTATCGAGGCGCGCGCCCTTGGCCGCCCCTATTTCGAGGTGATGATCGTCGACCGCCTGAACGAGCATCAGGAGCGGTGGCTGCGTGCCAGCCTGCAGCGCATGCGCCGCCCGGAGGATCCGTTCATCTACGAGCCGGTGGTCGTGCCGAGCCTTGAAGATGCGCTGATGGGGATCCTGTTCAATCACAATGTGCAGGCCGTGGTGGTTCGGCCCGGCCTGACGCTGAAGTCGCAGAACGAGTTGGCGGTTCTTCAGCAATACCTGAACAGGGTTGGCGAGGAAGAAGACGTCGACGGGCTGGAGCCCAGCGATTACGGCCCCGAGGCCTGCCGGCTGATCGCCAAGGTACGCCCGGAACTCGACGCCTACCTGGTGACCGACCGCTCGGCCGAGGATATCGCCGGGCTCGACCTGGGGCGCTGCCGCCGGGTGTTCTATAACCAGGAAGATTTCCTGGAACTGCACCTGAATATCCTTCGGGGCGTGAACCGGCGCTACAAGACGCCGTTTTTCAACGCGCTGAAGGAATATTCCAAGCAGCCCACCGGCGTGTTCCACGCCATGCCGATCAGCCGTGGCAAGTCGATCTCGCGCAGCCACTGGATCCAGGACATGGGCGCCTTTTACGGGCCGAACATCTTCCTGGCGGAAACCTCGGCCACCTCGGGCGGGCTCGACAGCCTGCTGGAGCCGCGTGGCCCGATCAAGGAAGCGCAGGAACTGGCCGCCCGTGCCTTCGGGTCCAAGCAGACCTTCTTTGCGACCAACGGTACCTCGACCTGTAACAAGATCGTGGTGCAGGGGCTGGTCCGGCCGGGTGACATCGTGCTTGTGGACCGGGACTGCCACAAGTCGCACCATTACGGGATGGTGCTGGCAGGTGCCAATGTCGTCTACATGGACAGCTATCCGCTGCACGAATACTCGATGTACGGCGCGGTCCCGCTGAAAGAGATAAAGCACACCCTTCTGAACCTGAAGAAGGCGGGCAAGCTCGACAAGGTGCGCATGGTTCTGCTGACCAACTGCACCTTCGACGGGCTGGTCTACAACGTCGAGCGGGTGATGGAGGAATGCCTCGCCATCAAGAAGGACCTCGTGTTCCTCTGGGATGAGGCCTGGTTCGCCTTCGCGCGGTTCGGCCCGACCTATCGTGCCCGCACCGCGATGAACGCCGCCAACGTCCTGCGCGAACGGCTGCGCAGCCCCGAGCATATCGCGGCCTACGAGGCGCAGCAGAAGGAACTCGAGGGCGCTGACGAGAAGAAACTGATGGAGACGCGGCTGTTGCCGCCGCCGGACTCGCGGGTCCGGGCCTATGCCACGCAATCGACGCACAAGACGCTGACCTCGTTGCGGCAGGGCTCGATGATTCACGTTAACGACCAGGACTTCAAGGGCGAGGTCGAGCAGGCCTTCCACGAAGCCTACATGACGCATACCTCGACCTCGCCCAACTACCAGATCATCGCCTCGCTCGACGTCGGGCGCCGGCAGGTGGAGCTGGAAGGGTTCGAGTTCGTCCAGCGTCAGGTCGAAAGCGCCATGGCGATCCGACGCGCGGTGGCCACGCATCCGCTGCTGCAGAAGTATTTCAAGGTGCTGACGGCGGGCGACATGATCCCCGAGGAGTACCGCGAGAGCGGTGTGGAAAGCTACTATGACCCCAAGCAGGGCTGGAGCGACATCTGGGATATCTGGAGCCGTGACGAATTCGTCCTCGACCCCACGCGCGTGACCTTGGCGGTGGGCGGCACCGGTTGGGACGGCGACACGTTCAAGACCCGGATCCTGATGGACAAGTACGGGATCCAGATCAACAAGACCTCGCGCAACACGGTGCTGTTCATGACGAACATCGGCACCACGAGGTCGTCCGTGGCCTACCTGATCGAGGTTCTGGTCGAGATCGCCAAGGACCTGGACGATCTGCTGGACGATGCCTCGAAGATGGAGCGGCGGTCCTTCGAGAACCGCGTCGCGAGCCTTGTCGAGCAAGTTCCGCCGCTGCCGGATTTCAGCCGTTTCCACGACGCCTTCCGCGCGGGCAAGGACACGCCCGAGGGCGATATCCGCCGCGCCTTCTTCCTCTCCTACGACGAGGAGAATTGCGACTACTTCAACCTGGATGATGAACTGCAGGCGCGGGTCGCCTCGGGCGAGGAGCTGGTCTCTGCGTCCTTCATCATCCCCTATCCGCCGGGCTTTCCGATCCTGGTACCCGGACAGGTCATCAGCCCCGAAATCCTCGCGTTCATGCGCGCGCTCGACGTGAGCGAGATCCACGGCTACCGGCCGGATTTGGGACTTCGGGTTTTCACCAAGAACGCACTGAAACGCAAAGCAAAGTAATCAAGAGACAGATCAGGGGGACGATTATGCCGAAGAAAGTACTCAACAACATCTCCGAGATCCGCAGGTTTTTTCACACCAACCAGGACCCGATTTATTTCGTGTCGGCCACGAACTTCAATCTTCTGGGCCTCGACGAATGGGTGAAGAACTTCAAGTACATCTGCTACATGGATTGCTTCGACGGGCGGCACCCGAACGTGCTGGTGCCATCGGAAATGCCCCATGACGAATTCCAGTCGATCGAGGACATCAACAACTACCTGCTGCAGCACAAGGAAGTCATCGACTATGTGAAGCGGCGCGGTGGCAAGCCGAAGTTCGTGTTCCTGATGTTCAACGAGGAAACCGAGCGTCTGGTCAAGGAACTGGGCGGCGAGCTCTGGTTCCCCAAGGCAAAGCTGCGCACCAAGATGGACAACAAGATCGAGACGGTTCGCATCGGCAACAAGGCCGGTGTGCCCTCGGTCCCGAACACGCTGAGCGAGGTCAAAGACTACAAGCACCTGCGCGAGATCTGCGAGAAGGCGGGCCTGGGCCACGACCTTGTGCTGCAGTCGGCCTTCGGCGACAGCGGCCACACGACCTTTTTCATCAAGTCCGAGGCCGATTTCCGCAAGCACGAGCACGAGATCGTCGGCGAGGGCGAGATCAAGATCATGAAGCGGATCGATTGCCGAGGCTCGGCGATCGAGGCCTGCTGCACTGCCGAAGGCACCATCGTCGGCCCGCTGATGACCGAGCTTGTGGGCTTCAAGGACCTGACGCCCTATCGCGGTGGCTGGTGCGGCAACGAGATCTTCTCGACCGCCTTCCCGCCCAAGGCCCGTCAGCAGGCGCGCGAGCTGACCTTCAAGTTCGGCGAGCAGCTTCGCAAGGAGGGCTATCGCGGCTATTTCGAGCTCGACTTCCTGATCGACAAGAAGACCGGCGATATCTGGCTGGGCGAGCTGAACCCGCGGATCACCGGCGCCAGCTCGATGACCAACCACGCGGCCTTTGCCCATGCGGACGCGCCGCTCTTCCTGTTCCACTTGCTGGAGTTCTCGAAGAAGAAGTTCCAGCTCGACGTGGAAGAGCTGAACGCCCGCTGGGCCGACCCGGACATGATCGACAGCTGGTCGCAGATGGTGATCAAGCACACCGATGACAACGTGGACATCATCACCAGCGCACCGCAGTCGGGCATCTACAAGATGCTGGAAGACGGTCGCGTGGTCTTCGACCGTTTCGACTATCACCGCCGCGCGGTGGAGAGCGAGAACGAGGCCTTCTTCCTGCGCATCTCGGACGTGGGCGATTACCGTTATGAAGGCGCCGACCTGGGTATCCTCGTGACGCGCGGCCGGTCGATGACCAACGGGTTCAAGCTGACCGACCAGTCCAAGCGCTGGATCCACGGCATCAAGTCGGCCTTCACCGCCCGTCCGCTGCCCTCGGCGCAGGCGCTCGAGGATCCTGCCTTCAAGATCATGTAAGAGGATATGCGACTTTACTTTCGTTCGATATCTGAAGATCAGCCCGGGCCGAAATGGTCCGGGCTGTTCGCCGAATTCTGGCCCGCCTACAAGAAATGGTGGTCGCGCGAGGGCTATGCCGCGCGCCCGACGTACATGGAATCTCACCGTGCGGTGAAAACCCACATGCCCGAAATGCTCGATCTCTACGAGGAGATCTGTGAATGCGTGGGCGGCGGCGATTCCGAGGCGCGGTTCCTCAGCTTCTATTGCCCGCCGCCCTATCTTTCGGGCTGCAGCCAGGCGATCTGGCCCGGGGACGAACCCTTGATCGTGCGCAACTACGACTACAACCCGCGGGCTTTCGATGCGGTGGTGATGAAAACGCGCTGGCAGGGCCGTGGCGTCATCGGGATGAGCGACGGGCTTTTCGGCCTGGTGGATGGGATCAACGACGACGGGCTCGTGGTCTCGCTCACCTTCGGTGGACGGCGCGAGGTGGGTGAGGGGTTCGGCGTACCGATCATCCTGCGCTATATCCTTCAGACCTGCACCACGGCGAAAGAAGCCGCCGAGGTGCTGAAGCGCATCCCCTGTCACATGAGTTACAACGTGACCGTGCTGGACCGGAACCGGGACTTCCAGACCGCCTATCTGGCGCCCGACCGGGAGCCTATCCTGACCCATGCGGCGGTGGCTACGAACCACCAGGAACGGGTGGAATGGGCAACCCACGCCCGCTTCACCGCCACGGTCGAGCGGGAGCGATTCTTGCTGAACCGCCTGACCCTGCACCCCGAGACCAAGGAAAAATTCGTCGGCGCCTTCCTGCGCCCGCCACTTTATTCCACCGCGTTCTCGGCCGGGTTCGGCACGCTTTATACGGCGGCCTACCAGCCGCGCGCGGGGCAGCTCGATCTTTACTGGCCCGGCAGCACCTGGACCCACCGGTTCGATCACTTCCAGGAAGGCGCCCGAGGTATCGACGTGCCCGATTCCGACTGATCCAGCCCCTTGGCGGTGCGCCGCCTGACTGGCGCCGGGTTGCCGATGATATCCCGGCGGCACTTAACATGTCCCCGGCGATGGGGTAGGGGACGAACAACCCGGCAAGAGGCAAGACCACATGAACATGCTCGATACCTTCATCAAGCCGATGCACCGCGAGGGCATCAAGTTCGTGGCGCTGTTCTTCGTGGCCTCGTTCCTGCTGTCGCTGATCCACGGGTTCCTTGGGTTGGTGGGCCTAGGCCTCACGGTATGGTGCTACTATTTCTTCCGCGATCCCCTGCGCAGCGTGCCGCAGCGCGTGGGCCTGATCGTCAGCCCCGCCGACGGGATCGTCTCGCTGATCGAAAAGGTCGCCCCCCCGCCCGAGCTTGGCATGACCGACAAGCCGCTCACCCGGGTCAGCGTCTTCATGAGCGTCTTCAATTGCCACGTGAACCGTGCGCCCATCGGCGGCAAGATCAAGGCGGTAGCCTACAAGCCGGGCAAGTTCCTCAACGCTTCGCTCGACAAGGCCAGCGAGGACAACGAGCGCAACAGCCTGTGGATCGAACTGCCCGACGGGCGCGAGGTCGCCGTGGTGCAGATCGCGGGCCTCGTGGCGCGGCGGATCGTCTGCTGGACCCGCGAGGGTGACCAGATCGGGACCGGAGAGCGTTTCGGCCTGATCCGTTTCGGCTCGCGCCTCGATGTCTACCTGCCCGACGACGTGCCGCCGCTGGTGGCCGTGGGCCAGACCATGGTCGCGGGTGAAACGGTGCTGGCCGACCTGGGCGCGGAAGAGGTGCAGCGCCAGGCCAAGGTGATCTAGACCCATGGACGCGCCGCACAAGCCCCGGAAACGAGAGCTGCCCATCGCGCAGCTTGTTCCGAACCTGATGACGATTGGCGCCGCCTGCGCCGGGCTTTCGGCGATCCGTTTCGGAATCGACGGCGAATTCAAGATCGCGGTGCAGCTGATCCTGCTGGCTTGCGTTCTGGACGGTCTGGATGGCCGGGTGGCCCGGATGCTGAAGTCGGAAAGCGCCATCGGCGCGGAACTGGACTCTCTGGCCGACTTCCTGAACTTCGGCGTGGTCCCGGCGCTCCTGATATACCTCTGGGCCTTTGGAGAAATCCCCAATGGCGGCTGGATCGCCGCGGTGATCTACGCCGTATGCTGTCTGCTGCGGCTGGCGCGGTTCAACATCGGTAACAAGGCCGTCGAGGATGCCGGTCCGACGGAGTATTTCGAGGGTGTGCCCTCGCCCATGGGGGCGTTGCTTGCGCTTTTGCCCATGTTCATTTCTTTCGTTTGGTCCAAGGCACCCGCGATGCCACCGCCGGTCATCGCGATCTACATGATCGGCGTGGGTCTGCTGATGATCAGCCGCCTGCCGACCTGGTCCTTGAAATCCATGACCATCTATCGTGAGAATGTGAAACTGTTGGTCATAGGGTTCGTGCTGACCGTTGCGTTGCTTCTCAGCTATCCGTGGGCAACACTCGTCGCGCTGGATCTGGCCTACCTGGCCGGGATCGCGTGGGCATGGTGGCGCCTGAAGTCGCGGAAACGGAGCGGAGGAAGCTAAGGCATGGATATCCAGGCGGTCGAGACATCATATGCGCGCTGGGCGCCGATCTATGACCGAACCTTCGGTGCGATCACCAACCGGGCCCGGCGCAAATCCGTCGAGTTCGTGAATTCACTTGGTGGCAGCGTGCTCGAGGTCGGCGTCGGAACCGGCATGTCGCTGGAGTTCTACAGCCCCGACATGAAGGTGACGGGGATCGATTTCTCGGACGACATGCTGGCGAAGGCCAAGGCCAAGGTGGAGAGCCACGGCTTCTCGCACGTCAAGGAATTGCGCCAGATGGATGCGCGCTTTCTGGATTTCCCGGACAATTCCTTCGACACCATCGTGGCCATGCACGTGGTTTCCGTTGTGCCCGAGCCCGAGCGCGTGGTGGCCGAGATGGCCCGGGTCTGCAAGCCCGGCGGTACTGTTCTCATCACCAATCACTTTGCACGGGATAAAGGCCTGTTGTCGCTGATCGAAAGGGCCACGGCCTCGCTTCCCAACGTGCTGGGCTGGCATTCGGATTTCCGGATCGAACGTGTCCTGGGCGAATCTGCCCTCAGGGTTGTCGAGCAGAAGCCTTGGCCCCCCTTCGGGATGATGACATTCCTTCGGATGCAGAAGGCCAAATGAGGCGCTCTTTGCGGCGCCCGACTTGGGTATTGTTTCCGAAAGGGTCATTTTAAAGGGATTTTTTGGGAACAACCGTCCGCGCGGCGGTAAATTCTTGACCCTTCCCGCCGCATTCCGGCTGTCCCGCCTCATTTTGGGCCGAAAGAATTCACAGTTTCGAGGCAGTTTCATCTCAAAAATAACCCCATAGTGCATGACATCTATAAAATCCGGCGCATTTCCCCGAACTGGGCCGGGATTCGCGAATGGGCTTGATGGAATAGTTTCGGGAAGGAGCCGCGTGTATGGCCAAGGTTAGTGCTTCGAATGCCTTTGATGGCGATGCCGCGTCCGATAACTCGGATGCGTTTCTTGATGAATTGAAGCCCGGCACCGAGTTGATGGGGGGTCAGTATACGATCTCCAAGTTCATCAACAGTGGCGGTTTCGGCATCACCTATCTCGCGAAGGACAGCCTTGATCGCAACGTGGTGATCAAGGAATGCTTCCCCGGCTCGTTCTGCCGCCGCAGCAACCTGATCGTCGGGGCGCGTTCGCGCGCGCACCAGAACGAATTTGCCGCAGTCGTGAAGCTTTTCATCCAGGAAGCGCGTAGCCTGTCGCGGCTGGCCCACCCGAACATCGTCGGCGTGCACCAGGTCTTCGAAGACAACCAGACTGCCTACATGGCGCTGGATTTCATCGATGGTGGTGACCTGCTCGAGATTCTCGAAGATCCGAACTACGCGCCGGATCCGGCATTGACCGTGCACTGGCTCCGCAAGATTTTGGACGCGCTTGCCTTCATTCACAATCAGGGCGTCCTGCACCGCGATATCTCGCCGGACAACATTCTGGTCAATCGTGATGGTGAGCCGATCCTGATCGACTTTGGCGCCGCCCGCGCCCAGGCAACGAAAGCGACCCGCGCGCTGTCGGCTCTGCGCGTCGTGAAAGACGGATACTCGCCACAAGAGTTCTATATCGCAGGCAGTACGCAGAACCCGTCGAGCGACCTCTACGCCTTGGGTGCTACCTTCTATCATGTTGTTACCGGCGACGCGCCGATCAACAGCCAAGTGCGTCTGGCCGCGATCGCCGAAGGGCGTGATGATCCCTACGAGCCGCTCTCGGGGCGCTACGACGGGTATCCGCCTGTGTTCCTGCGCTCCATCGACCAGGCACTCAAGGTTCTTCCGAAAGAGCGCATCCAGAGCGCGGAAGAGTGGCTGTCGATGCTGGCGATCTCGTCCGGCGATGTTTCGAGCACCAGCACCGGAGAACCTAAGAAAAAGGCAGTTGCGGTGGCTGACGAGGTTGACGAGCTTCTGAAGAAGGCGGTGATCTCGGTTGTGGACAAGCAGTCTCAGCCCGTTACGTCGGGTGGCCTGTGGTCTCGTATGCGCCGCTGGAAAGATCGTAGCTGAGGCGACCGTTTGCCATGACGAACTTGCGACGCAAACTTCGAGGGGAACATACAGTTTGCGTCGTCAGAACTATGTTGAGCGGGTTTGCAGTGAAGAATATCGAGGGGAAGTAGGGCAATGACACCCAAGCTTGTGGTTGAAGGCGGAAAATTGAAGTTGCTGCGCACGGACGATGAACCGGAGGCAGATTTCATGGACGAAGAAGAAGCCATTGATCACGATGAACAGGAGTCGACGGTTGAATACCTTGACGCCCCCCTGCGCCTTGGTGATGAGCCCGAGGAAGAGCTGGTCGAAGAAGAAGACTGGGATGACGCAGGCCCCAACATGTGGGACTCGGTCGTAGATGATGGCTTGGCAGCCATTGATGACGCCGGGTTTGATGAGATTGAGCCGGCCCTTGAGGATGGTGACGACGAGCCGATGGCCGCGTCTCCGACGCGTCGCGCGTCCCGGGTGAAGACACGCATCCTTGGCTTTGGTGGTGGAGAGCCAGCGCCCGAGGCGCCAGCTCCTGAAGAGCGCGCGGAGGCCGCTCCGGCTGCGGGTTCGGCTGCCTCGGCGGTAATGTTCGCCGTTGGTTGGGTCCTGATCCGCAAAGGGCCGGGTCGCGGTCATTCCATTCCTCTTGCCCCGGGCCTTTGCCCGATCGGTCGTGGCGAGGACCAGGCGGTGCGCCTCGACTTCGGCGACAACAGCATTTCGCGTGCCAACCACGCGCTGATCGCCTATGATGAGGAACAGTGTGAATTTTTCCTGGGTCATGGTGGCAAAGCGAATATTGTGCGGCTGAACGGCTCTCCGGTTCTCAGCACGGTGCCGGTCAAGAATGGTGACCTGATCCGGGTTGGTGAGACCACGTTGCAGCTTGTTGCGCTTTGCGGAGAGGATTTCTCCTGGGCGGATGACATCTAGGTCTAAGAAAGTTCCACCGATGCTTTACGATTATGCCACGGCCATGAGTCAGGGTCGCCGTGAATACCAGGAGGATTCTCTCGCCGCGAATTTCTGCGTCGGAGATCCCTACGGGTTCGTTGTCCTGGCTGACGGAATGGGCGGTCACGCGGCTGGCGATGTTGCCAGCAAGATCGTCGTGACCGAGGTTTTCAGCGAGTTGAAATTCAAGCTCTCGGACTACGAGGCGCTGGAAAAGAATATCGGGCTGATCCTGCATGACATCGTGCAGAGCACCAACGAGTGCATTCGCGAGCATGTGAAGGCCTACCCGGACCATCATGGGATGGGGTCCACCCTCGTGGCACCGATCTTCTTCGAGGATCGTCTCTACTGGATTTCGGTCGGGGATTCGCCGCTGTTCCACTTCCGTGACGGCGCGCTGAGCCAGATCAACCAGGATCACTCGATGGCGCCGCAGATCGACATGATGCTGAAAACCGGTCAAATCGACGAGGAAACGGCAAGGAACCATCCGGACCGGAACTGCCTTACCTCGGTGATCATGGGTGCGAACATTCCCCATATCGACTGTCGCCTGAGCCCCAAGAAGGTGGAGTCCGGTGATATCCTGATCGCCGCCAGCGATGGGCTGCAGTACCTGACCAACGCCGAGATCGAGGAAATCCTGTCGAAGAACGAGAAGAAACCGGGCGTGAAGATCGCCACGGAACTTCTTGAGGCGGTGATGCAACTGGATGATCCCGATCAGGACAATATCTCGATCGCGGTCATCAAGATCGACTGAGCTGAATCAGCACAGAATAAGAAAAGGCCGGCGAGAACGCCGGCCTTTTCGTTTCAGGGCGGACGTTGTCAGGCCGCGGATTTCTTCTTTCCGGTGGAAATCTCGTTGAACAGGCCTTGCTGCACACGGCTCCAACAGGCCATGTCGTAGGTCTTCACGACCTTGCGCATGTTGGTCATCCGATCGCGGCGTTCGGGCTCGCCCATCGACAGGGCCTGCAGGATCGCGCTGTCCATGGACCGGGCCGAGAACGGGTTGACCGTCACCGCTGAGCCCAGTTCGATCGCCGCACCAGCGAATTCCGACAGAACCAGAACGCCATCGCCATCAGTGCGCGCGGCGATGAATTCCTTGCAGACCAGGTTCATCCCGTCCGCCAGCGGCGTGATCCAGGCCACGTCCGCCGCACGGTAATAGGCAACCAGATCGGCAAACGGGATCGCGCGCGAAATCAGCGAGATCGGCTGCCACTCAAGCGAGCCGAAGCGTCCGTTGATGCGTCCGGCGGTTTCCTCGATCTCGGCCTGGATCGCCTCGTAGGCGGTCATGTTGCGATTGGCGCTGACCGAGACATGCATCAGCCGCACCTTGCCGCGCAGGTCCGGGTTGGTTTCCAGCAGGCGCTCGAACGACTGCAACTGCTCGACGCCGCCCTTGGTGTAGTCGGTGCGACCGACCGAGAGTATCAGCTGGGTCTGTCCCAATTCGGCGCGAATTTCCTTCGCCCGGTTCTCGGTCGCGCGGTCGGCGGCGCGGTCCGAGATATAGTCCACGTCCACCCCGACAGGTGCCGCGTTGATGATGACTTCGCGCCCCTCCCATCCGATCCGGACGGGCGTGGTGCGTTCCGTCAGCGCGGTGCCTTCGTTGATGAAATCGGGGTTTACCGCTTCGCGCTCCAGCACCTCCACGTCGAAGAGGCTGCGCGCCACTTGCAGGAAGTTCGCCGCATAACGCGGGATGTGGAAGCCGACGACATCGCAGTTAAGCAGGCTCTCGGTGATTTCCTTGCGCCAAGGCAGCACGTTGAACATGTCCGCCGAGGGGAAGGGCGTATGGTGGAAGAACGAGATCTTCAAGTCGGGCCGCAGCTGGCGCAGGTAGCCCGGCACAAGCCACAGGTTGTAATCATGCACCCAGACCGAGGCGCCCTCGGCGGCCTCGTTCGCGGCGGCTTCGGCGAAAGCCCAGTTCACCTCGCGAAAGGTGGGCCAATCCACCGGGTCGTAATTGTAGCGTTCCTTGAAGGCGTGGAGGATCGGCCAGAACGCCTCTTTCGACGAGACGTGGTAGAAGCTCTGCACCTGTTCGGCGGTCAGCGGCAGGCGCGAGACGGTGTAGCTGCCATAGCTGTCGTCGATCTCGACGACCTTTTCGAAGCCCGGGTTCGCTGGGTCTTCGGCCAGTTTCCAGGCGACCCAGGCGCCCTTCTCCACGTTTCCGAAGAAGCTTTTCAGCGTCGGCACGATGCCGTTCGGGCTGGAGTTTTCCCGAAAGACGATCTTGCCGTTCTCCTCGACTTCCTCATAGGGCTGGCGGTGGTAGACGATCACGAGATCGGACGGCATATCAAATTCCTTCAGGTAGGGGGTGGAGGTCGAAGGCCGCGATGGCCTCGAGGATGCCCGCCGCCCCGATGGCGCGGGCCTTGTGGACGTGGGGCAGGGGGTCGACCTCGGCCAGCAGTGCCTGTTCCGCTCCGCCCACGGCCACCGCAGGCAGGCCCGAGATCAGCATCGAAAGGTCGTTCAGCGTATCGCCCGCCGCCAGAACGCGGTCTTCTGCCACGCCAAGATGGGCGAGCAGTCGCTTCAGCGACGGCCCCTTGCTGACGCCCCTGGGCAGCACGTCGAAGAACCGGTTGTCCGAGATCAGCGCGTCATGGCCAAGCGCGACCACCTTGTCCCTGGCGCTGTGGTCGAAGGCTGCCGGGTCCAGGTCATAGCTCACCCGGTAGCGAAACGCGGTGGGCTGCAGCGTCAGCCCCGGGTGGTCGCCGAGCGCCGCCCGGACGGTTTCCCCGGCATTGCCCCAGACCTCGGCAATCTCGGCCTCCAGCGCGGTGATCGGGCGGATATCGCCGCGATCCACATGGGCGATGGTGGTGCCCACGTCGCCCACCACGTAGTCGGGCCAGGGCACGCCGCTGTCGCAAAGCTCTCCGATGAACTCCGGGTCGCGGCCCGTCACGAAGATCAGGCCAACGGTGTCGCGGCTTTCCTCGATCCAGTCATAGAGCCTGCGCCGGTCGGCCTCGCTGCCGCCAAGGAAGGTGCCATCGAGGTCGGTGGCGAGGACGAAATCCTTCGTCGTGTAGTCGGGCATCACCCGGTCTATCCGGTTCATTGGGCCTCTCGTTCAAGTGTCTGCGGCGCCAGCGGATGCGTCAGCGAAATATCCAGCGCCTTGGGTTCGGCTTCGATGGGGCGCGACCAGAGGCTCGAGAAGGTCTCGCGCAGGTTCGCGCCGCCATGCAGTATGGAGTGCACCGCCTCGCAAATGGGCATGTGCACACCCACGCGGCGGGCCAGGTCGATGACCGAGATCGCGTTGACCTCGCCCTCCACCACGACAGGGCGGCCACCGAAGCAGGCCTCGCGCGCCGTGCCCTGGCCCAGTTGCACGCCCAGCGACATGTTGCGCGAGGTGGTGCTGGAACAGGTCAGCGTCAGGTCCCCCGCGCCCGACAGGCCGGTGACGGTTTCGCGCCGTCCGCCAAGCGCCTCGGCCAGCGCCTTCATCTCGTCCATGCCGCGGGTGATGAGCGCCGCGCGCGTGTTCTCGGCAAAGCCCGCGCCCGTCATCATGCCGCAAGCGATGGCGATCACGTTCTTGACCGCGCCGCCGATTTCGACGCCGACAAGGTCATCCGAGATATAGGCGCGGAAGGTTTCGGTCGAGACCGAGACCGCAAAGCGCGAGGCCGGGCTTTCGAAGGGCGCCAGCCGGTCGGCATAGGAGAACGGAAACGCCACGGTCGCCGCGGTGGGGTGGCCCATTGCCGTTTCGGTGGCGAAGGTCGGCCCCGACAGCGCGCCGACCGGATTGCCGTTCAGCTCTTCCTCGGCAAGTTGGGTCATCAGCAGGCCGGTTTCGGCCTCGATCCCCTTGGCGCAGAGGATCACCGGCACCTCGGGCGGCAGCAGCGGCGCGACCTGCCGCAGCACGCCACGCAGCGTGCGCGAGGGGGTCACGGCCATCACTGCCTCGGCCCCGGCCAGCGCCGTGGCCAGGTCGGTCGTTCCGACCATGCCCTCGGGCAGGGCGATGTCGGGCAGGTAGCGCGGGTTTCCGCGGCCTTCGGTGATCGACGCCATGAGGTCGGGATCGCGACCCCAGATCGTCACGTCACGTCCAGCGCGCCGCGCGACCGTGGCCAACGCCGTACCCCAGGCGCCCGCGCCAAGCACGGCGATGCGCTGGTACGGGCGGCTCTCACTGGTGACCGATGGGATGTTCGTCTGTTGCAATGTCATGTCCCCTTAACCGCTGGGGCGCATGTCCGGTTCCAACATTGACCAAATTGCTGCGCTGCAGTTCGCGCGGCGGCGGGTCGGGCGCCCCTGAATTTCAAAGGAGTCCTAATGTCTGGGCTCTCGAGTTCAACCGGATCGCCGGAAATGCGGGGTCGGTTTATGCTGCAGTGCAGAAAATGCCGGCCCGATGCCCGGAAAGCACGGCAAGTGCTGAAATAATAGGCATCTGATCAAGAATTCGACACGGGCTTTGGGTCTAGACTCGGCTTGAGAAAGATCGCATAAATTTCCAGGAAGGGCGCCGAGGCAGGAGAAAATGACATAAAATGCAGGATTTCATGTCTGCCCTGTCGGTCTCCCTGCGCCTGATCCTCTCGGGCGATCCCGACCTGTGGGAGATCATCCTGCTGTCGCTCCGCGTGTCGCTGTTCGCGGTGCTGATCGCGGCACTGATCGGAATGCCTTTGGGCGCTGCGCTCGCGGTGGGGCGGTTCCCGGGGCGGCAGGTTCTTCTGGTTCTGCTCAACGCGTTGATGGGGCTGCCGCCGGTGGTCGTGGGGCTGGTGGTCTACCTGATGCTGTCGAACGCGGGCCCGCTGGGCGTTCTGCAACTGCTTTACACGCCAACGGCCATGATCATCGCGCAAGTGCTTCTGGTGACGCCGATCATCGCGGCGCTGACCCGGCAGGCGGTGGAGACCCTGAACGAGGAATATGCCGACCAGCTGCGCTCGCTCGGCCTGTCGCGGCTTGGCTCGGTGCCGACGCTGCTCTGGGACGGGCGGTTCGCGCTGATGACCGCGCTGCTGGCGGGCTTCGGCCGTGCGATTGCCGAGGTGGGCGCCGTGATCATCGTGGGGGGCAACATCAACCACGTGACCCGGGTGATGACGACGACGATCGCGCTGGAGACGTCCAAGGGCAACCTGTCGCTGGCGCTTGCGCTGGGGCTGATCCTGATCCTGATCGCCCTTTCGGTGAACGCCGCGGTGGCGCTGCTGGGGACGACAGCGCAAAGGACGGCCTATGTTTGACGGAAAGGGAAACGGGCGCGTACAGGCGCAGTCCCTGCCGCTCAGGCTGCGTGATCTGCGGTTCGAACGCGGTGGCCAGCGGCTACTGGATATTCCTGCCCTGAGCATTGCCCCGGGGGAGCCGACCCTGATCATGGGGCCGAATGGCGCCGGGAAAAGCGTGCTTTTGCGGCTGTTGCACGGGTTGGAGGCCCCGACCTCCGGCCAGGTTCTGGCCGGTGACGCGCCTCTCGACGAGGCTACAAGGCGGCGTCAGGCGATGGTGTTCCAGCGCCCGGTGATCCTGCGCCGCTCGGTGCGGGCCAACCTTGCCTTTGCCCTGCATGGGCGGCGCATGTCCCGAGCAGAGAAGGCCGACCGGATCGACGCGTTGCTGAGAATGGCCCGCCTGTCAGACCGTGCGGCACAATCGGGCCGCAGCCTTTCGGGCGGGGAACAGCAGCGGCTTGCGCTGGTGCGGGCGCTGGCGACCGAACCGGATGTGCTGTTCCTTGATGAGCCGACGGCCAGCCTCGATCCGGGCGCGACCCAGGCGATCGAGACGCTGATCCGCGAGGCCAGCGCGACCGGCACCAAGATCGTGATGGTCACCCATGACCCCGGACAGGCCCGTCGCCTTGGGGGGGAGGTGCTGTTCCTGAACAAGGGGCATCTGGTGGAACAAACCGCGGTGGAACCGTTTCTCGATACTCCCGCAACCGATGCGGCGCGGCGGTTTCTAAGGGGTGATCTGCTGGTCTGAGCTAGGATATGGAGCAAGGAATGCGTTTTTTACGATCTCTCGCGATTGCGCTTGCCGCGATGGTCGGGCTGACCGGGGCGGCGGCGGCCGAGGCGCCGTTCATCATTGTTCAGTCCACCACCTCGACGCAGAACTCCGGCCTGCTCGACGCGATCCTACCGCAGTTCACCGAAAAGACCGGGATCGAAGTTCGCGTGGTGGCCGTGGGTACCGGGCAGGCGATCAAGAACGCGAGGAACGGCGACGGTGACGTGCTTCTGGTTCATGCCAAGCCATCGGAAGAGGCCTTCGTGACCGAGGGATACGGCGTCGAGCGGTTTGATGTCATGTACAATGATTTCGTCGTGGTGGGCCCCGCCTCGGACCCGGCAGGCGTCGCGGGGATGACCGATGCGGTGGCCGCCCTGCGCAGGATCGCCGAGACCGAGGCGCCCTTCGCCTCGCGCGGGGATGACAGCGGGACACATAAGGCCGAGCTACGCCTGTGGGATGCGGCGGGCATCGATGCGGCGGCGGCTTCGGGCGGCTGGTATCGCGAGACCGGCTCGGGCATGGGCGCGACGCTGAACCTTGGCGCTGCCATGGGCGCCTATGTGCTGAGCGACCGGGCCACCTGGATTTCCTTCGGCAACAAGGGCGATCACCGGGTGCTGGTCGACGGCGACACGCGACTTTTCAACCAGTATGGCGTGATCCTTGTGAACCCCGAGAAACACCCCAACGTGAAGGCCGCCGAAGGTCAGACCTTCGTCGATTGGCTGATCGGGACCGAGGGGCAGGCCGCGATCGCCGCCTACAAGGTGGACGACCAGCAGCTTTTCTTCCCGAACGCGGATTAGGGGGTCAGGCGGCGGCGTTGAACCGGACCCGCCCCAGCCCCGCGATGTCATAGCCTTCCATGGTACGGGCTTTCTCGGCGAAGGCCGCGCCGTGCAGGAAGGCCAGAAGCGTCTGCATCGGCGGCTCGAAAAAGGCGCGGCGCCAGACCAGCAGGTCGAAGCGTTCCTCCAGCACCGGCACGAAATCGAGCCGGAACCGGCGAGCGGAGGAGGCCAGCCCAAAGGCGGCCTCTGCCCCGCCATCCAACACGCGCAGCGCGGCATCATCCTCGGTCCGTGCCGGGGCTGCGGGATCGTCGCGGGTGGCGATACCGGCCTCCTGCGCGAGGTCACGGAACAGCCGCTCGCTCGCTGCTGCCTCCTGCCGATTGGCAAAGCTGCGCCCGTTGAGGTCGGCGATGGAGCCGATACCCAGCGGGTTGCCCGGTGCCACGATCAGCCCGCGTGCGCGCCGGGCCAGTTCGATCAGCACAACGGGCTTTCCCGCCATTTCCTCGGCCACGGTTCCGGCATTCCAGCCGTCGCCCTCGCGGATATGCAGCGCGGCGGCGGTGGCCTCGTTGCGGGCCATGCGTTCCAGCCCGTCGAAACTGCCGTCGAAAAGCGCGGCCAACCCGCAGCCGGATTCTCTCAGCGCCCAGTCCAGCAGTGGATCGTGACTGCCTGCGATCACCAGCGGCGGCAACTCCGCTGGCGCGGGGCCTGAACGCGCTGCCTCCATCCAGTCGAGGATGTCCTGCCGGGGAAACAGCAGCTTGCCCACCACGCGCACGCAGGGCACCTCGCCATTCGCGGCGAGGTCATAGACCTTGCGCTCTTTGATGCGGAGCAGGTCCGCCAGTTCGCGCGTGGTCAGGTAGTCGTTCTGAAGCTCATCCATGCCCGGCCATTTACGCGCGTTTCCCCCGTTGGTTCAACGGCGATCCGCCGAGCGCGGTCACGGAAACGTCATCCCTATGGACCCTGCAAATCCTTATGCCTAACTAGTCTGTGAACGAGACAGGAAAGGGCAGTTCATGCGGATCAACAGGCGCGGTTTCATCTTGTCGGCTTCGGCCCTGGCGGCAACCGCCGGGCGCGGGATCGCCGCATCGCCAATGCCCGAGCTTGTCGCCGCGCCCTCGCGCGCGCAGCTTGCGCCCGACACCTATCCCGACACGGCGGTCTGGAGCTACAACGGTGGCATCCCAGGGCCGGAAATTCGTCTGCCGCAGGGGGCGGAGCTGACCCGCCGCCTCGTGAACAACCTGCCGGAGGAGACCAGCATCCACTGGCACGGCATCCGGATCGACAACGCCATGGACGGTGTGCCGGACCTGACGCAGGACGCGGTCGCGCCGGGCGGCAGCTTCGACTATGCCTTCCGCCTGCCGGACGCGGGGACCTACTGGTACCACACCCACAACCGCTCGTGGGAGCAGATGGCGCGCGGGCTTGCCGGACCGCTCATCGTGGAAGAGGCCGATGGCCCTGACGTCGATGCGGACATCACGCTGGCGGTGTCGGATTGGCGCCTGACGCGCGAGGCGGCCATGTCCGAGGATTTCGGCATGATGCACGACCTTTCCCACGCGGGGCGGATCGGCAACCTGCTGACCGTGAACGGCGCGTTCGAGTTTCGTCAGGGCGTGAAACGCGGCGACCGGGTGCGGCTGCGGCTGATCAACATGGCCACGGCGCGGATACTCTCGCTGGAACTGCCGGGGTTCGACGGCTGGATCGTGGCGCTGGACGGGATGCCGCTGGAGACACCCCAGCGGGCCGAGCGCCTGACGCTGGCCCCGGCGCAGCGGGTGGACGTGATCGCCGATGTCGTGGCCGAGGAAGGGGGCGAGGCCAACCTCGTCCAGTTCGCGCGGGATGGCGGCTTTGCCCTGAGTGCCTTCCCGGTTGCGGCGGGCGGTGCCGCGCGGGGTACGGCTCCGAAGCCGCTGCCGCCGAACCCGGTGCCCGAGATCACGCTGGCCGAGGCGCGCAAGACCCGGCTCACGATGGAGGGCGGTGCCATGGGCGGCCTCTCGGCCGCGCGCTACAAGGGCGAGCGCCTGTCGATGCGCGACCTGGTGCAGCAAGGGCAGGTTTGGGCCTTCAACGGCACGGCGGGGCTGGACGAGGCGCCGTTCTTCACGCTTGACCGGGGTGAGGCGATCCGAATGCCGATGGTCAACGACACGGCCTTCCCGCATGGCATCCACCTGCACGGCCACCACTTCCGCGAAGTTACCGCCGAAGGTTTGGGCCCGTGGCGCGACACGATCCTGCTGGACCGGGGCGAGACGCGCGAGATCGTGCTGCAGGGCGACAATCCCGGAGATTGGCTGCTGCATTGCCATATGCTCGGCCACCAGGCGGCGGGGATGAAGACCTGGTTCCGGGTGCTTTGAATATCACCTGAAAAAAGTAGGCGCCCCGCCGGGGATTGCGGGGCGCCATGGGGAGGGCGAACGGATCGCCGGGGATGCAAACAGCCTTTTCCCTTGGGCTACCCGAGACCTACGCTCTAACCCTTACCAAGAAGTTCACGCGCCTTCGAAATCGCAGAGCGCGTGAACGTCATAGCCCAAACCTTCGAGCAGCTTGCGCCCGCCCAGTTCCGGCAGGTCCACCACGAAGGCGCAGCCGACGATCTCGGCCCCCAGCCGTTCGATCAGCTTGATCCCGGCCTCGGCGGTGCCGCCGGTGGCCAGCAGGTCGTCGACCAGCAGGACCTTCTCCCCGGGTTTCAGCGCGTCGTCATGCACTTCCATGATCGCCTCGCCGTATTCCAGCTTGTAGTCCTGCGCGATGGTGGTGCCGGGCAGCTTGCCCTTCTTGCGGATCGGGACGAACCCCACGCTGAGTTGGTGCGCGATGGCCCCGCCCAGGATGAAGCCGCGCGCCTCGAGGCCCACGACCTTGTTGATCGGCTCCCCGGCGTAAGGATGCAGCAGCTGGTCGATCGCCATGCGAAACCCGCGCGCATCGGCAAAAAGCGTGGTCACATCGCGGAACATGATCCCCTCGTGCGGGAAATCGGCGATGGTGCGGATGTAGTCCTTGACGGTTTTGGCCATGATTATTCTCCCAGGATGCGGCCGGCCACGGCGTCGAGCTTGGCGATCATTGCCGGGTCGCGTTTTTCGGGGGCGGTCAGGATGGCGTACTCCAGCGCCCGGTCGCAGCCGTGGGGGCAGGGGTCGGGGTGGCTGCAGAGGTCGGGCAGGCGTTTGACCAGCCCGCGCGCCTTGTCGGCATTGCCGAAAAGGGTGCGGATGATCTCGCTCACGTCCACCTCGCCATGGACGGGGTGCCAGCTGTCGTAATCGGTCACCATCGCCACCGAGGCGTAGCAGACCTCGGCCTCGCGGGCGAGCTTGGCCTCGGGCATGTTGGTCATGCCGATCACGTCCGCGCCCCATTGCTCGCGGTAGAGCTTCGATTCCGCGAGGGTGGAGAACTGCGGTCCCTCCATCGCCAGGTAGGTGCCCCCTTCATGCACGGTCACACCCTCGGCACGGGCGGCTTCGCCGCAGGCGGACGACAGGCGCGGGCAGGTGGGGTGGGCGACGCTGACGTGGGCGACGAGGCCCGGGCCGAAGAAGGATTTCTCGCGCCCGAAAGTGCGATCGATGAACTGGTCCACGAGGACGAAATCGCCCGGTGCCATTTCCTCGCGGAATGAACCGCAGGCCGAGACCGAGACGATATCGGTCACGCCCAGCCGTTTCAGCGCGTCGATATTGGCGCGGTAGGGGACGGAGGTCGGCGTGTGCACATGCCCGCGCCCGTGGCGCGGCAGGAAGGCCATCTTCACCCCACCCAGCGTGCCGGTCAGGATCTCATCCGACGGCGCGCCCCAGGGTGTTTCCACCGCCTGCCAGCGCGCGTCCTCCAACCCGTCGATCTCGTAGACGCCCGAGCCGCCGATGACGCCGATCATGGTTTCCATGCCTGTCTCTCCAGTGTTTGTTCCGGCGCAGATTACGGGGCGCTGCGCAGAAGGAAAACCCGGTTCCGAAGTGGTTGACCTTCATGTGAATACGCGGTGCGCGTGGCTGTCGGAGTGCGGGCGAAATTCACGTTATAAGGGAAATCTTGAGATTGCTCGGCTTCTCTTGTCTTGGCCGAGGTAGTTCCGCCCTTGGATCGGTCCGGCTCTATAAGTCAGAAATATATTGCAAATAGCATATGCGAAATTTCATAGCGTCTGCTGTAGTATCCCGATACTACAACCTGAGAAGGAGTTGACTCTGCGTCACTTTGTCTCAATCCTGCCATTGTCGATTTCGACAAACGGGAGGAAATCACCATGAAGAAGACGCTGACGTCAGTGATGGCACTGGCGCTGTCGGCAGGTCTGGGCACGTCCCTGGCCGCCAATGCGCAGGACAACCTGGAAAAACTGGGTTCGTTCAAAACGACCGGCGTGACCGAGTTCACGGTCATCGAACAGGGCGGCGACTATGCCGACGCGATCCGCGAGACGCTGAAGCGGATCACCATGCCGCCGGGCTTCAAGATCGAGCTTTACGCCATCGTGCCCGACGCGCGCCACATGGCCGTGGGTCCGCAGGGCATCGTGACCTTCGTCGGCACACGCAAGACCGAAGTCTGGGCCGTGACCGACCGCAACAAGGACCGCGTCGCCGACGAGGTTAAGAACTTCGCGCCCTCGCTGGCCAAGGCCATTCCGAACGGTCCGTGTTTTACCGATGACGGGTTCCTGATCATCGCCGAGCAGAACCGGGTGCTGATGTATCCGGCGGCGGAGTTCTTCTACGAAAGCCCCGATGTTGTTGCCGTGCCCATCGTGCCGGGCGGCGAGTTGGTTCCGCCGGAGGAGGAGAGCTACAACCACACCGCGCGCGTCTGCAAGATCGGGCCGGATGGGAAGCTTTACATTTCGTTGGGTCAGCCCTTCAACGTCCACCCCAAGGAAAAGGTCGACCTTTACAACGAATGGGGTATCGGCGGCATGATCCGTATGAACCTCGATGGGTCGGATCGTGAGGTTTATACCTACGGTATCCGGAACTCGGTGGGGCACGACTTCCACCCCGTGACCGGAGAACTGTGGTTCACCGATAACCAGGTCGATGGTATGGGCGACGACATCCCGCCGGGCGAGATCAACCGTCAGACCGCCGCAGGGCAGAATTTCGGATTTCCATGGTATGGCGGGGGCAGCACCCGGACAAACGAATACATGGACGAGGAACCCCCTGCCGACGTGGTCTTCCCGGCCTCCGAAACCGTGGCGCATGCGGCTGACCTTGGGATGATGTTCTACACCGGCAAGATGTTCCCGTCGGAGTACCAGAACGCTATCTTCTCGGCCCAGCATGGCTCGTGGAACCGGACGACCCCGGTTGGCGCACGGGTGATGGTCACCTTCATCGATGCCGATGGAAACGCGACCACCGAGCCGTTCGCCGAAGGCTGGATCGACGAGAACGGCGAATACCTTGGCCGTCCGGTCGACGTTGCGCAGCTGCGCGACGGTTCGATCCTGGTGTCGGATGACCTTGCCGGTGCGCTCTACCGCATCAGCTACTCGGCCGAATGATGCGGCTGGTTACCCTTTTTCTCGGCGGGCTGATGCTCGCCGGGGGATCCTGGGCGGAAGGGTCGCTGGAAGGCGACCCTGACGCCGGACGCAAGCTGGCCGGTCAGTGCCGGACCTGTCACGGGTTGAACGGGATCGCGCAGATCCCGATCGCGCCGAACATCGGTGGCGAATCCGCCGACTATCTTGCGCGGCAGCTGACTGCGTTCCGTGAAGGGACGCGCCAGCACGAGATGATGACGGTCGTGACCAAGATGCTGACCGACCAGCAGATCGCCGACGTGGCGGCCTGGTTCGCTTCGCATGAGGTGACGGCCACGTTGTCGGGCGATCCCTCGGGCGCGCCCGAGCTTTGCGCGGGCTGCCACGGAGAGGACGGGATCGCGGTGATCGAGGACGCCCCCAACCTTGCGGGCGAGACGACGATCTACATCGACACCCAGCTCAAGGCGTTCCGCTTGGGTAAACGCGAAAGCGACATCATGAGCGGCATCGCGGCGGAGTTGACGGATGACGAGATCCGGGCCGCGGCGACATGGTACGAAAGCGTCAAGCTGGAGAGCGCGCGGCCGGAGTAGGGCGCGCCTCACGGCGATCTGACGCGAGCGACCGGCGGGCCATGGCCCGCCGTTTCGCGTTTTCGGGTGTGCCTTTCAGCCCCTTTCGCGCGGCACGCATGGCTGGTATGCCCAAGAATACCGTGCAATCCGGACAAAAATCGTTAAGCCGTGCACGCGCGCAACAGAAATCCAGACAGACAGAGGCCACGACGTGACCCGTATCCTGATGGCGGCCCTCGCCAATCGTTCCCCGTTTCCCGATATGACCCTCGCCCCGGCCATGCCCAAGACCCTCGGGCAGGCCCGTACCGAGTTGTTGTCCGGTCTGACCGTGGCGCTGGCACTCGTGCCCGAGGCGGTCGCCTTCGCCTTCGTGGCTGGTGTGCATCCGCTTGTGGGCCTTTACGCGGCCTTCATCGTGGGCCTGATCACCGCGCTTCTGGGTGGGCGACCGGGGATGATCTCGGGCGCGACCGGCGCGCTGGCGGTGGTGATGGTCAGCCTCGTGGCGCAGCACGGGGTCGAATATCTTTTCGCAGCGGTGGTGCTGATGGGGCTCATCCAGATCGCGGCGGGGATCATGCGCTGGGGCAAGTTCATCCGGCTGGTGCCGCACCCGGTGATGCTGGGCTTCGTGAACGGCCTGGCGATCGTGATTTTCCTGGCGCAGCTTGGCCAGTTCCAGGTGCCGGGCAGCGCCGAGCCGGGGCACGGTCTTGCCGGGGGCGACTGGCTGACAGGCCTGCCGCTGGCGCTGATGCTGGGGCTGGTGGCCCTGACCATGGCGATCATCTGGGTCATGCCCCGGATCACCAGTGCGTTCCCGGCGCCGCTGGCGGGCATCGGGATCGTGGCGCTGATCGTGATCGCGTTGGGGATCGACGTGCCGCGCGTGGGGGACCTCGCCTCGATCGAGGGCGGCCTGCCGGCCTTTCATGTGCCGATGGTCCCGCTGACCTGGGAGACGCTGGAAATCGTCCTGCCCTATGCGCTGATCCTGGCGGCGATCGGCCTGATCGAAAGCCTGCTGACCCTGAACCTGGTGGGTGACATCACCGGCCAGCGCGGCGGTGCCAGCCAGGAATGCATGGCCCAGGGGCTTGCCAACACCGTGACCGGGTTCTTCGGCGGCATGGGCGGCTGCGCGATGATCGGTCAGTCGATGATCAACGTGAAATCGGGCGGGCGCACGCGGCTGTCGGGGATCTCGGCGGCGCTGTTCCTGCTGATCTTCATCGTGGTCGCAGCCCCGCTCATCGAGCAGATCCCGCTGGCGGCGCTGGTGGGCGTGATGTTCATGGTGGTGATCGGCACCTTCGCCTGGAACTCGTTCAAGATCATGACGCGCGTGCCGCTGACCGATGCCTTGGTCATCGTGTTGGTAACGGTCGTGACGGTCATGACCGACCTTGCGATCGCGGTCGTGGTGGGGGTCATCGTCTCGGCGCTGGCCTATGCCTGGAACAACGCCACGCGAATCCACGCCAAGGCCTATCGCACGCCCGAGGGCGGCAAGGTCTACCAGATCCAGGGGCCGCTGTTCTTCGGATCCGCTGACGGGTTCGCCGAGTTGTTCACCCCGGAGGAGGACCCGCAGCTTGTGGTGGTGGATTTCGCCGACAGCCGCGTGGTGGACCAGTCCGCGCTGACGGCGATCGAGGCCGTGGCAGAGAAATACGAGGCCACGGGCAAGACGCTGCAACTGCGGCACCTGTCGCGGGACTGTCACCGGCTTCTGAGCCGGGCGGGGCAGCTGATGGTCGATAGTGATGATGACCCGGATTACGGGGTGGCCGTGGATTACGGCGTACGCACCGGGGTGCTGGGCGCGGGCCACTGAGGACGGGTGGAGGGGGCTGTCTGCCCCCTCTACGCCCTTCGGGCGCATTCACCCCCGAGGATATTTTCCGAACAGAAGAAGCCACGCGATGCGCCGGTGCCACAACCCGTCCCGGAAGCCGCCGAGTGCCTTTCGGCCCGTGTAATGGCACTTGCGACCGGGGTGTGAATTGGGTGACATAGGGGCAGCGCGCCGCCAGCTGTGACGGCGACCCCAACAGGAGACTGCCAATGAAACTTCTCATGATCACCAAGAAAGCCCTTGCCTTCGTGTTGGCTATACAGATGGTGTTGCTGCCTACCGCTTCGACCATGGCCCAGGCCGAGATGCTGAGCACCGATGCGGCGATCAACAAGTATTCCGCCTATGCGGACCGTGAATTGCTGATGTCGGAATTGCAGAAGGACGAAATCCGCGATCAGATCATCGCGCTTGGCGTTGATCCGGCGGAAGCCGAGAAGCGCCTGTCCGCGCTGTCGGATGACGAGATCGCAACGATCCTGATGCAGATGGACGAAGGCTCTGCCGGTGCAGATCATGGCGGGCATATTCTGGATGTGATGCTGGTCGTGTTCGTCATCCTGCTGATCACCGACCTTCTCTGTCTCACCAAGATCTTCCCCTTCGTGCGCTGCATCGCCTGATTGCGCCGGGACTGGAATGAGATTGGCCGGGATTGCCCATGTCTGGCGATCCCGGCTTTTTCGTTTCCGGCAGATGAAGTGCCTGGTTGCGACCCTAGAGAATGGATTGACATCGCTCCGGGCTAGGGCCTTAATCCAAGGCAATCAAACCAACAGGAGGCTCGACGTGAAGATTTTTGCAATTGCCAAGAATGCCTTGGCCTACATGCTGATTGCGCAGATGGCGCTTTTGCCCATCGCATCCACACAGGCTCAGGCCGAGATGCTGAGCACCGATGCCGCGATGTCGAAATATTCGGGCTATGCAGATCGCGACTTTCTGATGTCGGAGCTTCAGAAGGACGAAATCCGCAACGAGATCATCGCGCTGGGCGTCGATCCGGCGGAGGCCGAGAAGCGCCTTGCGGTGCTGTCGGATGACGAGATCGCAACGATCCTGTCGCAGATGGATGAGGACTCGGCAGGTGCTGGCGTGGTCAGCGTGCTTGTCACCGTGATTGTCATCCTCATGATCACCGATCTGCTGTGCGTTACCCAAATCTTCCCGTTCATCCGGTGTGTCCGCTGATCGCAATTGCGCAGCACGTTCTGAAGCGTGGGATCATCCTATGGATGATCCCCGTTTTCTTGATGGGCTGCGCGCAGGGCCCGATGATCGAGGAGGTCCCGGCCGATCTGCCGACGCGGGCGGCTGTAGCCGATGTGCCGATCATCAAGCAGGAGGATTTCTACTGCGGTCCGGCCGCACTGGCCATGACCATGGGCTGGGGCGGGGCGCAGGTTGATCAGGAGGCGCTTGCGCGGCTGATGTTCAGCCCCGGGGCAAAGGGCACCTATCGCACCGACATGCTGGGCGCAGCCCGGCGTGAGGGGCAACTGGCCGTCGAGGTCGAGGGGCTGAAAATGGTTCTGGGCGAAGTGGCGGCGGGACATCCCGTGATCATCCTTCAGAACCTTGGGCTGACCTGGGCGCCGGTCTGGCACTATGCTGTCGTGGTCGGCTACGATGCGGCGAAGGAGGAGATCTACCTTCATTCCGGCCAACATGACCGGATGACCATGGATCTCGTGACTTTCCAGCGCACCTGGGCCCGGGCCGAGGATTGGGCCGTGGTCGTGATGCCGCCGGGGCAATTGCCGGAATTGGCCGAGGAGTGGGAAGTTCTTCGCGCCGCCGCCGGGTTGGAACGGGCGGGTCGCCACCGGGAGGCGGAGCGGGCCTATGCCGCGGGAGCGCGGCGCTGGCCGGGGAGCTGGCTCTGGCAGTTCGGCCTGGGCAATGCGCGCTACAACCAGGGTGATCTGCGCGGGGCGCGGCAGGCGTTCAGGCGGGCGTTGGCGATTGATGGCACTGTGCCCGAGGTTCGAAACAACCTGGCCCAGGTCGAGGCGGAATTGGCCGGGGGGAGCTGAGGCTTCCAAGGTCAGGGGAGGGGGCTGTCTGCCCCCTCTGCGCCTTCGGCGCATTCACCCCCGAGGATATTTTCCGAACAGAAGAAACCGGTTATTCGCCCGGGCGCTTGAGGCTGAAGACCTCGGTGATGCGGGAGTAGTCGCGATAGCCGAGACGGGTCAGCGGCTGAAAGCTGAGAATGTCGAACATGCCGTCCTTGAGGCAGTCGTCGCGCATGTGCACGCCGGTGACCTCGCCGAAGACGGCGAAATTGGCCGGGCCTTCGAGTTGCACGATCTGGGTGACGCGGCATTCCAGGTTGGCGGGCGCCTTGGCGACGCGGGAGCAGGGGATGGTCTCGCAACTCGCGCGCTCGATCCCCGCCCGGGTGAACTCGTCGACATCCTTGTCCCACGGGCCGGAGGTGTCGTTCATCACGTCCTTCATCGCGAATTCCACGATGTTGACGCAGAAGACGCCGGTCTCGCGGATGTTGGAGACGCTGTCCTTGGTGCCGTCGCGGTCCGCCTTCTGGCCGGTGGAGGAGAACATCACCTGTGGCGGGGTGTAGGCCACGGCGTTGAAGAAGGAATAGGGGGCGAGGTTCTCGCTGCCGTCGGCACCACGGGTCGATATCCAGCCGATGGGCCGGGGGGTCACGATGGCGTTGAACGGGTTGTGCGGCAGGCCGTGGCCGTCTTCGGGGCGGTAGAACATTGGCACTCCTTGCATACGTTGCGGCACACCTAGCCCCGTGCTAGGGGCGTTTCCAGTGCAAAAGATCAGGGCGTGCGGGCAGTCAGGTGTTCCAGTTCGAGCAGGAAACCGAGGACGACTGGTGGGAGGTGGAGGCGCTTTACGACCTCTGCTTCGCGCCGGGGCGCGAGGCGTTGTCGTCCTACCGTCTGCGCGATGGGGTGAAGCCGATCCCGGAGCTTTGCCTGGTGGCGCGCGATGCCGACGGGATCATCGCCGGGGCGATCCGCTATTGGCCGGTGCGGGTGGGCGGGGCAGAGGCGCTGTTGCTCGGGCCGATCGCGGTGCACCCCACCCACCAGGGTGAGGGGCTGGGCCGCCTGTTGATCATGGAAAGCATTCAGAAGGCAGGGCAGATGGGCTGGAGCCGGGTGATGCTGGTGGGCGACGCGCCCTATTACCGGCGCTTCGGGTTTGGCAAGCTTTCCGGCGTCGAGATGCCGCCGCCCACGAACCCGGACCGGGTGCTGGGGCAGGACCTGGCCGAGGGGGCCTGGGACGGCGTGACCGGCAAGGTGACGAACTGGGCCGCCGAGGCGGATCAGGACTGCTGACGCAGCCAGTCCATCACCGCGCCGCGCACCGATTGGGCGCCCGACTCCCGCGCCTCGTCGATCACGAGCTTCAGTTCGGTAAGGTCGATCCGCCGGATCAGCGCCTTGACAGGGCCGATGGAGGCGGGCCGCATAGACAGTGACCGCATCCCCATGGCGGCGAAACAGGCGGCTTCCACCGGGCGACCGGCATCCTCGCCACAGAAGCTGAGCGGCGTGCCCGTGGCCTCGCAACGTTTCACGATCTGCTCGATGAAGGTCAGGAAACTGACGTTGAGCGTGTCGTAGCGGCGGCGGACGCGTTCGTTCTCGCGGTCGGCCGCGAAGAAGAACTGTTTCAGGTCGTTGCCGCCGATGGAAATGAAATCGGCCATTTCGAAGAACTGGCGGGGCGCAAAGGCGAGGCTGGGGGTCTCCAGCATCGCGCCGATCTCGACCTTTTCGGGCAGGATATGGCCAAGGGCCTTTTCCCGTTCGAGCTCGTTCAGCAGGTGCTCGCGAGCCTCGCGGAATTCGTCGAACTGGGCGATAAAGGGGAACATCACGGCGAGGGGGCGACCGTTCGCGGCGCGGATCAGGGCCTGAAGCTGCATCCGCATCACGCCGGGTTTGTCGAGTCCGACGCGGATCGCGCGCCAGCCGAGCGCGGGGTTCGGCTCTTCCTCGCGCTTCATGTACGGCAGCACCTTGTCCGAGCCGATGTCGAGGGTGCGGAAGACCACGCGCTTGCCCTTGGCGGCCTCAAGCACGCGGGTGTAGATCGCCGCAAGCTCCCCGCGCTTGGGCACGGTGGTGCGGACGAGGAACTGCAGCTCGGTGCGGAAGAGGCCGACGCCCTCGGCGCCGGAGCCTTCCAGCGAGGGCAGGTCGGCGATGAGACCAGCGTTCATGTGCAGGGATACGGTGGTTCCGCAGAGCGCGGTCGCGGGCTTGTCGCGCAGCCCGCTGTAGCGCTTCTGCGCGTCGGCCAGCATGTCGATCTTTTCGCGGAAGGCGGTGACCACCGCATCGCCGGGGCGTAGGTGCACGAGGCCTTGTTCGCCGTCCACGAGGATATGATCGCCGTTCAACGCCTCGGTCGTGATGCGCTCGGCATGGACGACAAGCGGGATCGCCAGGGCGCGGGCGACGATCGCGGCGTGGGAGGCGACGGAGCCTTGTTCCAGCACCACGCCCTTCAGCTTGCGCCCGTATTCCAGCAACTCGCCCGGGCCGATGTTGCGCGCGATCAGGATCGGGTTTTCTGGCATCTGGGCGCCTGTGTCCTTGCCCTGGCCGGTGAGGATGCGCAGCAGACGGTTCGACAGGTCATCCAGGTCATGCAGCCGTTCGCGCAGGTAGGCGTCGGGCACCTGGGACATGCGGGCGCGGGCTGCAGATTGTTCCTTTTCAACCGCGGCTTCGGCGGAAAGGCCGCGCGCGATGTCCTCTTCCATGCGGCGCAGCCAGCCACGCGAATTGGCGAACATCCGGTAGGCTTCCAGCACGCCGCGCTGTTCGGAATCGGCGGTGTCGGCCACGGTCAGCATGTCATCGACCGAGACGCGCAGCTTGGCCACCGCGGCTTGCAGGCGCTCCAGTTCTTCTTCCGGGTTGTCCGCGACCGGGTTGGTCACCACGACCCGGGGGTCATGCAGCCAGGCCTGGCCCTCGGCCACACCTTCCTGCCCGATGCCACCGCGGATCATCACCGAATGCTGGTGCGGGGCGGCAAGGGCGGCGCCTTCGCCGACGAAGGCGCCAAGCTCGGCCATCTCGGCCAGCACCATTGCCACGACTTCCAGCGCGTAGACTTCGTCTTCCGAGAACTTGCGTGCCTGCTTCGACTGCACGACCAGTACGCCCAGAGTCTCGCCCAGGCGCTGGATCGGCACGCCGAGGAACGAGCTGAAGATCTCTTCCCCGGTCTCGGGCATGTAACGAAAGCCGCGTTCGCTGGGGGCGTCGGCTGTGTTGATGATCCGTGCCGATTTCGCGACGCGGCCCACGAGGCCTTCGCCCATGCGCATCCGGGTCTGGTGGACCGCCTCGGGATTCAGGCCCTCGGTCGCGCAAAGCTCCAGCGTATCCTCGTCGCGGAACAGGTAGATCGAGCAGACCTCGCTGCGCATGCTGTCGGCGATGAGATGCGTGATCCGGTCAAGCCGCGCCTGTCCGGCGCTGCTTTCGGCCAGCGTGTCCCGCAGTCGCCCCAGAAGTTTGCGACTTTCGCTTTCGGTGCCGTCGGACATTCTTCTCTTCTCGCTCCCTCGGACTCTCTATAGGCGAGATGACCCGGGTTGGGGAGAGAGAATTCCGCGTGAGATCAGCCAGCGACGGGTTTGGCGCTCTCTGCCTGCGCCGAAGGCGCCTGGCGGCTCACGATGGCCGGGGATTTGCGCAAAACTTCATCATCGGTGAGAGCGTTCACCATGAAGAGCGCGAAGTCGATGCGCCGGGTCCGGTTGCTTTCAAGGATCGGGTCGCCCACATGCTCGGCCCAGACCGGGAGGCCTTCGCTGGGCCCTTCCTCAAGGTCGCTGCCGCGCACCACGGTCCAGTCCCGGTCCGAGGCGAAAATGCGGCCGCAGGCGCGAACCTGGTCGCTGATGTCGGCGAAACGGAACAGCCGCGCGATGGGGCCGAAGGTCGCCAGCAGAAGCCGCAGCTTCAGGCTATAACGGTCCTTGCCGTCGCGGGTGATGTGCCAGCCGCAGGAAAAGACCAGCCGCGCGCCGGGCTCTGCCAGATCCAGAACCGCCTCGGCGGTCTTGGTGGAGTAGCCTTGCACACCCCAGGGGACCAACACCGTCAGAACCCCGTCGCAGCCCTTGACCGCCCGGGCAATCACCTCGCGGTCATCGGTGCGGCCGGGGAAGAGCGTGACCTTGCCCTTCCACTTGCCCAGCTTGCCGACACTTTCGGGGCGGCAGACGCCATTAACCTCGTACCCGCGATCTAGCGCGTGTTGCAGCATGTATTGGCCCAGCTTGCCCGATATGCCGATGATGCAAACCTTCTTCATCTCTCAACCCTTTCTTGAAAACTTACATTGTAAGTTGCTTGCCGCTGCGCATATACTTACAGCGTAAGCATGGCAAGAAAAAAAGACACCAGCCCCAGAAAGGCCCGCCCCCCGCTCTCGCGCGACCGGATCGCCGAGGCGGCGGTTGCGCTGTCGGACGAGGCCGGGATCGAGGCGCTTTCGATGCGCAAGCTGGCGCAGCGGTTGGGGGTGGAGGCGATGTCGCTCTACAACCACGTGGGCGGCAAGGATGACCTGCTCTCGGCCATGGTGGATCGCGTGGTGGGGGAGATCGCGCTGCCCGCTTCGGGCGGCGACTGGAAGGCCGAGATGCGCCGCCGCGCGGTCTCGGCCCACGCGGCGTTGATGCGCCATCCCTGGGCCACGGCGCTGCTTGTCTCAAAGCCCAACATGGGCCCGGCGATGCTGGATTACGTGGAGGCGACGCTCTCCTGCCTTGTGACGGCCGGGTTCAGCTACGAGGCGGCGGATCACGCCTGGAACGCCATCGACAGCCATGTCTACGGATTCACGCTGCAGGCGCTGAACTTTCCCTTCGCGCCCGACGATTACGCCGATGCGGCGGCTGAACATATCGACATGATCCCGGCGGACCGCTACCCGCACCTGCGGGCGTTGGCCGAACGCGTCATGCAGCGCCAATACGACGGGCTGCACGACTTCGGCTTCGGGCTTGACCTGCTGCTGGACGGGCTGGAGAGCCTGCGCTAGATCAGGCGGCCTTTTCCAGTTCGAACGCGTCGTGCAGCGCCTGCACCGCCAGTTCGAGGTATTTCCGGTCGATCAGCACCGAGATCTTGATCTCGGAGGTGGTGATCACCTTGATGTTGATGCCCTCGGCCGCGAGCGAGTCGAACATCTTCGAGGCGACACCCGCGTGGCTACGCATCCCGATGCCCACCACCGAGACCTTGCAGACATCGGTGTCGGCTACCAGCTCGTGGAAATTGATGTCGCCCTTTTCCTTGGCGCCCAGCATCGCCTTCTCGGCGCGCTTCACCTGGTCCACCGGGCAGGAGAAGGTCATGTCCGTGCGCCCGTCGTCCGAGATGTTCTGAACGATCATGTCCACGTTGACGCCGGCCTCGGCCAGGGGCCCGAAGATCGCGGCGGCGATGCCGGGGCGGTCGGCGACCGAGATCAGGGTCATCTTCGCTTCGTCGCGGGAATAGGCGACGCCGGAAACCACATTGCTTTCCACGATATCCTCCTCGGCACAGACCAGCGTGCCCGCAGTTTCGTTGTTGTCCTCAAAGCTCGACAGGACGCGCAGGCGCACATTGTAGCGCATCGCCAGTTCGACCGAGCGGGTCTGCAACACCTTGGCGCCCAGAGAGGCCAGTTCCAGCATCTCCTCGAAGGCGATGCGGTCCAGCTTGCGGGCCTTGGCGCTGATCCGAGGGTCGGTGGTGTAGACCCCGTCCACGTCGGTGTAGATGTCGCAACGCTCGGCCCCGAAGGCGGCGGCAAAGGCTACTGCGGTGGTGTCCGACCCGCCCCGGCCCAGGGTGGTAATGCGACCCTCGGGGCTGATCCCCTGAAAGCCCGCGACCACGGCCACCTGCATGCCCTCGGCGAACTTGGCGTTGATATTGTCGGTCGGGATTTCCTCGATCCGCGCCGCGCCATGGGCCGAGGTGGTCTTGAGCGGCACCTGCCAGCCCTGCCAGCTGCGCGCCGGGATATCCATTTCCTGCAGTGTCAGCGCCATCAGACCGGCGGTCACGTTCTCGCCGGAGCTGACCACCGCGTCATATTCACGGGCGTCGTAGAAGGGCGATATCTCGTCCACCAGCCCGACCATCTTGTTGGTCTCACCCGCCATGGCCGAGACGATGACGATCACGTCATAGCCATTGGCGACCTCGCGGCCCACGCGCTTGGCCGCGCGGCGGATACGATCGGGAGTGGCGACCGAAGTGCCGCCGAATTTCATGACCAGGATCGGCATCTCGCGCGCATCCGTTCTCTAGTGGCCTCACGTCGCAGGCTTCTTATGCCCGCCCGCCACGCAGGGCAAGCGCGAGATGACGCATAAGAGGGATATGAAAAGTTTCTAGAGCCGAAATGCGAGTGACCTGGCGCAACCAATCCGAACGCTGACAGGCATGGAAGCAAGAGACGTCCTAGCAGGCAAGAAGTACGGCGACCTGCTTTCGGAATTGCTTCGCTTCGCCGAGGATCCAATCACGGAACTTCCTTTTGAGCGATGTTGCCGGTCGGCCCCGCACGGATACCAGCCGATATCGGTAGTCGGTCTCGCGATGGCTGGCTGGTCCGAATGGAAGGATCAACTGGCCAGACTGTATCCCGTTGAATGCCTCGGTGACGCCGCATAAAACCATTGCCTGTCCGGAAATGGCTGCCTGCAAACCCGAACTGAACTGCGTGAAGCGTCCAATCTTTCCCGCCTGTTTCATGTCGATGCCGAACTGTTCCGTCCAGCTTTTCCAGTCCGGCCAGGAAGGGTCCGGGGTTCGGTTTTCAAGATGAACAAGCGGTACTCCCTTCAGGGATTTCTCTTGCAGCGAGGCCTTATGGGTGATGGCGAAATCGGGACTGCAGACCGGAAGCACGCGATCCCCAAATAGTTCCGTGTCGTCGAACGGGTCCTTTGTCGGAGGGCTATAGCGCAGGGCAAAATCGAAATCCTCGGCCAGGAGATCGACCATGCGGTTCGTCGCGTCGATACGGAGATCCACCTCGGATGCTATTCCGTAGAATGCGGAAATTCTCGGCATCAGCCAGTTTTCCGCAAACGAGGCCGGCAACGTCACGGACAGCCGATTGGCTTCGGGCGCGCTGCTCAGCCGGGCCAAGGCTTCGGCGACCTGCGAAAATCCGCTGGTGAGTTGCGCCTCAAGTTGTTTGGCAGCCTCTGTCGGGGTGGTTCCTTGGCCACTCCGGCGAAAAAGCTTTCGCCCGAGAAAAGCCTCGAGGCCGCGGATCTGCTGTCCGACCGCAGCAGGTGTAACCCCAAGTTCTGCGGCGGCAGCAGAGAATCCCCCGTGCCGCAGAGACGCCTCAAGCGCTCGGAGCCCGTTCAGGTGAGACAGCTTCATGAATCAATACTAAAGAAAAACTTTTATCAAGACCAGAAGAACTGATGCTGAATTCCCATGAATGCGAATTATGATTGCATTTTATCGACCACATTTACTCGGCTTGGTAATGGAAATCTTTTGTATTGAGGGGGCGAATGTATACGCTTTATTGGGAACAGGGCTCGGGAGCCATCGGCCCGCAAGCGATGCTCGAAGAGCTCGGGATCGATTACGAGAAGGTCCATGTAGACATGGGCGTCGCAGCCCATCGCTCGGCAGACTACAGGTCGAAAGTGCCGACCATGCGGGTGCCAGCACTTGGATTGCAGGAGGGGCCGATTGTCGGTGAGACAGCCGCGATCATGACCCTTCTGGGTGAACAGCATCCTGATGCAGGCCTTGTACCACGCGAAGGCGATGCCGATCGGGGTCCTTTCATGTATTGGCTGATGGCCATGGCGACCGGTGGCTATCCGACCTTTTCCAGGGCCTGCCATCCCGAACAGTTCACCACCGATGACGCCGCAAATGACGCCGTGCAACAGCGCGCCGAGGCGCATCTGAATGAATTTTTCGACATTCTCGAATCCGGGATCGAAGGCAATCCGTTCTTTCTGAAGCGCGGGCTCACCGCACTGGATTTTTACGCGGCGATGTTGACCGAATGGGTTGCCGACCGCGCCAGCCTATTGGAGAGCCGTCCAAAGCTGGCTGCCTTGTGCGAGGCGGTTGACGGGCGTCCGGCCTATGGGCGGGTCAAGCGGGACCATTGTTTGAGGCAGGAAACCGGGTGATTTGTCGCGGATCCAAGCTCAACGGGTCTGTGACTATGACCGAAACGGAAAATATGTCCGATGGAATTCCGATAGAATTCCGATGGTTTTCCGATTTGGAATTTGCGCCTTTCCGACCAGGTTAACGGGGCGTGCGGTCAGGGGGCGGAAGTGTTGCACGAAAACGGCCTCCGCCGTGCGGAGGCCGTGACGTCAAGATATCGGGGTCGCGTCAAGCGCGTTCGGAATATTCCATCGTCTCGGTGTTGACGATGATGTCCTCGTCCTGGGCGACGAAAGGCGGCACGGTGATGCGCACGCCGTTATCAAGGACCGCCGGCTTGAAGCTGTTGGCCGCGGTCTGGCCCTTCACCACCGGCTCGGTCTCGACGACCTTGCAGGTGACCTTCTGGGGCAGGGTCGCGTTCAGGGCCTCGGCCTCGTAATACTCGACGGTGATGGTCATACCGTCCTGCAGGAAGGGGCGCCGGTCGCCGAGGATGTCGGCGGGCAGTTCCACCTGCTCGTAGGTCTCGGTGTCCATGAATACGAGCATTCCGTCGGTCTCGTAGAGGAATTGCTGGTCCTTCTGCTCGAGGCGAACGCGCTCGACCTTGTCGGCGGAGCGGAAGCGCTCGTTCAGTTTCGATCCGTTGCGCAGGTTGCGCATCTCGACTTGGGCGAAGGCACCGCCCTTGCCCGGTTTGACGTGATCGACCTTCACGGCGGCCCAGAGACCGCCATTGTGCTCGAGCACGTTACCCGGACGGATTTCGTTACCGTTGATCTTCGGCATGTGGCTAAACCTTGACAAAAACTTGAAGAAGGGTCGGCGGAACCTATATCTGGGCAACACGAGGCTGGCAACCCGACTAGATAAAGTGTGCGTAATGAGTTAGCCATGCACTGGACGCATGGGAGGTATTCCAAAATCAGGAACCCGAATCGGTTCAGAATGGGGATAGTGGCGGCCACGTCGAAGACGCAAGAGCAAAAACACAGGAACGCCTTAATGGTCGATTTTGTAGACGGTACGGCATTCAACTATGAGCAGGGCCAGCGGGCGCGCAAGCTGTTCGCTGCTGTCGTTTTGGCTGCTCTGGACGACGCTATCGCCGATGACAAGAAATACGGCAACGGGCCCGAGCAGATCGCGCGTTGGGCGCGGTCACGCGACGGCCGCGAAGTCCTGTCCTGTGCTGGTATTGACCCGAACGAGCGGGTTGTGTCCGGCCTCATGGAATTCGTGTCGAAAGGTGTCCGCACCTCGGTGGCTCTGAGCCGCGAGGAAAGCGAGCGTCGCAACGCCGCACTTCAAGCCGAAGCTGCATAAGAATTCGTATCCACCCAAGTGAAACGCGCCCTTTCCAGAGGGCGCGTTTTGCATTTCAGTCGCCGGTGCGCAGGGGATATTCGGCCAACTCGTCATAGCGCGGACCCTTGGGGCCGAGACGTGACTCGTACAGCGTGAAGCGATCCACGGTGAAAGGCCCGGCCGAAAACCCGGCACAGGCCACCAGCGCATGCTCCAGATGGGCGGGTTGGATTTCTCCGATACGCAGGCGGCCGAGGGTGACATGGGGCACGAACCGTTTCGCCTCGACCTCGACGCCGATGCGACGGATCGAGTTCTCGACCTTCGACTGTAGCTGCATCAACGCCTCGCAAGGCACGACGCCGGCATAGACGATGCGGGGCTTCATACCGCCGAAATGGGCGAGGCCCGAGAGCCGCATCTCGAACGGGTTCGCACGCACGGTCTCAAGCGCGCCGTGAACTTCCTGCAGGACGGGTTCCGGCTGTTCCCCAAGAAACACCAGCGTCAGGTGCATGTCCTCTGAAGGGATGCGCCGGGGCAAGGGCAGCATCTGCTGAACTACCGCTAGCTGGGTGCGGACCTCTTCGGGCAGGGGCAGGGCGATGAAGGCGCGTATCATGTGGCTCTCAGGGCTTGGACCCGGTCGCGCACTTCGGCGCGGATTTCACCGTGGCGGGGCCGGTCTCGAAGAGTGGTGAACCAATGCTCGGGCGGGGATTTGCCGCGCCGGTTGCCCTGCCATTCCAAGCCACGCAGCACCGCCTCGCCCCGTGGCGGCAGGCGATCGGGGATCTCCTGCCCGCTGAGGGTGGCCCAGACCCCTGTCCAGAGCCGCCCGACGGACCACGGGTTGTAGCCCCCGCCGCCCAGCACGATGTAGCGTGGTGAAAGCTCTCGCAGTGCCGCCACCACGCCCCAATGGGCGTTATTCGAGAGTGAAAGCCGCGACAGAGGGTCTTCCTCTACCGCGTCGGCCCCGCATTGCAGTACGATCGCCTCGGGCGCGAAAGCGTCGACCACGGGCAGGATCAGCTCGTCCAGTATCATTTCCATTTCGGTATCGTTCAGACCGCGCGGTAGCGGCAAATTGTAGAGCGCCCGGTGCGGGTCTGCGCCAAGCTCCCCGGTAAAGGGCCAGCGCCGCTCTTCATGGGTCGAGATCAGCAGGATCTCGGGGTCATCGGCAAAGGCGTGTTCGACGCCATCCGCGTGATGCGCGTCGATATCCACATAGGCGATGCGGCGCAAGCCTGCATGGCGCAGGGCAAGCAGGCACAGCACCGGGTCGTTGAGGTAACAGAACCCGTTGGCGCGGTCTGGCATCCCGTGATGGGTGCCGCCCGCCGGGGAGTAGACCACGCCACCCTGCGCCACCAGTTCGGCCGCAAGGATCGAGGCGCCGGCCGAGGTGGCGGGGCGGCGGAACATCTCGGCAAAAACCGGGTTCGAGTGGGTGCCGAGGCCGTGGCGTTCGCGGGTTGCCTCGCTGACGCTCTGGCTGCGCTCGGCCTCCACCAGCGCATCGATATAGTCGGGATGGTGCCAGGCGCTGAGCGCGGCGGGCTTGGCGCGGGGGCTGTTCACGAATTGCACGGGCGGGAGCCAACCAAGGGCGCGCGACAGGTCCATGACGGTTGAGACGCGCGGCACCCGCAGCGGATGCCAATGCCCATAGCTGGAACTGCGATAGATCTCCGAGCCGATCAGCCGCGGCGCGGCTTCCGTCACCGGGGAAGAAGCGGCTCGATCTCTCGGGTGATCGCCCGCGATGTGGGCTTGGCCATTGAGCCCCATGTTCCGACCACTTCTCCGTCTGCGTTCAGAAGCACCTTGTTGAAATTCCACGCGGGCGTAAACCCATGCTCGGAGGCCAGCCACTTGTAGAACGGATGGGCGCGGGGGCCGCGCACGTGGGTGATCTCGGTCATCGGGAAATCGAGGTCGAAATTCGCGTCGCAGAAATTCTTCACCTCGGAATTGCTGTCGAGTTCCTGGCCGAAATCATCGGATGCCACCGCCAGCACCACCAGCCCGCGATCCTTGTAGCGGTCATAAAGCGCCTGAAGATCCTCGTATTGCGGGGTGAAGGCGCAGAGCGAGGCAGTGTTGGCCACCAGCACCGGCTGCCCGCGCCAGTCGTCGAGAGCGATCTTTCCGCCGTCGATGGAGGCGAACCGGAACCCGCCCTTGGCATGGGCCGGAAGGGCGAGGGTAATGATCAGGATGAAAAGGCCGAATATGCGCATGATGATCTCCAGGGTTCGACCAAAGCTATGACAACCTATCACGCGGTCAATAAACTCATGGTCACAGCTCTGCGAGCGGCGCGGGCCATTGTAGGTTTCCATCAAATGACCATAGTCTTGCGGGAGGTTGCAAGGCAGGCAGCACCGAATGAAGGGCAAGATGACCCGGCTCAAGCAATTCCCCGTGCGGATCGCCCCGCATCAGAAGCGCGATCTGCGCACCCAGTTCGGGGCGCTGTGCTACCGGGTGCGCAAGGACAAGGTCGAGGTCCTGCTGATCACCACCCGCGGACGCGGCAACTGGATCATCCCGCGCGGCTGGCCCATCGAGGACGCGACCCCGACCGAGGCCGCGGAACGCGAGGCCTGGGAAGAGGCGGGCGTCGAGGGGCAGGCGATGCCCGAATGCGTGGGCCTCTATTCCTACACTAAGGAACAGGATGACGGAGAGCAGCTGCCCTGCATGGTCGCGGTCTTCCCGGTGAAGGTGAAGAAACTCCGCGATGAGTTTCCGGAGGCGGGTCAGCGTCGCCGCAAATGGGTTTCGCTGAAGAAAGCGGCCGAGATTGTCGAGAACGCCGAACTGGCGCGGATTATCCGCGCTTTCGTGCCCGGCAAGGGGGCATAGGCGCGGGAACCGTTGCGCCGTGGTCCACGTTGAACTAGGAGAGCCAGGGCCTACCTAATGTGCGCTGGCTGAATTTTGTGCAGGTGACGATGATCCGTTACGCGCTCAGATGTGAAAACGACCACGGGTTTGAAAGCTGGTTCAAATCCGCCGAAGCCTTTGACACGGTCAAGGCGGCGGGGATGGTCTCTTGCCCCGACTGCGGCAGCACAAAGGTTGAGAAGGCGCTGATGGCGCCCCGCGTGCGGGCCTCGCGTGATGCAGAAGCGGCGTCCGAACCCAATGAAAAGCCCTCGCTCAAAGCGCCGCAAAGCGAGCGTGAGCGGGTGCTTGCGGAGCTGCGCCGCAAGGTCGAGGAAAACTCCGAATACGTGGGCATGAACTTCGCCAAGGAAGCGCGCAAGATGCACGAGGGCGAAAGCCCCGAACGCGCGATCTATGGTGAGGCCAAACTCGACGAGGCGAAAAGCCTGATCGAGGATGGCGTGCCTGTCGCGCCCCTGCCGTTCCTGCCCCAGCGCAAGGCCAACTGAGCGGCTTTTCCTCCGGCGCCCCGGACACTAGGGTGGCGCCGCAAACAGGAGGAAAGCCCATGTCCCGAAACACCCGCGTCGTTCTGTCGAGCCGTCCCAAGGGCGTGCCCACCCCTGAGCATTTCCGCGTGGAAGAGGCCGAGGTTCCCGAACCCGGCGAGGGGCAATTCCTGGTGCGCAACCGCTACTGGTCGGTGGACCCGACGCAACGCGGCTGGGCCAATGACGCGCCCAACTATCTGCCGCCGGTCGCCATCGACGAGGTGATGCGCGGCTTTGCCGTGGGCGAGATCGTCGCCAGTCGCCATCCAGACTATGCCGAGGGCGACGTGGTCTCGGGCCTTTTCGGCTGGCAGAGCCATGCCCTGAGCGATGGCAGCAACGTCACCCGCAAGGTGCTTGAGGGGGACATGCCGCTCTCCTACGCGCTGGGCATCCTGGGGCTGAACGGGGTGACGGCCTATTTCGGGCTGCTCGACCTTTGCGATCCGCAACCGGGCGAAACCGTGGTCGTCTCCACCGCCGCCGGGGCCGTGGGATCGGCCGTGGGGCAGATCGCCAGGATGAAGGGCTGCCGCACCGTGGGCGTCGCCGGAGGCCCCGACAAGACGGCCCTCTGTCGCGAGAAATTCGGCTATGACATCGCGATCGACTACAAGGCGGGCGACATCGACGCCGCCCTCACCGAGGCCTGCCCGGACGGGGTGGATTGCTACTTCGACAACACCTGCGGCCCGATTTCCGACGCCGTGATGGCGCGGCTGGCACTCAGGGCGCGGATCGTGGTTTGCGGCACGGCGGCGATCACCGACTGGGACCCGACCCCCATGGGCCCGCGCGTGCATCGCCAGATCCTCGTCGCCCGCGCCCGGATGATGGGACTCATCGCTTTCGACTACAAACACCGCTGGGAAGAGGCGGTCGCGGACCTGACCGGCTGGCTGCGCGACGGCAAACTCGCCGCCAACGAGCATATCCTTGACGGCCCCTCAGCCGCGCCCGGCGCGATCGAGATGCTCTACACCGGCCAGAACACGGGTAAACTGCTGATCAAGGTCGACGCCGACTAGGTTTCAGACGTAGCGCACCGTCGCCTCGCCCGCCTGCATCTCGCCCTCGGCACGGTCGAAGCGGAGGTAGGCGATGGCCCGGTCGCCGGAGCGGGTGTAGAGCGTGCCTGCGGGCTTGCCATCGGCGGTGATCGGGGTGCCGGGGGCGGCCTCGCGCGACACCTCCACCACGGCGAGGCCCTTTTTCAACTCGGTCTTGTGCTTCATGCGGGCGGTGACTTCCTGGCCCACGTAGCAGCCCTTGCGGAAATCGACGCCGTTCAACCGCTCGAACCCTGCTTCCAGCAGGAAGGTGTCGTTCGGGATCAGTTCGATCCCGGTTTCGGGGATGCACTGGGCGACGCGGATCGCGTCCCAGTCGATTTGTGGCGCGCCGCCCTCGGTTTCGGAATAGAGCCGCCAGCCAAGTTCCGGATGGCGTGGATCGGGCAGGGCACCTTCGGGCGCGGGGCCGAGGCCACGGCTGACGTTCAGCGGGCTTTCCGCGATCTGCGCATCGGCGCGCAGCTTGTACATGGTGAGCCGCCGCACGAGGTCCGCCGCGAGGCTTTCATGCACGTCGAGCAGGATCGCTTCACCCATCGGAACAAGAAAGAAATCGGCCAGGTACTTGCCCTGCGGCGTCAGCAGCGCGGTGTAGACGATCCCGTCGCGCAGCCGCTTCAGGTCGTTGGTGACAATGTTCTGCAGGAATTTCTCCCGATCCGCCCCGGTAATCGTGAATACACGCCTGTCTTCGGCCCGTTCGCCTGCCATGTCCGTTCCCCTTGTTCGCGCGGCGTAATATAGGGTGCTATGGTCGGAACGAAAGGACCCTCATGCGCGCGCCTCTCTCCATCGTGATCCCGACGCTGAATGCGGGCGCGGAACTGCCCGATACGCTGGCCTCGCTGATGGAGGGGGTCGAGGCCGGGCTGGTGCGGGAACTGGTCATCAGCGATGGCGGGTCCGAGGATGACACCCTCGCCATTGCCGATGCAGCCGGGGCGGTGCTGGCGACCGGCACGGCGGGCCGGGGCAGCCAGCTTGCGCGCGGGGCCGAAGCGGCGGCGGGGCCGTGGCTGCTTTTCCTGCATGCCGACACGCATCTTGCCCCGGGCTGGACCGATGCGGTGCAGGCCCATATCGCCGAGCATACGGGCGCGGCGGGGTATTTCCGGCTGGCGTTCCGGGCGCGGGGGCTGCGGCCCCGGATCGTGGCGGGCTGGGCCAACCTGCGGTCGCGGGCGTTCGGGTTGCCCTATGGCGATCAGGGGGTGCTGATCCCCCGGGCGCTTTATGACCACGTGGGCGGATACCCCGAGATCCCGTTGATGGAGGATGTGGCGATCGCCCGTGCCCTGCGCGGGCGCCTCCTGCCGCTTGACGGCGAGGCGCGGACCAGCGCGGTGCGCTACCAGCAGCAAGGCTGGCTCTGGCGCGGGGCGCGGAACCTGCTGACGCTGACGCGGTACCTGATGGGTGCCGATCCGGAACGGTTGGCGCGCGCCTACAAGCGGTGAGGTCGGATCAGAGGATCCCGGCCAGCAGCCGTTCGGCCTCGTCCTTCGGGTTGGCAAGCGGGGCGCGGTCTTCGCCGGGATAGAACCGGGCGCGGGTGGCCGTGGGCATCGGGCGCGGCTCGACGATATGGACCTTGGGGCCATGCGCGGCGCTTTCGGCCTGCCACGAGCGGGCCAGGGCGATCTGGGCGGCCTTGGTGGCGCCGTAGGCTGCGAAGAACTTCTCGCCCCCGCGCGGGTCGTCGAAGAAGACGGCCTGCCCGGCTTCGCCAAGAAGCGGGGCCACGAAGGGGATCAGCGTCGCCACGGCGTTCACGTTGATGGTGACGCTTTTCTCCCAGTCCTTCTTGTCGAGATGCGGGGCAGGGGTCAGAGGTGCCGCGTGGATCGCCGCGTGGACCCAGAGGTCGATCTTGCCCCAACGATCATAGACCGAGCGGCACAAGTGCGCCATGGCATCGGCATTGGTGATGTCCATCGGTGCCAGCGTTGCCGCGCCGCCCTTGGCCTGGATCCGGTCGTCGAGTTCTTCCAGCGCGCCGGTGGTGCGGGCCACGGCGATGACGTGGAAATCGGGGGAGAGCGCCTCGGCCATCGCGGCGCCAAGCCCGCGCGAAGCGCCGGTTACCAGGGCAATCTTGTCGGTCATGTCAGCTATCCATCAGATGTGGGCGGATGTCCTGCCCTGCGGCGGCGTAAATGTCCAGCAACTGGTCGAAGGTGATCCCGTCTTCCTGAAGCTGGGCGAGGGGGTGCGATCCGTCATGGACATAGAGTTGCGGCCTCTCGGCGGTGTTTTCCACCAGAAGGTCGCAGGGCAGCCAGTCCTGCATCTCGAACCCAGGCAGGCGGTTCATCATCCAGGCGAAACAGCCTTTGAACTCGGCCAGCGTGCCGTCCCAGTCATGCTGGACGTAGCGGCCATAGTTGTCCGGGTTCACACTGGCCCAGGCACCGTAGGCGAAGCTCTGGTCGCTGCCCCTCAGCGGTAGCGTCAGAACGCAGCGGATGAATCGGTGCGGGCCGATCTGGCAGAGATCGGGGCCCAGCACGTCTTCGCCCACCTGCAGGATATCCTGCCCGGAACTGGCGCGGTTGCCATGTGGCCAGGGATCTGGGTGGTCAAAGGCGATGTCGAACACGCCGGAAAAGCTTTTGCCGCAACAGGCACAAGCGTAGTCGGCGTCGTTGAACCGACGCCAGCGTGGATCGTCCTGCAGAGTCATTCCGCCGCGGTTTTGACCTGGAACCCGCGCTCGATCATGTCCGACGGCGCGACCGGGTACTCGCCCGAGAAGCAGGCGTCGCAATATTGCGGGCATTTCTTGTTGCGGCCCTTGGCCTCGCCCACGGCGCGGTAGAGGCCATCGAGCGAGATGAACTTGAGGCTGTCTACACCGATATGATCGCGCATTTCCTCTTCGGACATGCGGCTGGCGAGCAGTTTTTCACGCTCGGGCGTGTCTACGCCGTAGAAGCAGGGCCATGCGGTCGGCGGCGAGGCGATGCGGAAGTGCACCTCTTTCGCGCCCGCATCGAGGATCATCTGCTTGATCTTCAGCGAGGTCGTGCCACGCACCACCGAGTCGTCCACCAGGATCACCCGCTTTCCCTCGATCAGGGCGCGGTTGACGTTGAGTTTCAGGCGCACGCCCATGTTGCGGATCTGCTCGGTCGGTTCGATGAAGGTGCGGCCCATGTACTGGTTGCGGATGATCCCCATGCCGAATGGGATGCCGCTTTCATGGGCGAAGCCGATCGCCGCCGGGGTGCCGCTGTCTGGGACGGGGCAGACCAGGTCGGCTTCGACCGCAGCCTCGCGCGCCAGTTCCACACCGATCTGGCGGCGGGTCTCATAGACCGAGCGGC
>JABURR010000037.1 GCA_014762635.1 Paracoccaceae bacterium
CGCGCTTCGGTTAGGGCCAAAATTCCCTGCTAACAGGGAAATTAACAGGGAAATTCTTCAAATTGCAGCCTTTTGAGCAGTTTTCCTCCCTAAATCTTCGCACGTTATCAATGCGTTGCGCAAGAATTCCCTGCGTAAATTAACAGGGAACATTTTCACGATTATCAGGGAACTTTTCCGAGAGAACAGGGAACACCACACCCAGATCAGGGATGCTGCTATCCGTTCTCAAACCCGTACAATTCCGCCTGCGCGTCCCAGTTGAGCGGCACCGGTTTTCGGATGATCCGTTCGAGTGTCAGGTTTGTCGGCTGGCGCCCCCCGAGGATTGCGCTCTGGATCGCGGGCGACAAGAATGCCAGCTGCGATCGGGTGCGAATGTAGGACTCCGAATGTGATGTCCCGGCGGCGATCTCGCTCAGCGGCTTGCCGTTGCGCAGGTCGGCCACCCAGGCATGCGCTTGAAACAGCGCCCTCAGAAGGGTGCGGTCGGGTTGGGGCTCGCGGTCGCCGACGACAATCTTGCCCTCGATGCCCCGACGTCTTAGGGCGAAGGGCGCATCGATCCTGAGCACCGCCGGATCGATCGCGCCGAGCTGGAGATCCAACACCTCGGCGAGCGTCTTGACCTGGAGCCTCAGGACGATGCGGTGCTTGCCAATGCCACCCTCGGCCAGAAGCGCGGCGAGCAGATCGTGCGCGCCACCAGAGAGCCGTTCGGCGAGGCTGCGCACCCTGCCCCTGACGGCGCCTCCCTGCTGCAGGTCCGCCTCCGCGCAGATCCGGTGGTCGCGGGCGAGAGCGACGAGGTGGTTGGCAATGGTGTCCGCCACGGCCTGCTCCAGCGCCCGAGCCGGGAGCCGCCATCCACCGGGATCCGTGCCTCCGGAGATGAGCCGGTTCGAGACGTAGTATCGGATCTGCCGGCCATGACGCCGTGTATGCGTCGGGGTCAGCCGGTCGCCGGTGTCGTCGCGGAGCTTCCCTGTCAGCGGAGCGGCGCGGGTCGCGTCGGGACGGTCTCCGACACCTTTGCGACCCCGTGGGCGTGCACTGGCGGCCTGCAGCTTCGACTGTACCCTCTCCCACAAGGCCTCGTCCAGGATAGGCGTATGCTGCCCGTCCCAGATCTGTGTCTTGTGGCGGATCTTGCCGATGTAGATCGGGTTGCGCAGCAATGCGTAGATCTGGCCGCGCGAGAACGGATTGCCGCCCTTGACCCGCCCAGACTTAAACCGATGTCGCTTCGAGCGCAGGCCCAGATCATTAGCCCTGAGCATGACAGCGTTCAGACAGCCGAGGTCATCGTAGAGGGCGAAGACCGTCTGCACTGTTTCCGCTTCGTCGGCGTTGACGACGAGGCCGCGGATCTTCGGATCAGGATGTGGGTCGTACCCGAGCGGCGGCACGCCGCCCATCCAGAGTCCCTTCTTCTTGGACGCCGCGATCTTGTCCCGGATCCG
>JABURR010000025.1 GCA_014762635.1 Paracoccaceae bacterium
AGATGTGTCTAAGACACAGTTCCGCACCCACCCTCGGGCCGGGCGCGGCGATGGGTGTTGACGTGCAATCTCATGCGGCGGCCTTTCTCTGGGCTTCGCCACCGGTGGTGGCCTGGCCGCGATTGAGCCGCGTGGTGATCCGGGCCAGCACCACCTCGCTCACCTTGGTGAAGCCCAGGTAGAAAACGAGCAGCGCCAGGAAATACCACATGCGCCAGTCCCCATGCGGGTAGTCGGTGAAGCGCGGCGTCTTGGTCCCGCCAAGTTCCCGCGCCCAATAGACGATATCCTCGACCCCCAGCAGGAACAGCAGCGGCGTCGCCTTGATCAGCACCATCCAGAGGTTCGACAGCCCCGGCAGCGCATAGATCCACATCTGTGGCACCAAAATCCGCCAGAAGGTCTGGCGCGGGTTCATGCCATAGGCCTCGGCGGTCTCGAGTTGCCCATGCGGGACGGCGCGCATGGCACCGTAAAGCACGTTGGCCGCAAAGGCGCCGAAGACGATGGCGAAGGTCAGCACCGCAAGGCTGAAGCCGTAGGTCTCATGCACCCATTGGGGCGAGTTTCCCAGGGGCAGCTTGGCCGCGTCGCAGACCACGAAATCATTGCCCTGACGGATCGGCTGGTCCCAGTCAGGGCATTTCACCTGGTGGCGCATCCACTCGAATGCCTGGTCCAGCGCGATCACGAAAAACAGGAAGAAGGCGATATCGGGCACGCCGCGCACGATCGCGATATAGCCGCGCCCGAGCCACGCCAGCGGGGGGAAATGGCTGCGCGCCGCCGTGGCGCCGCCGAACCCGAACATGAGCGCCGCCGGAGCGGTGATCGCCAGCAAAAGAAGAACAGTCCCCACCGAGGCATAGAGCCCCATGTGCTTTCCCGTGGTCAGGTAACAGGAAAGCCATTTGGTGCCTTCAAGCACCGAGGGATCTGTGCAGTAGGAAAAGATGGCGACGGCTCCGTGTGCAAAGCAGGGGCGCGCGTCAGGCGCGCGCCCCTGTCGTCATCAGAAGGTGGCCGAGCCGGGCAGCCACTTCACGATCAGCGCGTTGAGCGAGCCGTCGTCCTTCATGGACTGGATCGCCGCGTCGAACTTGGCTTTCAGTTCCGCGTCGCTTTCGCGGATACCCATGCCGATGCCGCCGCCCAGCAGGACGTCTTCGCCCACGATCATCAGGTCGGACTCGGCCTCGGCGATCGGGTCGAGGAAGGCCTTGTCGGCCAGGACCGCGTCGGCCTCACCGTTGCGCACGGCGGCGATGGTTTCCTCGGGCGTGGCGAATTCCAGCAGGGTGGCGCCGGACATCGAGGCGATGTGGCTGGCCTGAATCGTGCTGGCTTGGGCCGCGATCACGCCGTTTTCCAGGTCGACGCCCTCGGCAGCCGCAAGATAGGCCGACGGATCGGGCTGGGTGTAGTTCTGGGTGAAGTCGATCACCTCGTCACGCTCGGCGGTGATGCTCATGCCGGCGATGATCGTGTCGTAGTTGCCCGACACGAGGTTCGGGATGATCGAGTCCCACTCGTTGGTGACCCACTCGCATTTCAGCTCGGCGCGCTTGCAGAGCTCGTCGCCGAGCTCACGCTCGAACCCGTCGACCTCACCGGCGTCGTTGAGGAAGTTGTACGGAGGGTAGGCGCCCTCGGTGCCCATGCGCACGGTCTGGCCGTGGCCTGCGGCGAAGGCGATGCCCGCGCTCAGCGTCAGGGCGGTGGTCAGCAAAATCTTCTTCATCTTCTTACTCCCAATTGAGCTGCTGTCGTTGTTCAGGCCGGGGCAGTCGCGCTCAGGAACTGCCGCAGGCGTTCGGTTTTCGGTTGGTCGAAAAGGGTTTCGGGCGGACCTTCTTCCTCGACCTTTCCCTGGTGGAGAAAGACCACGTGATCCGACACGTCTCCGGCCATGCGCATGTCATGGGTGACGATGATCATGGTGCGGCCTTCCTCGGCCAGCGCCTTGATGACGCGCACCACTTCCTGTTCAAGCTCGGGGTCGAGCGCGGAGGTGGGCTCGTCGAACAGTAGCGCGCGCGGCTCCATGCAGAGCGCGCGGGCGATCGCCGCGCGCTGCTGCTGGCCGCCGGAAAGCTGCGCGGGATAGGCGTCGCACTTGTCGCCGATACCGACCTTGTCGAGGTAGCCGCGCGCAGCCTCTTCCACCTGCACCCGATCGCGGCCAAGCACGGTGACCGGGGCCTCCATCACGTTTTGCAGGATCGTCATGTGGGCCCAGAGGTTGAACTGCTGGAACACCATGGAAAGGTTCGTCCGGATGCGACGCACCTGCGCCTTGTCGGCGGGATGGCGGTTCATCCCCTCGCCGCGCCAGGTGATCGGCTCGCCCTCGAAGAGGATTTCGCCCTGCTGGCTGTCCTCAAGCAGGTTGGCGCATCGCAACAGCGTGGACTTGCCCGAGCCCGACGACCCGATGAGCGAGATCACATGCCCGCGCGGGGCCGTCAGGTCGACGCCCTTCAGCACCTCAAGCGACCCGTAGGCCTTGTGCAGATCGCGAATTTCGATGACGGGTGGCAGCGCGTCGGTCACTTGGAACTCATTCCCCCTTTTGGGCCGAGAGTAGGGACGAATTTCCACCCGATTGCAACGCCCAAACCCGGTGTTACGCTGCGGAAACTTTGGTCAGGGCGATGGGGCGGGAGGCCGGGATGAAACGCGCCTCAGCGCCGTTCGACCCGCTGGCGGGCCAATGCGCTGTCGCGATCGTTCACGCCCAGCATCGGCGCCACCATCCGCATCAACGCGTCTTCCCCATGATCGCGCTCCCCATCGGCGAGGACGATTTCCCAAAGGGATTCAACGATATGTTCCCGTTCTTCGTAAGGAACCGCGTCCTTGATCGCGCGGGTGAAACGGACTGTATCGGGGGCCTCATGCTCCAGCGTCTCGGCCTGGCTGCGCAGCTTGGTCGCCTCGAATGGCGAGAGCCCATAGCGGGCCTGCAAGAGCTTGTCGATGCGGGTGATCTCGGCCTCGGCATAATCTCCGTCGGCGCGGGCGATGCGCACCAGAAGCGCCGCAAGCGCGAGACGCGCATCCGCATCGGGCAGGGTGGCGGGTTGGGGCGCCGTCAGGCGTTTGAGCAACTCTCCGAACATGGGTCACATATATCCTTTCGCCGCCCCTTTTGAACCCCGGATCAGTCTTCGGTCGGGCCGCCGGCCTCTTTCCAGTCCTTGAAGCCGCCGATGTTGAACACCGACGTGAACCCCATGTCTTTCAAGGTCTTGCCCGCCAATGCGGCTTGTCCGCCCGCGCCGCAGATAAGGCAGATATCGGCATCCTTCTTCAGCGAGGCATTGTGGAACGGCGTTGCCTCGTCGGCGACGAACTCGATGAAACCGCGCGACACGCGCAGCGCGCCTGCGACGGTGCCGGACTTGGCTATATCGCCGCTGTCGCGCACGTCGACGAAGACCGCATTTCCGGCCTTGTGGCGCTCGATCGCTTCTTGCGGGGTCAGTTTCGGAACGACGGCGTGGGCCTCGTCCAGGAAGTCTTTCGCGCTTTTCATGGTTCTCTCCTGTTCGTTTTCGCGTCTCTCACAGGGAATATCGGGCAAAGCGCGGGCAGGGCAAGGTGCGCCTGAAAACGTGATCGGAAAACTATCGGAATTCCATCGGACTTTTGTCGGACTTGTACGGCAACGAGAGATTCCTGTTGTCGTTCGCAGGGCCGCGCGACATTCATGAAACGCGCCCTTTGCGCGATGCTACCACGGGAGGAGACGATATGAACCTGGCAAGACTGGCCGCCGAGGCGGGCGAAAAGGGGAGTCCGGTCCGGGCGGGGCTGATCGGGGCGGGGAAATTCGGCTCCATGTTCCTCAGCCAGGTGCCGACGATCCCGGGGCTCGAGGTTGCGGCGATAGCCGATCTGAGCGTGGACCGGGCGCGGGCCGCCTGTCGCGGGGTCGGCTGGGACGAGGCGCGGATCGAGGCGACGGCCTTCCTTGAAAGCGGGGCGGAGCTTGCGGCGCGCGATGACGTGGACGTGGTGATCGAGGCCACCGGCCATCCGCGCGCCGGCATCCGCCACGCGCGCGCCGCCATCGCGGCGGGCAAGCATATCGTCATGGTCAACGTGGAGGCCGATGTGCTGGCCGGAGCCGCGCTGGCCGAAGAGGCACGCGCGGCGGGCGTGGTCTATTCCATGGCTTACGGCGATCAGCCTGCGCTGGTCTCGGAGATGGTGGACTGGGCGCGGGCCACGGGGTTCCACGTGACGGCGGCGGGGAAGGGCACGAAATACCTGCCCGCCTATCACTACGTGACGCCCGATGACGTGTGGTCGCATTACGGGCTGACGCCCGAGGAGGCAGCCAAGGCGGGGATGAACCCGCAGATGTTCAACTCTTTCCTCGATGGTACGAAAAGCGCGATCGAGATGGTGGCCATCGCCAATGCCACTGGTCTGAGCGTGCCCTCAGATGGCCTCGCCTTCCCGCCCTGCGGGGTGGATGACCTCTCGCACATCCTGCGCCCGCGCGAGCTGGGCGGGCAGCTCGAAGGGCGCGGCTATGCCGAGACGGTGTCCTCGCTGGAGCGGGACGGGCGGCCGGTGTTCCGCGATCTGCGCTGGGGGGTCTACGTGGTGCTTGAGGCGCCGAACGACTACGCGGCGGCTTGCTTCAAGCAATATGGCCTGCCCACCGACGACACGGGCCGGTTTGCGGCCATGTACAAACCGTTCCACCTGATCGGGCTGGAGCTTTCGGTCTCGGTCCTGAGTGCGGCGCTGCGCAACGAGCCTACCGGCTCGACCCGGTCGATGCGCGGCACGGTGGCGTCGGTCGCCAAGCGCGACCTGAAGGCGGGCGAGATGCTGGATGGCGAGGGCGGCTATACCGTCTGGGGCAAGGCGCTGCCCATCGAGCGGGCTGGCGTGGCGCTGCCGATCGGGCTGGCGCACGGGGTGGCAATGACCCGCGACGTCAAGGCGGGCGAGGTGCTGACGCTGGACGACGTGGTGCTGCCCGAGGACGAGGCGGTGACGCTCTATCGCGGGCTCGTGGGCCGGTAAGACGGTTTCCACGAAAAACGGGACAAAAAAAGCGGCGACACCAGGGAGGTTGGTGTCGCCGCCAATCTCAGGGCCTCAAGGGAGGAGAAGAGAGCCCCGATCCGGTATTCGTCAGGCGCCGTAGGCGGCCTGTCGTGCGATTTGCGGAATCTCGCTGCGGTGAAACCCGAGATCGGCAAGGTCGCGGTCGCTGAGCGCGTGCAGTTCCGTGACCGTCCTGGTGTAGACGGCGCGGCGGGCGGCACGCTCGGCAAGCGCGTCGAGAAGCTGTTGGTAGCGGGCTTTCAGGCCGAAGCTGTCGAAGCGCGCGAAATCGATATTTACGTAGGCCATGGTGAGCCTCCTTGGGCAAGTGGCGCCCAGTTGCGCCGTTGCCCGTAATCTATGCTGATGCTGCGGATGCACAATCTGCAAGACAGCAATGCCGCCATGCAGAAATGACAACACTGACGACCAGAAAACGCATTGTTTTTCAGCATCTTGCTGCATCATTGCGCGGGTCGCGAAATGCAGGCCCGGTTATCGGGCCCAAATCGCCTCGCGAATCCGCTTCGGACGCTGCGTGCCGAATTTCAGGGCGTTCTTGCGGCGGTGGATTTCACGCGCCTGAGGGGGATCGAGGATTCGATTTCGGCCACGCTTTTGACCTTGGTCAGGCGGCCCACCAGGAATTTCTCGAAATCGGCCATGTTGCGGGTGACCACGCGCAAAAGATAGTCGCGGTTGCCGGTCATCAGCCAGCAATCCACCACCTCGGGGAAGGTGGCGATCTCGGATTCGAAGGCCGAGAGCGCGTCGTCGATCTGCCGGTCTAGCTTGACCGAGACGAAGACCGAAACCTCGAACCCCAGCGCGGCCTCGTCGATCTGGGCGGCGTAGCCGGTGATGATCCCGGCTTCCTCGAGCCGTTTCAGGCGCCGCGCCACGGGCGAGGGGCTGAGGCCGATCCGCTCGCTCAGCGTCTGGACCGAGATGCGCCCGTCGCGGGTGACCTCGCGGAGGAGTCGAATATCAAATTCGTCAAGTTCGACGGATTTCACCGGGAAACCCCATATTGAAAGCGGATACCACCACCAATGGCGGGATCCGTGGTCAGAATAGCCGAAAAATACCCGCCGTGAAGTGTATGATCCGCGCGAAACGAGAGGAAGGTCCGATGAGCACGTCCCACCTGAAAACCATCGAACAGCGTCTGCTCTGGCTGTCGCACTGGATGATCCACAATGCCAATCACATCCGCCCGAAGGTGGACGCGATCAAGACGGGCGGGCACCAGGCGTCTTCGGCCTCGATGGTGTCGATCATGACGGCGCTCTATTTCTCGACCCTGCGGCCCGAGGACCGGGTGGCGGTGAAGCCCCATGCCTCGCCCGTCTTCCATGCGATGCAATACCTTATGGGCAACCAGACGCGCGAGAAGATGGAGGCGTTCCGCGGCCTTGGCGGGGTGCAGTCCTACCCCTCGCGCACCAAGGACGTGGATGACGTGGATTTCTCAACCGGGTCGGTGGGGCTGGGCGTGGCGATCACCTCGTTCGCCTCGATGATCCAGGATTACATCGCCGCGAAACCCTGGGCCGGAGACCGGCCCAAGGGGCGCATGGTGGCGCTGGTGGGCGATGCGGAACTGGACGAGGGCAATATTTACGAATGCCTTCAGGAAGGCTGGAAGAACGACCTGCGCAACACATGGTGGATCGTGGACTACAACCGCCAGTCGCTGGACGGGATCGTGCACGAAGGCCTGTTCCAGCGCATCGAGAAGGCCTTCGACGCCTTCGGCTGGGACGTGGTTAAGGTGAAATACGGCGCCCTGCAACGCGCCGCCTTCGCCGAACCCGGCGGCGAGAAGCTGCGCGAGTGGATCGATAATTGCCCGAACTCGGAATATTCGGCGCTCACCTACATGGGCGGCGCGGTCTGGCGCAAGCGGCTGATGGACGATCTGGGCGACCAGGGCGACGTGACCGCGCTGATCGACCGGCGCAGCGACGACGAGCTGGCCGAGCTGATGGAGAACCTGGGCGGCAACTGCGTTCAGACCATGGCCGACACCTTCGCCAGCATCGATCATGATCGCCCGGTCTGCTTCCTGGCCTACACGATCAAGGGCTGGGGCACGCCGATCGCCGGGCACAAGGACAATCACGGCGGGCTGATGACCGCCGCGCAGATGGCCGAGTGGCAAGCCGACATGGGCGTGCCCGAGGGGCAGGAGTGGGAGAAGTTCGCCGCGGTCGAGGACCCGGACGGGCTGCAGGCTTTCCTCGACAAGGTGCCGTTCTTCGCCAAGGGCCGCCGCCGTTACAGTGACGCGAAGCTGCCCGTGCCCGCGATCGAGGCGCCTGGGGATCGGGAGATCGCCACGCAGATGGCCTTCGGCAAGATCCTCGACCAACTGGCGAAGGGCGACAGCGAGCTGGCCGCGCGGATCGTGACGACCTCGCCGGACGTGACCGGAACCACGAGCCTTGGGCCTTGGGTGAACCGGCGCAAGCTTTTCGCGCGGAGCGCCCGGCCCGACACGTTCCGCGATCACAACATCCCCTCGACCGCGAAATGGGCCTTTGACCCCGAGGGCCAGCATATCGAGCTTGGCATCGCCGAGATGAACCTGATGCTGTTGCTGGGCGCGGCGGGGCTGTCGCATTCGCTGTTCGGCAAGCGGCTGATCCCAATTGGTACCGTCTATGATCCCTTCGTGGCGCGGGGCTTGGACGCGCTGAACTACGCCTGCTATCAGGACGCGCGGTTCCTGCTGGTGGGCACGCCCTCGGGCGTGACGCTGGCGCCAGAAGGCGGGGCGCACCAGTCCGTCGGCACGCCCCTGATCGGCATGAGCCAGGACGGGTTGGCGGCGTTTGAGCCCGCCTTCGCCGATGAGCTGGCGGTGATCATGGAATGGGCTTTCGACTACATCCAGCGCGACGGGTCCGGCGACCCGGACGAGCGCACCTGGCTGAGGGACGAAACCGGCGGTTCGGTCTACCTGCGCCTCACGACGAATCCGCTGGAGCAGCCGGGCAAGCGTGTGGATGATGATTTCCGGCAGGGCGCGGTCGACGGCGCCTACTGGCTGCGCAAGCCGGGGCCGGGCTGCGACGTGGTGATCGCCTACCAGGGAGCGGTGGCCGGTGAGGCGATCCGCGCGGCGGGGCATCTGGCCGAGGCGCGGCGCGACGTGGGCGTTCTGGCGGTGACATCCGCGGACAGGCTGAACGCGGGCTGGACCGCGGCGCAGCGTGCCCGCGCCCGTGGGATCGGCTCGGCCCGCGCCCATGTGGAGCGGCTGCTTGGCGACCTGCCGCCCCATTGCACCATCGTCACGGCAATCGATGGCCATCCGGCGACGCTGTCGTGGCTGGGCTCGGTGGAGGGACATCGCACCGTGCCGCTGGGGGTGGAGCATTTCGGCCAGACCGGCACCATCGGCGAGCTCTACCGCCATTTCGGCATCGATGCGGACACCATCGTGCAGCGGGTCGACGCGCTGACCCACGGGCGCCGGGTCTGACACCCCTTTGGCGCGCCGGGCCATCGGGGCTGGCGGCTTGGCTTTTCCTTCCGCTAGAGTGGCGCAGGGCAGGGTGCCGCGCAGGAGGGATGCATGCAGCTCAAGCTGGAACAGCTTCGCGCATTCCTGATGGTGGTGCGCAACGGCGGCGTGGTGAAGGCGGCACAGGCGATGAACCTGACCCAGCCCGCGGTCACCGCCCGGATCCGGAATCTCGAGGACGCGTTGGGCGCGCAGTTGTTCGACCGGGCAGCAGGCGGCGCGCGGCTGACCAAGCGCGGCGAGATGCTGCTGCAATACGCGCTGCGGCTGGAGCAGCTTTCCAACCAGATCGAGCGCGACATCGTCGACCCGGCCGGTGCGGAAAACCACCTGCGGATCGGCGCCTCCGAGACCGTGGCGCAAAGCTGGCTTCCCGATTTCATCGCCGAATTGCACAGCCGGTTTCCCAAGCTGCAGATCGAGTTCAACGTGGATGTCTCGGTCAATCTGCGGGACGGGCTGGTGGCGCGGGAGATCGACCTGGCCTTCCTGCTGGGGCCGATCTCGGAGCATTCGGTCGAGAATATCCTGCTGCCGAGTTTCGAGCTGGCCTGGTACACGGCGGCCTCGGACCCGATGACGCCCGAGGCGGCGGCGACCCTGTTCGGCAAGCCGGTGATCACCTATGCGCGCAACACGCGGCCCTATCGCGAGACGCGGGACGCGGTCTACGAGCGCTTGGGGCCGGGGGTGCGGCTGTTCCCATCGTCTTCACTCTCGGCGGCATTGCGTCTGGTGGAGCGGGGACTCGGTGTCTCGCCACTTCCGGTTTCGCTGGCAGCACCCTGGGAACGCGAGGGGCGACTCGTCCGCTTCGATCCGGGCTGGCTCCCGACGCCGCTGCAGTTCACGGCCTCCTATGTTGCGGATCCGCCAAGCCATGTGACTGAAACGGCGGCGAAAATCGCGGCGGAGGTGGCGCGGGTGCATCGCGACGCATAAAGAATATTTATCTCTGCACCCCAATTTTATCTATTTGTGTTTTATGTGAGGCCCCTTCACCCTTGAAGAAACGCAAGAGGGTGGACATGGGGCTTGGCTTTTCGGATTTGCGGCAGCGCGATGCGCGTGAGGTCAGGGATGCTATCCGTTGCGGCTCCTACACCCGCCACACCGCCGGTCTGGCCGAGGGGAAACTTCAGGCTAACCTGGTGATCCTGCGCGAGGACGAGGCGCTCGATTTCATGCGCTTCTGCCAGCGCAATCCCAAGCCCTGCCCGCTGGTGGGGGTGACGGATACGGGTGATCCGTATTTCCGCACGCTGGGCCAGGATATCGACGTGCGCCGCGATATCCCGTCCTACAACATCTACCGCGACGGGCAGATGACCGAGCAGCGCACCGATATCGCCGAGTTCTGGCAGGATGACATGGTCGCCTTCGCGCTGGGCTGTTCCTTTACCTTCGAGAACGCGTTGGAGCGCGAGGGCATCCCGGTCTGGCATATCCAGAACGACACCACCGTGCCGATGTTCCTGTCGAATATCCCGCTGGTTTCCGCAGGCCCGTTCGGCGGCGAGATGGTGGTCAGCATGCGAGCCATCGCCAAGGACCGGGTCGAGGACGCGATCCGGATTTCCGCGCAATTTCCCCATGCCCATGGCGCCCCGGTCCATGTGGGCGACCCGGTCGCCATCGGGATTTCCGACGCGGCCCGTCCCGACTGGGGCGATCCAGCGCCGGTGGGTGAGGGCGAGGTGCCCGTATTCTGGGCCTGTGGCGTGACCCCGCAGGCGGCGGTCATGCGTGCCAAGTTGCCTTTCGTCATCACCCATACCCCCGGCCACATGCTGATCAGCGACGTGCCGGAAGACGCAGAAACACCGGTGCTCTTGCCGGACTGAACGAGACCAAATCCAACAAGGAGACGTAACATGAAAAAGATGATCGCCATGCTCGGAACGACCGCGCTGCTGGCGGCGCCTGCCGTGGCCGAGGAACTGACCGTCGTCGGCAGTTGGTCCGGCCTGCCGCTGCACAAGGAATACGAGGCGCCGTTCTGGGGCGAGAAACTGCCCGCCGCGTCGAATGGCAACATCGAGGTCAGCCTGACCACGCATAACCAGATGGGTCTGGGTGTGGGTGACGTGTTCCGCCTGCTGGGCGATGGCGTCTATGACGTGGCGATGACCGTGGCCGACTATGCCGTGGCCGATGCGCCCGAGCTTGAAGGCCTCGACGTGCCGCTTCTGGCGCTCACCGCCGACGAGGCCCGCGCCATGGTCGATGCGGCCCGCCCGATGGTGGCCGACATCTATGCCGACCGGTTCAACAGCCACGTTCTGGCGATCGCGCCCTATCCGCCGCAGGTGGTGTTCTGCAACGCCGAGGTTTCCAACCTCGACGATCTGAAGGGTCTGAAGATCCGCGCCTCGGGCCGGATGACCGCCAAGTTCCTCGAGGCGCTGGGCGCCGAGGGCGTGAACGTGGCCTTCTCGGAAGTGCCGGGCGCGCTGCAGAAGGGCGTCGTGGATTGCGCCGTGACCGGTGCCGGATCGGGCTATTCCGCCGGGTGGTGGGAAGTGTCGACACACCTGCTGCCGATCCCGCTGGGCGGCTGGGACTCCGTCGTGACCGCGATCAACATGGACAAGTGGAACAGCCTTGATGCCGCGACGCAGGAGCTGATCAGCACCGAGATCAAATCGGATTTCGAAGACCCGGCCTGGGCGTCCGCTCAGAACGCGCTGGACAACGACATCGCCTGCCTGACCGGCAACGGTGAGTGCCCGTCCGGCGATGCGCGTGACATGACGCTGGTCGAGGTTTCGGACGCCGATTTCCAGAAGGCCCGTGGTATCCTCATCGGCGAAGTGCTTCCCGAATGGGCCGAGCGTGCCGGGGGCGACTGGGCCGATCGCTGGAACGCCTCGGTCGGAAAGACCGTCGGCGTGACCATCAACTGAGCGAAGGGGCAGGGCGATGACCGCGGAGAGGCTGCTTGATCTACTGAGGCGCGCGAACCGGCGGATTGCCGTCGCGGTCGGGATCGGCCTGCTGGCCTGCGCCGCCTTCGTCCTGCTCGACATTCTTCTAAGGCAGGTCGGAGCCTCCTTCGGGGGCACCGACGAGATTTCCGGCTATGCCATGGCCATCGCCTCGTCCTGGGGGATGGGATATGCGCTGCTGGAGCTTGGACATGTGCGCATCGACGTGTTGCGGACCCAATTGGCGCAGAAGGGGCGAGTGTTGTTCGACCTGTTCTCGATGCTACTGATGTCGGGCACGGTGACGCTGATCGCCCTCAGGTGCTGGCCGGTGCTCGAGAAATCCATCAAGAATTCAAGCCGCGCCAACACGCCGCTCGAAACGCCGCTCTGGCTGGTGCAGACGCCCTGGATCGCCGGGTGGATCTGGTTCGCGCTGATGACGTGGCTCACATTGCTGGCGGCGCTGATGCTGGTGCTGAAGGGCAGGCTGGGCGCGGTCGAGGACGCGATCGGCACCTTCGGCGAGGCAGAGGGCCTGAAATGATAACCTATGTTTCCGTCGGCCTGCTTGCGCTTCTGAGCCTGTCGATCCCGGTGGGGATCGTGCTGTTCCTGCTGGGCTTCGGCATCGACCAGTTCTTCAGCCCGTTCCCGCTGCTGCGTGGGTTGGGCCAGATGGTCTGGTCGGCCTCCAATTCCGCAACGCTGATCGCGATCCCGTTCTTCGTGCTGCTGGGCGAGATCCTTGTCCGCTCGGGCATCGCCACCCGCACCTATGCCGCGCTCGACCGCTGGTTTTCCTGGCTTCCGGGCGGGCTGATCCATGCGAACGTGGCCACCGCGACGATGTTCTCGGCAACCTCCGGCTCGTCAGTGGCGACCGCGGCCACAGTCGCGACGGTCGCCATGCCCCAGGCCGACAAGTTGGGCTATGACCAGCGGCTCTTTTCCGGGGCGATCGCGGCGGGGGGCACGCTTGGCATCATGATCCCGCCCTCGATCAACCTGATCGTCTATGGCTTCCTGACCCAGACCTCGATCCCGCAGCTTTTTCTTGCGGGGCTTCTTCCCGGCCTGCTGCTGGCGCTCGGTTTCATCCTCGTGACCGCCGCGCTCTGCACCCTGCGCCCGGAACTCGGCGGGGCGCGCCGCGTCTTTCCCCTCCCAGAAATGCTGCGCGCCCTTGCCGAACTTCTTCCGATCATCGTGCTGTTCACCATCATAATCGGCACGATCTATCGCGGCTGGGCCACGCCCACCGAGGCCGCCGCCGTGGGTGTCGCGGGGGCGTTGCTGATCGCGGCGCTGACCAGCGGCGTGACCTGGGCGATGGTGCATGACAGCCTGCTGGGCACGATCAAGATCACCTCGATGATCATGCTGGTGGTGATCGGCGCGTCTTTCCTGAACTTCACACTGGCCTCCGCCGGGTTGGGGCGGGAGTTGCAGGACTTCCTGAATTCGCTCGGTCTTACGCCATTCTGGACGCTGTTGGTGATCGTGGCGATCTACATCGTGCTGGGCTTCTTCATCGAGACGCTGTCGCTGATGGTTGTGACGATCCCGATCATCGTGCCTTTGGTGATCGAGATGGGCTATGATCCGATCTGGTTCGGCATCCTGATGATCGTGCTGATCGAGATGGCGCTGATCACGCCGCCGGTGGGGCTAAACCTCTACGTGGTGCAGGGCGCACGCACGCGCGGGTCGATGACCGACGTGATGGTGGGGGCCATTCCCTACGTGCTGATGATGCTGCTCATGGTGGCCGCGCTGATCGCGGTGCCTGGGCTTGCCCTCTACCTGCCCGAGGCGCTGGCCTCGCGCTGAGGCCAGCGGGCTCAGCCCTTGGGGGCGAGCTCCGCGCCCTGGCGGAGCGCCTCCAGCAGGCTGCGCTCGTCCGCCTTGCCGGTGCCTGCGATATCGAAGGCCGTCCCATGGTCGACCGATGTTCGGATGACCGGCAGGCCGACCGTGATGTTCACACCGGATTCGATCCCCAGCACCTTTACGGGGCAGTGCCCCTGATCGTGGTACATGGCGACCACGATGTCGAAATCTCCGCGGATCGCACGGAAGAACAGGGTGTCGGCGGGCAGAGGCCCGCTCACGTCCCAGCCCTGGGCCTGTGCCTTCTCGATCGCGGGGGCCAGTTTCGTCTCTTCCTCGCGGTTGCCGAACAGGCCGTTTTCACCGGCATGCGGGTTGATGCCGCAGACCGCGATGCGCGGGCGCGCGATGCCGATCTTGTTCAAGGTCGTCTGCGCCCGCTCCAAGGTTCGGAAGACGAGGCCCGGCTCGATCTTGTTGATCGCGTCGATCAGGCCGATATGCACGGTGACGTGAATCACGCGCAGCCCCGGCGCGGTCAGCATCATCGACACCTCGTCGATGCCGCAAAGATGGGCCAGCAACTCGGTATGGCCGGGGAACATGTGCCCGGCTTTCTGGAGCGCTTCCTTGTTGAGGGGGGCGGTGCAGATGGCCCCGATTTCACCCGCCAGCGCGGCCTGTGCCGCACGTTCCACGTAACGGTAAGCGGCTTCGCCGCAGATGCTCTGCACGCGGCCGAATTCGACCCCGGGCCCGATGACGTTCAGGTCCAGGCAATCGATCGTGCCGCGTTCAAAGCGCGCCTCGGCGGGGCTCGAGATCGCGCGGATTTCCTGTTGGCTGCCGACGATCTCGCAGGCTTCCCTGAGGCGCGCCGCGTCACCGATGACAAGCGCCCGGCATTGGGCGTGAAGCTGGTCATGAGCGAAGCTCTTGACGATGACCTCGGGGCCAACGCCGGCCGGGTCGCCCATGGTGATGCCGATGATCGGAAGCGAGAGTGTCATGCGGCGGTCTCCGGTTTTGAGGATGTAAGTAGATCGATGCAATTCGATAGGGTCGTCACGCTGCCGAAATCTCCGGCCTTGCTGACGAAGAGAAGATCCGGGTGGCAATCAGGGTGACCCAAGACAACGCCCGGGGAGAGTTCTCCGGAAATCCGGATGCGGTTGCAACCGAGTTCCGAAAGGCAGGCCCGCGCGGTATCGCCTCCGCTTGCAATCAATGCCCCCGCTTTTCCTATGATCCGGGCAACGATCCCGGCCATTTCGACAGCGTGATCTCGGCTGAGTGCGTCGGTGGCGGCGGCAGCGGGGCAAAGCAGGACGTGGCGGCCCGTACTAAGCGCGTCGGTGGCCAGCGCAACGTCGTTCTCGATCGGACTGGCGCCGATCTCGACCCGCATCACGTCCGGGCGCGCCGCAACGCAGTCGATCTGCGCGCGGGCGGTGTCCGATTGGCTGGCGATCGCCAACAGCACCGGCTGATCCACCGTCGGAAGGCTTGGCTTCGTCTCGGGGCCGTATGCGGACATCACGTACCCAAGCGTTCGCGACAGACCAGCCGCCCCGACACACACCGGCGGCGTCTCGAACGAGGTTGCGGTTTGAGCGATGATCAACAGGTCGTCCGGGGTTTCGCCGTCCAGGACAACGGCGTCCACACCTTTGGACCCCAGCGCGATCAGCCGGGCGTTCAACGCGTCGCGCCCTTCACGGATGACGTCCAGGTGAATTTCCTCGACGGACAGGCCGGATCGGGCCAAACGATCACGCATCCGCACCGGCAGGTCGCGGTCGAAGGTCGCGCGTTCATGCCTCCAGACATCCGTTTCTTCCAACGGTACGCCGCGCACGTAGACCTGGCCGCCGATCACGGTGCGATCGTTCTTCGGAACCGCCGGGGCGATCAGGATTGGCAGATCCCGCCCGCCGAAGGTTTCCGACAGGGCGCGTAGCTCGGATCCGATCCGCCCCCGCAGCGTGGAATCGATCTTCTTGAAAACGAAGCCGCTGGCAGGGGCTTTCGACAAAGCGTCCTTGAGGGTTTTATACGCGTCGTCACCCGCGCGGTGGCGAGTATCCAGATCCCAGGCGACGACCTCGGTTCCGGCGTCTTGTCCGGACCCGTCAAGCAGGATCGACGCATCCATCCCGTGTACGGCGAGGCCAACGGCAGCGTCGGCTGCTCCGGTGTAGTCGTCCGCGATGATCAGCATGAAACCCCGAAAATCAGTAGCCCGGCGCACCGCTTTCCCAGGCGCTCCTTGCAGGCGCCATCATTACGCCTTGGCGCGGAGCGTGTAAACAAGATGGTATACCATTTTTCGGTTAGCCATTTTGACGGCAGTGGGACGGAAGGGATCAGCCGCTCCTCGGCTTCGGCCCGCCCGCTCTACCTGCCCGAGGCGCAGGCCCCGCGCTAGGCCCGGTCCTTGCCGTAATAGAGCATGGACACATGCTCGGCCTCTGCAAAGAACAGCCAGCGTTCGACGAACAGCCCCACTGCGGCGAAGATCGTCGCGGGGACCAAAAGCAGGAGCGGGGGCAGGTTCGAGAGCACCAGAAGCGCTAGCCACATCGTCGGCACTACAAAGAGGTACATATGCATCCACCGACGCAAGCGCACTGCGTGGCGGCGACCGACCTCGTAACCCATCTCGCGCATGACGTAGTTCGGGCGGGTGTGCGGCGGGTCGATCTGGCGGATGCCGTTTTCGCCCATCCCCAGCGCCATGGCGGCTGTGTAGCGGCCCGCCTCGCCGTCGATCCGGCGGAAATAGATGCGTTTCAGGCCCTGCGCGCCCTGCAGGCAGGCAAGGGTCAGCCAGACCTCCCAACCCCCGGTAATTCCGTAGGCCGCATTCATCAACTCCAACAGCAGCGCCCCGCTGGTGGCAGATAGTGCCAGGTAGATCGCGGGCACCAACCTCATGTTCCACTGCCGGATCGTGCGCAGGGAGGCATAGATCATCCCCGTGCACCAGACCGTCACAACCGCCCCGATGGCGGCCAGCAGATCCAGCAGCACGACGACCCCGCTGTCGATCTTGAGCAGCGACAGAAGCGCGAGCAAGCCCGCAGGCACATAGGTCGCCAGTGCCGCCACCCCCTCGCGTGAGAGCCAGGAACTGCGCCATTGCGAGAAGGCGCGCCAGGCGCGTTCCGGGTGGCCCAGGTGGAAGGTCGACGAGAGCAGGCCGATGGTGATCAGCGCCAGCGCCAGCATCAGCGTGAAGAAGAAACTCCAGTGGGTATGGGAAGTGCGGCCCGAGGCCTCGACCAGCACGAGCCAGAACAGAAGCCCGTAACCGGCCCCGGCAGAGGTGGTGAAGATCAGAACGGAATAGGCGGGATGCATTCTCCGTCCTCCTCAGCGGCTGAGCGCCCGGTCGGCCCAGGCGAAGAGTTTCTCCATGGCCGAGCCGGTGTTGGTCGGGGCCTCCTCTGTCGCCACCGTCGGGGCGCGGTCGCTGCCCTTGCGCGGCGGCAGGTAGCGGTTCACGGGTTTGTAGCCGAACTCCTCGAACAGGCCGAACCCGTCGCGCTCGGCCACCGATTGCGAGACCGCGCTATCCGGGTCGCCCAGGTCGCCGAAGGCGCGCGCTCCGGTGGGGCAGGCGCGGACGCAGGCGGGGATGCGGTCTTCCTCGGGGATCGTCTCGTTATAGATTCTGTCCACGCAGAGGGTGCATTTCTTCATAACCCCGTGGTCGTGGTCGTATTCCCGCGCGCCATAGGGGCAGGCCCAGGAACAGAGCTTGCAGCCGATGCAGGTATCCGGGTTGACCAGAACGATCCCATCCTCGGCCCGCTTGTAGGAGGCCCCCGTGGGGCAGACCGTCACGCAATCGGGCGTCTCGCAATGCAGGCAGGAACGCGGGAAATGGACCGTGCCGGACCAATGGGCGTTGTCGACCTCGTAGCTGTGGACGCGGTTCAGCCACGCGCCCGAGGGATCGGCGCCATAGGGATCGTGATCCGAAAGCGGCGCGGAATAGCCGCCGGTGTTCCATTCCTTGCAACTGGTCACGCAGGCCTGGCAACCGACGCAGATATCCAGGTCGATCACCAGGCCGAGTTTCTTGTCGGTGCTGTCGGGGAGGCAGGTCATGCGTGGCCACTCCCGTTTGCTGTCGGCTCCGCCAGGGGATTGCCCAACGGCTCGAAGAATGGCTCGGTCTGGCCGCCGCCCTCTGCCTTTTCGATTGTCACGCGCAGGTCGAACCAGGCGGCTTGCCCGGTGATCGGGTCGGAGTTGGAATAGCGGTATCCGCCGCCGCCCTCGGGCAGCAGTTCCGAGATCAGGTGGTTGAGCAGGAAGCCCTGGTTCGATTCCGGCGCGTCCTCGGACAGGCCCCAGGCGCCGCGGCGCTTGCCGATGGCGTTCCAGGTCCAGACCGTGTGCGGGTTCACCCCCTCCATCAGCCGGACCTGGCATTTCACCCGGCCAAGGTGCGACGACAGCCACACCCAGTCGTCATCCTTCGCGCCGATCCTCTCGCCCACGGAGGTGTGGATATAGAGCCGGTTCGCCGCCGTGATCTGCCGCAGCCACGCGTTCTGAGAGCCCCAGGAATGGTACATGTGCATGGGCCGCTGGGTGATCGCGTGCAGCTTGTAAGTGCCGGTGTCCACAAGCCCTTCTTCCAGCGGTTCGTACCAGAAGGGCAGCGGGTCGAAATAGCGGGTGATCCGGTCCCGCGCACGCTCGGGCGGTTGCCGGTCGCCGTGGCCCAGGGCGGCTAGGCGGAACTTCTGCAGCGGCTCGGAGTAAAGCTGGAAGATCGTCGGGTCGGGCGACATCCGGATGCCCTTGGAAATCCCCCAGTCCAGGTAGCCGCGGTTGGCGTGGCGGAAATAGGCGTGTTCCGGGTCGATATGCTGGCCGAAGAAGGCGCCGTTTTCGACATAACGGTCAAGCTGGTCGGGGTTCGGGGCGCCCACGCAGACGTCCTCTCCCTTCTCGCCGCGCCAGCCTGCCAGCGGGCCTATCCCTGGCTTGCGCTGGTGGTTGACGATGTAATCGGGGTAGCCGCCGGGATAGCGCGGGCTGCCATCCTCGGTCACGAAACCGGGCAGTTTCAGCCGCCCGCCCAGGTCGATCAGGACCTCCTGGAAACCGCGTACATCACGGTCGGGCTTCACCACCGGGTGGCGGATCGCGTCGGCCACCAGTTCGGGCTCCGAGATCGGACGGTCCAGCAGCGAGATGCAGTCCCAACGCTCAAGATAGGTGGTGTCAGGCAGGATCAGGTCGGCGAAGGGGACAGTCTCGGAGTAATAGGCGTCGGAATAGATGATCTTGGGGATCACGTAATCGCCGTTCTCATCCGTGGCGGTCAGCGCGTCCAGCGTGCCCGGGACGTTCATCGAGGAGTTCCAGGCCATGTTGGCCATATACATGAACAACACCTCGATCCCGTAGGGGTCTTTATTGGCGGCGTTGTTGATGACCATGTGCATCAGCCCGTGGGCCGACATGGGCGCATCCCAGGAAAACCCCTTGTCGAGGCGCGACGGCTGGCCTTCGGGGTCGAGCAGTAGGTGCTCCGGCCCGTGCGGGAAGCCCAAGTGCGGGCCGCCCAAGGGCAGTTCTGGCTTGATGTCACCAAGCGCGCCGTGGGGGAGCAGGTTGGGCGGGGTCTGCTTGGGGTAGGGCGGCTTGTAGCGGAAGCCGCCGGGGCAATCGATCGAGCCCAGCAGGATCTGCAGGATATGGATCATCCGGCAGGTCTGAAACCCGTTGGAATGGGCGCTGATCCCGCGCATGGCGTGCATCGAGACGGGGCGGCCGATCATCTTCTCGTGCCGCCGCCCGGCCCAGTCGGTCCAGGGCTGATCCAGCACGATCTCTTCCTTGAACGCCACATGGGCCAGCTCCGCTGCGATCCGCCGGATCTGGTCGGCGGGAACGCCGGTCGCTTCGGCCACGGTCTCCGGCGCATAGTCAGCACCCAGGTAGCGTTCGGCCATGATCTCGAAAACAGGTCGGGCCTTGCGCCCGTCGGGCAGGTCATGGATGCCGTTTAGGGCCGGGTCGATCTCGGCTGACTTGCCGCTGGCGAAGGACTTCTTGGCCTTGTCCCAGACCAGCGGGTTGCCGTCCTTGTCGCGGGCGAAAAGGCCGTCATCGGCCCCGCCGGGGTTTTGCACCACCAGCCAGCCCGCGTTGGTGTAGCGCACCAGGTAGTCCAGATCGACCTGCTGGGTGCGGAACAACTCATGGATCAGGGCGCCCACGAACAGCCCGTCGGTGCCGGGGCGCACCCCGATCCATTCGTCGGCCACCGCGTTGTAGCCGGTGCGGACCGGGTTCACCGAAACCACCTTCGCGCCGCGCGCCTTCAGCTTGCCGATACCGATCTTGATCGGGTTCGAGGCGTGATCCTCGGCCACGCCGAACAGCATGAAATACTTGGTCAGGTCCCAATCGGGATCGCCGAATTCCCAGAATGCGCCGCCGAAGGTGTATAGCCCGCCCGCCGCCATGTTGACCGAGCAGAACCCACCGTGGGCCGCGAAATTCGGGGTGCCGTATTGCATGGCCCACCAACCGGTGAGGCTCTGGCTTTGGTCGCGGCCGGTGAAGAAGGCGAGCCGCTTGGGATCGGTCTTGCGCACCTTGCCCAGCCAGCCGGTCGCGATCTCGAGCGCCTCGTCCCAGGAGATTTCCTCGAACTGGCCCGAGCCGCGCGGCCCCACCCGCTTCATCGGCGCGCGCAGCCGGGCCGGGGAATAGTGCTGCATGATCCCCGCCGAGCCCTTGCCACAGAGCACGCCCTTGTTGACCGGATGGTCACGATTGCCCTCGATATATCGGACGCGACCATCCTTCAGGTGAACGTTGATGCCGCAGCGACAGGCGCACATGTAACAGGTCGTCTGTTTGACCTCATCGCCGACGGGTTCGGAAAGGGGGATCATCGGATCAGGCTGCATGACAGCCCTCGATGCGCGGCGCGCTCTGGTGGTCGTCGTTCATTCCGTCCCCCGTTCTCGCCGGTTGATTAGGCTATATCTTTCCGCTGTTGGGAAGCATTTTTCGCCCCATGATTGATTTGAGCACTTCGTGGGAACGATCATTCGCCCGCTGCCGGACCTGCGGTGCGGCCTTGCCTGCAATCAGGGAGACGGTTGACCGCCAGGCCATCAGGAAGTCGGGCAGGGGCCGAGGGAGTCGCGCACCCGCAGTTCTGTCTTCAGCTCGATGCTTGGCGCGGCCTGGCCTTCGCGGATCATCTGCAGCAGCGCCAGCGCGGCGCGGTGGCCCATTTGCCGATGCGGGACATGGACCGTGGTGAGCGGGGGTTCGCAGATTTCGGCCAGCTCGATGTCGTCGAATCCGGTGACCGAGATATCCTCGGGGACGCGGTATCCCATGCGCCGCACTTCCCGGATCGCCCCGGCGGCAAGAACGTCGTTCCCGCACATGATGGCGGTGGGTCGCGGAGTGTGCGACAAAAGTTCCGCGGCGGCATAGCGCCCGGATTCGATGGCATAGTTCGTCTCGATGATCCTGAGGTTCGACACCGGCAGACCTTCTTCGGCGAGCACCTCCTTGATGCCGGAGACCCGGTCCCGGGCCCGGTCATTGGAGGCGGTCACGGCAGAGATCACACCGATATGCCGATGCCCCCGCGCGACGACGGCACCTGCCAGCGCCTTCATGGCCTTGCGGTTGTCGAAGCCCACGGAAGTCAGCGGAGAGTTCGGATCGAAGGCCCAGGCGACGACAGTGGCGACCCCGCGGCGCTGCAACTCGGCATAGATCTCTGGTCCGCGCTCATACCCGATCAGCAAGAGTCCATCGGCACCGCGCGCGAGAAGGGTTCTGATCTGTTCCTCCTCGAAATCGGGTTGGTACTGGGCCGAGGCCACCAGCAAGGTCACGCCCTGTTCGTGCAATGCCTCCTGAAACGCCTGGAGGCCGCGCGCGAAGATTGCGTTGTCCATCGTCGGGATGACGGCGCCCACGGTATTCGTGCGCTTGGCGACCAGCGCCCGGGCGCCGAAATTCGGCGTGTAGCCCAGTGCCCGGACGGCCTCCTGCACCTTTTCGCGGGTGGCGGGCTGCACCTTGGATGGGTCGTTGAGGCAGCGAGAGACGGTCGCCGTCGAAACGCCGGCGCGCCTGGCGACATCGGCGATGGTGGGAACAGCGCTGTCTGACTTGGTTTCCAAATTCTGCGACCTTCGGATTCCCGGGAGAATCCCTGTTTTCAGAGCGGTATAGCCCAAACCCTGTATATTCAAAGTATTACATATATGTAAGCGCTTGCAAAGCAAAATGTAAGCGCTTACATTCGACACGACTCAGGTTGCCAGGCTGAATGAGGAGGACGTCATGGCACTATTGGCTGCAGCGGCATTGTTCACGATCTATTTCGTGAATGTGGCCTTCGGAGCCTTCGTCGGCACACCCTTCTTCGGCGACGTGGCCGAGATGCTTTTGCTTGGCGCAGCATCTGTCTGCTTCGTCATCGCAATTCTGAAGGAGGAGGCGGACGCCAAGATCCGCACCGAAGATTGATCTCAAGAAAAGAGTAAACTCAGGGAGGAACCAAATGGTCCACAACAACGACGAACTGAAATCTGCCGAGCGCAGGAATTTTCTGAAGCTGGCCGGTACCGGCAGCTTCACCGCCGCGATGGTCGCGGGGGGCGCGGGCATGCTTTGGTCGGACGCCGCTGTTGCGCAGACCGCGCAGGAAGAGCGTGAGCGTGAAAAGGCAGCCGATCATGTGATGACCGTGGGCACGGCTTACGTCCTCGGCGCGTCGCGCAGCTACCCGATCCTGCAGCTCGACCTGAAGGAAAACATCCAGAACGCCACCAACGGCAAGGTCTATGTCAAGCTGGCCCCGGGTGGCCAGATCGGCGCGGGCGGTGAGCTGGTGCAGAAAGTTCAGAGCGGCACGATCCAGGCCGCGCAGCATTCGCTGTCGAACTTCGCACCCTTTGCCAGCGCAGTTGACCTGATCAACATGCCGTACTTCTGCGGCTCCAACCAGCGCTTCACCAACCTCACCCAGTCGGATGCCTGGAAGAAAGAGGTCCATCCCAAGGTCGAGGCCGCGGGCTTCAAGGCGCTGTTCTACGTCGTGATCGACCCGCGGGTCGTAGCGGTGCGCAAAGGCGGCAACAAGGTGATCACCCCCGGTGATCTGGACGGTGTGAAGTTCCGGGTGCCCGGCTCGAAGATGCTGCAGCAGTACTACCGCATGGTCGGCGCCAACCCGACGCCTGTGGCCTGGGGCGAAACCCCCTCGGCGATCAAGCAGGGCGTGGCCGATGCGCTCGACCCGTCGGTCGGCGCGCTCTACGTCTTCGGTTTCAAGGACATCCTGAGCCACGTGACCTTTACCCAGGCCGTGCCGGACAGTCAGGTCTATTCGATGAACCTCGAATGGTTCAACAGCCTGCCGTCGGACGTTCAGGAAGGCATCGAGTTCGCCGGGGACATCACGACCCAGCAGAACCTCGCCAAGGTTCCGGCAGCGCGTGCCTATGCCATGTCCGAGCTTGCCAAGGCTGGCGTCCAGTTCCATTCGCTCTCCGACTCGCAACTGGGCGAGTGGAAGGCAGCCGGTGGCTACCAGAACTCCGAATGGGACGAGTTCAAGGTCGAACTGGCCGGTTCGATGGACACTTTCGCCAAGCTCGAAGAAGCTGCAGGCACCATGGGCCGCTACTACGTCCACGACGCCTAAAACACTCTCGGTCGGCGCCCGGCGGCGCCGACCACATTCCGATCCTGACATTCTGATGCCGTCCCGGCGGGGCTGGCAGGGCGCGTTTGCGCCAAGGGAGGACGCATGTCGAATTTGCTCGGACAATTGAACAAGAACGCGGAGCGATGGGCGCTGCTGGGCTTCTACACGATGCTGGTCGCCACGATGTTCATCGAGGTGATCCGTCGCGAGGTCTTTGCCTATTCCTCGATCTGGGGCGAAGAGATCGTCCGCTATTCCTTCATCTACCTCGCCTGGATCGGCGCGGCGGTTGCGGTCAAGGATCGCGGCCATATCCGCATCGACGTGCTGTTTCACTATGTCGGCCCGCGGGTGAAGGCGCTGCTCTACATCTTCGGTGATCTCGTGATGTTCATCGTGGCGCTGATCGCACTCTACTGGTCCTTCGAGACGGTGATGGTCTCCTACGAGTTCGGCTCGGTCACCGATGGGCTGCGGATCTCGAAGGTGTGGTTCCTTGCCGCTGTACCCATCGGGTTCGCGCTGATGATCTTCCGCCTGGTCCAGTCGCTGTTGCGCGACCTGGATAACCTTCGGCACGGGCGTCCCGTGTACGAAGGCGAAAAAATGTTCGACTGAGGGGGCGGCAATGCTTTGGAACCAACTTCAAAATCAGGCCGTCGAGCTTGGCTGGGATTTCTACGTACCGGTGATGCTTTTCGTGGTCCTGGTCGCGCTGGCCGTGCCGGTCTGGGCTGCGATCGGATCCGCGGCGGTACTGTTGCTGGTGATGTCCGGCGCGCTACCGTTGTCGCTGGTCGGTGAAAGCCTGTTTTCCGGCATCGACAAGTTCGCCCTGACCGCCGTGCCGCTTTTCATCCTGACCGGCGACGTGCTGGTGCGCACCGGGCTCAGTCGAAAGTTCCTCGACGTGGCCGAGGCGCTGACGCAATTCGCCAAGGGCGGCTTCGGGTCGGCCACGGTTCTGGTCTGCGGCATGTTTGCCGCGATCTCGGGCTCTGACGCGGCGGGTGCCGCAGCCGTGGGCCGGATGACCATCGACCGGCTGGTCGAGTCCGGCTACCCCCGGCCCTATGCCTGTGCGCTGGTGGCGGCGGGTGCCTGTACCGGCATCCTGATCCCGCCCTCGATCGCTTATATCATCATCGGCCTCGTGCTGGGGATTTCCGCCTCGACCCTTTTCCTGGCGGCGCTCATCCCGGGGATCTTGATCCTCGTGTCAATCCTCATCACCAACATCGTGATGAACCGCATCTACGGCTGGGAAGGCGGCGGCAACATGCCCATGGGCGAGTACTTCTCGCAACTGGGCGCGGCGCTGAAATCCGGTTGGTACGCATTCATCGTGCCCGGGATCATCTTCTACGGCATCTTCTCGGGCCGCCTGACGCCCACCGAAGCGGGCGCGACCGCGGTGATGGTCACGATCATCATGGGCTTCGTCATGGGCACGCTCAAGCTGAGTGATTTCCCCGCGATGCTGCTCAGCTCGGCCAAGGTCAATGGTGTGATCCTGCCGATCATCGCCTTCTCGACCCCGCTGGCCGAGGCGCTTGCCATCATGGGTGTGCCGCAGGGCTTCGTCTACTCGGTCACCTCGATCACGGAAAACCCCGCGATCCTGATTTTCCTGATGATCTGTATCCTGATCGCGGCTGGCTGCGTTATGGAAACCACGCCGAACATCGTGATCCTGGCGCCGATCCTGAAGCCTCTGGCCGACAACATCGGCATGAACGAGATCCAGTTCTGCATCATGATGATCACCGCGCTGGGCGTGGGCTTCATTACGCCACCACTTGGTCTGAACCTTTTCGTGGTGGCGGGGCTGACCGGCGAGTCGATCCTCAAGATCGCGGCCCGGGCGGTGCCCTTCGTCTTCTTCATGCTCTGCGTGACGCTCATGATTGCCTACATTCCGGCGATTTCGACCACGCTTCTTCCCGATATCTACAAATAGGATATTCCTCTCATGGCTCGTGAATACCTCAAGAAAGCTACCCTGACCGCCCGGAGCGATGCCTCGGACACTCATGAGATCGTCACCAAGATCCTCGCCGATATCGAGGAGGGTGGCGACGAAGCGGCGCTGCGCTATGCGGCCCAGTTCGACAAGTACGAAGGCAGCATCCTCCTCAGCGAGGAAGAGATCGAAGCCGCCGCGGCGCTGGTCCCGGAAAAGCTGAAGCGCGACATCCAGTTCAGCCATGACAACGTGCGCCGCTTTGCCGAGGCACAGAAATCCACCCTGCAAGACGTTCAGCTCGAAGTCGTGCCGGGCCTGATCGCCGGGCAGAAGGCGATCCCCGTGGACGGCGCGGGCTGCTATGTTCCCGGCGGGCGCTACAGCCACATCGCCAGCGCGATCATGACCGTGACCACCGCCAAGGTCGCAGGCTGCAAGCACATCACCGCCTGTTCGCCGCCGCGCCCGGGCGTGGGTGTGAACCCGGCGATCATCTACGCCGCCAAGCTTTGCGGCGCGGACAAGATCCTTGCCATGGGCGGGGTGCAGGGCGTCGCCGCCATGACCTTCGGCCTGTTCGGGCTGCCCAAAGCCAACATCCTTGTCGGCCCCGGCAACCAGTTCGTGGCCGAGGCCAAGCGCATCCTCTTCGGGCGCGTGGGCATCGATATGATCGCGGGCCCGACCGACAGCCTGATTTTGGCCGACAAGACAGCCGACCCCGAAGTGGTCGCCGCCGACCTCGTGGGCCAGGCCGAGCATGGCTACAACTCACCGGTCTGGCTGGTGACCGATGACCGCGCGTTGGCCGAGAAGGTCATGGAACTGGTCCCGCAGCACATCGCGACGCTGCCCGACGTGAACCGTGAAAACGCCACCGCCGCATGGCGCGACTATGCCGAGGTGATCGTCTGCGCTGACCGCGAGGAAATGGCCGCGACCTCGGACGACTACGCGCCCGAACACCTGACCGTGCAGGCCGAAGACCTGGACTGGTGGCTCGGCCGTCTGAGCTGCTACGGCTCGCTTTTCCTGGGTGAGGAAACCACCGTTGCCTTCGGTGACAAGGCATCCGGTACGAACCACGTTCTGCCCACGTCCCACTCGGCGCGCTATACCGGTGGTCTGAGTGTGCACAAGTACATGAAGATCGTGACCTGGCAGCGTGCCACCCGTGAAGGCGCGAAGCCGGTGGCCTTGGCCACGGCCCGCATCGCCCGGCTCGAGGGGATGGAGGGCCACGCGCGTACCGCGGATATCCGGCTCAAGAAATTCTTCCCGAACGAAGAATTCGACCTGACCGCCGAGGAGTAGGCAGCACCGATGTCCGACCTCTTCGATCTTTCGGGGCGGGTGGCTTGTGTCACCGGCGCCAGTTCCGGCCTCGGGCGCCGGGCGGCCATCGTCCTGGCGCAGGCTGGCGCCAGGGTGGTGGGCCTTGCCCGGCGCGAGGCCGCGCTGGCCGAGTTGAAACAGGAGTTGGGCGAGGCGTTCGATTATATCGCTTGCGACGTGGCCGATCGTGATGGCATTCCGGTGCTAGCCGAAAATGTGGTCGGGAAATTCGGGCCGCCCGATATCCTTGTCCACGCCGCTGGCATCAACACCCGGGAGGCCGCCGACGATGTCACGCATCAGGGATGGGATACGACGATCGGTCTCAATCTTTCGGCGCCGTTCTTTCTCAGCCAGGCTTTCGTGCCAGCCATGAAGGACAAGGGCTGGGGCAGGATCGTGAATTTCGCCTCGCTGCAATCCACGCGGGCCTTCCCCGGCGGCATTGCCTACGGCGCGTCCAAGGGCGGCATCTCGCAGCTGACCCGCGCCATGGCCGAGGCCTGGTCCGGCGCGGGCATCAATTGCAATGCCATCGGCCCGGGGTTCTTCCGGACCGAACTGACGGCGGCGGTCTTCTCGGATCCGGCCCGCGCGGCGCGCAACGCGGCGCAGACCTGTGTTGGGCGCAACGGCGAGCCCGAGGATCTGGATGGGCCGCTCCTGTTCCTGTGTTCCGAGGCTTCGGGCTACGTGACGGGGCAGGTTCTGATGGTTGACGGGGGGTTCACCGCGAAATGAAGGCACTTGTCTATACCGGCGTCGAAACGATGGACTATCGCGACGCGCCCGACCCGGCGCCCGCCGGGGGCGAGCATCTGATCCGTGTCGACAGTGTCGGCATCTGCGGGTCGGACATGCACGCCTTTCTGGGCCATGACAATCGCCGCCCGGCGCCGCTGATCCTCGGTCACGAGGCCGCAGGCGTCATCGTCGGCGGCCCGCGCGCGGGCGAGCGCGTCACGATCAACCCGCTTGTCACATGCGGCGAATGCCCGGCCTGCCGTTCGGGGCGCGAGAACCTGTGCCCGACCCGGCAGATCATCTCGATGCCGCCGCGCGAGGGGGCCTTCGCCGAGATGGTGTCGATGCCCGAGACGAACCTCGTCACGGTGCCCGACGATGTGCCGTTCGAGAAGGCCGCGCTGGCCGAACCGCTGGCGGTCAGCTGGCATGCGGTCCGGCTGGGGCTGGAGGCACTCCACCCCTCGGCAGATCGCCGTGCGCTGGTGGTCGGTGGTGGGGCCATCGGGCTTGCCGCCGCGCTGGCGCTGAAGGCCATGGACGTCGCCGATGTTCTGGTCGTCGAGCCCAACGCGGTGCGGCGGGACTACCTGATCTCGCACGGCGGGGTGGAGGCGGTGGAAAACGCCGATGGACAGTTCCCCATCGTCGTCGATGCGGTCGGCTATGCGGCCACGCGGGCGCGCGCCTCGGCCCTTGCCAGCCCCGGTGGCGTGATCGTGCATATCGGGCTGGGCGAAGACACGGGCGGGCTCGATATCCGGCGCATGACTTTGCAGGAGATCACCTTCATCGGCACCTACACCTATACTGCGCAGGATTTTCGCGACACTGCGCAGGCCATATTCGACGGCCGCCTCGGCGCGCTGAACTGGACTGAAGAACGGCCACTCTCGGCCGGGAACCAGGCCTTCGAAGACATCCGAGCGGGTCGCGTCGCGGCCCCGAAGATCATTCTCAAGCCAACCTAGACAGGAGACACTCATGTCTGAAATTCCCCAACTGCTTGTTCACGAACATGACGACAACGTCGGAGTCGTGGTCGTCGAGGGGCTCAAGGCCGGCACTGACATGCTGTGCTGCGTGACCCACGACAACTCGACCTTCCGCATGACCGCCGGGGCCGATGTTCCGATCGGTCACAAGATCGCGCTGAAGGATTTCAAAGAGGGCGACACCGCCATCAAGTACGGCGAGGATATCGGCAAGATCATCGCCGACATCCCGAAGGGCGCCCACGTCCACACCCACAACTGCAAAACCAAGCGCTGGTAAGGAGCTGATACGATGGCATCGAAATACTCCAATATGACCATTCAAGCCTACCGGCGTGACAACGGGCGCGTGGGCGTTCGCAACCACGTGGTAATCCTGCCGCTGGATGACATTTCCAACGCCGCCTGCGAGGCGGTCGCGAACAACATCAAGGGCACCATGGCGATCCCGCATGCCTATGGTCGCCTGCAGTTCGGCGAAGACCTCGAGGTGCATTTCCGCACCATCATCGGCACCGGCGCCAACCCCAACGTTGCCGCCGTCGTGGTGATCGGGATCGAGCCGGGCTGGACGCAGCGCGTGGTCGACGGAATCGCCAAGACCGGCAAGCCGGTCTGGGGCATCTCGATCGAGCAGAAGGGCGACCTCGAGACGATCCGCCAGGCAAGCTGGAAGGCCAAGGAGTTCGTCCACTACGCATCCGAGCTTCAGCGGGAAGAATGCTCGATCAATGAACTCTGGATCTCGACCAAATGCGGTGAGAGCGACACGACCACCGGTCTCAGCTCTTGCCCGACCGTCGGCAACATGTACGACAAGCTGATCCCCGAGGGCATCTACGGCTTCTTCGGCGAGACCTCGGAAATCACCGGGGCCGAGCACATCTGCCAGAAGCGCGCCATCAACGAGGAAGTGGGTGAGCGCTGGTACAAGATGTGGAAGGCCTACCAGGACGACGTGATCTTCGCGCACCAGACCGATGACCTCTCGGACAGCCAGCCCACCAAGGGCAACATCGAAGGCGGCCTGACCACCATCGAGGAAAAGGCGCTCGGCAATCTCGAGAAGATCGGCAAGTCGACCCAGTTCATCGACATCCTGGATCCGGCCGAGGCGCCGAACTCGGGCAACGGGCTCTACTTCATGGACTCGTCCTCGGCGGCGGCGGAATGCGTGACGCTGATGGCGGCGGGCGGTGCGGTCATCCACACCTTCCCCACTGGCCAGGGCAACGTGATCGGCAACCCGATCGTTCCGGTGATCAAGATCTCGGGCAACCCGCGGACCCTGCGCACCATGTCCGAGCATATCGACGTGGACGTGACCGGCGTTCTGACCCGCGAGATGACGATCGACCAGGCAGGTGACGCGCTGATCGAGATGATCTGCCGCACCGCGAACGGCCGCAACACGGCGGCCGAGGCCCTGGGCCATCGGGAATTCTCGATGACCAAGCTCTATCGCAGCGCCTGATCCAAACACGGGCGGCCCTTTCGGGGGCCGCCCTTTTTCGGTGGTTCCATGACCCAAGACAAAGAAAACATCTCGATCGCCGAGGCCGAGGATCTGATCCAGCGGGCCTTCGTTGCCGTGGGCGTGCCCGAGGGTTCCGCCCTGTCGGTGGCCCGCGCACTTGTGGCCGCCGAGGCCGAGGGGCAGGTCGGCCACGGCTTTTCGCGCCTTGCCGACTACGCGGCACAGGCCCAAAGCGGCAAGATCCGCGCCGATGCGGTTCCGAGTTGCGATGCGACCAGCCCGGCGGCCCTGTTGATCGATGCGGGCTACGGTTTTGCCTATCCGGCTCTGGACCTTGCCATCGAGCGCGGCACCGAAGTCGCGCGAGAATACGGCTGTGCCAGCATGTCCATCGCGCGGTCGCACCATTGCGGTGCGCTGTCGGTCCAGGTGGAGCGGATCGCCCAGGCTGGCCTCGTCGGTATGATGGTGGCGAATTCGCCCGCCGCAATCGCCCCTTGGGGCGCCAAGACATCGCTCTATGGCACCAATCCCATCGCCTTTGCCGTTCCGCGCCCGGGCAAGGCGCCGCTGGTGATCGACCTGTCGCTGTCGCGCGTGGCGCGGGGCAAGGTAATGCACGCGAAGAAATCCGGCACCACGATCCCCGACAACTGGGCACTGGATGCCGAAGGCAACCCGACCACCGACCCGGACGCCGCGCTTCAGGGCTCCATGCTGCCCATCGGCGGTGCGAAGGGTACGGTTCTGGCCCTCATGGTCGAGATCCTGTCGTCGGTCATGACTGGCGCCAACACCAGTTCCGAGGCCGGGTCCTTCTTCACCGCCGACGGTCCGCCGCCCGGCACCGGCCAGTTCCTTTTGGCCATGAAGCCGCACGATCCCGAAGGCTTCGCCGCCCGGCTCGAACACCTGCTGGGTTTGATCGAGGCGCTTGAGGGCGCGCGCTTGCCCGGCACCCGCCGCGCCAGCGTGCTGGCCCAGAGCCGCGAAAACGGCCTGGATGTTCCGCGCCATTACCTTGATGCGGCGCGTGCATTGGCAAACGGCAATGACTGAGGCGACACCTGACTCCGGCGCATGGTTCGAGCGTATCACCGGTCAGATCCAGCCCCTGATCCCGGGGATGATGGTGGCTTCGGTCATCGCCCTGGCCAGTCAGTTCGTGTCCGAACATTACGGCGCGCCCGCGATGTTGCTGGCGCTTTTGTTCGGGATCTCGATGAACTTCCTGTCGTCCGAGCCCCGCTGCGCCCCGGGGGTCAGCTTTGCCGCGAAGAAGCTGCTCAGGATCGGCGTCGCGCTTCTGGGGCTCAGGATCAGCTTCGAGATGATCGCGGCCCTCGGCGTGCCGGTTTTGGTCATGATCGTGCTGGCGGTTCTGCTGACGATCGGCTTCGGGCTGGCCGTGTCGCGCATCTTCGGGTTCCGCTATCGGTTCGCCTTCCTCTCGGCGGGTGCGGTGGCGATCTGCGGGGCGTCGGCGGCGATGGCCATCGCCGCGATCCTGCCCAAGGATGAGCGCTCGGAAGAGCGGCTCGTCTTCACGGTGGTCGGCGTCACGATCCTGTCCACCGTTGCCATGGTGGTTTACCCGGTGATCAGCGGCGCGTTGAATTTCGACGATCACACGGCGGGCATCTATATCGGGGCGACGATTCACGACGTGGCCCAGGTCGTGGGCGCTGGCTTCTCCATCTCTCAGGACGCGGGCGAAACCGCCACGCTGGTGAAGCTGCTGCGCGTTTCAATGCTGGCGCCGGTGGTGATCGCGGGACTTATTGCAGTTCGTACATTTTCCGGGTCGGAGGCCGCGGACGGCGAGCGGCCGCCGTTGGTGCCGTTTTTCGTGGTTGCCTTCGTGCTGTTGGCGATCGCGAACTCGACCATGCCGATCCCCGCTGCCATTTCGGATGCGGTGTCCTGGGCCTCGCGCGCGGCGCTTCTGGTGGCGATCGCAGCGGTGGGCTTGAAGACCGTACCGCAGGACCTGATGAAGGTGGGCGGCGCGGCAGCGATGCTTCTCTTGGCCGAAACGCTGTTTCTTGCGATCTTCGTGGGCGTGGCGCTGAAATTCGTGCTGCCCTTGCTTTAGATTTCCGGCTAGACCACTCGTAACCTCAGGAGGCCCCAAGATGTACAAGCATATTCTGATCCCCCTGGCGCTGGATCACGAGATGACTGCACCGCAGAAGATCGCCTTTGCTCGCCGCTTGCTGGACGAGGACGGGAAGATCACGCTTCTGACCGTTCTGGAAGAGATTCCGGGCTTCGTCTCGGAATTCGTCTCGGTCAAGGCGCCGAACAACCTGACGGACAAGATCCGGGGAAAGCTGCGCGAGGCTGCCGGAGGCGATGATGGCGTCGACTGTATTGTCGCCCATGGCAAGGCCGGGGTTCAGATCGCCCGGTATGCAGCCGATAACGGCGTCGACCTGATCGTCGTCGGATCGCATCGCCCCGGCGCGCAGGACTATTTCCTGGGCTCCACCGCAGCCCGCGTGGTGCGCCGCGCCGAGTGTTCCGTTCACGTGATGCGGTGACGCGCAGCCAGGCGGATTGCGTTACTTGATCGCGGATCGAAACGCCTCGAACGAGGCCTTCGGTGTTCGGGTCTGCGTTGCGTAATCCACGTGAACGAGGCCGAAGCGCTTTTCATAGCCGAAGGACCATTCGAAGTTGTCGAGAAGGGACCAAGCGAAGTAGCCCTTGACCGGAACGCCCGCGTCGATCGCCTTTCGCACCGCCTGAACGTGATTGTTCAGGTACTGGACGCGAACAGGGTCGTTGCAGACACCGTCCTTGATCTGCTCGTCTCCGGCCATGCCGTTTTCGGTGACGATGATCGGAAGGTCGCCGGTGTAGTCCCGGCCCACGCGCTCAAGCAGCGAGGAGAGGCCTTCGGGGTATATCTCCCACCCCATGTCGGTTTTGGGAAGTGGCCCGTCCACGTTCGCGAAACCGGGCCAGGGCGTGTCCGGCGCGGCGGCAACGATTGAGCGCGTGTAGTAGTTGATGCCAAGCCAGTCCATCGGCGCCGCGATCTTCTTGAGATCCTCTTCGTAGCCGTCCGGCATGTGGGCCGCGAGCGGGGTGATCATGTCGTCGGGGTAGTGCCCCCGAAACAGCACATCCAGGAACCATCGGTTGTGAATGGCATCGAAGGTGCGTGTGGCCTGCAAGTCCTGCTCCGATCCGCTCGCTGCCTGCGGATAGGTGAGGTTCAGGACGATCCCGAGGTTCTTCTGCCCCATCTCGCGCATCGCCTCCATCGACAGTCCATGCGCCAGAAGCACGTGATGCATGGCCCGGGTCGCCGCGCGGATGTCGCGCAGCCCCGGGGCCTGCAGCCCGAGGAAATGGCTCAGCCAGGCGACGCACCAGGGTTCGTTGATCGTGGCGACGGCCTCGACCCGGTCGCCGATCCGGTCGATCACGGCGCGGGTGAAATCGGCAAAACGCTCGGGGATCTCGCGGTTCGCCCAGCCGCCGATATCGGCCAGCGGCGATGGCAGGTCCCAGTGATAGAGCGTCAGGCAGGGTTTCAGCCCGCGCGCCACGATGCCCTCGACCAGCCGGTCGTAGAAGTCGAGCCCCTCGGGGTTGACCGTGCGGCCGTCGGGCATGACCCGTGCCCAGGAGGTCGAGAAGCGATAGGCATCGAACCCGCCGTCACGCATGAGGTCGAGATCGCCCTCCATCCGGTGATAGTGATCGCAGGCTATGGACCCGTCATCCGCATTGACCACGTTTCCGGGTGTTGCCGCCCAAGTGTCCCAGTGTGACGAGCCGCAGTTGCCGAAGGAACTGCCCTCGATCTGGTAGGCGGCGGTCGCCGCGCCGAAAAGGAAATCCGCAGGGAAATCTGCGCGGGTAAAGGAAAATGGCATGGGGCCCCTCGTGTGACCGAAATGATTTGGTGCGACTGTATCAGAGATTGGCTTGGTCTTCCCTGCGGGAGAAACTGGCTCAATCCCGTCCTGCATGAGACGCATCCCCGAAAGACATGCGCTTGGAATGATGGTTCGCCCAATGTGAAGGCGGGTGCAAGGCAGGGCAACCGGAGGATTGTCCAAGATTGCTGATGCGGCGGGAATTATGCTAGGCTGCATTCGAGTACTCCCGAAAAGATCGGAGAGTGGCGATGCGTTGGCGAATTCTTGCGCTCTTGTTTTTCGCGCGGGTCGGGTTGGGTTTCCAGTTTCAGACCATGACTTCGGTAGGCGACAATGTCGCCGCAGCATTCGGTCTCGACTACGCGGAAATCGGTGTTTTGATCGGGCTTTTCATGCTGCCGGGGTTGTTCCTGGCGCTTCCTGCGGGCTTCGCTGGGCGTTATGCTTCGGATCGGTTTTGGGCGGGTCTGGGCCTGGCTGCCCTTGCGCTTGGCGGGCTGATTTCCGGGCTGGCTCCCGAACCTGCGTTCATCGGTTTGGGTCGCCTTGTCTCCGGCGCGGGTTTCCTGTTCTCGACGCTCTATTTCACGAAGATGATCGCCGACTGGTTTGATGGGCGCGAGATTGCGACCGCGATGAGTATCCTTGTCATGAGCTGGCCCTTCGGTATCGCCATGGGACAGGTGGGACATGCGTGGCTGTCCGAGGTCTATGGCTGGAGGCTCCCGTTCTTCGTCGCGACGATCTATTGCGGATTGGCGGCCTTGGGCGTCGCTGCATTCTACCGGGCGCCGCGAGAACATGCCGGAGCCGGGCAAGGCAGAAGCTGGAACCTCCTGCCGATTGAATGGGGTCTGGTGATCTGCGCCGGGGCGGCATGGGGTTTGTTCAACGCGGGTTATGTTGCTTACCTCAGCTTTGGACCGAAAATGCTCGAAGCGCAGGGGATCGAGCCGGTAGCGGCGGCGAGCCTCATCAGCGTCGGAAGCTGGCTGATGATCCTGTCGGGGGCCGCCTGTGGTCAGATCGCGGATCGGTTCGGACGCCGCGACACCATCATGGTGATCTGCATGGGCGCCGCCGTTGGGGCGCTTGCGCTTCTGGGCGTGCCGGGGGGCGGGCTGTGGGCAAGCCTTCTTTTCGGCCTTCTGGGAATGGCGCCTGCGGGAGTTATCATGGCATTGGCTGGACAGGCCGTGGCACCGGAGCGACGCGCATTCGGGATGGGCATATTCTTCACCCTCTACTACGCGATCATGGCGGCCTCGCCACCGGTGGCCGGGGCGATCTTCGATGCGACCGGCACGGCAAACGGCTCTATCGTCTTTGGCATGACGCTGTTCGCTTCGGTTGTCCCGGTGGTGTTCGCCTTCCGCCTGATCGGGGCGCGTGGTCAGAAGTCGCGCGCACCAACCGCCACATCCAATTAGCGGGTCGGAGGCGTTCGGCGCCGCCCGATTGTCAGATCCGAAGCTCCCCGACGATCTCGGCGAAGCTGGCGCCGTGCATGTCGCGGTCTTCGCGGGTGCCCTGAACGGCGGGGCGGGGGAGGCTGATCTTGATCACGTTCAGCGCCGCGATGTCAAAGCGTTTGATCTGGCCGGTTTGGGTGGCGAAGGCGCGGGCCATTTCGGCGGTCTGTAGGCCATCGGATATTCGGGTGAAGACCTCCGCTGTCTCGCAGAAGATGTCGATGGTCAGCCAGAACGGGCCCGCGTTCTTGGAGCGGATCTTGGGCGCCATATCGGCAAGCCGGGTCATGTGCCGATTTCCTCGACTTCGAGGCGGAAGGCGTCCATCGGGTCGTCCAGTTCCAGCACGTGGTTGAGGCAGAATTCGTGGACCGCGCCGCGCGGCATCTCGGGCGGTGAGAAGGGGAAGGCGAAGGTGGGCATCTCTTCGTCCTCGGTCAGCGGGTGGTGCAGCAGGTAGGGGTTGAGAATCTTCGCGACCTCTAGGCTGAGCGCCTCGGTTTCGGCGGTGACGATGCCCAGCACGCCGACCTCTGGGCCTGATCCGTCGCCGGGTTCCAATGCGCCCAGCGTGGCGTCCCGGCCGATCACGCGCAGTTCGATGGAAAACGCGCCTTCCACCCGCTGCCGCGCCTTCGCGGTGCATCGGGCCCCGATATCGGCGCACCAGCTTTGAATGTTCGCGACATAGCGCGGCTCACGCACCAGAACCAGCGAGACGGTCTGAAACCCGGCCCGCCGTGCACCTTCGAGTTTCACGGTGTAGCGGTCGGAGGGGACCCAAACGCTGCCCTCGACCCGCACGCGCCGATCGTCCAGCGCGATGTAGCTGGCGCCCGTCACGTCCAGATGCCCGCCCGGCTCATACAGGATGAACGGGTCCGAATTCTCATAGAGCATATGCGCCGAGACGGTGCGCGGCGTGGCGCGTGCGTCATCGGCCATCGGCGTCATGGTGAAGCCCGTATCGTCGAACGCGATCAGGATCGTGCCCGAGTTCGGGTTCGTGGTTGCCAGCGCACCGCATTCGCCGATCTTGGCGCCATGCCACGCGCCGCCGGGATGGCACCCTCGGGCAAGGGGCAGGGCGGCGATGATCGCGGTGTCGGTGGTGCGCCCGGCGATGATGATATCGGCGCCGGTGTCCAGCGCCGCGTTGATCTGCTCGGCCCCGGCTAGGGCCACGATGTTGGTGCAGGCGCGGAAGGTCTCGGCGGTCACCTCGGGCGCGGCGGGCAGTGCCGTTATCCGGCCAGCTTCGAAGGCGGCGGCCATGGCTTCGGGGTTCTGACCGGATTTCAGGATGGCCAGCTTCAGCCGCTCATCGGTCTCGGCGGCAATCTCGCGGGTGATTTGGGCCAGCCAGTCCACCGCATCGTCCGCCCCGCAAGTGCCTGCGGTTCCGATCACCAGCGGCACGCCCGCCTTCGCCCTTGCCGCCATCAGCTCGCGCCACTCGGCCTTGGTGGAGTTGCGCGAGTATTTCGAGGTTCCGGTGCCAAGGTAATGGGGCCCACTGTCCGTGGACCCCCCGTCGATCGCGATGATATCCGGGCCTGCCTCGATCCCTCGGGCGAGCGCGTCCCGGCTGTAGCCAAGCCCAAGCGCGCCCGAGGGGATGAGGACCTTGACCATCAGTCGGTGATCCGTTGCGGTTTCTTCAGCACGCCGCGCAGGAACATCGGTGCGACGAACCCGGCCACGGCCACGATCCAGAGCGTGATCGCGATGCCCGAGCTGAACAGGTAGGTCCAATCGCCATCCGACAGCACCATCGCGCGGCGCAGCGCGTCCTCCATATGGCCGCCCAGCAGGATGCCAAGGATGATCGGCACCGTCGGCACGTCAAGCTTGCGCAGGACCCAGCCAAGGACGCCGAAGGCAACCATCAGAAGCAGGTCGAAGTACGATCCCGACAGCGAGTAGATGCCCACGAAGCTGATCATGGTGACACCGGGCAGCAGCACCCAGGGCGGCACGCTCAGGATCTTCACGAAGACCTTCACCATCGGCACGTTCATCAGAAGCAGAACGAAGTTCGCGATCAGGAGCGAGGCGATCAGGCCCCAGACGACCTCGGGCCGCTCGGTGAAGAGCGTCGGGCCGGGGGTGATGTTCAGCGTCATCAGAAGCGCCAGAAGCACGGCGGTTGTCCCGGAACCCGGCACGCCCAATGTCAGCATCGGCACGAGTGCGCCGCCGGCGGCCGCGTTGTTGCCGGCCTCGGGGGCTGCGACACCCTTGGCGACGCCGGTGCCGAACCCGGCCTTGTCACCGGCCAGGGATTTTTCCGACATGTAGGCGAGGAACGACCCGAGAGAGGCGCCCGCGCCAGGCAGGACACCGGCGACGAAGCCGACGAGCGAACAGCGAAGCTGTGTCCACCGGGTGTCCCAGATGTCCTTCCACGGCACGGTGATCTTTTCCAGCTTCACGCCGATCGAGGTGTTTTTCCCGTGGCTTTCGATGAAGAAGAACACTTCGGCGATGGCGAAGAGGCCCACGATGGCCACCAGGAAATCGACCCCGTCGAACAGGTGCATGTTGCCGAAGGTCAGGCGCGGCAGGCCCGAGTTGTTGTCCACCCCGATCATCGAGATGCCAAGCCCGATGCAGGACGCGATCGCGGCCTTGGCCTGGTTGTTCGAAGCGATGCCGCCAAGCGTGGCAAAAGCCAGCAGGTAGAGCGCGAAATATTCCGCCGGGCCGAACTGGAAGGCAATCCGCGCCAGCAGCGGGGCCAGCAGCATCAGGCCCACGGTCGACAGGAACGCCCCGGTGAACGAGGCAACGCCCGAGATCACCAGCGCATCGCCCGCCCGACCGGCCTTGGCCATCGGGTAGCCGTCGAGCGTGGTCATCAGGGCCGGTTCGTCGCCGGGGATGTTCAGCAGGATCGAGCTGATCCGCCCACCGTACATGGCGCCGTAATAGACCGCGGTCATCAGCACCAGCGCCGAAGTGGCATCCAGCCCCATTGAGAAGGTCAGCGGGATCAGGATCGCCACGCCGTTCGATGGGCCAAGGCCCGGAAGGGCGCCGATGATGGTTCCGATGAAGCAGCCAAAGACGGCCAGCATCAGGGTGAAGGGGCTCAGGGCGATTCCGAACCCGGTCGCCAAATTTGCAAGAAGTTCCATGGGCTACCTCTCAGCCGTTGAACACGGCGGGCAGCGCGACGAGGCCAAGGCCAAGCGCGAATTTGAAGATGAAGAACAGGCCCACCGACAAGCCGACACCGGCCATCGCGGCTTGCGGTTTGCGCGGGTTGATCTGGTAGGACAGGATCGCCGCGACGATTGCCGTGGGGATAAGGAACCCCAGGGGTTTCAGCGAATAGGCATAGGCCACCAGGACGAGCACCGCGATCGCAAGGGCGCCGAGCGTGCGCAGCGCGGGCCAGTCGGGGTCTTCGTCGGGGCTGAGGGCGACAAGTATACCGCAGAGCGCGGCGACGGAGCCGACCATGATCGGGAACATGCGCGGTCCGACCGGATCGGCGAGGAAGCTGGTCTGGATCTGCGTGGCGCTGGCAACATATGCCAGCGCCACCAGTGTCACGACCGCTCCGAAGATGCGGTCCGAGGCCATTACTGGATCACCCCGATCTCTTTCGAAAGCGTGCGGATCTCGGCCACGACACCGTCGACATAAGACTGGAAGTCACCACCGACCTTGGTGAAGGGCGCAAGGCCGTTGGCGGCCATCGCCTCTTTCCATTCCGGGCTGTCCGCGACCGCCTGCAGGCGGTCGGCCCACATGTTGAAGGTCTCGTCGCTGACGTCCTTGGGGATGTAGAGGCCACGCCAGTTCACGGCGACCACGTCGATGCCCTGCTCCTTGGCGGTCGGGATATCCTCGAAGCCCGGCACCCGCTCTTCGGTCAGAACGGCCAGGGCGCGCACGTCGCCCGACTTCAGGAAGCCCACGATCTCGGACATGTCGCCCGTCATCGCCTGGGTGAAGCCGCCCACGGTCTGGGTGATGGCATCCGCGCCGCCATCGACGCCGATGTACTTGATGGCCTTCACGTCGTTGATGCCCGCGCGCTGCAGGATCATCAGCGGCTTGATGTGGTCGAAACCGCCCACGGCCGAACCACCAGCAAAGGCGACCTTGCCGGGATTGGCGCGGACGTCCTCGATCAGGTCGTTCAGGTTCTTGTAGGGGCTGTCGGCAGCAACGACGATGACGCCCGGATCGGCGCCGATGGCGCCCACGAAACGCACCTGGTCGGCGGTCATCCCGGCATAGGCGTTCTGCGCCAGGCGGGTCGAGGTGGCCGAGGAGGCCGCGACGATAAGGTCGGCGTCATCCTTGCGCTCGGTCACGACGTGGTTGAAGGCAAGGCCCCCACCGGCTCCGGCCATGTTGGTTACCTGCACCGGTTTGTCCACGGCGCCGATGTCGTACATGATCTTGCCGATCTGGCGGCAGGTGAAGTCCCAGCCACCGCCGGGGTTTGCCGGGGCAATGCATTCTGCGGCGCCGGCAGCGGTCGCGCCGCCCATACCCAGAATCGCGCTGGTCACCAGCGCTTTGAACAAGCGTTTTGTCATGGTTTTCCTCCCGTTTGACATGGCGGTTCTTGCCGCTCATGCTTCGACAGACCCTCCCAACCTGACACCAACCTGTCACGCGGGCAAAAAAGGCGAAAAATGCGTTTCTTGCTGATCGAGGATAACCCGAGCCTGGCAGGCGCCGTGGTCGAGCGGCTGCAGCTTGACGGGCATGCCGTCGATCATGCGGGCACGCTCGACGCTGCCTCGGCCTGCATGGACGTGGCCGATTACGACTTGATTTTGCTGGATATCATGCTTCCCGATGGGGACGGTCGCGATTTCCTTCAGCGTCAGCGAAAGGCCGAGAAACGCACACCCGTGATCGTCATCACCGCGCGGTCCGCGGTGTCGGATCGTGTCGGTCTTCTGGACAGCGGTGCAGACGACTACATCACCAAGCCCTTCGATTTTTCCGAGCTCGAGGCCCGCTGCCGGGCGGTGATCCGGCGCCAGGGAGGGGCGGCCGACAACCGCAAGACCTTCGCCGAAACGACGCTCGACCCCACGGCGGGGGAGTTGCGATTCGCCGATCAGGTCGTCGCCCTGCGCAACCGGGAACTGCGTTTGCTGGAGGTTTTCTTCAACGCGCCGGGGCAGGTGTTTTCCAAGGGCTACCTGCTCGACAGGCTGTTCTCGCTGTCCGACGAGGTCAGCGAGAACGCGATCGAGGTCTATGTCGCGCGGCTGCGCAAGCGGCTTGAGGGGTCGGGCGCAAGGATCGAAACCGTCCGCGGCCTTGGGTATCGCATGGTGGCCGCATGAAGCTGCGCGGCTCGATCCGTCGGCGGCTGTTCTTTCAACTCGCCGGCGTCGCGGCATTGCTGTCGGTGGCGTTCTTCCTTGTGCTGCGAGAGGTGGCCGAAGGCGCGGCCGAAGGGACGCAGGACGAGATCCTGGCCGCTTCTGCCACGGCCATCGCCGACAGCCTGCGCAGCGAAAGCGGCGGGGTGACACTGGACCTTCCCTATTCGGCGCTTTCGATGCTGGGCACCGTCAGCCAGGACCGGGTGTTCTACCGGGTCACGGTCGCGGGAGAGACGCTCACCGGCTACGACGACCTGCCGCAGCCTGCCCGAGCACCGCAATCGGCCCGCGCACCGCAGCCCGGGGCCCCGGTGTTCGACACATTGAATTTCCGCGGAGATGACGTGCGGATCGTGTCGATTTCCCGCAGGGTGGGCAGCCAGGCAAGCCAGGCGCAGGTGGTGGTGACCGTGGCGCAGACCCGGCAGGGGCTTGCCGCGATCTCGCGCCGGATCACCTCGACCGCCACGTCGATCGGCGTCGGGTTCTTCCTGCTGGCAACCGCACTCAGCCTGCTGGCGGCGGGCTCCGCGCTTGCGCCCATCGACCGGATGACCGGCGCGGTGACCCGGCGCGGCCCGCAGGACCTGCGCCCGGTCACGGCAGAGACCCCGGCGGAACTGGTGCCGCTGGTCGAGGCGCTCAATAGTTTCATGGGGCGGCTCAGGGCATCCCTGTCTCGGACCGAGGATTTCATCGCCGAAGCGGCCCACCGGGTGCGGACGCCGTTGGCGACCGTGCGTGCCCAGGCCGAGGTGGTGCATCGCAAGCTCTCCAAGCCTGAGCACAAGCGCGCGATCCGCGAGATGATCCGGGCGATCGACGAAAGCTCCCGGTCCGCCGGGCAGATGCTGGACCATGCGATGGTGACCTTCCGGGCCGACAGCCTTGCGACGGAAGAGTTGGGCCTAGGAAACCTGCTGACTGAAACCTGCGACCGGCTGGGGCCGACGGCGGATCTGAAGGATATCACGATCCGTCGCTTGATCCCCGAGGAACCGATCCGGTTCAACGGGGACGGGATCCTGTTGCAGGCGGCGCTGATGAACATCCTCGACAACGCCATCAAGTATTCCCCCGAGGACAGCGAGATCACGGTCGCGCTTGTGGCTGGAGAAGACCTATGTTTCTCGGTAACCGATGAAGGTCGCGGCTTCGGTGACATGGGGCTGGAGCGGCTGACGACCCGTTACGAACGCGGGCAGAACGTGGGCGATATCGTCGGCTCGGGCCTTGGGCTGACCATCGCTGACGACGTGGCGCGGGTTCATGGCGGGCGGTTGTCGATCTCGGAAAACACGAAAGGGCAGGGCGCATGCGTATCGCTTCACTTGCCGCGCTGATCTGGGCTTCGGTCGCCGTTGCGGCGCAGGGGTTCGAGGTCGAGGAACGCGTGTTCTACCCCGCCGAGAACGAACAGTCCGTCCTGAGCATCATCTCGACCGCCGACCGCGAGGCCTTCGAGCCGATCCTGCTGGCCTTCCAGTCGGAAAACCCCGGCGTCTCGATCGACTACACGATCACGGGGACGACAGACGTGATGCAAGCGATTCAGGACGAGGGCGCGGTTTTCGACCTCGCGATTTCCTCCGCGATGGATCTGCAGACGAAACTCGCCAATGACGGTTTCGCGCAATCCTACCCCGGGGCGCCGCTGGGCCGTCTTCCGGACTGGGCAAGCTGGCGCAACCAGCTTTTCGCCTTCACCCAGGAACCGGCGGTCCTGGTTGTCTCCACCGCCGATTTCCCCGGGGGCATCACGCCGCGCACGCGGGACGAACTGATCGCCGTGCTGCGGGCCCAGCCGGGCAAGTTTCGCGGGCGGGTCGGAACCTATGACGTGCGGCGTTCTGGCTTTGGATACCTGATGGCCACACAGGACAGCCGCAACAGCGAGGCGTTCTGGCGCCTGATGGAGGTCATGGGGCGGCTCGATGCCAAGCTCTATTGCTGCTCGGGCGATATGATCCGCGACGTGGCCAGTGGCAAGCTGGCGCTGGCCTATAACGTGCTTGGCAGCTACGCGCGGTCCCAAAAAGACCTGATCGAAGGGTTCGAGATCATCGAGTTGGAAGATTACGTGAACGTCATGCTGCGCACCGCGCTGATCCCCGCCTCGGCCGAGAACCCCGCCGATGCGCGCCGGTTCATCGATTTCCTGATCGGGATGGGTGGGCGGCCGGAACTGGTGTCCCAATCCGGCCTGCCCGCTATCGATACGACCTCGTTCGACAACAACACCGCCCTGCGCCCGATCCGTTTCGGCCCGGGGTTGCTGGTGTTTCTCGACCAGCTCCGGCGCAGCAGTTTCCTCAAAAGCTGGGAAAGCGCGCTGCTGCAGGAGTGAGCGCCGGGCCTATTCGAACTCCATCTCGACGAAGACCTGGCCCGCGTTCTTGGTGGCCAATTCTTCGAACGTGTCCAGATGCTCATAGGCGGTCTGGTCCAGGTAATAGGCACCGGCAAGATCGCCGCCGTTCTCCAGATGCTCGCCCACCACCTTGCGCAGGTGGCTGACATAGCCATGGGTTCCTTTGCGCACCACGGCCATGTCGGTGGCATGGCCGTGGCCCGGGATCACGTATAGCGCCCCCAGCGGCTCGAACCGGGTTTCCCAGGTTTCCAGCCAGCAGCTTGTGCAGGTGTCGGGAAAGATCGGCGGGATGCGCTCGTGAAAGGCCACGTCGCCGGCGATCACCAGCTTGCGGTCGGGCAGCCAGACCGAGATGTCGCCGGGGCTGTGGGCGGGGCCGAGGTGCAGCACCTCGATGCGCATGTCGCCCATCTCGATGATATATTCGTCCTCGAAGGTGAGAGTCGGCCCGGTGGGAACGGTGCCCTCGGCCTGTTCGCGGGCGTAGCGCTTCATGCCCTCGAAGATCTCGCCTGCATGGGCTTCGAATTCCTCGGCCGCATCCGCATGGGCCAGCACGTCGATGCCTTGTTCGGTCCAGTAGTTGTTGCCGAGCATCGCGTGGCCCTGGCCGTTCTCGTTGATGACCAGCTTCACCGGCTGGTCGGTCACGGCCTTGATCTCGTCATGCAGCGCCTTCGAGAGCGCATGGTTCGCGCCAGCGTTCACGACGACGACCCCGCCACCGGTCACGATGAACGAGAGGTTATTGTTGTGGCCGGCATTCTCATAGCTCGGCGGCGCGGTGGCCCCGATCGAGGACCAGACGTTCTCGATCACCTGGATCGGTTTCGAGTAGAGGGTCGATTGGGGATACTGGTCAGCGATATCCTCGCTGCCCATCGCGGGCGTGGCCATGAGAACGAGCAGGGCAATCGGACGGAACATTGGGCTTCCTTTGCGGAGTTGGCGTGATGTTTCGGTGATAGCTTGGATGGATTGCATTTTCCCGGGTTCATTTTGTCTCACCAGGTGATGAGGGAAGTCCTCACATGGATGTCGCGCTAAACAGTCTTGCCCAGCGACCGGGGGCTACGCGTTCGCCTCGGTCAGCCAGTCGTAGACCAGCCGCGCCCGGGCGCCTGCGCGGGGGTGCAGCTTGACGTAGAAATCCTCAGGCGTTTCCACCCTGTCGGGCAGCAGGGGCACCAAGCGACCAGTGTCGATGTAGTCTTTCGTCAGCCCGCTCCAGCCCAGAACGGCGCCCATGTCATCCTGCGCGGCCTGCAGCGCGATGACATAGTTGTTGACGCGGTGGGCCGACCGGATCGGCCCGGAATATCCCAGCGCGGCCAGCCAGTCGTTCCAGTTCAGCCAGCCGGTCCCCGACAGTTCGATATGGATGAGCGGAAGTTTTGCCAGTTCCTCGACCCTTGCGACAGGGTTGCGCGCCGCAAAACGCGGGCTGCCCAGCGCAAGCACATGATCGTGAAAGAGGACCGAGCAGGTCCCGGTGTCGCGCGAGATGTCCCCGTAGTGGATGCTCAGGTCGCATTGCGGGGGCGTTTCGCCCGTGTCGCTGACGATCTGCGCGACCGAGATATCCCCGTGGGATTTCCAGAACTGCGCCAGTTTCGGGGTGAGCCAGAGTGAACTGACCGCGGTCGTCACGCCGATGGTCACCGAGGCGTGGGTTGAGCGCAGTTTCAGTTGCCCCACCGCGTCGTTCATCGTCTCGAACCCGCGTTGAAGCGCCACGAAGAGGTAGGCGCCCGTCTCGGTCAGGTCCACGCCCCGGTGGTGGCGCTGGAAGAGGGCCGAGCCCAGTTCCTCTTCAAGTGATTTCACCTGATGGCTGACTGCTGCCGGGGTGACGTTCAGTTCCCGCGCCGCCTCCTTGAAGCTCACGTGGCGCGCCGCCGCTTCGAAGGCAACGAGGGAGCTCATGGAAGGCAAGTCATAGGGGCGTTTCGGCATGAGGCCGACCTTTCTCCAGAGGCTTCGATCCGGCTGCCCGGAAGCGATCCTGCATTACTTCAACTAATCCTGAATGAGATTTTCTGCAATTGCCAGAGTTCCGGGGCAGGCCGACACTTCCTCACCGTCACGGAAAGGAACGCGGCATGTTGCAAGAGGTCTCTCCCCAGCGCCAAACCTCCCGCCGCAAGCGGGGCCGGTCGCAGGCGCCGCGCAGTGCCGAACCGGGGCAGAACCATCACCTGCGGGTTCCCTTCATCACGCGGAAGATCCCCTGCCATGACCTTCTGGGTGAAGAGTCGCTTCTGAAGATCGAAGCGACTGCCGACAGGATCCTTGCCGAGATCGGGATCGAGGTGCGGCAGGACGCCGAAGCCGTGCGGCTTTATCGCGAGGCGGGCGCCACCATCTCGCACGAGACGGGGGAGTCCTGGCGGGTCCGGTTCGAACCCGGCATGGTGCGCGAGATCCTGAAAACGGCGCCGCCGCGCTTTACCCAGCACGCCCGCAACCCCGCCAACAACGTCGAGATCGGCGGCGACGCGGTGGTGTTCTCGCCCGCCTATGGCTCGCCCTTCATCATGGACCTGATGGGGCAGCGGCGCTACGCGACGATCACCGATTTCCAGAACCTGGTGAAGCTGGGCCAGTCCTCGCCCTGGCTGCACCATTCGGGCGGCACGATCTGCGAACCCACCGACGTGCCGGTGAACAAGCGTCATTTGGACATGGTCTATTCCCATATCCGTTATTCCGACCGGGCCTTCCTGGGCTCGATCACCGCGCCCGAGCGGGCCGCAGACAGTATCGAGATGTGCCGCATCCTGTTTGGGCCCGAGTTCGTGGACAACAATTGCGTCATCATGGGGAATTTCAACACGACCTCGCCGCTGGTCTTTGACGGGATCACGACCGCAGGCATCCGTACCTATGCCGGGGCAGGGCAGGGCTCGATCCACCTGCCGTTCCTGCTGGGTGGTGCGGTTTCACCGCTGACCATGGCGGGATCGGTGGCCCAGTGCCTGGCCGAGTCGATGGCCTCCTGCGCGCTGACGCAATTGGTGCGCCCCGGGTCCCCGGCGATCCTGGCGGGGTTCCTGTCGTCCATGTCGCTGCGCAGCGGATCGCCCACCTTCGGCACGCCCGAACCGGCGCTGGGATCGCTAGTGATGGGTCAGCTTGCGCGTCGGCTGAACCTGCCGCTGCGCTGCGCGGGGAACTTCAGCACCTCGAAACTGCCCGACGGGCAGGCGATGCAGCAGGCGATGATGTCGATGATGTCCGCGATCCAGGGCGGAGCGCATTTCATCCTGCATTCGGCCGGGTTCCTCGACGGGCTTCTTTCCATGTCCTTCGAGAAATTCGTGATGGATTGCGACATGTGCGGCGCGTTGCATGCTTACATGAACGGGTTCGAGGTCAACGACGATACGCTTGGCTTCGACGCGCTGGCACAGTTCGGGCCGGGAGAACACCTGTTCAGCACCGACCACACGCTGCGCCATTACGAAACCGCCTATTGGGAAAGCGGGCTGAACGACGACAGCACCTATGAAAACTGGGCCGAGAATGGCCGCGTCGATGCGGCGCAGCGTGCCCACCAGCGCTGGCAGTCCACCTTGCAGAGCTTCGAGGCCCCGCAACTCGATCCCGGAATTGACGAGGCTCTGCAGGATTTCGTCGCGCGCAAGAAAGGCTCCATGGCGGATGCCTGGTACTGAGGCCCGCGCGGCACGACGAAATCCCGGTTTGACGCCCCAACGCCTTTTCTGACAGCCTCGCGCCAGAGGAACGGAGTCCGCCCCATGTCCAACGATCCGCTGCTGCAACCCTATCAGCTCAAGCACCTGACGCTGCGCAACCGCGTGATGACCACGAGCCACGAGCCCGCCTATCCCGAGGACGGGATGCCAAAGGCACGCTACGCGGCCTATCACGCGGAACGGGCCAAGGCGGGCGTGGCGCTGGCGATGACAGCGGGGTCGGCGGCGGTCTCGAAGGACAGCCCGCCATCGTTCAACAACATCCTTGCCTACAAGGACGAGGTCGTGCCGTGGATCCGGCAACTGACCGACGCCTGTCACGATCACGGCTGCGCGGTGATGATCCAGTTGACGCACCTTGGGCGCCGCACGGGCTGGGCCAAGGGCGACTGGCTGCCGTCGATCTCTTCCTCCAGGCACCGGGAACCGGCGCACCGGTTCTTTCCGAAACTGGCCGAGGACTGGGACATCGAGCGCGTGATCACCGATTTCGCCGATGCCACCGAGCGGATGAAGGAAGGCGGCATGGACGGGGTGGAGCTTGAGGTCTACGGCCACCTACTCGACCAGTTCTGGTCGCCGCTGACGAATGACCTGGACGGGCCATACGGCGGGCAGACGCTCGACAGCCGGATGAAGCTGCTGATGGATGTGCTGGACGGAATCCGCAAACGCGTCGGCAACGAGTTCATCGTCGGCCTTCGCTACACCGCCGACGAGGCGCAGGCCGGGGGAATCTCTGCCGAGGACGGCATCGAGATATCGAAACGGCTGGCGGCAAGCGGGATGGTGGATTTCCTCAACGTGATCCGGGGGCGCATCCACACCGATCCGGCCCTGACCGAGGTGATCCCGGTGCAGGGGATGAAGAACGCCCCGCATCTGGATTTCGCCGGAGAGGTCCGCAAGGCCACCGGCATGCCCACCTTCCACGCCGCAAAGATCCCCGACGTGGCCACCGCGCGCCACGCGATCTCGGCGGGGCTGCTCGACATGGTGGGCATGACCCGCGCCCATATGGCCGACCCGCATATCGTCAGGAAGATCGTCGAGGGGCGCGAAGACGAAATCCGCCCCTGCGTCGGCGCCACCTATTGCCTCGACCGGATCTATGCCGGGGGTGAGGCGCTGTGCATCCACAACCCCGCCACCGGGCGCGAACTGACCATGCCGCATGTGATTGCCCCGGCGGCGACGCGCAAGCGCGTGGTGGTCGTGGGCGCAGGCCCCGGCGGGCTGGAGGCCGCGCGGGTCGCGGCCGAGCGCGGGCACGAGGTGACTGTCTTCGAGGTACAGCCCGACCCCGGCGGGCAGGTACGGCTCACCGCGCAGAACCCGCGTCGTCGCGAGATGATCTCGATCATCGACTGGCGCATGGCCCAATGCGCCGCCCGCGACGTGGAGTTCCGCTTCAACACCTGGGCCGAGGCCGAGGACGTGACCGCGCTGTCGCCCGACGTGGTGATCGTGGCCACGGGCGGGCTGCCCAATACCGAGCTTTTCGAGACTGGAAAGGAGCAGGACCTTGTCATCACCGCCTGGGACCTGATCTCGGGCGATGTGAAGCCGGGGCATAACGTGCTGATCTACGATGAAAGCGGCGATCATCCGGGGCTGATGGCCGCCGAAGTGGCCGCCAACGCGGGCGCCTCGGTCGAGGTCATGACCCCCGACCGCACCTTCGCGCCGGATATCATGGGGATGAACCTGGCGCCCTACATGCGCGCGTTGCAGGACAAGGACGTGACCTTCACCGTCACCCGCCGCCTGCTGGACGTGACCCGCGAGGGCAACCGGCTGAGCGCGACGATCGGCACTGATTACAGCGATTTCACCCGCGCGCAGAGCTATGATCAGGTGGTGGTGAACTACGGCACCCTGCCGCTGGCCGATCTCTATTTCGATCTGAGGCCGCTCTCGTCGAACGGCGGGGCGGTGGACCACGAGGCCCTGATCGCGGGTCGGCCGCAGGCAACTATCCGCAACCCCGAGGGCCGGTTCCAACTTTTCCGCATCGGCGACGCCGTCAGCGCCCGCAACACCCACGCAGCGATCTATGACGCGTTGCGGTTGATGAAGGACGTGTGACGCTGGTCAAAAACGGGGCCGCTGCATGAAAACCGCAGTCTTCACATAGCGATCCCGATCCGCGCCCCAAGGCCTCCCCCCTCTATCAAGAGGCCCTGGGATTTCGATCCCCCTAAAGGATCGCCTCCAGCAGCGCGCGGGTGTTCTCGGGGGTCATCTCGACCGGGTTTCCTCCGGTCGAGGGATCGTTGAGGGCGTCGGCCACGAGCCTGTCGAGATCGGGGTTCTTCACGCCCAGATCGGTCAGGCTCTTCGGAATCGCGAAGCTGTCGTTGAACCCGTCGACGAAATCGCGGAACCCGTCGAAGCCGCCCGAGATCCCCAGGTAGGCCGCGGCCATGTCGAACCGGTCGCGGATGGCGTCGGCGTTGAACTTCAGGACCGCGGGCATGCAGACGGCATTGGTCGTGCCGTGGTGGGTGTGGTGATGCGCGCCGATGGGGTGCGACAGGGCGTGGATCGCCCCGAGGCCCTTCTGGAAGGCCGTGGCGCCCATTGCCGCCGCGCTCATCATATGCGCGCGGGCCTCGATGTCGGTACCGTCGGCATAGGCGCGGGGCAGGTAGTCCTTCACCAGCCGCATCCCCTCCAGCGCGATGCCCTGGCTCATCGGGTGATAATGCGGGCTGGAAAAGGCCTCGACGCAATGGGCGAAGGCGTCCAGCCCGGTGCCCGCGGTGATGAATTTCGGCATGCCCGCGGTCAGTTCCGGGTCGCAGATCACCACGGCCGGAAGCATCTTGGGATGGAAGATGATCTTCTTCTCATGGGTTTCGGAATTGGTGATGACCGAGGCGCGGCCCACTTCCGAACCCGTCCCCGCAGTGGTAGGCACGGCCACGATGGGATGGATTCCTGCCGGGTCGGCGCGGGTCCACCAATCGCCGATATCCTCGAAATCCCAGAGAGGCCGCGTCTGACCAGCCATGAAGGCCAGCGTCTTGGCCAGGTCGAGGCCGGAGCCGCCGCCAAAGGCGATCACCCCGTCATAGCCCCCGTCGCGGTAGACCTTGAGGCCCTCTTCGACATTGCCATCGTTGGGGTTGGGATCGACCTCCGCGAAGATCGCGCGGCCCATTCCTGCGGCTTCGATCAGGTCCAGCGTGCGGGTGGTGATCTCCATCGGTGCCAGCCCCCGGTCGGTGACAAGAAGCGGCTTGGAGATACCCGCGGCGCGGCAGGCGTCGGCAATCTCGGAAATCCGGCCCGCGCCGAAGCGGACCGATGTGGGGTAGGACCAGTTTGCGGTGGGGCTCATCAGATGTTCCTCAGGTGGTAGGATTTCGGGCGGGTCAGCGCCTGGTATGCCAGTTTCGACAGGCCCACGCCGCGCCCGGTGTCCTTGCATCCGGTCCAGCACAGCGCCGGGTCGAGGTAGTCGCAGCGGTTCATGAAGACGGTGCCGGTCTCGATCCGGTCGCCGATGGCTTCGGCGGCCTCGCGGTCAGCCGTCCAGACCGCAGCCGTCAGTCCGAAGGCGCAATCGTTCATCAGGCGGATCGCTTCCTCGTCGTCCGCCACGGGCATGATGCCGACCACCGGGCCGAAGGTTTCCTCGCGCATCACCCGCATCTCGTGGGTGACGCCGGTCAGGACCTGTGGCGTGACATAGGTGTTCTCGCCATCATCGGCACTCATCCGGTCGATATGGGCGGTGGCGCCATCGGTGATCGCCTCGGCCACCTGGGCGCGCACCTCGCGGGCAAAACGGATGTTGGCCATGGGGCCAAGCGTCGTATCGGGGTCGAGCGGGTTGCCCAGTTTCTGCGCCTTCGCCCAGGCCACGGCCTTTTCCACGAAACGGTCGTAGAGGCTTTCGTGCACGTAGATCCGTTCGATCCCGCAGCAGCACTGGCCGGAATTGAAGATCGCACCGTCCATCAGCGTATCGACCGCTGCATCCAGATCGGCATCGGCCCGGACATAGCCGGGATCCTTGCCGCCAAGCTCGGTGGAGACGGGGATGAACGTACCCGCGGCCGCGCGCTCCATCGCCTGTCCGCCGCCGACAGAACCGGTGAAATTGACGAAATCGACCGCGCGCTCACCGATCAGCCCGGCGGTGGTGTCATGATCCAGCACCAGGTTCTGGAACACGTCCTCGGGCACGCCCGCGGCATAGAAGGCCTCGGCCAAGCGCTCGCCGACCTGCAGCGTCTGCGCCGCGTGTTTCAGGATCACGGTGTTGCCCGCGATCAGCGCTGGGGCTACCGTGTTGATCGCGGTCATGTAGGGATAGTTCCAAGGCGCCACGACAAGCACCACGCCCCAGGGCATCCGCTTGATCTGGCGTCGGAAGGTGGGGCTGTCCTCGACGATCATCGGGGCGAGGCTCTCTTCTGCCACGTCCGCCATGTAGCTGAGGCGTTCGTTGAAGCCGCCGAATTCACCGCCATAGCGGATGGGGCGCCCCATCTGGTGGGCCAGTTCCAGCGCCATACGGTCGGTCGTCTGGCCGACGATTTCGCCGGCCTTGCGCACCAGCGCGACCCTTTCGGCAAGGGGGCGTTGCGCCCAGGCCGTTTGCGCCGCGCGGGCGCGGCGGGCCGCTTCGAAGGCGGCATCGCGGGACATCACGTCGCGCGTCAGGTAAACCGATCCGTCGATCGGTGAGACCAGCTTGATCTTGCTCATTTGCGGTCAGGCCCTTTCAAATCCCCTGGCGATTTCCCAATCCGTCACGACAGCCTCGAAGGCTTCCTGCTCGACTTCGGCGGCGCGGGTGTAGTGATCGACCACGTCGTCTCCGAATGTGCGACGCAGCATCTCCGAGTTGCGGAGCGCCTCGGTCGCGGCTGGCAGCGTATGCGGGATCGAGGGGACATCCTCCATCGCGTAGACATCTCCGGTGACCGGTGGCGACAATTCGAGCCCCTCTTCGATACCCGAAAGACCGGCCGCAAGTTGCGCGGCGCAGGCGAGGTAGGGGTTGATGTCGCTGCCGGGGATCCGGCACTCGATTCTCACGCCCTTGGTGCCGTCGCCCACAAGGCGATAGCCTGCGGTGCGGTTGTCGATGCTCCAGGCGATCTTGGTCGGCGCGAACGTGCCCGGCAGGAAGCGCTTGTAGCTGTTCACATAGGGCGCCATGAAAAAGGTCATGTCGGCGGAATACTTGAGCAGCCCCGCGATGTAGGCCCGCAGGGTGGCGGACATTGTCAACTCGGCGTCTGCGTCGAAGAAGGCGGGGCCATCCTTGCCCATCAGGGACTGGTGGATATGGGCCGCACTGCCGACGCGGGTGTGATGCCATTTCGACAAGAAGGTCGCCGAGCGCCCGTGCTGCATGGCGATTTCCTTGATCGCCTGCTTGGCGATGGTGTGATGATCCGCGGCTAGAAGCGCCTCGGCATAGCGGATATTGAGTTCTTCCTGCCCGGCCTCGGCCTCGCCCTTGGTGTTCTCGACCGGAATGCCCGCAGCATAGAGCGCGTTGCGCACCGGGCGCATCAGGTGCTCGTCCTTGGTCGAAAGCTGGATGGAATAGTCCGCATTGTACCCGGCCAGCGGTTGCAGGTCGCGGAAGCCAGATTTGCGGATGTCGTCAAAGCTCTTTTCGAACAGGAAGAATTCCAGTTCGGTGGCCATCATCGGCGTGAAGCCCATGGCCTCGGCCCGTTCCATCTGCGCCTTGAGGATCTGGCGCGGGGAGTGCGGAACCGGCTTGTGCGTGTGGTGATCGATGAGATCGCAGATCACCATTGCGGTGCCTTCCAGCCACGGGACCGGGCGCAGCGTCGAAAGGTCGGGCCGCATGATGTAGTCGCCGTAGCCCTTTTCCCACGAGGTGGACTTGTACCCGTCCGGTGTGGCCATCTCGATATCCGTGGCGATCAGGTAGTTGCAGCAATGGGTTTCCTCGTGCCCGCTTTCGAGGAAGTTCGAGACGTGGAAACGCTTGCCCATGAGCCGCCCCTGCATGTCAACGAGGCAGACGAGAACCGTGTCGATCGTGCCCGACTCCGCGGCCTGTTTCAGAGCGTCAAAGGTAAGGTTGGCCATGGGATTTCCCTTTCAGAACAACAGGAGGCGACCCCCGGCATGGGGGTCGCTCCGATCTTTTGGCGTGGATCAGTCGAAGGTGTAGGGCGCGCCGGCCTGGTTGATCACGCTGTTATACTCGCGCAGGATGCCGACGATCTTCTGGTGAACCTCGCCCTCCTGGGCGATTTCGTCCCAGAATGCCTTGGCCGCGTTTTCGACCTCGGCCCATTCCGACGCCGGAACCGAACGCAGTTTGAGCTTTTCGCCCTTCGCGCGCAGCGCCGCCTCACCGCCCCAGTACCACTGGTTGCGATAGGTGTGACCTGCTTCGGTCGCGGCCATCACGACCGACTTCAGGTGGTCGGGAAGTTCGGCCCAACGTCCCTCGTTCACGAACCACGAGCCAATCCAGGCGCCCGAGATGTTGTTCGTCAGGAAGTAGTCGGTCACGTCGGCCCAACCCACGGTGTAGTCCTCGGTTATGCCCGACCAGGCCATCCCGTCAAGCTCGCCGGTCTGTACGGCGACCTCGGCATCTTCGTAGGGGATGTTCACCGGCACCACGCCGAACTGTGCCAGGAAGCGCCCGGCGG
>JABURR010000059.1 GCA_014762635.1 Paracoccaceae bacterium
ATGAACCGCGATCAAAGGCCGGACACATGACCGCACCCCGCAAAGATCACCATTCGCTCAAATCAACCCTTGCGCAAACGGAGCCGTCCACACATGACAGCACCCTGCGAAGCATAAAGGGCAGTGTGACTGGCCCAGCGGAGACGAGTTCGAACTAGTCTGCCAACACACCCACCGTTAATCGATATTGCCCGCGTAGTTCACAGATGGTTTCTTCGTCCAAGTCACGGCCATATCGACTTTTGCCGCAGATAGCAGGTTCATGACCGGACACCGGTATTCGACATTCTTGCAGAGCTGCGCAAAGCGTGCGTCGGACTCGTCTGTATATACCGTGATCTCGAGTGCACCGCTTTCGAAGTAAGGGCGGATACCGGGCACGCCCTTCGGGCCGCGCACGTCGATCTGGCTTTCGCAAGCGAAGTCAACGCCTGCATAATCGAACTTCATCGCGGACGCGACGCCGTTGATGATAACGCCATCGCATCCGACCAGGGCGATTAGCACCGTCTCTAGTGGACTTGGCGCGGAGTTGGTGCCCCCAAGAGATGCGGGCTCGTCGGTGTAGACCGGATCAAAATCCCGCACCTGGATCTTGGTCCGGGTGCCGGCGGCGTTCGTTGCTTTGACGTGGCGCACACCGATCTTCCTAGTCGTTGGGTCGATGCTGGGTTCAATGATGTCGGGATCGATCATGTCTGACATGGGGGTCTCTTTTAACTGAAGGCCAGGAGGGCTCCTACGGGGGCATCGCCGCGCAGGAGATCGAAGAGGATGCGCACTGTCGCGAAGACGGCGGCTCCGTAGATCAGGGTGGTCCACCACCGCATCCGCGCGCGGGTCAGCAGCATCCAGGCGATCAGGATGATCGTGGGAATGCTGATGCCGACCGCCCAGACCGCGATGGTGTAGACGATGAAGACGCCAAGAATCCAAAGTTCGCCGATGTCTTGCCTGAAGTCGTTTCGGTATTCGCGGATCCCGCGCACCACAAGCCAGAGCGCCAGCGGCAGGCCCGGCACGATGGCCAGTGCGGGCATCAGGCGCGAGGCCGGGTTGAAGGAGAACATCTCCCAAGTGGCGTAGAGGAACATCACCAAGGCAATACCCGCGAGGACGAGTGCCGCACCGCGGCCGGCCTCGTCGACAGGCGATATCGCCTCTTCGTCGTTGTGGTGCCTCTCCGCTACAGCGGTGGTCGCTTTGCGATCGCGGACCCACTTGACGAGGTTGATCACCATGGGGATCACGATGAAGGACGCGATGATCAGAACGCCAGGCCGGGTCAGCCAAGACCAGCCGTGGATCTGGTTGGTGAGCCAGAAATACTGTTCCATGGGCCCCGACAGGACGAACCCCACAAGCGCGGGTGCCCTAGGCCAGCCGCCGTGCTTCATGAGCCAGCCCAGCGTTCCCAGCATGAAGAGCATGAAGATGTCCCCCATGGTTGAAGTCGACTGGTAGGCGCCAACGATCATGATGAGGATCAGCGGTGTGGCGATTATCGCGAAAGGGATGCTTGTCAGGCGGGCGAGTAGAGGGGCCACGGCAAAGCAGAGCGCCGCCCCGACGATGGAGGTTAGGGCCACCGACCAGACGATCAGGAACATCAGGTCGGGGTTCTGTGTGATCATCCGCGGACCAGGATAGTAGCCGAAGGAGAAAAGTGCTCCGAGGAAGATCGCGGCCGCCGGGCCGCCGGGCACGCTAAAGAGCAGAGTAGGCACGAGATCGGAGATGACGGTCGCATTGTTCGCGCCCTCGGAGGCGGCGATGCCCCGGATCTCGCCCTTGCCGAACTTGGATTTGTCCTTGGTGGAACGCATCGCGTGGCCATAGGCGACCCAGGTGGATGCCGAGGCGCCAACCGCCGGGACAAAGCCGCCGAAGACACCGATGACAGAGGCGCGCACCACCAGCCATTTCGCATTCCAGAAGTCCTGGAATCCGGCTCCCCAATTGGACACGGTCATCGGCTTGTGGCTGATGCCACCACCGGCAGCGAGCATCGAGATCGCCTCGGCTACGCCGAAAAGGCCCAGCGCCACGATGGTCAGAGAGAAACCGTCCAGAAGGTAGACCTGCCCAAAGGTATAGCGAAAGTCAGCAGCAGCTTGTGCGGGGCCAACGACCCCGAGGAGAACACCGAGACAGGCCGCCGCCAAGCCTTTGGCCAGATCCTTTCCGACCATTGATGAGGCAAAGAAGAGGCCCACGAGGGCAAACATGAACAGCTCGGGCGTCGACAGCATCAGGACGATCGGCCCGGCGATCGGGATGGCGAAGAACAGGATTGCGGCCCCCATTAGGCCGCCCACCATCGAAGCTAGGAATCCGACGCCGAGTGCGCGGGCGGCTTCCCCCTTCTTGGCAAGCGCATGGCCCTCGATCGCCGTCGGCGCGGACGCAGGCGAACCCGGAGCGCCGAGCAGGACAGAGGTGATCGTGTCTGAGGTGTAGACTACAGAAATCGCGCCGAGCAGCATGGCCAGGCCGGAATAGTCGTCGAGATAGAAAACAAAGGGCAGAAGGATGGAGACCGCAGCGACCCCACCGAGCCCCGGCAGCATTCCGAACACCATTCCCACGATCATCCCCACAAACAGCGCGGCGAGTCTGATGGGGTCGAAAAGCGCATCAAGCGCTGTCAGGGCATTTTCAAGCATTTGGGTGTCCGGCGGCGAGAGGGGGCCGGGTTCGGCGATGCCGAACCCGGTCAGAGGCGCCTTAGAAGTTCACGCCGTACTTTGTCGAAAGCAAGTCGCGCAGGTAGGTCTTGACCTCGTCGCTGGGCGACAGGGCAGCCTTGATCGCGGCTTCAGTGTCGGGGCCGGCATTGAGTCGCGCGCCGTTAGTGACTTTCTGGCTTTCGGCTTGAAACTCGGGGTCGGCGTTGATCGCCGCGACTGCCGCAGCGAAGGCGTCGAGTACCTCTTGAGGCGTGTCTGGGTGCATGTAGCCCGTCAACCCGTAGGCATAGGTCACCGAGGCGACACCCTGGAAGGCTTCCCACTCAATGCCCGACGGCGCCGTACCGTTCATCTGCTCGTAGACCTCGTAAACCGACGGCAACTCAGGCGCGATCGGGTCGCGGGCCTTGAGAACACCATTCTCCATCGCACCACCCGTCCAGAGCGGGACGGCACGACCTTCCTCGACGGACGGCACGACCTGCGTCAGATAGACGGGCGTGAACTGGTAGTCGAGGTTGAGTTCGCCCTGCTCAAAGGCCAAGCGTACTGGTCCACGGCCGTTGAAGCCAAGAACCGAGCGCACATCGAGATCGAGCACCTCGAAGGACAGAAGACCTGGCAGGTCCGAGGCCGCGGCAGCAATGCCACCGTAGATGAGCGGAGTGTCCGCGCCCTTGATGTCTGCGGCGCTTGTCACGCCGGTGTCGGGCGAGACATAGGCCACCGCACTGAATGGATGGCTGTAGGCGACGCGATAATCCGCGAGCCGGTACTCGACACCTTCCTGTCCGAGAACGAACGGATTTGCCGTCGACGACGTCGTGAAGAGGATCGTAGTGCCGTCAGATTTGGCATTCTGCTCGAACCAATTGGCGCCGAGGATCGACCCGCCGCCCGGACGCGAGACCAGGTCGATCTCGGGGTTTCCGGGCAGATGCTTCTCGAAATAAGGTTCGAGGAACTTGGCGGAAACGAACGTAGCGCCACCCTCGCCGAAGGGCACGACCACCTCGATAGTCTTGCCGGCAAACATGTCCTGTGCGGCGGCGGGGGCGAGTGTGCCCACCGTCATCGCGGCCGCGATGGCCAATGTTAGTCGCTGCATGAAGAATCCTCCCATTATCGCATGCAATCGGGATACTATCCCACGGTATTTTCCAGTGTGCCGAGGCCGGTGATGGACACGGCCATGACGTCTCCCTTTTGTACATATTTTGGCGGCTTGAAGCCGATTCCGACGCCCGCTGGTGTGCCGGTCGCGATAATGTCACCCGGCAGAAGTGTACCAGTTGCCGTGAGCGTTTCGATCAATGTGGGGATGTCGAAAACCATGTCCCGAACAGTGGCTTTTTGCCGGGACTCTCCGTTGATCTTCGTCTCCAATTCCATTGCATCAACGTCGGTTATTTCATCGGCCGTCGCGATCCACGGGCCCATCGGGCAAAACGTGTCGACGCCTTTACCGATGAGCCACTGGTTGTGTTTTTTCTGAAGTTCGCGGGACGTTACATCGTTTACGATGACGTAGCCGAAGACATAATCATATGCGTCCGCCTTCGAGACCCGCCGCGCGGTCTTTCCTATGATGACACCCAATTCGCCTTCGTAGTCGACAGATCTGGTCGGATCGAGCGAAGCCAGAACGTCATCGCCGGGGCCGACTACCGAAGTCATGGCCTTGGAAAAGACAACGGGGTTGCTGGGCACTTCCTCCATGGCGCCGGAATCAAATCCGGATCCAAAGAATTCAGCCGCGTGGGCGTGATAGTTTTTGCCGACGCAAATGATGTCACGCAACGGTTCTGGGACAGGAGCCTTCAAATGAACATCCGCCAAAGCGACCCGTGCCTTTTCTGGCCAGTCTCCAGTTCCTCCGCCGCGGATGTAGTCAAGAACAGCTTCGTTTGCGCGGGGTCCATCGTCGCAAATCACTGCGGTCTTCCCGTCCAGATAGCCTGCCTTCAGTCGGCCTTCATGTTCGAATGTGATCAGTTTCATTCTGTCGCCAGTTTATATTTTTATCGATAAAATAACGAAACACATCTGAAATCAACTTGTCAATACGATGCTTCTGAGCAAACATTCATGGCAATGATGGCCGCATGAAAATGGACGAAACTCGGAAAATAATGTATTTACAGGATATTAACGGGGAACCGGCTGCTCAGACCTTGGCTGAGTCGGCGTATAGTCGTTTGCGATCGGACATCATCTCGGGCAAACGTCCCGCCGAAGAGCGACTGCGAATCGAACGGCTTTCCCGGCTCTACGATGTCGGGCCGACACCGTTGCGGGAGGCGCTGCAAAGGCTCTGGGCGGACGGGCTGGTCCTATCGCGGGGAAACCGGGGATTTGCCGTTGCCCCGCTGGACATCGCCGAATTTTACGATCTGAACGTGGCGCGCACGGCCGTCGAGAAAGAGGCCGTCACATTATCAATCGAACTCGGAGACGACGACTGGGAGGCCGGTGTCGTCGCCGCCGCCTACCGATTGGAAAAACAGGATGCGGCCCTTCTGCGCGACAGTGAATCCGCACTGGACACATGGGAAGCGGCGAACACGGCGTTTCATCTAGCCACTGTGTCGGCCTGCGGTTCGCGCTGGCTTTTGAAGGTGCGGGCGCGCTTGCACGATCAGTGCGAACGTTACCGACGCGCGTCCGTCGACCTGCGACGATCTGAGCGTGACCTAGCGAAAGAGCACCGTCTAATCAAAGAAGCCGTCTTGGACCGGGACGTGGAAACCGCCCGCGCGCAGATCACCGAGCATTTCGCGACGACCACGCAGATCCTGTCTGACGAAATGACCCCCGGTCAGAGGAGCTGATGGCAGACCTTCTGCTATTTTTCGTGGCCGGATTTGTCGGCGGCGCCGTAAACGTGGCCGCCGGTGGCGCGAAGCTGTTCGTGTTTCCCCTGCTGTTGGCGGCAGGACTTCCACCTCTGGCCGCCAATGCGACGGGTACGATCGCACTGTGGCCCGCGCAACTGCCCGGAGTGCTCATATTCCGCGGATCACTTGGCTCGGCTCCCGCAAGCCTGGTCCTTGATGCGCTCGTGGCGATGGTCGGCGGTACAATTGGGGCCCTAGCGCTGATCTTTCTTGGTGAAGGAACGTTTCTGGTGCTGGTCCCATTTCTCCTGATTCTTGCTGTCAGTGCGATACTTCTCGGTGATCTGATCACAAAATGGAGTGAGAAATTGAACCTTGCGGGTGAACGCCGATGGCTGGAAAGAGTATTCTACTTCGGTTGCGGCCTCTATGCAGGGTACTTCGGCGCCGGACTTGGCTTCATGTTCCTGGCAAGCGTCCTGTTGGTGAGCGGGATGGGGATACACGGTGCGAATGCCAAGAAGAACCTGCTTGCGGTCGCAGCCAACACCGCTGCCGTGGTGCCATTGTCTTTCTCGGGACTGGTTGTATGGCCGGCTGCTATCACGGTGTTGCTTGGGGGACTCATCGGAGGGTATGCTGGGGCGAAGGTCATCGGGAAAATCCCGGAACGCCTCATGCGGACCGCCATCGCACTGCTGGGATCTGGGCTAACGATTCACTTCTTGATCGGGTGATGAGCCATTCCAAAGGGTCATGTCTGCAGAACCTGGCTTGCGACAGGACGGGGGGGGCAGACCACGAATTGCTTCGATTTCTGAAGTGGACGTTATTTTCACAGACCAGCCCTTACCCG